>DATEJH010000018.1:0-40316 GCA_035278205.1 Novosphingobium sp. | reverse complement strand
CAGCACGAAGTCGCGCTGGCGATCTGTGAGGATGGGCTTGCCACTGGTGTCGATGCGCCGCAGGCCCGTGAGCCGCCGCGCCCCCTCGAAGGCGAAGGCGCCAATCAACTGGGCCACGTTCAGGTGATCCCCAGGAAGATGGCACCCCGGCGCGACAGCGAACGAGCACGACCCATTCACCTCGCCCGGGACGTGCCCCGGCACCGTGAAGCCATCGGCAATGCCGATGCGGCCTGCGCGAGCAAGGATATCGCGATCCGCGCGTGTCATCCGGATCATCTGCGGCACCGCCGACCAGGCGAAACCGACGCTCGTCACATGGCTCGCCCGGTGAATCGGATCCGATTGGCCGAGCCCATTCTCGTCGAAATAGCTGACCCACGAGGAGGGATAATTGTGCATGCGCACCGCGGAATCCGGGGAATTCCCGAAGTCGACATGATGCGTGAGCGCGAAATACTGGAACCCCATCGCCGTACAGCTTGCCGCGAGCGCGTCCTCAAGGTCCCTCACATGCTGCGCCGCGCGCGCGAAGCGGAAAAACTCTTCCGCCAACACCAATCTACCCATTGCGTACATGATACGACCGCAAGGGCGTTCCCAAGCCGCTTGTCCCGCGATGCGCCTTTCTTATTGGTCCGCAAGCCGATCACTTCTCACGATGGCGGCCTTTGGAAGGTTGTGGATTCGTGACCAATAGCGCCAGAAGCGGTTCGGCCAAACATCCGAACCTGGCAGCGAGGAGAGCAGGTGAAGAAATGCCGAGAACGAAACGCCCGAAGCCGCTCTATCAACGCGGCCCCTTCAGCCTCTATCGGCGGCCCGATCGGACGAACCTCGAGATCATCTGGTACGACAACGCTCGACGCCGCGAACGAAGCGTCACCGCAGGCACCGGCGATCTGCGGCAGGCAAGCCTGGAGCTCGACCGTCGCTATCTCGAAAGCCAAGGGACAAGGTGCTGCCGCACGTGCGGACGGCCGCTGGATGGCGAAGCGGCTCCGCTTCTGACTTCTGCAATTCGCGACTATCTGATCCTTGGGGAAGACAAGATAAGCTTCAGGACAACCCAAGGACGCCTTGCCCACGTCGTGGAATTCATTGCCGAAACTGATCCGCTCATCACTGTACCGCAGGTCGATGAGCGATTCGTCGAAAGGTTTCGCGGATGGTTGGCGAAGCACCCGGTGACGAGCTCAAAGGGCAAGCTCCTGCGGCCGCGGTCCCTGGGCCATGTCGAAGGCTGCGTCCGTCAACTGGCGGCAGCCATCAATGCCACCCCTGGGCAGACGGCAAGGTTTCGGGCCGAGCAACCAAGGAACGTCAGCCGGTCTCCCGTTTACCGGGCCGACATTCCCACGATTGCCCGCATGTTTGCCTTCTGCATCGATTCCCCACCGCGCCGAGGCCGGGAAATGAGCGAAAAGGGTCGAGGGATGGGTGTTACAACCCGGCTCGAACTGCTGCGCTACTTGCGAGCTGCGGTTGCGACCTGGGCAAGACCCGACGCCATCTTCGATATTCGCCCGCCCCAGTGGTATGCCTCGGCTCGGGTATTGGACCTGAACCCCGAGGGACGGCGCCAGACAAGGAAATATCGCCCCAAAATCCCCATTGCGCGGCAATTCGTCCCCTGGCTGGACGAAATGGTACCCGGGCGCGGCAACCCGGGACGACCATCCTACCTCGCCAATGACACAATCCGGCATGGCTGGGACAGCCTACGTGATCAGCTGGGTCTCCCGGCAGGGGGCGAGGCCGGACCAAAGCTGATCCGGCGCAGCATGGCGACGCTCGCCAGAATGCGGATGGGTGAGGCGCACTGGCCACAGGGAAAGAGGATGCTCGGGCATGGGAGATTTGAAGTCAGCGACATCTACGCAATCCCCGATCCGGCCCATCTTGGTCTGGCGCTGGCAGTGACGGAGTCGATCATCGACGAAATCGAAGGCCTGTGTCCCGGCGCATTTCGTGGGCCATGAAAGCGAGGCTTTTGGCCCGCCCCCTTACTGGACGACACTACTGCCCTCGCCGAAGCCGAACGGCGGAAACACGATGTTCCTCCTGGCTTGCAGGTCGGGAGGATCGTTGTAGAGAATGCCTGTAAGGCGAAGCCATCTTACCGCTCGGGAAGAAATAGGCTTGCACCCTCCATCGCGACATGCAATCTTCCCGACCGGGAAGAAAACATGATCCGCACCGCACAGGAATTCGGCGCCGCTGTGGCAAAGGCGCGCAAGGCGCTGGGCCTCACGCAGCGCGAGCTCGCGCTTGCCATCAATAGCGGCGAACGCTTCGTCGTGGACTTGGAGGCCGGCAAGCCGACCGCACAGCTGGACAAGGCACTGGCTGCCGCCACGGCTGTTGGCCTTCGCTTGGAGATGGGCTGAGCGGATGCAGCTACCGGTTTGCTATGAGGATCGGCAGATCGCGACGATCCTGGTCGATGCGGGGGATGTCCGGCTCAGTTATGAGGCAGACTGGCTGAACGCTCCTGACCGTTTTCCGATCTCGCTCACCATGCCGATTGGCGACGCGGATTATGGGCAGGAGGTCGTCCTGCCATGGCTGATGAACCTGCTGCCCGAAGGCGAACCGCTCCGGGCGATGACACGGGCGCTTGGCGCATCTCCCGAAGACGTGCTCGGCCTTATCATGGAAACGGGCGGTGATCTGGCCGGCGCGCTCAGCATTGGACCGGGAGACCATGATGGCCCGCCCGGCTATCGCGCCATTCCGGACACAGCAGCGCTCGAGCGCATCATCACCGATCTGCCAGCGCGCCCTTTTCTCGTTGGCGATGACGGCGTGTCGATGAGCCTCGCTGGCGCTCAGGACAAGCTCCCGGTGGCCTTGCACGAAAATCAGCTAGCTATTCCCGTCAACGGCGCGCCTTCGACGTATATATTGAAGCCCGACAATCCGCGGTTGCTGGATGGCGTGCAGAACGAAGCTTTGTGCATGGTGCTGGCAAAACGCATCGGCCTCCCCACCGCACCCGTGACGACCGGCACGGCGGGCGAGCGCAGGTACCTGCTCGTGGCGCGATATGACCGCAGCATCAGCGACGCCGACGGGGCCCGGCGTGTCCACCAGGAGGATTTTTGCCAGGCGCTCGGACGGCCCCCGGCCGCCAAATATGAGTTCAACCGAACGGGCCGACGCGGGCCATCGCTTGCCGACATGTTCGCGTTGGTACGCCAGCATATGACCGCGCGCGACATCACCAGGCTGCTCGATGCGGTGATCTTCAACATCGCGGTCGGTAATGTCGATTCCCACGCCAAGAACTATTCGATCCTTCTGCGGCCCGAAGGCCCCAGCTTCGCGCCACTCTATGATCTGATGTCCGGCCTCGCCTGGGACGGCATCACGACCAATCATGCGCAAGCCGTCGGCGGCCAGCGCCGCGGGCGCCATATCTATGGTCGCCACTGGCAGCGCTTGGCCGAAGCTTGCGGCCTGGCCGCCAGAGCTACGGTACTTCGCCTTGAGGATGTGACGAAGCGAATGCTGCGCGAATTGCCCGCTGCGGTCGATCAGGTTGCCGCCATGCCCGCCGGCCCTGGGATCATGCTTGATGTCTTTGCCGGGGCGATCGAGGAACGGATTCAGGAAGTTCGTTCCCATGCTCGGCAAGAAGGAGATGTCGAGCCGGACCCGGGCACGGACACCAGCGCTGCCGTGGGCGATTCCGCTTATTGACCAGAGACGTGGCTTCGTCCCGAGACGGGCAGGAAGCTGCGCCGTGGCGAGTGATAGAAGACCATGGCCGTGTCTTTCCGATCGTCTGTCAGGCTACCCTGATTGGGGATGTCCCTGCTCGTCCTTTCAGCTCCGCTAAGTAACGGTGGGCGCGAGTCAGGGCCTTGAGAACGGCCGCCGTCTTGACCACCTCCGGCGGCGGCAGATCGGGCAGATGGTAGCTGGGTTTGAGTTTGAGCACGCTTCTTGCCTTATGCAAAGGAAACGCCGATTGTTTAGCACGTTCGCCGGACATGTAAAAATATCTGCATTTTCTTTGCATGTGCGGTCCAGATCGACGCTCGCTATAAGAATCCTGTGGAATCGCCCATTTTTTGATCATGGATGGATGGGCCTTGCTCTTGCGCCGATCCCCCTCACAAGTTCGCCTTAAGATCCGCCAGTGAGATCATAAGCGTCATGTCATTGGTGGGCGAGGGCAGAAAGCCGCATTTCAGGTAGAATGCCTTTGCATCCTCGTCGATCGCATGAACGATTATGCCGCGAATACCGATGATATCAGCAGCGGCAATCACGCGGCGGTTGGCATCCAGCACGAGATCGAGGCCGAGTCCTCGCTTTTGGAAACTGCGATCGACCGCGAGCCGCGCGAGCGTCACGACGGGGATTGGGTCGGGCATGTTACGCCGGAAGCGCCCGCCTGCTTCGCGGCTCGCAATGTTGCCCGATGCGAGCGCATAATAGGCAATGACGCGGTCATCGTCGCAAACGACATAGGTACGGCTCCCGCCGCCCTCCTGATTTGCGCGGGCCCGGCGTTTCAGCCAGTCGTCAAGCGAAGGTACTCCCGATCTGAAATCCTTGATGTTATGACGATCGGCGAGTAGCGCCGGAGGGTGAAGGGTCACCTCTTCTCCCAGAGCGGCGTTCTTTGCATCAGAGCGCGCAGGCGATCGTTCGGCTGTGCCGGGCGGTCGAGCATGGCGACGAACGCATCATACTTCTCGCGATCGACCGAAATCACCGTCTGATCGAGAATGGCATCCTCAGCTGCGCGACGGGCGGCCTCGATCATGAATTCGGTGCGGGTGCGTCCGAGCATCGCCGCTGCTCGATCAATAATCGACAGCGGCTCCAGCCGTACGCGAAGATTGACGGGCTTTGTATCCCGTTCGACAGGTGGGTTAGCCGTAGACATGGAAAGCTCCTTCCCCTCCCCATAACACGTGATATACACAATGTGTATCTTTTTTAGCATTCGGAATGGGGCGTGCGGAGCGAGCCGAAGGTGATCTTCGACGCCGAAATGCTTGATAAGCGTTCCCAGCCCGCCAGCGATGCCGGCCGCGAATAATGCCGATTCTCCAGCCGCTCGAATGGCGATAGATCTCGACCATTCATCACCGCTTTTTCGTTGCTGAGATGTTCGGCGACATCGAAGGTTGCCTTGTTGCCGTCGAGACTGACGATGAGCGGCCGCGCTTGTGAAATCGGCAGTGTGTCGTGCATGCGGCGAACGATGTTGCCATTGAGACGAATACGGGTCGGTGGGTTTTGCTTTATCGCCCCTCCCACGCCCTTCCCGGATCGAGTCGAGAAACGATTCGATACCTCATTTGCGGGTAGCGAATAGCCATTTACTTGCATTGCTTTGCTCCTGGCCGCCGTCTCCACGCTTTATCGAGATTTCGAAAGCCCAGGCTTTGGGTAACTTGAGCCCGTCATTGCGCGGCACCATCTTCGTGGATGACCGAGCCTTGGCCGCAGACCTGTGCCCTTCCCCACGCAAGCTGTCGAGATGGTCGCTCCACCATTGCGCCATTTCAACGCGTTCCTGCCAGTGGGCGCCGCGATGGTATGCAGCTCTGACCTTATCGCTATCGCCGTGGGCAAGCGCACGTTCGATGGCATCAGGATGCCACAGACCGCTTTCGTTGAGCAGAGTGGATGCCATGGCCCTAAAGCCATGCGCCGTCATTTCGTTGCTGGCGTAGCCAAGGCGGCGCAGCCCCGCGTTTATCGTGTTGTCGCTCATTGGCCGCGAGCGTGCCCTGATGGAGGGAAACACGTAACCCTTGGGCCCTGTCAGCGCATGAGCCTCTTCCAGGATCGCGATAGCCTGGTGGGACAACGGCACGCGATGATCCTTGCGCATCTTCGTCTTCACGGCCGGGATGGTCCACAGAGCGACATCGAGGTCGAACTCACCCCACTCAGCATGGCGTAGTTCACCGGGACGAACGAAGACATGGGGAGCCAGCTGCATCGCGAGTTTTGTTATTGGCAGTCCATCGTATCCGTCGATTGCGCGCAGAAGCTCACCGGCGCGTTCGGGTTCGATAATGGCGCCATAGTGGGTCACTGTGGGCGTCGTCAGGGCGCCACGCAGATCCCGGGTAGGATCTGACGGGATGCGCGCGGTCGCCACAGCATAACGAAAGACGGCGCCGGCAAGCTGGAGCGTTCGTCGCGCGCTTTCGAACTGGCCCTTCCTTTCGATCCGTTTCACCGCTCCGAGTATGTCGATTGGTTGGATTTCAGCGATTGGCATGTGGCCGATGGAGCCTCGTAGCAGCGACAGCAGATATTCGCTGCGCGTGGCCGTGGCCGGAGCCCAGCCTTTGGTACCGTCCCGCTTCCGCTTCTCGCAGAATTCGGCGGCGACGGCCGTAAACGTCGATGCTGCGCCCATCTCTCCGCGCAGTTTCTCGCGCTTCTTTTCGATGGACGGGTCCTTGCCCTCCGACAGCATCCGACGCGCTTCATCTCGACGGCGGCGCGCCTCTGCGAGACCGACTGTTGGATACACGCCAATGGCCAGAGTCTTTTCCTTGCCGTATATCCTGTATTTGACCCGCCAGAGCTTGCCTCCTGACGGATTCACCAGAAGGAATAACCCCAATGCGTCGCCGAGCTTGTAGGGCTTTTCTCGAGGTTTGGCGTTTCGGATCGCGACGTCGGTAAGTGGCATGTTTTGAGCGCCTTTCCCGCTGCGTACCCCCACGGCGGGGGTATCTCGAACTGATCAGGCCGCCAAAATCCCAATGTACCCCCATTTTTCGGTGGATGTGGGTGGAAATGGACGGTCAAATCTGGACGAACAGGGACACAAAATGTCCCGGTTTTCTGCGGGTTTCATACACTATGACGCGTGATTTTTGAAGAGGCGGCTGGAGCGGGTAGCGGGAATCGAACCCGCATAGCCAGCTTGGAAGGCTGGAGCTTTACCACTAAGCTATACCCGCTTGATCCGGTGATTAGCCGAAAAAGCACCGCCGCTTTGTGCAAGCCGCTTTTCACGACAAACGACGTTTCGTCAACGGCTCTCTTTGGCAGGCTGCGGTAGCCGTACGTTTTTACCAGACCGCATGTCCGGATCGTACCAGCGGCATCCGTGCGGCAGGCGTGCCGAATTGCGGCTGGAGGTATTGCAATGGAGCGTTGGGGCACTTCATGATGTTCTCGCAGGTGCAGCAATGGTATGGATTGCTCCAGCCAAATGAGGACTCGCAGCGCGATGAACACATCCCGGACCCGCAACGAGAGCGAGAATCACGCCGCTGTAAGGAGGCGCAGTCCGCTCGAGCTGCTGATGAACTCCGGCCTGGGAAAGCTGCTGCGCGGTCTGGGCGTCGCACCGCGGCAGAACGGCGGGGAGAGCCTGCTCGACCTGGCCGATGCCCTGCTTTCACTGCGCGGGCGCGCTTCCGGGCCGGCATTGGCCTCGGCCTTTTTCGATCTTTACGAAGGGACCGACCTCGCGGCCCGGCAGGAATTCCTGGCCCAGGTCCACGATCTTCATCCGGCCGACGCCAAGGCGATCGACGAGGCCATCGTCCAATGGCACAAGCGGCGCGACGAAGCCTCCGCCCGCGCGCTGCACGAAGCGAGCGAATCCCCGAGCGGGAGGCTCATCAACCTGCTCAATCTCGCCCCCAAGGGAACGCCCCGGCTGATCGGCCTGCGCGAGGATCTGCTCGCCGTGCCGAAATCATCGCGGACCAGCGGGCTTGATGCGCTCGACCGCGAACTGGAAAGCGCCTTCACCGCCTGGTTCAATGCAGGCTTTCTCGAACTGCGGCGAATCGCATGGGACTCGCCCGCTGCGCTGCTTGAGCACATCATCCGCTACGAAGCCGTGCACGAGATCGCCGGATGGGAGGATCTGCGCCGTCGTGTCGAGCCGGTCGACCGCCGCTGTTACGGCTTCTTCCATCCGCAGATGCGCGACGATCCGCTGATCTTCGTCGAAGTGGCGCTCACGCAACACCTGCCCGGGGCCATTCACGAGATCATTGCCGAAGAGCGCGAGACTACCGATCCCCGGGAGGCGAGCTGCGCCATCTTTTATTCCATCAGCAACTGCCAGGTGGGGCTTAAGGGCATCCCCTTCGGCAATCACCTGATCAAGCGGGTTGTCGGCCGGCTCAAGCAGGAGTTGCCGCACCTCAAGACTTTCGCCACACTGTCGCCGGTCCCCGGATTTGCGAAGTGGCTGGGCAAGGAGCTGGGGCCGGATGCCGGCGTGCCCGGTGCCGGCGAACTGCAGTCGCTTGCGGCACGCTATCTGGTGCAGGCCAGGGGCAAGGGCAATCAGCCCCTCGATCCGGTTGCCCGTTTCCACCTCGGCAACGGCGCAAGGCTGGAGGCGGTGCACGCCAACGCCGACCTGTCGCCCAACGGACAAAGGCAGGCGCACGGGATCATGGTCAATTACCTCTATGACCCGAACGAGATCGAGGCCAACTACTTCGCGCTTACCGAACTGGGTACGGTGGCCCACTCGAAGGCTGTCCAGTCACTGATCGAGGAAACCGAGGCAAAGGGCGGCCGAAAGGCCGGGAAGGCCAAGGGCAAGGATCCGGTTCCGGCGTGAGGGGCCCTCGTCGATTGCGGCAGCTCGTACTCCGGCCATCAATGGCCGGGGAAGTCCATCAGCGCATCGACCGCCACCCCGGCCGCGCGCAGCCTCGAAGCGCCGCCGAGGTCGGGCAGATCAACCAGGAACAATGACTGCTCGACCACCCCTCTCGCCCGGCGGATCAACTCGATCGCAGCCAGCGCGGTGCCGCCGGTGGCGATGAGGTCATCGATCAGGACGATCCTGCTGCCATCGCGGATGGCGCCGGGATCGACCTCCAGCGTATCGGTCCCGTATTCGAGCGCGTAGTCGATAGCCAGGACCGGGACCGGCAGCTTGCCCGGCTTGCGCACGGGGATGAAGCCGATGCCGGCCTTGGCCGCGACGGCGGCGCCGAAGATGAAGCCGCGTGCCTCGACGCCGGCAATCGCTTCGGCACCCGCTTCGATGGCCTTGTCGCTCAGCATGGCGACGGCAGCGGCAAACCCGCGGCCGCTGCTCATGAGCGTCGTCACGTCGCGAAAGAGAATGCCCGGCCTCGGAAAATCGGGAATCGAGCGGACGAGATCCTTGAGATCTTCGAGGTTCATTCACGTTGTCCCGAAAAGCGAAGCGCCCCTGCCATCGCGTGATGGAGGGGCGCCAGCATTCAGTCGATCGACCGGGCCTCAGTGCTTCTTGTCGGCCCAGATGCTGCGGTACGACATGTAGCCCAGGATGGTGGCGAAGAGCAGGAAGCCCAGGACCGGCCAACCGGTCTGCTTGCGCTTCTCGAGCTTCGGCTCGGCCGTCCAGGTCAGGAACGCGGCCACGTCCTTGGCCATCTGATCGACCGTAGGCTTGGTGCCGTCGCCGTACTGGACTTGTCCCTCGGACGCGAGCGGCGGCGCCATGGCGAGATTCAGGTTCGCGAAGTACGGATTATAGTGCAGGCTCTGAGGAGTCTTCGCGTCCGGGAACCTCTTGAGAAGTTCGGCGGGCTGTTCCTGGAAGCCGGTGACGAGCGAGTAGACATAGGCCGGACCATCGTGACGCGCCTTGGTGATCAGCGAGAGATCCGGCGGAACCGCATTGTTGTTGGCGGCGCGGGCGGCGATGTCGTTCGCGAAAGGCTTCGGGAAGTAGTCGAGGGGGGTGCCCGGACGCATGGCGTCCTCGCCGGTATTCGGATCAGTGCCGGGAACCTGGAAACCGGCGGCGATCGCCTTCACTTCCGCGTCGCTGTAGCCGAGCTGCACCAGGTCGCGGAACGCGACGTGGCTGAGCGAGTGGCAGGCCGAGCAGACTTCCTTGTAGACTTGGAAGCCCCGCTGCAGCTGCTGGCGGTCGAACTTGCCGAAGGGGCCGTCGAACGAGAAGTGCACTTCCTTCGGGTGAAGGTGGAAAGCCCTTTCCGCCGTCGGCGGAGTGGGCTCCGAGATCGCCGTGTAGGCGCCGTTGCCGAAGGACCACGCCAGAGCCACCGTGAAGAACAGCCCGACGAGGATCGAGAGAATGCGTGCCATGTCTTTCGTCTTTCGTTCTAGCTGTTGATCACGCCGTGGCCTGCGCCGGCGCCAGCGCGGCTTCCTCGTCCTTGCCGAGGACCGCTTCGGTGATCGAGTAAGGCAGCGGGAGCGGCTTCTCGATCGCAGAGACGATCGGCAGGATGATCAGGAAGTGCGCGAAGTAATAGAGCGCGGCGATCTGGCTGAGCATGACGTACGGCTCCTCGGCCGGAGCGCCGCCGCAGTAGAACAGCACCGCCATGGCCGGGATCAAGCCGAGCCAGAAGAATTTCTTGTACATCGGGCGGTAGGAGCCCGAGCGCACCGGCGACTTGTCCAGCCAGGGCAGGAAGAACCAGACGACGATCGCGCCGAACATCGCCAGCACGCCCATGAGCTTGGCCGGAATGAAGAAGAAGTTCTGGGTGAAGGCGCGCAGGATCGCGTAGAACGGCCAGAAGTACCATTCCGGAACAATGTGCGCCGGCGTGCTCATCGGGTTGGCCGGAATGTAGTTGTCGGGGTGGCCAAGCGAATTCGGGAAGAAGAACACCACGGCACAGTACAGGAGCGCGAAGACGCCGATCGCCCACCCGTCCTTGGCGATGTAGTACGGGTAGAACGGAACCGTGTCGCTCTCGCTCTTGACCTCGACGCCGACGGGGTTGGACGAACCCGGGATGTGCAGCGCCCAGATGTGGAGGATGACCACGCCCACGATCACGAATGGCAGCAGGTAGTGCAGCGAGAAGAAGCGGTTGAGCGCGGCATTGTCCGGTGCGAAGCCGCCGAGCAGCCACTGCTGCAGCGGATCGCCGATCAGCGGGATTGCCGAGAACAGGCCGGTGATGACCTTCGCGCCCCAGAAGCTCATCTGTCCCCAGGGAAGGACATAGCCCATGAACGCGGTCGCCATCATCAGCAGGAAGATGACCACGCCGAGCAGCCACACCATCTCGCGCGGGGCCTTGTAGGAGCCGTAGTAGAAGCCGCGGAAGATGTGGATGTAGATGACTACGAAGAACGCCGAGGCGCCGTTGGCGTGCGCATAGCGCATCAGCCAGCCCCAGTTCACGTCGCGCATGGTCATCTCGATGGAATCGAAAGCCACCGCCGTGTTCGACGCGTAGTGCATCGCCATGACTATGCCGGTGACGATCTGCAGCACCAGGCAGAGGCCTGCAAGAAAACCGAAATTCCAGAAATAGTTGAGGTTGCGCGGAACCTCGTAGCCACCGCCGACAGCGTTGTAGACGAGACGCGGCAGAGGCAGCTTCTCATCCATCCACTTCATGAAGGGATGCGACGGCGTGTATTCCTTGGCCCAGGGGAAGCTCATGATCGTGATCCTCTCTCTTGGCCTCAACCGATCTTGACGACGGTGTCGGACGTGAATTCGTATTCCGGAACCTCGAGGTTCGTGGGGGCGGGGCCCTTACGGATACGGGCGGCCGTGTCGTAGACGGAGCCGTGGCAGGGGCAGAAGTAACCGCCGAACTCTCCGCGGTTCTCGCCTTCGCCGGCGCCCAGCGGCACACATCCCAGATGCGTGCACACGCCCATGGTGATGAGCCAGTTTTCCTTGCCTTCCTTCGTCCGCTCGCCGAGCGTCTGCGGATCGCGCAGGGTCGAGACGTCGACCGCGTTGGCTTCCGCGATTTCCTTGGGAGTAAGGTTGCGCACGAAGACCGGCTGCTTGCGGAAGATCGCCTTGATGGCCTGGCCCGGCTTGATCGTGGAGACATCGACGTCTGTCGACGATGCCGCAAGAACATCGGCCGACGCCGACATCTGGCTGATCAGGGGAACCAGCACCCCAACGCCAGCGACACCCGCCGCACTTACTGCAGCGATATTGATGAAATCGCGCCGCCGCACGCCATCTGCTTCTGCCATGTTAGCCCTGTCCTGCTCTAGACGTCTTGCTTTCGAGAACCCACTGCCGAAGGACCGACAACGAGCCAAATGCTTATCAATGGTACGCCTGGTACCCCCCTTCGACCGCGTTCGACCCGAACGTGCTCCGGGCCGAACCCGACTTGCGCGGCCTGATATACGCGAAAGCCGGCCCTGCCAACCGCCTTTTTGGCCTTAGCCAAAGCGCCGGAAAGCATGGGGCTTTCCGGCGCTTTGGCAGGTCAGCTCAGGCCAATCAGCGAAATCTCTCGTCCATAGGCGGGTTCCGCGCGGTGCGTAGCGCGGCGGTAGGAAAAGAACCGATCCGGCTCCGAATAAGTGTCGAGGCCGAGCCGCTCGACCGCCGCGATTCCGGCAGCCGCGAGGCGGGCGGCGACGTAGCCCTCGAGGTCGAACTGGTGGTGCCCGGCCCGTCCCGGCAGGAAGAACCGCGCGTTCGCGGCATCAGTGCCGCAAAAGTTGTCGCGAAACGCATCGTCCACTTCGTACGATTGCTGCGCGATGCAGGGGCCGATGGCCGCGACGATGCGCGAGGCGCTGGCGCCAAGATTTTCCATCGCCGCAATGGTGCGGTCCGTCACTCCGGCGGCCGCCCCTTTCCAGCCGGCGTGCGCGGCGCCGATGACGCCCGCGTCGCGGTCCGCCATGAGCACCGGCGCGCAGTCGGCGGTGAGGATGCCGAGGACAAGACCGGGGCGATCGGTAGCCATGGCGTCGGCACGGGGCCGCTCATCGTCGGGCCAGACATCGTCCGCGACCATCACGCAATCGGGGGAATGCACCTGGTAAACGGTGACCAGCCGCGCGCCCGGGCGAACCGCCGCGATCGCGCGCGCGCGGTTCTCGACGATGAGCCGGGGATCGTCGCCCGATCCGGGCCCGACGTTGAGACCTGCTACACTGCCGCGACTCACGCCCCCGCGCCGGCCGAGGAAACCGTGCGGCAACCCCTCGAGAACGGCAGCGCGGTTGACTTCGACCGGCGCGACCTCAGCCAAGGCTCTTGCTCACCTGCTCGCGCACGTCGCGCGACAACGCCGGCACGGCCGCGATCCTTTCCAGTTCGGCGCGCATCAGGCCCGCGCGCGACGGCTCGATTCGCCGCCAGCGGCCCAGCGCCGGCACAAAGCGCGCCGCAGTCTGCGGGTTGATCGGGTCGAGCCGGCGGATGGCCTCGCCGATCGTCCGGTATCCTTCGCCGCTCGCATCGTGGAACGCCTGGGGATTTAGTGCCGCCGACATGTAGAGGGCGCGCGCGCGGTTGGGGTTGGAAAGCGTGAAATCGGGATGCACGGCCAGGTCGCGAACGTGGTCGAGCACCCGGGGATGGGAGGACCCCGCCTGAAGCGCGAACCACTTGTCGACGACCAGCGCGTTGCCCGCATAACGCTTATGGAAGTCAGCCAGGGCTTCCTCGCGCTCGGGAACGTCGAGGCTGCACAGGACCGCCAGCGCGCTCTGGCGATCGGTCATGTTGTCTGCCGCGCCGTATTGCACGAAAGCGCGGCGCGCCCCTTCCGCAGGATCGGCGGCGGCGATGTAGACGAGCGCCTGTGCCTTGGCTTTGCGTGCACCGCGCGCCGCCGCCTCGCGGCCATAGGAAACTGCCGAGGTCCGGTCGTGCAGCGCGCGGAACGCGTCGGTCAGTTCCGCTCCCAGCCATGCCTTCAGCGCCTCACGCGCCTCGTGCAGCGCACTCGGGTCGGCGACGAGGAGCTGCTCGGCAAGATAGGCAGCCGCCGGCAGGATCAGCAGCTCGCCGCGCATGAGGTCGTCGAGCGCATCGTCCGCGAGCACGGCCTGATAAGCCTGACGCAGTGCTTCGCGCTCCGCCTCCTGCCTTGGCTCGTCCCTGGGCGCGCCGACCGCCGCGATGAGATGCCGCACGGTGAGGCTCTGCATCGCCTCGTAGCGGGCGAAAGGATCATCATCGTGCGCCGCCAGGAAGACCAGGTCCTCGGTCGGCCGCTCCACCTCGATCGCCACCGGCGCCGAGAAGCCGCGGTTGGCCGAAAGGATCGGCGGCTGCGGATACCCTTCGAAAGTGAACGTATCGCTCCCCTTGTCGAGGACGATAAGCCGTTCGCCGGCATGCGTGCCCGTCTTGCGATCGAACAGGGCGACGCGCAGCGGAATGGGCATGGGATGCTTGACCGGCTGTCCCGGCGTTTCCGGGACGGTCTGCGTCAGCGTCAGCGAAACCGTGTCGCCCCGATGCGTCATCGCCATCGAAACGTGCGGCGTGCCCGACTGCGAGTACCACAGGCGGAACTGGCGCAGGTCGAGACCGGCGCCCTCCTCCATCGCCTTGACGAAATCCTCGCAGGTCGCCGCCTCGCCGTCATGGCGCGCGAAATAGAGGTCGGTACCTTTGCGGAACCGATCGGGCCCAGCCATGGTCCGCATCATGCGGATTACCTCGGCGCCCTTGTTATAGACCGTCGCGGTGTAGAAGTTGGAGATCTCCTGGTAGGAATCGGGGCGGATCGGGTGAGCGAGCGGGCCCGAATCCTCCGGGAACTGCGCGCTGCGCAGAACCCGGACATCCTCGATCCGCTTGACCGCCTCAGACCCCATGGCGGCGCTGAAAAGCTGGTCGCGCAGGACGGTGAAGCCCTCCTTGAGCGAGAGCTGGAACCAGTCGCGGCAGGTCACGCGGTTGCCAGACCAGTTGTGGAAGTATTCGTGCCCGACCACACCCTCGATCGCGTCGTAATCGGCATCGGTGGCGGTTTCCGGATCGGCAAGGACATAGCGGGTATTGAAGACGTTGAGCCCCTTGTTCTCCATCGCCCCCATGTTGAAATCCGACACCGCCACGACGTTGAACAGGTCGAGATCGTACTCGCGCCCGAATGTCTCCTCATCCCACTTCATCGCGGCAACAAGCGAGTCAAGCGCGTGCTGCGTGCGGTTTTCGTCGCCCGGGCGGACCCAGACGTTGAGGTCGACGCTGCGCCCGCTCATGGTGGTGAAGATCGCATGGTTCGCCACCAGGTCGCCCGCCACCAGCGCGAAGAGATAGCTCGGCTTCGGCCAGGGATCATGCCACTCCGCCCAATGGCGGCCGTTCCCGTCCTCGCCCTTTGCCGTACAATTTCCGTTGGCGAGCAGGATCGGGAAAGCAGCCTTGTCGCCTTCCATCCGCACCGAAAAGGTCGACAGCACATCGGGCCGGTCGGGGAAGAAGGTGATGCGGCGAAAACCCTCCGCCTCGCACTGGGTGCACAGCATGCCGCCCGAGGCATAGAGGCCCATGAGCTGGCTGTTCGCCGCGGGGCTAACCAGCGTCTCCACCTCGATCGTGTGCTCGTTGCCGCCGAGTTCGAGCAGCAGGTCGGAGCCGTCGAGCCTCCAGTCGTTTATGGTCTCGCCGTCGACCTTCACCGCCCGGGGGGATATCTGGTCTCCGTTGAGCCGAAGGAGGTCCGATCCATTGCCGGCCGGATTGCGCCTGACCAAAAGCCGGGAGGAGACCCTCGTCTCCGCGATCCCGAGATCGAAGGAAAGCGCGACATCCGGCACCAGCCAGGCGGGCGGCAGATAATCCTCCCGGTAGACGACCGGCGGCGCCTGCGGCGGCGGGGCCGCATCGGCGGTCTGGAGATTTTCCTGGGGCTCGGCTGGGTTGCTGGCGGTATCCATTGCCCTGATTTAGCCGCTCGCCTTGCGATTGCCAGCAGTTGGGCTACGAAATTATGCAGACCATATCGCACAGGGAATAGCGTGAACCGGCGGTTCTTCATCTTCGGGCTGGGCTTTGCCGCCACGGTCATTGCCCGCGATCTCGCCGCGCAGGGGTGGGAAGTCGTCTCGACCGGCAGCGAAGGCACCCTTTCCTTCGACGACGAGGGCACCGTACGGCTGGCGCTGGCCGATGCCGATCACGTGCTGTCTTCCGTACCGCCAGGCGGCGATGGGCTGGACCCTGTCCTCGACCGCTACGGCGGCGCCCTTGCCGGCAAGGCGCTTTCCTATCTTTCCTCGAGCGGGGTCTACGGCGACACCGGCGGCGCCTGGGTGGACGAGAGCGCGCCGACCGGCGCCGGCCGCCGGACGGCGCGCGCGGAGGCCGATGCGGAGTGGCTGGCACGCGGCGCAAGGGTCTATCGCCTGCCGGGCATCTACGGGCCGGGCCGCTCGATCTTCGATCGGATCGCCGAGGGACGCGCGCATCGAATCGACCTGCCGGGGCAGGTCTTCAGCCGGATTCATGTCGAGGACATCGCATCGGGCGTGATCGCCGGCCTCGCGGCGCCGGCGGGCGCCTACAATCTCGCCGACGACCTGCCCTGCAGCCAGAACCTGGTGGTCGAGGAAGGCTGCCGCCTGCTTGGCATCGAGCCGCCGCCGCTGCAATCGCTGGAAAAGGCCGGCCTCTCGGTCATGGCGCGGGCCTTCTTTGCCGAGAACCGCCGCGTCGCCAACGGCAAGGCTCGGCGCGTGCTGGGCTGGAAACCGCGCTACCCGGATTACGCGGCCGGCTTGCGCGCGCTCAGGGCGACGACGAGGCCCGTCATGGCGAGCACGGACCCGGCAACCGCCAGCAGGGTCCAGCGATAACTTTCGAACAAGGTGGACAGGATCATTGCCACCACCGGGGTGGCGACGCCGTTGTAGGCCGCCCTGCCTGCCCCCAGATCACGGATGAGCTTGAAATAGAGCGGGAACGTGACGACCGATCCGAAGATCGCCAGATAAGCGACCCCGGCCAGATAAGAGGGATGCCAGTCGACTGCGGGAGGTCCGGCCACCGCCAGGGCAAGAACGATATCGAACGCCGATCCCCAGATCATCGCCCAGGCCATCAGCGGAACCGCCGGCGTGCGCCTGGCGACCGGACCGGCCTGAAGCACGTTGGCGACCGAAGCGGCAAGCAGCCCGAACACCGACAGCGCGATGCCCCAGATCACTCCGCCGTGCGAAACCGCCATGCGCGCCTCGTGCAGCAGCAGAAGCGCGATTCCGCCAACCGCCACGACCGATCCAAGTACGAAGCGCGGCGTCACGGGAGTTTTCAGAAATAGTCGCGACAAAGCCGCATTGGGCACCAGCAGCAAGGCGTAGAACACGGCCACCAGCCCGGAGGTGAGGTAATGTTCGGCCTGGTACACGAACTGGTAATTGCCGCAGAACTGGGCCAGTCCGATCAGCATTGCCAGCCGCTGCCCGGCAAGGGGCAGGCGCAGCGATTCCCGGCGCAGGCGCGCCAGCACGCACATTGCGGCACTCGCCAGCACGAAACGCCAGACGATCGTCCACTGCGGCGGAATGGCGGCGATCTGGTCCTTGATGACGAGCCAGGTCGAGCCCCAGATCAGAGCCACCAGCACAAAGGGCAGCAGCACGCCGGCGCGCGCGGGCGATTGGCTCATAGTGCGGCGATCGCACGTGCCAGCGCCGTAACGTGTCCCGCTGGCGTGTTCCACGCGGAGACCAGCCGCGCCGCCTGCCCGCCCCAATCGTAGAAGCCGAAGCCCTGAGCCCGCAGCGCCGCGCGCTCGGCGGGCGTGCAGGCGATGAAGACCTCGTTGGCCTCGACCGGGTGGAGCAGGCGGCCCGTAGCGGCTGCGGCGATCTCGGCGGCGGCGGCATTTGCGGCGCGGGCGTTCTCCCGCCAGAGGTCGTTTTCCAGCAAGGCGATGATCTGGGCGGCAAGATAGCGGCCTTTTGACTGCAGGTGCCCCCCACGCTTGCGGCGATACCGCACGAGGCCCGCCTTGTCCGGGTCGAAGAACACCACCGCTTCGGCGCCCATGCCGCCGTTCTTGACGAAGCCGAAGCTCAGGGCATCGGCGCCCGTCGCCGCCTCCGCCGGGCTGCAGCCGAGAAAGGCGACGGCATTGGCGAAGCGCGCGCCGTCGACATGAAGCGATAGGCCCCGCCCCTTCGCGCAGGCGGAGAGCTTCGCCAGCTCTGCCGGCCGATAGGCACAGCCGTATTCGCTTGCCTGCGTGATGGAGACGGCATGAGGCTGCACCTGATGCACATCGTCGCGGATCGGATCGACGACGGCTGCGATCGCCTCCGGCGTCAGCTTCGCGCTATCGCCCTCGGCAAGCATGAGCTTGGCACCGTGCAGATAGAAGCCGGGAGCGCCGCACTCGTCAGCCTCGATATGGGACTCGCGATGACAGACCACGCCCCCGTGCGGCTGCACCATCGAAGCCAGCGCAAGGCAATTGGCCGCTGTCCCGGTCGCCACCCAAAGCGCGGCGCAATCTCGTCCGAACAGCGCCGAAAAGCGCATGTCGAGCTCACGACTCAGGGCATCGCCGTCATAGGGGGCATCGGCGGCATCCGCCGCCATCATCGCCTTCCAGACGGCGGGATGGACCGGGGCGGCATTGTCGGAGAGGAATTCCATGGCCATATGCCTGCTTGGACCCGAGCGCGCCGTCAAGCGGCTCATCTGTACAGGAAAACCGCATGGCCGTGAACGGCCCGGGAGATTGCCCATGGTCGGCGTGACCATCACCAAGCACGAAACCGCATCCACCGGCGAATACCACGCCCATGTCGCCGGCAGCGACGAGATCGGCCGCCTCACCTGGGTCGAGCGCGGCGGCGTGCGCTATGCCGAGCATACCCTGGTGCCCAGACCGATCGGCGGACGCGGCGTCGCCGCCCGCCTGGTCGAGGCTATGGTCGCCGATGCCCGAGAAAACAGCTTCAGGATCGCGCCGATCTGCAGCTACGTGGTCGCAGCGTTCAAGCGGCACCCGGAATGGGCGGACGTGAAGGCCTGATCCCGCTTGCGCCTCAGGCGAAGCCGCGCTCGAGGAAATCCTGCGCAAGTCCGGCCAGATAAGCGGCACCCTGCGGCAGGACCGTCTCGTCGACCATCATCTTCGTCGAGTGAATGCCGCAGCAGCGCTGCCAGTCCGCCCCCTTGTGGCTGACGCCGAGGAAGAACATCGCGCCCGGCACCTTTTCCAGCACATAGGCGAAATCCTCCGCGCCCATGATCGGGTCGCGCAGCCGCAGGAAGGCCTCGCCGCCGAACATGGACCGTGCCACCTGCTCGCCCAGGACGACGGCGGCTTCGCTGCATATCGTCACCGGGAAGCCTTCCGCGATCCGCACTTCGGCCGTGAGCCCGTGAGCCCCGGCGATGCCGGCCGCGAGTACCGGCAGCTCTTCCTTCAGCCGCGCCCGGTTCGCGGGCGATAGGGCGCGCATGGTGCCCAGCATGCGGGCTTCGTCGGCTATGACGTTGTGCGCCGTGCCCGCCTCGATCCTCGAGACCGTCACCACCACCGGATCGAAGACGTTGAACTTGCGCGCGACCATGGCCTGGATCGCCATGACGATCTCGCAGGCAACGGGCACCGGATCGAGAGTGTCATGCGGCATTGACGCGTGGCCGCCGCGCCCGGTTACCACGATCTCGATCTGGTCGGCTGCCGCCAGCAGCGGCCCCGCGCGGCCGCCGATCAGGCCATGAGGAGCGTTGGGCATGACATGAAGCGCGAAGGCGGCATCGGGCAGCGCATGGCCGAAGCCCTCCCCTCCGAGCAGCCCGTCCTCCAGCATGAACCGCGCGCCGTGGTGGCCCTCCTCGCCGGGCTGGAACATGAAGCGGACCTCGCCTTCGAGCTGATCCGCCTGCGCCGACAGGATCTCCGCTGCGCCTGCCAGCATGGCGACATGCGCGTCGTGACCGCAGGCGTGCATCACGCCGGGGATGGCAGATGCGAAGTCCAGGCCGGTTTCCTCCGGCATCGGGAGTGCGTCCATGTCGCCGCGCAGGAGCACAGACCGGCCCGGCCCGGCACCGCCGCTCAGCGTCGCGACAAGCCCGGTGGTCGAAGGGCCCTCCCGCCACTCGAGCGGCAGGTGGGCGAGAGCAGCGCGGACCTTGTCGCGCGTTTTCGGGGTGTGCAGGCCAAGCTCGGGCTCGGCATGGATCTGCCGGCGCAGGGTGACTATGCGCTCGGAAATGCTGGCGGCTTGCGCGATCAGGGCTGAGGACGACATCGGCGCATGATAGACAAGGTCACTCCGCTGTCGAGCCGCGTTCCTCATCGACGACTTCAATCTCGTGCCGCTCAAGCCGCTGCAGGGTGCGCCAGGCCAGGAGGCCCATGGTGAGGTAGGCAACCGCCCCGGCACTCGCCACGGACCAGGCAATGCCGATCGCACCTGCGTCGTGAAGCACCAGAATCGCCGCTATGAGGGTCGCAACGGCCACGAGCCTGCCCGCCAGCGCGGCACGAGCGCGGCCGGTGGAATGCAGCACCGGCTCGAAGGCCACGCTGGCAAGCTCGAAACTGGCGGCTATCGCCAGCGGCACGAGGATGGCCGCCCCCGCTCCGAAGGCCTCGCCCCCGATCAGCGAGAGAAGATGTCCGCCGGCCGCGATCGCGACCAGCACGACGAAACCGCCGCCCATTGCCGCGACCTGGATGATGCGCAGCACCATTCGGCGGAACTCTGCCGGCGAGGATGCGACCCGCGCCCGGTTGACCTCGGGATAGATCGCACGGGCAAGCAGGGTCGACACCTTGCTGAACCCCTGCGCGAGCTGGTCGGCAAGGCGGTACAGGCCGGCCGTGCTCGTCCCCAGGAAAAAGCCCACCGCCAGCAGCGGGCCCTGCTTGTAAGCCGCATCGAGCGTGCTCGCGCTCGATATGATGAACAGGAACCGCCGAATTCCGGGGTTTTCCTTCACGGTTTCACGCCAGTTGCGAAGACCGGAAAAATCGAAACCTCGCGGATTGAGCCGCAACGCCAGTGCCCAGTACATGACGGCCGAGGCGATGTCGATCAGCGCCCAGGCGAGCAGGAAACGGCCGACGCTCGGTCCATACCACCAGATGAAGCTGGCAGCGATCAATCGGCCCAGCGGCACCGTCGCTTCGACGTAGACGGCGGCGTCGAAACGGTTGAGCGCGCGCATCATCCCGGTGGGAGCCGAGACCCTGCCCCACATCAACGCGCAGTTGAACGCGAACGCCATGTTCACGTAAGCCGGATTGAGGTCGAGCATGCCGGCAAAGCCGATGAAGATGATCGCCGCGATCGCGCAGCCGAACAGTGCGCCCGCCGCGTCGATAATCCCGCAGAGCATGGAAAGCCGGCTGAAACGAAGCCAGTCGTTGTCGTGCACGTAAGCCGCGCCGTAGCGCACAACGGCCTGCCAGGTCTGGAAACCCGCGATCGCGACGAGCGCCTGCGCCGTGCCGAAAATCAGGGAGAAGTGGCCGAACTGCTTCAGCCCCAGCGATCGCGACAGGATCGCGAGGTAAAATATGCTGCACAGGCCGCCGAAACCCTTGCCGCCGAGCAGCCAGGCGGTGTTTCGAAGAATGCGCCGCGCGGTCGATTGTGTTGGGGGATGTGCTTTCGCCGACGCGGACATGGTGGGGCATCTGAACCAGAACGCGCGCCGCCGCAAGACGCAAGGCGGCAATGCGGCGCAGAGGCCGCTTTGCCGCCGCTCCCGCCGTGCACGCCGCGGAAACCTATGCAATGCATCGCAAATCGGATAGCGCGCCTAGCCGTGACCAGGATCTGCTTCTTCTTCAATCACGATCAGACCCATCAGATCGCCCACAGCCTGCCGATCGCGCTGCAGATGGCCCGCGGCGGGATGGCCCGGATCACTCTTGCGGTGACGGAGGATAAGATCGAAAAGGCCGTAAGGGAGATGGCCGGCGCGGACATCGATCGCCTGGAGCTGATCCGCCTGCACCTCCGTTCGGCCTCCTCCCGTTTGCTCCAGCGCAGCCTGGAAGGGCTGGTGCCGGCGCGCAAGCTGCTGGTCTTTCGTGACAACCTCGACTTCTTCCGCAGCTTCGACGCGCTCGTCGTCTCCGAGAAGACCTCGCTCCTGCTCAAAACGCGCTACGGGCTGGACGACCTCAAGATGATTCACACGCGCCACGGTGCCGGAGACCGGGCGATCGGCTTCGGCCCCGAGAGCGCCCGCTTCGATCTCGTGCTCGTCGCTGGCCCCAAGATCGCGCGCCGCCTGGTCGCCGAGGCAGGGGTGGATCCTGCCCGCATTCGCATCGTCGGCTATTCGAAGTTCGATCTCTGCGCCGGGAACCGGCGTGATCTGGGTTTTCGCGACCCCTCCCGACCGACCGTGTTGTACAACCCGCATCCCTCGCCCAAGCTGTCGAGCTGGTATACCATGGGGCAGGGCGTGCTGGAGGCATTCGCCCGGTCGGACCGGTTCAACCTGGTCTTCGCGCCGCATGTCATGATGTTCGCGCGAAGCTGGACGGTAACGGTCAGCCCGCCGGCGGTCCGGCGGATGCGGCCGCCGGCGCCGCATGTTGCCGAGGCACCCAATGTGCTGGTGGACCTGGGCAGCAAGTCTTCCACCGACATGGCCTACACCAACATGGCTGACCTCTACCTGGGTGATGTGAGCAGCCAGATCTACGAGTTCCTGTACCGGCCTCGCCCCTGCCTGTTCCTCGACGCGAATGCCGCCCGCTGGCGGGGCAATCCCGATTATGCGCATTGGGGGGCCGGGCCGGTGATCGGTCCGGGCAGCGATATCATCGCCGCCGTGGAGCAGGCCATCGCCGGCCACGGCGATTACCTGCCGGTGCAGCGCGAGATGCTTGCCGACACGTTCTCTGTCACCGACGAGCCCGCCTCCCTGCGGGCAGCGAAGGCCATTGCCGAGTTTCTGGGCGGCGCCGGGAAGGATCAGGGGTGACGGGCGAACGTTTCCGGGGCCGAAACCTCTGGGTCATGGCGAAGGGCTATCTTCCCGATGAGGGCGGGATGCAGACTTACGCGCGGGGCGTGGCGGAGGGCTACGCAAGGCAAGGCGCGCGCGTCACCGTCTTCACCCAGACGAGCGCCGGGCCGCGGCGGGAGCAGGTGGGACCGGTCATGCTGGTCGACATCGGCGCGGGCAAGTCACCGCTGGTCCTGGCGCGCTTCCTTGGCGACATGCGGCAGGAACGGGCAAGGACCGGCGCTCCGGACGTCGTCCACGCGACGACCTGGCGCACTTCGGTTCCGCCGCTGCTGCTGGGACTGCCTTACCTCACCACCTTCCATGGGCGGGAGTTCATGTATCCCGCAGGACTGGCGCTTGCCGTCATGCGGCTGGTCGCCCGCAGGGCCCGGCGGCTGGTAACCGTCAGTCATTACAGTGCCGCGCGGCTGACCCGGCGGCTCGGCGCCGATATGGCACCGCCGGTGGTAGCGTGGAACGGCCTTTCGAGCGAGTATGATGCCGCAGCGCCGAGGCCGGCCAAGCACAGCGAAGCGCAGGGAGGCGTCCCGCTGATCTTCTCCCTCTGCCGGCTCGAGCCGCGCAAGAACATCGCCGCTGCGGTTCAGGCCTGCGCCAGGGCTCGCGCTGCCGGGCACGTGTTCCGCTACGTGATCGGCGGGCGCGGGCCGGAACTGGAACGGATCGCCGGACTGGTGCGGGAACTCGGCCTGGAATCCTGCGTCGAAGTCGCCGGCTTCCTGGCCAATGCCCGCGTGGAACAGCTCTATCGCGAGGCCGACCTGTTTCTCCACCCCCAGATCGAGGCCGACGGCGGCCGTGATTTCGAAGGCTTCGGAATTGCCATTGCCGATGCCATGGTGACGGGCACCGCCGTCATTGCCGGCATCGACGGCGGCGCACGGGAACTGATCGAGAATGGCGTCAGCGGTTTTTCCGTCGACGGCAGGGACGTCGGCGCAATCGCATCAGCCATTTCCGCGCTGCTCGAAGATGCCGGGCTGCGTGCATCCATGGGCGCGGCCGCCAGAGTGCGGGCGCTGGCCGAGTTCACCTGGGACCGGCACGTCGAACTCTGCATGAGCGGCGTTTCGTCATCTGACGGACATACGACGGAAGCATTGGCGTGACAGACCCTCGCTGTTCGTCCTTCCGATGGTCCGAACCGTCACAAAAATGCAGAATCGACGTGCTATTTACGCGATCATGAGGTGATTTTGCCGGGGATCGTCGCTATATGCAGCCCCGTGCTAGGCAACATTTACCAATTCAGGACGCTCGCCAGAGCGAGACGCCGCGATGGCGAGCGCGGTTACGCCCGCCTGTCCGCGGGCACTCGGCGGGCGCCTGCGGTTCCGCTCGTCGGCATCATCCGCAATCCGCGCAGCCATCGCAACAAGGGTGTCGCGCCGGAAATGGCGGACTGCTCGAACATCCTGACCGAGACGCCGCGGACGCGGGAAGATCTGTACCACACGCTCGTTTCCTTCGCGCGCCGGGGCGTCGATTATCTCGTGGTCGATGGCGGCGACGGCACTGTGCGGGACGTGCTGACGTGCGGTGCGGAAGTCTTCGGCGACAAGTGGCCGACGCTGATGATCCTGCCCAAGGGCAAGACCAACGCGCTCACGGTCGATCTCGGCCTGCCCAACCACTGGTCGCTCACCGAAGCCATGGCCGCCGCGCAGAAAGGCCGTACGATCACGCGACGGCCGTTGCGCGTCACGCCTGCCGGGGGAGACGGCTGCGTCCAGGGCTTCATCCTGGGCACCGGCGCCTTTGCGCTTGGCACCGAGGCCGGGCAGGAGGCGCATCGCCGGGGCGCTTTCAACAGCTTCGCCGTCGGCCTGACGATCCTCTGGACCGTGATCCAGGTCCTGTTCGGCCGCAACGGCAATCCCTGGCGCGCCGGCACGCCCACCCGGCTGGTGGACCGCCATACCGGACGCGATCTTCCGCGCAGCGGCCCCGGCGCCGCCGACGAACGCTTCATGATGATCGCGACCACGTTCGAGAAATTCCCGCTCGGCATCCGCCCCTTCGGCCGCAACGTGGCGCCCGGACTCAAGCTGATCGTGCTCGACTGGCCGGTCCGCTGGGTGGTCATGCTGATCCCGGCGATCCTGTTCGGTCTCTATGGCCGCTTCCTTGCCCGCAACGGCGTCCAGCGCTTCAGCGCAAGCGACGTGGAGATCGATATCGGCGGCTCGTTCATTCTCGATGGCGAGGCTTTTCCGGCCGGCCGCTATGTTCTCGACGAGGGGCCGCAGCTCACATTCGTCGTCCCGTGAGCCCACTGCCATGAGCGAGGACCTCGAGGGTCGCATCGCCTCCGCGCTCGCCAGACCCGTCAAGCCCGAAGTGCATGGCTTCGCGCAGCGGCTGGCGCTGCCCGCCGGGGCGCTTGGCGTGCTGTTCTACGGCTCCAACCTCAGGACCGGCTCGCTCGAGGGCGTGCTTGACTTCTACGTGCTCACGGAAGGCAAGCAGGCCGACCGGATATGGCCTCGGGTCAGCTATCACGAATGGGACCGTGCAGGCGTGGTACTGCGCGCGAAAGTCGCGACCATGGCGCTCGAAACGTTTCGCGAGGCGGCGGCCGGCGAACTGATCGACACAACCATCTGGGCCCGCTTCGTGCAGCCTTGCGCGCTGGCCTGGTGCCGCGGCGAGGCTGCGGCCGATGCGATTGCCGCCGCGGTCTCGCAGGCGGCCCGCACCGCCGCCCGCCTTGCCGTCGCGCTGGGCCCGGCCGCGGGAGCGCCGGAGGATTACTGGCGTGCCCTGTTCCGCGCGACTTACGCGGCGGAACTGCGCGTGGAAAAGGCCGGCCGCGAGGATTCGATCCTCTCCGCCAATCATGCACATTTCGACGGACTCCTGCCGCTGGCACTGCTCGCCGAAGGGATCGGCTTTGCACCTGGTCCGGACGGCACCATCCGCCCGGCAATGAGCCGCGGGGAGAGGGCGCGCCGCCTCGCCTGGTGGAAACGCCGTCAGCGCCTGGGCAAGCCCTACAATCTCGTGCGTCTGCTCAAGGCATCGGCCACCTTCGACGGGGCGGCGCGCTACGCCGCCTGGAAGATCGAGCGCCACACCGGCGTGCACGTCCCGGTCACCCCATGGCGCGAGCGTCACCCCGTGCTCGCTGCGCCGGGAGTGCTGTGGCAGGTCTGGCGGGCTCGGCGAGCCGCCAGCGGCAAAGCCGCCGCGTGAGTGCCGAAATGCCCGAAGTCTCCGGCCTGATTCTGGCCGGGTCGCGGACGGGCGCGCCCGACCCGGTGGCGGACGGGGAAGGAGTCAGCCACAAGGCCCTTGTCCAGATCGCGGGCAAGCCGATGCTGGCCCATGTGGTCGCTGCATTGCGAGGGGCAGGCATTGCCCGCGTGGCCGTTGCCGCCAACGACCCTGGAGTGATCGCCGCCGCCGGCGCGCTCGGCTGCGATATCATCGCCGCCGCGGCAGGGCCCAGCGCCAGCGTCGCCGCCGGCTTCGAGAGGCTGGGCGCCCCCATGCTGGTTACAACTTCCGACCATGCGCTGCTGCGTAGCGAATGGGTGAGCCAGTTCCTTCGGAATACGCCAGAAGAGGCCGACGTCGCGATCCTGCTTGCGCGCCGCGGCGCGATCGAGCAGGCCATGCCCGGCAGCAGGCGCACCTACCTGAGCTTTGCCGACGGACAGTGGTCGGGCTGCAACCTTTTCCTGCTTGCAAGCGGCAGGGCCCGGGCGGCGATTGAAACCTGGCAGATGGTGGAGGCTGACCGCAAGCGCCCATGGCGGATTGCCGCCCGGCTGGGGCTCGGCATGCTTGTGAACTATGCCTTCGGCCGCCTGACGCTCGCCGCCGCCATCGCGCGGCTGGGCCGGCGCGTGGGGATCGACGCGCGCCTCGTCGCCGCATCGGACGGGCTGGCCGCGGTGGACGTGGACAATCCCTCGGACCTCGCCGATGCCCGCGCGATCATGGCCGCGCGCCCGCCGGAGCAATCGCCCGTCACATATACTTCATCTGAATCCGGATCGCCTTGACGCCACTGCCGACCGGCACGCCGATCTTGGTGTAGCTCGGCTTGCCGAGATTGAAGATATTGATCGATGGATTGTTGGACATGCCTCCGCCATCCGTGGCAAGGTCTGTGCCGCCGTTGCCGTTGATATCATGGCGCACGGCAATGCCGTATGTCCCGGCCTTGGGCAGCGGCATGCAGAAGGTCATCGTACCGGCCTTCGCCGGCACTTCGATGCGCGAAAGCCACTTGCCCTTCTTCAGCCATTCGGACGCCGTCGCGTGATAGGCCTGGACGCGGAGCTTGCCCTGCGACGCCTTGACCCCGTCCACAGTGATCAGCATCGCAGGTCCGTCGCCGGCATGGCAGCGGCTCATGTCATTGCGAATTTCGTCGCGGTACTGTGCCGCTGCCGGGGACGCGGCGGCCAGGCCCAGTACGGCCGTGGCGGCCAGCGCGGCGAGTGCTCGTTTCTTCATTGCCTTCGATCCCATGGGGAGGTGCCTTGTCATCTCCGGTTCGATCCAGGTCGTAAACTCATAAACGACGCCATCAAGACGCCGGAATGGTTGCCAGGGGAGCCTAAATTCCCCTTCAAATCGAGGCCCATCTGCCGAAAACCCCGTTAATGGCGACTGAATTGAGTCGCCAGCGATCCGTCAGCTTCGCCCGCGAGGGTGGCCTGGGCAACAATTCGGCGCCTAAAGGGCTCTTGACCAATATCGCGTGTGGAAAACGAGCGGGGCCGTCCTTGTCGCCCCAAGATGTGGTGCTTTATTCATCGTCCGGGAAGGAGTCCCTGTTTTTCGCATGACAACGCCCCTAATCTCGCCCTCGATCCTTTCCGCTGATTTCGCCAGGCTGGGTGAGGAAGTGCGCGCCATCGACGAAGCCGGTGCGGACTGGATCCACGTCGATGTCATGGACGGCCATTTCGTCCCGAACATCACGATCGGCCCCGCTGTCGTGAAAGCGCTCCGCCCGCATTCGGGCAAGCCGTTCGACGTCCACCTGATGATCTCTCCGGTTGACGCCTATCTGGAAGCATTCGCCGACGCGGGCGCAGACATCATCACGGTGCACCCCGAAGCCGGGCCGCACATCCACCGCACGGTGCAGACCATCCGCAACCTCGGCAAGAAGGCGGGTATTTCGCTCAACCCGGCGACGCCGGCCAAGATGCTCGACTATCTTATCGATGAGATCGATCTTGTCCTGGTGATGAGCGTCAACCCCGGCTTCGGCGGGCAGAGCTTCATTTCCAGCCAGTTGCGCAAGATCGAGGCCGTGCGCAAGATGATCGACAAGTCGGGCCGCGACATCCGGCTCGAGGTCGATGGCGGCGTCGATGCGAAAACGGCGCCGCTATGCATCTCCGCCGGTGCGGACGTGCTGGTCGCGGGCTCCGCCACTTTCCGCGGGGGACCGGCGCAATATGCGGCCAACATCCGGACGCTCAAGGGCCTCGGCCAAGGGAAGACGGACTGATCGCGTGGCGCTCGACGCTCACCAGGGTCCGCAGACCTGGAACCCGGACGAGGACCGGGCCATTCCACTGCCGGCCTCGGCCGAGGAGAGCGTCCTGAGAGCAGGCAAGACACTGGTCGAGGATCCCGGCGGGACGGCTCCCTCCGTTAGCGCGGAGCAGATCGAACCCGGCCGGGCGCTGGCGCTGGTCGATTTCTCGAAACCCGCGGTCGGGGCCGGCGAACGGCTGATCCGCTTTGCTTATCGCCTCGGCATTCCCGCGTCAGTGCTAACCGCGCCGAGGGGAAAGAAATCCAGGACGCGGCTGCTGGCGACGGTCAGCAACAGCCTTCCAGGCAGCCGCGTCGCCGGCACTGCCCTGCGCGCGGGGCACTTTCTCGTGCATGGCGCCAAGACCCCGATCGCGCAGGTCGATTTCAACGGCGCTGCCCGCGTGACGCCGCCGCTGGAGGCGGTGGTGCATGGCTTCTCATGGCTGACCGACCTCGAAGCCTGCGCCCCTCGCGAACAGGGGGCACCGGTCGCGGAGCGGATCCTCAACGCCTGGCTCCAGGCCAATCCCACGCCTCCCGCGAAACCCGGCAAGGGGCCCGCGTGGAATGTCGGCCATACCGGCATGCGGCTGATGAACTGGCTGGTCCATGCGCCGCTGATCCTCTCGGGCGAAAAGGCGTTGCGCCTGCGCACGCTGCGCCACATCAACGAGACCGCGCGCTGGCTCGACCGGCATGTGCACCGGGCCGACGACGGCCTTGCCGAAGTTTCCGCATGGTGCGCGATCATCGCCGCCGGCCTGCTCCTGCCCGAAGGACGCCCGCGCCGCCTCTACGGTGAAGCCGGCCTGATCAAGGCGCTGGGCGAGCTGATGGGGGATGACGGCGGCGTCCTATCGCGCAGTCCGCTGGCTCAGATGGAGGCGATCGCGCTGCTGGTGCGCCTGCGCAACTGCTATCAGGCGACGCGGCGCGATCCACCCGAGGCAGTGGTCCGCGTGCTCGAGGTGCTGGTACCGCCGCTGCTCGCACTGACGCACGGCGACGGGTCGCTGGGTAGCTGGCAGGGCGCCTGGGCGGTCAGCGCCGAGGATGTCGGCGCGCTCGTCACGGCGAGCGGCGTGCGCACGCGGCCCCTGCGCGATGTGCGCCAGTGGGGCTACCAGCGCGCGGTCGGGCAGAAGTCGATCCTGCAGTTCGACACCGCCCCGCCGCCGCTGCCCAGCCATGCCCGCTTCGGTTGCGCATCCACGCTGGCCTTCGAGCTGTCGCATGGCGGCCACCGGCTGATCGTCAACTGCGGCGGCGCGGCGAGCGCCGGCGGGCTCGTGCCGGTCCGCCTTGAACAGGGCCTGCGTGCGACGGCCGCCCACTCGACGCTGACGCTCGACGATGCCAATTCGACCGCCATCCTGATCAACGGCATGATCGGATCGGGCGTCAGCCAGGTCGATGTCGACCGCAAGACGCTGCAGAACGACAACGGCTCCAATGCCACGCGGCTCGAAGCGAGCCACAACGGCTATGCCGCACGCTATGGCCTTACGCACCGCCGCATCCTGATCCTGCGCGACGACGGGACGGAACTGCGCGGCGAAGACCTGCTCCTGCCCTCGGGTCGCAAGGGGAAGAGGGGCAAGGTCGGCTTCGCATTGCGCTTCCACCTGGGGCCGGAGGTCGAGGTTGGGCTCGCGGAAGACGGCCAGGGCGCGGGACTGGCGCTGCCCGACGGCAGCTATTGGCAATTCCGCAGCGGCGCCGGCGAGGTGACGATCGAGGATTCGCTCTGGGTTGACGGCCAGGGCCGCCCCCAGGCGACGCAGCAGCTCGTGATCCAGGGGCTGGTCTCTCGCGGCGGCGGCAATTTCGGTTGGCTGCTCAAGAAGATGGGCTGACGGGCACAGCCCGTCCTGCGGGGCTAAAATCAGAAACGAAAATCTGACCCCCTCGCCCTGAGCTTGTCGAAGGGTGTGAACCGGCGCCGCGCCAGCGTGCCGAGCAAGCTCAGCATGAGCCGGGCAGACATCTCCGCTACTCCTCCAGCTCGACGTCCCAGTAGAGCCAGTCCCGCCAGGTTTCGTGGAGGTAGTTGGGCGGGAAGGCCTTGCCGCGTTCCTGCAGCTGCCAGCTCGTCGGGCGGATCGGCTGCACGATCGGCGGCATGTTCGCCTGCTTGGGCGTGCGGCCGCCCTTCTTGAGGTTGCACGGGGCGCAGGCGGTGAGGATGTTCTCCCAGCTTGTGCGGCCGCCCAGGCGGCGGGGGATGACGTGGTCGAAGGTCAGGTTGCGCGGGTTGCCGCAATACTGGCAGCTGAAACGGTCGCGCAGGAACACGTTAAATCGGGTGAAGGCGGGAAATTCCGAAGGCTTCACATATTGCCGCAGCGCGATCACCGAGGGAATCTGCATGGTCCAGCTCGGGCTGTGCACCGCGCGGTCATAGCTGCTGACGACATCGACGCGCTCCAGCACGACCGCCTTGATCGCGGTCTGCCAGGGCCAGAGGCTCAGGGGATAATAGGAAAGCGGCGTATAATCCGCATTTAGGACCAAAGCAGGGCAATCCGAGAGGCTTCGGGAGGGGTCGCCCTCCGCGCTGCGGAACCGGGCCGCGCGCTCAATCAGCTCCGACTTGAGCATGGCCTCCTGTCGCAGGCAGTCATTGCGGTTTGATGGCAATGCATGAACGCAATAGCAGCATTTGCATGAGTCGACGTCAAGCCATCATTGTCGCGGTTGGCTGACAATCCACAGACCGGGTTTCCTTCGCCCTTCGCGTGAAATCGCGTTCAAACACCTTGTCGCGGGTGCCGACCCGGCTAACAGATGCGGCCCATGATCGTCACGCGTTTCGCCCCCAGCCCCAATGGACCGCTGCACCTCGGCCACGCCTTCGCGGCAGTCGTGGCCCATGATCTGGCCCGCGCGCGCGGCGGACGATTCCTGCTGCGGATCGAGGACATCGACGGCGCACGCAGCCGGCCCGAGTTCGTCGACGAATTCTTCCGCGACCTCGAATGGCTGGGCCTTGCGTGGGACGGCGGCGTGGTGTTCCAGTCCCGCCGGCTCGCCAGCTATGCCGCGGCGGGCGAGCAGCTCAAGGCCATGGGCCTGCTCTACCCCTGCCGCTGCACCCGCGCCGAAATCGCCGCTGCCGCGCGGGAGAGCGGACCGGACGGCCCGATCTATCCGGGCACCTGCCGCGGCCGCGATATAGAACCGCAAGGCGCGGCCTGGCGGCTCGACATGCGAGGCGCGGTCGAGAGAGCCGGACCGCTCCGGTGGACGGATGAACTGGCCGGCCCCCAGCTCACCCGTCCCGAAATCTTCGGAGACATCGTGCTGCTGCGCAAGGACCTGCCGGCCAGCTATCACCTCGCCGCCACGCTCGACGACGCCTCCGACGGGATCACGCTGGTCACGCGCGGCGCCGACCTGTTCGCGGCAAGCCATGTCCACCGCCTGCTGCAGGCGCTGCTCGGCCTGCCGGTGCCGGTCTGGCATCACCACGGCCTCCTAGTGGAACAGGACGGGACCAAGCTCGCCAAGCGCCGCGGCTCGCCCTCGCTCGGTGACCGCCGGCGCGCGGGGGAGGACGGCCGCGCCCTGGCCGACGCCTTGCGCGCCCGGCGCTTCCCCGCTGGCATTTCGCTGTCCGAAGGCCTAGACTGGAACCCATGAACTATATTTTGGTCCCTATCATCATCGTGCTGATGATCATGGTCGTCGTCAGCCTCGTGCGGGGCATCATCGCCTTCATGAACAGCACCAGGGAAGACCTGAACCGCGACCCCAATGCCGCGGGGCCCTCACCGAACCAGGTGATGCAGAACAAGATGATGTTCAACCGCATCAAGTACCAGGCGGCCGCGGTGCTGGTCTGCGCGCTGCTGCTGGCCATGGCACGCTAAGCACCACCGATGGCATTGGTCTTCCGCAATCCTCCCTCGCACGGGAAGGCGGCTGCCCGCGGCGCGGACGGCGGAGGTTCTCCCTCGCAGTGCTGTGCCTTGCTGATAACCACCGCCCTACGGACGGTCTCCGTGCCGGGGAGTATCTAGCTCTTGGTCCGGTTGAACAAGATCTACACGCGCACCGGCGACGATGGCACCACCGGCCTCGTCGGCGGCTCTCGCCTGCCCAAGCACGCCGCACGGATGGAGGCGATCGGAGCGGTGGACGAAGCGAACAGCGCGATCGGCCTCGCCATCTGCGTCTTGCGCGGTTCGCCGCATGCCTCTGCGCTGACGAGAATCCAGAACGACCTGTTCGACCTCGGCGCCGATCTGGCGACACCCGGCGAAGACTTCACCCCCGGCGAGATGACGCTGCGGATCGTCGGCGCGCAGGTCGAATGGCTGGAAACGGCGATCGATGCCGTCAACGAACATCTCCAGCCGTTGAAAAGCTTCATCCTTCCCGGCGGAAGCGAGGCGGCGGCGCGCATACACGTGGCGCGCGCTTCAGTCCGCGCCGCAGAGCGCAGGGCTGCCGCGCTGGCGGCCGACGAACCTGTCAACCCGCCCGCGCTCGCCTATGTCAACCGGCTCAGCGACTACCTTTTCGTGCTCGCCCGCGCCGTGAATGCCGACGGCGCCGACGACGTCCTTTGGGTGCCGGGGCAGAATCGCTAGTTCCCTCACCGGGCGCGAGCCGCTAGGCAGCGGCCGAATCCGGTTCAAGAGAGGGAGCTGAAGCGTGCAGACAGTCGGTATCATCGGTGCGGGCATCATGGGCTCGGGCAGCGCCCAGACGGTGGCGGGCAAGGGGATGGACGTTGTCCTGACCGATATCGGCCTGGAGATCGCGGAAAAAGGCAAGGCCGGCATCGCCAAGGACCTGTCGAAGCTGGTCGCCAAGGAGAAGATGACCCAGGCGGACGCCGATGCCCTGCTCGCCCGCGTCACTCCTGCGGCCGACTATTCCGCCCTGTCCGGCTGCGACCTCATCATAGAGGCGGCGACCGAGCGCGAGGAGATCAAGGCCAGGATCTTCGAAGCCGCCGGCAAAGTGCTGGGCGCCAATGCCATAATGGCCTCGAACACCAGCTCCATCCCGATCACGCGCATGGCCGCCAATTCGCCGGATCCGTCGCGTTTCTGCGGTCTGCATTTCTTCAACCCGGTACCGGTGATGGGGCTGGTAGAGGTGATCCCCGGCCTTGCCACCTCGCAGGATACCATCGACCGCATGAAGGCTTTCGGCGAAAAGCTGGGCAAGACGGTCGTTCTCGCCGGCGACGAGCCCGGCTTCGTCGTCAATCGCATCCTCTGCCCCATGCTCAACGAGGCGATCTTCGTGCTCGGCGCGGGGATCGGCTCTGTCGAGGACATCGACGCGGGCTGCCGCATCGGCCTCAACCACCCGATGGGTCCGCTTACCCTCGCCGATTTCGTCGGCCTCGATACGCTTTACGAGATCATGAAGGTGTTCCACTCGACCACCGGCGATCCCAAGTACCGCCCCGCGCCGCTGCTGCAGAAGTACGTCGAGGCCGGCTGGTACGGCCGCAAGACCGGGAGAGGGTTCTACGACTATTCGGGCGAGAAGCCGGTCCCGACGCGGTAAGAGCGCGTAGGAAACTGTCCCTCGATCCTTCGAGGGGCTCAGAGCGAGCGGGAACGGGAGTAGCAATCGCTACCCTCTCACCGCTCATGCTGAGCTTGTCGAAGCACGAGCAGCATCCGCCCGTCGGGGAACGGCGCCCCGCACCCGTCCGTTATCTCCTGCGAAGGAGATCGACGATGATCGAACGCGACAAGGACCTCGCTCACGAGAACACCAATCTCGAACAGGACGAGGAGGACACCCAGGCCCAGACTGTCACCGGAGAGGCGCGCAACCGCGCGATCGCCGCACACGAACTGGACGACACGGAAAAGCCGTCCAACCCGCTCGATCCGGCTGACACGCCCGACCTGGTGGATCACATGAAGCAGATGGACACCGACGGCGGCATCGACATGTCCGCCTACGACGGCGAGGAGTCGATGGACGACCTGGAGAACCGGCACGGCGTCTCGCACGCGCCCGACAAGAAGTTTTCGGAGGACGATTCCTGAACCGCAGAGCCCCGGAAGCAGCGGGGCGTCAGGATCAGCACTTCTTTGCGAGGCTCAGGTTAGGCGGGCATATTTCGTTTTGATCCAGGCCTACTTGACGCTGTCCCTGGCCCACGGATTCCTGTGCGCATCCGGCTGCGACACCTGTGCCCGCGAAGTCCCTTGGGCATTCTCGTCCGGCGAAGGCACCGAGCAATAGGCGGTCAACAGCACGCCGCCGGCCCAGAACAGCGCGTGCCAGCGGCTCTTGAAGACGTTTCGGATGCCCGGTCCCAACATGTCCCCTGCATAGCCGCGGCCGGTTAAGTTTCCGTGCCTGCCTCGCGCTTGAGATCGTAAAGCACTTCGAGCGCGTCGCGCGGGCTCAACGCGTCGACGTCCATCTCGCGCAGCCTGCCGCGCAGGATGTCGCATTGTTCCTCGCGATGCTCCCGGGCGGCGGCGAAGAGCGGCAGGTCCCCTAGCCCCGCCGCCAGGCCGCCGGTCTCGGCGCGGCCCTTCTCCAGCTTTTCCAGCACCGACTTGGCCCGGCTGATGACCTTGGGCGGAACGCCCGCAAGCCGCGCGACCGCCAGGCCGTAGCTGCGGTCGGCAGGCCCCTCCGCCACTTCGTGGAGCAGCACGAGATCGCCCTTCCATTCGCGCGCGCGGACATGATGCAGCGACAGCGCCTCGCAGGTCTCCGCCAGCCGCGCGAGTTCATGGTAATGCGTCGCGAAGAGACAGCGGCAGCGATTGGTCTCGTGCACTGCCTCGGCCACGGCCCAGGCGAGCGCAAGGCCATCGTAAGTCGAAGTGCCGCGTCCCACTTCGTCGAGGATCACGAAACTGCGCTCGGTCGCCTGCGCGAGGATGGCGGCGGTCTCGACCATTTCGACCATGAAGGTCGAACGCCCCCGCGCGAGGTTGTCCGAGGCGCCTACGCGGCTGAAGAGGCGGTCGACCATGCCGATGCGTGCCGACTTGGCCGGCACGAAACCGCCCGCCTGCGCCAGCAGCACGATCAGCGCGTTCTGCCGCAGGAAGGTCGATTTGCCGCCCATGTTGGGGCCGCCGATCAGCCAGAGCCGATCGTGAGTGCCGAGGCGGCAGTCGTTGGCCACGAAGCGCTCGCCCTGCCGGGCCAGCGCCGCCTCCACCACCGGATGGCGCCCGCCTTCGATTTCGAGGCACGTGGCATCGGCCACCTCGGGGCGGGTCCAGCCGCCCTCCGCCGCGCGCTCGGCCTGACCGGCGGCGACATCGATGCGGGCAAGAGCGGCGGCGGTACGTGCGATCGCCTGCCGCGCCGCGACGGCCATGACGGCGAGCTCCTCGAAGTGCGCTTCCTCCGCCGCGAGCGCGTGGCCGCCGGCCTCGGCAATGCGGCTCGCTTCCTCGTGAAGCGGGAGCGCGTTGAAGCGCATGGCGCCGGCCATGGTCTGGCGATGAGAGAAACCGCTTCCCGGCTCCATCAGCCTGTCGGCATGCCGTTGCGGCACTTCGATGAAGTAGCCCAGCACGTTGTTGTGCTTGATCTTGAGCGCGGCGACGCCGGTCTCGTCCCGGTACCTGGCCTCCAGCGCGGCGATGGCGCGGCGGGCATTGCCGGACATGACGCGCAGTTCGTCGAGCGCGGCGTCGTAACCTTGCGCGATATAGCCGCCCTGCCCGCGCTCGGTCGGCGGCGAAGGCACGAGCGCGCGGGAGAAATGATCGACGAGCGCGCCATGCCCGGCAAGATCGGGCAGCAGCCGTTCGAGGAGGACGGGCAACGGCTCGCGCTGCCCGAGCCGGTCCCCGATCCCGCGCGCCCCGGCCAGACCGTCACGAAGCTGCCCGAGGTCGCGCGGCGATCCGCGCCCCGCCACCACGCGGCCGAGCGCGCGGCCAATGTCGGGAAGCGTGCGCAGGGCTGCGCGCAAATCCTCACGCAGCATTGCATCCTCATGCAGCCACTCGACCAGTTCCAGACGCTCGGCGATCTGCACGCGGCCGGTCAGCGGGGCGGAGAGGTCCTCCGCAAGCTGACGTGCGCCGGCGCCGGTGACGCAGCGGTCGATGGCTTCGATCAGGCTGCCTTTGCGGCCGCCCTGCGAGGATTCGAGGATTTCCAGGCTGGCGCGCGTTGCCTCGTCCATCGCCAGCACCGCGTCGCCCGAGCGCGTCTGCGGCGGCAGCAGCAGCGGCAGCGCGCCGCGTCCGACGTGATCGAGATAAGCGATGAGCCCGCCCGCCGCCGCAAGCATCGGCCGCGTGAACGTGCCGAAGCCGTCGAGAGTGGCGACACCATGGATCACCTTCAGCCGCTCCTCGCCGCCATCGGACGAGAACTCGTGGCCCGAGCGGCCGATGGCACCCTCGGGGGCCAGTTCCCAGCCCTGTGGCACGACCAGCTCGGTCGCCGCGAGCCTAGCCAGTGCCGCGCCTAGTCGGTCGGAAGCGCATTCCTCCAGTTCCATCCGGCCTGTCGAGATATCGCAGGCGGCAATCCCGATCGCGCCCCGCACCTCGCAGGCCGCGGCCAGCACGTTGGCTCGGCGCGGCTCCAGCAGGGCTTCCTCGGTCAGGGTCCCGGCCGTGACGAAGCGGATGATGTCGCGCGCGACGAGCGCCTTCGAACCGCCGCGCTTCTTCGCCTCCGCCGGCGTCTCCACCTGCTCGGCAATGGCAACGCGGCACCCGGCCTTGATCAGACGGGCGAGGTAGCTCTCCGCCGAATGGACCGGCACCCCACACATCGGGATCGGCGCGCCATTGTGCTCCCCGCGCGTGGTGAGCGCGATGTCGAGGATCTGCGACGCCCGCTTCGCATCGTCGAAGAACAGCTCGAAGAAGTCCCCCATGCGGTAGAACAGCAGGCAGTCGCCCGCTTCCTCGCGCAGGGCGAGGTACTGGGCCATCATCGGGGTCGCGCCGGAATTCATGCCGGCCAGCGTTAGCGCCTGGCCTCGGCATTTGTGAAGCGCGCGTCTGGTTGCTTTCCCCTATCGCGTCGCGCGATCTTTCGTTAGGGGCAGCCGAAAGCTGGAGGTGGCATTGTCCGAAAAAAGCAGGGTCCAATTCACCGAGCGCGAGGCGCTCTTCTATCACCAGACCATTCGGCCGGGTAAGATCGAGATCATCGCCTCCAAGCCGATGGCTACGCAGCGCGACCTCTCCCTCGCCTATTCGCCGGGCGTGGCCGTGCCGGTGCAGGCCATCGCAGACGATCCGCAGACGGCTTACGACTACACCGCCAAGGGCAATCTGGTGGCGGTGATCTCCAACGGCACCGCGATCCTTGGCATGGGCAACCTGGGCGCGCTGGCCTCGAAGCCGGTGATGGAAGGCAAGGCGGTGCTGTTCAAGCGCTTTGCCGACGTCGATTCGATCGACATCGAGCTCGCCAGCGAGGACACCGACGCCCTGATCGAAGCGATCGCGATGATGGAGCCGAGCTTCGGCGGCATCAACCTTGAAGATATCAAGGCGCCCGAGTGCTTCATCATCGAGCAGGCCCTGCGCGAGCGGATGAAGATCCCGGTCATGCATGACGACCAGCACGGCACCGCGATCATCGCCGCCGCCGGCCTGCTCAACGCCTGCCATCTTACCGGCCGCAAGCTGGAGGAGATCAGGGTCGTCGTGAACGGCGCCGGGGCCTCGGCGCTGGCCTGCACTTCGCTGATCAAGTCGATGGGCGTGCGGCACGACAACGTCCTCGTCTGCGACACGCGCGGCGTGATCTACCCGGGGCGCGAGAATGTCGACCAGTTCAAGTCGGCCCATGCGGTCGCCACCGACCGGCGCACGCTGACCGAGGCTCTCGAAGGCGCCGACCTGTTCCTCGGCCTCTCCGCCAAAGGCGCGGTGACGCAGGACATGGTGCGAAGGATGGCGCCCGAGCCGATCATCTTCGCCATGGCCAACCCCGATCCGGAAATCACCCCGCCCGAAGTCAAGGCGGTGCGGCCCGACGCGATCGTCGCCACCGGCCGTTCGGACTATCCGAACCAGGTGAACAACGTGCTGGGCTTCCCCTTCATCTTCCGCGGCGCGCTCGACGTGCATGCGACCGCGATCAACGAGGAGATGAAGATCGCCGCCGCCCGCGCCATTGCCGAGCTCGCGCGTGAGCAGGTGCCCGAGGAAGTCGCCGCTGCCTATGGCGAATCGCAGCAGTTCGGGCGCGAGTACATCATCCCCGCGCCGTTCGATCCGCGCCTGATGGAAGTCGTGCCGTCCGCCGTCGCCAGAGCGGCGATGGAATCGGGCGTCGCGCGCCGCCACATTCCCGACTTCGACATCTACCGCCAGGAGCTGAAAGGCCGCCTCAACCCGACTACTTCGGTGCTCAGCCAAGTCTATGCACAGGTCAAGGCGAACCCGAAACGCATGATCTTCGCCGAAGGCGAAAACGAAGTCGTGCTGCGCGCCGCGATCCAGTATCGCGAGTTCGGCTATGGCGAACCGATCCTCGTCGGCCGCACGCAACTGGTCCTGGACAAGATGGCCGAGCTCGGCGTCTCCGATCCGGAAAGCTACTATATCGAGAACTCGATGGTGTCCGAGCACGTCCCGGCCATGGTCGAGATGCTTTACGAACGGCTCAAGCGCCGCGGCTTCCTGCAGCGCGACGTGCAGCGCATGGTCAATACCGACCGCAATATCTTCGCCTCGTGCCTGCTCAAGCTCGGGATCGGCGATGCCATGATCACCGGCATGACGCGCCCCTTCGCGCATTCGATGCGCGACGTGCGCCGCGTGCTCGACCCGGCCGAGAACACGCTGCCCTTCGGCATCCATGTCCTGGTCGGCAAGAACCAGACAGTATTCCTGGCCGATACCACCATCAACGAGCGTCCCAATGCCGAGGAACTGGCGGTCATCGCCAAGGAAACCGCGGCCGTCGCCCGCAGGCTGGGCCACGAACCACGCGTCGCATTCCTCAGCTACTCGACTTTCGGCAATCCCGCCGGCCGCTGGCTGGACCCCATCCGTGAGGCGGTGCACATTCTCGATGAGGAACAGCCCGGCTTCGAGTACGACGGCGACATGGCGCCCGATGCCGCGCTCAACCCTAAGATTATGGCACTCTATCCGTTCTGCCGCCTGACGGCGCCTGCGAACGTGCTGATCATGCCGGGCCTGCAGTCCGCCAATATCTCGGCCAAGCTGCTGCGCGAGATCGGCGGCACGACCGCGATCGGCCCGATGCTGCTTGGCATGGAGAAGCCGGTCCAGATCGTCCCCATGACCGCGATCGCGCCGGACGTGCTGACCAGCGCGGTGCTGGCGGCGGCGGGGATCACTGGATAAACCGAAAGCCGCGCTCCCCTCCTCTTCGGGGGAGGGGGAAGGTTCTCACCGACGGCGGTACCTGAAATACCAGACCTCAGCTAACATTTTCGAATAACGATATGATATTGAAAGATAATCGACGGAGCGGCTTGTCCTGTTATCGCTTGGGTAATCACGGGGTAATCACCGCTTATCTTACTAGCTTCGGTACATGGCAAGGTTGTCGGTCTGTCCGGAATGTCTCCTCCGGATCGCAAAGGGCGGTAAGTTGCCGTTCTAGCTGGTCCGCCGCCGCCTTGTCACGACAGAAGCCCAACGCGTAGGCTCCTTTCATATGCGCGCTTTGGAGGACGGTGGCCGCCGCCCCAAGCGAATCGTAACGCGGAAGCAAAATTGACTGCCAACCTCAGCCAAATCTCATAAGGTGGCTGGATGAGGGGCATGCTGCAGATCAAAGCAGGATTCGCCTCGCAATGCGGCACTAAAGAGTTGGCATGTAAGGTTTATGGGCGAAGGCGCATGGGATATCAGGGGAAAAGAACTCTGGCTGCTCGATCCTGAGGGCAACGCCCGCGTATCGAAGGTCGACGAAGTCTATCGTGCGCTGATCGAGAAAAGGCCGAGCGAGAAATGGATCCCTGCGCATGTAGAGGGACTGCGTCCGTCCCGATATCCGCTCGATCCTGTCGTCGTGATCGACGACGCGGAAGGTGATGGCGTTCCGGTCTTTTCGCTTTCGGGGTCGTGCCGCGGGAAGACGATCACGCTGCAGCCGGACGATCTTGAGAGGGGGCATGTGGTCGCGGATGGCGTCTGGTATCCAGTCG
>DATEJH010000017.1:0-3408 GCA_035278205.1 Novosphingobium sp. | reverse complement strand
GGTTGGCAGCGCAATAGACGCTTGAACGCCAGCCAGCCACCCTTAATCGCACCGTGCTTTTTCACCGCCTCGATCGCATACTGCGAGCACGAGGGCGAATAGCGGCAGGTCGGCGGCATGATCTGCGAAGGGCCGATCTGCCAGGCGCGCGCCGCCGCGATCAGGAGCAGGCCCGGCAGCGAGGCGACAAAGGCGAGGACCTTTTTCACCGCCCAGCCTTCGTACCGCTCTTGCCCCTGCGCCCACGGCCATTCCGGGGCGGGTCGCCCTTGCCCTCGCGCGCCCGGCCGAGAGCGGCTACAAGCTCTTCGCGCAGCAGCGCGTAATCGCGCTCGATCCCGCTGTCGCGGCCGATCAGGACGTGATCGGTGTCGGCAAGGCCATGGCCCGGCAGGGTCTCTCGCAGCAGCGCGCGAAACCGGCGCTTCATGCGGTTGCGCACTACCGCGTTGCCGATCTTTTTCGTGACGGTGATCCCCGCCCGCTGGCCCTTGCCGCCGTTGGGATTCGCAAGCAGCACGAAGCCGGGCCGAGCGACCCTGACACCCCGATTGGCAGCCAGGAAGTCCGCGCGGCGCGTCATCGTGGTGTAGGCGGCGGTCATTGCAGGAAACTAGCGACTGCGAAATGCAAATGAAAGCATACCACCTGCCGTTCGGAAATGGCTTGGCCGATCGCACCAAAAGTAAAAACGGCGCCAGCCCATGCCTCCGCCTTGCGACGGGGGCGTGGGCTGGCGCCGTCAGGGCAGGGGCATGAAGCCCCTGCCGCAATGGCGAATCAGGCCGAGAGCTTCTTGCGGCCGCGAGCGCGGCGGGCGCGAAGCACCTTGCGGCCGCCGACGGTCGCCATGCGGGCGCGGAAACCGTGACGACGGGCGCGGACAAGGCGGCTGGGCTGGAAAGTGCGCTTCATGTCAGTCCTCGAAAATTCAACTTCGCCCCGAAGGGCCCGAACAAAAAGGGCCGCCCGCCGGACGACCGCAAAACAGAAGCGCGCCGTTACTGGAGCACCGCGCATGAGTCAAGGCAAAGGCCTGCAGTTTGTCGCCGCCAAGGCTCCCTGCATGACATTGCCCGCCGCTTCATGCTAACCGTTAATTAACTGGAAACCGGCGGGGGTCGAAAATCATGAGCGGGGCCTAACGATGCAACATGAAGAGCGCCACGGCGTACTGGTAGGATGGAACTCGCAGGATCTGGGCTCCAACATCATGCTCGACCTGCAGACGTTCGAGAAGTCGAACTGGGAAGCAGGCGAAACTCCCGATCACACGCTGGTTTTCATGACCCGCAGTCAGGCTGCCGTTCTGGCCCACAGCCTGCTCAAGGCCAGCGGTTCGGCTCCGCCGCCGCGGCGCCGGAGCTGGTTACGGTCCCTGTTTGAATAGCGGCGGTTCAGGCGCCCGTCTGGTCCAGCCTGATCCACATCGCCATTTCGCTCGCCCCGAACCATCGCGCCGATTCGAAAGGGATTGAATTGGTCATCGTATAGAAAGCCTGGGCCTCGGCCGGGTTCATCCCCATCTGTTCGTAATAGAGAATGTAGCGCCGGTTCTCGGGCGCGTCGGCAGCATAGTCCCCTGCTTCGAGGCCGGTATCGTCGATCCACGAATGGACGGCGAACTCCGCGCCGGCATCGGCGTAGCGGCGGACCCCGGCCAGGAACAGCTCCACTCCGCCCGAGCGGACCGAACCGCCCGCCGGAACATGCGTGGCGATCCCCAGCTCCCGGATCATGCGGCCGAGGCGCAGATTGGCAAGGTCGTCCTCCGTGCCGGGGCATTCGATCATTTCGATCATGCCGATGCCGGGATAATCGCGAAGCATCCGTTCGAACTGTGCCGGGCTCTGCGCATCAGTCTCGTCGACCAGGGCCGCGCGGCCGGAATCGAGCACGCGAAACGGACCATAGGCGGCAAGACCCTGCGGAATTTTGCCTCGGTCGGCCGGAAGCATGCGCTCGCCGCCGCCGTCGAAGCCGTCCGCACGAACTTCCACGGTCTCGAAGGCGATCTCCTGCGCCGACAGGGGAGCAGCGGTTCCAAGAGCCGCCAGGAGGAGGATTGCAGCGAGCGAGCGCATGGCGGCAGAATGCTTCCGCCGCCCTTACCCAAGCCCTGAGCGATTGGGTTAAAACGCTGTAAGGCATGATTTAAGCGGCTCCCCTTCCCCGCCATTCCTGTAGTAACGGCACCGCAGAAGCAGAATGTTGCAAGGTACAAGAGCAGGAGTGGTCGCGCTCGTTTCGACTGTCGCATACCTCGGGCTGGAGGCGCGCGCGGTCGAAGTGCAGTGCCAGATCGCGCCGGGCATGCCGGCCTTCGCGCTCGTCGGCCTGCCGGACAAGGCAGTGGGCGAAAGCCGCCAGCGGGTGAGCGCGGCGCTGACCGCCATGGGCCTTGCCCTGCCGCCCAAGCGCATCACCATCAATCTTTCTCCGGCAGACCTGCCCAAGGAAGGCTCGCACTACGACCTGCCGGTCGCGCTTTCGCTGCTGGCCGCGATGGGCGTGGTCGATGCCGAGCAACTGGCGGACTTCGTCGCCGTGGGCGAACTGGCGCTGGACGGCCGCGTCATCCCCTCGCCCGGCGTGCTGCTGGCCGCGCTTCATGCCAGCGAGGCCGACAAGGGCCTGATCTGCCCGGCCGCGCAAGGCAGCGAGGCAAGCTGGGCGAGCGGCGTGCCGGTGATCGCCGCCCCCAACCTCATCAGCCTGCTCAACCACCTGAAGGGCACGCAAGTCCTGCCGCCGCCCGAGCCCGGCCGCGCCGCGCCGCCGGAGCGCGGGCCGGACCTCAAGCAAGTGAAAGGGCAGGAAACCGCAAGGCGTGCGATCGAGATCGCCGCCGCTGGCGCGCACAATCTGCTGATGGTCGGCCCGCCGGGAGCGGGCAAGTCGCTGCTCGCCTCCTGCCTCCCCGGCATCCTGCCCGAACTCACCCCGGCGGAGGCACTGGAAGTGTCGATGGTCGCCTCTGTGGCCGGCACTCTGGAAGGCGGCCGGATCTCACGCGCGAGGCCCTATCGCGCCCCGCACCACTCCGCCTCGATGGCCGCTCTTACCGGCGGGGGCCTGAAGGTCCGCCCCGGCGAGATTTCAATGGCGCATCTGGGCGTACTGTTCCTCGACGAACTGCCCGAATTCCAGCGCGCCGTGCTCGATTCGCTGCGCCAGCCGCTGGAGACCGGCGAAGTGACGGTCGCTCGCGCCAATGCGCACGTCACCTTTCCTGCCCGGGTGCAGTTGGTCGCCGCGATGAACCCCTGCCGCTGCGGCCACCTCGGCGATCCGGCGCTCGGCTGCTCGCGCGCGCCCAGATGCGCCGCCGACTACCAGAGCAAGGTCTCGGGCCCGCTGCTCGACCGGATCGACCTGCATGTCGAGGTGGACCCGGTGCGGGCAGCC
>DATEJH010000016.1:0-26918 GCA_035278205.1 Novosphingobium sp. | reverse complement strand
TGCCGCGGTGGGGGCCACGAGGCCGGCGATGGTCAATGCCATCGCGCCCCAAGCCGCTGCCGCAAACAGTGGACCCGAGCTTTTCCTTGTCATTCTTGCCATATCCGGTCTCCAACCGGACTTGCCGCACGGCGATCGCGGCTCATCCTGCCGGAGTTGTATAACGAACGCGCTGTCCCGGACGTGAACCGGTCAGTCGTCATATGTTCATGAAACCGGTCAGAATTCTGAATGAATAACTCTCACTCGCGCGGAAGGTTCCCGAAATCGGGATTGCCGCGTTGCCGGGTGCGGCGTTCGGCCAGCAGCATTTTCGCGAAGGCGAGGGGGCGGGTAAGCGCATAATATAGCCGGCCAAACGTTCGGCCGTAAAGTTCCGGATGCACCATCGCCCGCGGAGCGTTCAGGGCGGCCAGGGCCAGGCCCTCGCCCCATATGCGCACCGTTTCGGGCATTGTTCCTTCCCGGAAGTACAGGATCATGTTCTGACGATACCAGCTCGCGACGCCGTCCTCGTCCCACAAGGCGAGGCGAAGCGCGTCGAATGGCTGAAAGCCCCGATCGGCGAACTTGCGGGTCCAGTATTCGGGCCAGCGTTCGTTGACATGATGCTGCCCGCCCTGCAGCGGGATCGAGGCGGAGACGAGCAGCATGTCGCCCTGGCGCACCAGAAAGTCCGCCAGCGCGTCGGCCCGCTCCTCGTGCACGTGCTCAAGGAACTCCAGCGAGATGACGAGGTCATATCGCTCTCGGGGAAGGGCGGGGCCGGCGGGCGCGTCCCGTTCGAAGTTCCAGGTGGTGAACTCGCCAGGCCGAAGCCGCTTGTCGGCCGGAGACCATTCCCCGTCGATACCATGCACTTCCGCCACGCCGCGCGCGCGGAAGGCTTCCGCCCAGCCGCCGGTGCCGCACCCGACATCGAGTACCGAGTTCGGCTGCAGCAGCGGTACAAGCACGTCCGCGACGACCGCGGCGGACCGTTCCGACCCCGACACGTACCTGCCGTAGGTGTCGTGAACGTAGCCGGCCCCCGCCGCGGAGCGCAGCGGCGCGTTCAACGCGTCAGCTTCTTGTAGGCAAGACGCGTCGGGCGATCGGCGGCATCGCCCAGGCGGCGGCGCTTGTCTTCCTCGTAAGCCTCGAAGTTGCCTTCGAACCACTCGACGTGGCTATCGCCCTCAAACGCCAGGATGTGCGTGGCAAGGCGGTCCAGGAAGAAGCGGTCGTGGCTGATGACCACGGCGCAGCCGGCGAAGTTCTCGATCGCTTCTTCCAGCGCGCCAAGCGTTTCGACGTCGAGGTCGTTGGTCGGCTCGTCCAGCAGCAGCACGTTGCCGCCGGTCTTGAGCATCTTGGCCAGGTGCACGCGGTTGCGCTCGCCGCCCGAAAGTTTGCCGACGTTCTTCTGCTGGTCCTGGCCCTTGAAGTTGAAGGCACCGACATAAGCGCGCGTCGACGTGTCGAAACCGTTGACCTTCATGTAGTCCAGACCGTCGGAGATTTCCTCCCAGACGTTCTTCTTGCTGTCGAGGTGGTCGCGGTTCTGATCGACGTAGCCCAGATGCACCGTCTGGCCGATCTCTATCGAGCCCGCATCGGGTTGCTCCTGTCCCGTGATGATCTTGAACAGCGTGGACTTGCCCGCGCCGTTCGGTCCGATCACGCCGACGATTCCGCCCGGCGGCAGGATGAAGGACAGGTCCTCGAACAACAGCTTGTCGCCATAGGCCTTGGAGATGTTCTTCGCCTCGATCACCTTGCCGCCCAGACGCTCGGGCACCTGGATGACGATCTGCGCCTTGCCGGGGCTGCGGCCTTCCTGCGCGGCGACGAGTTCGTCGAACTTCTTGATGCGCGCCTTGGACTTGGTCTGCCGGCCCTTGACGCCGGCGCGGATCCATTCGAGCTCGTCCTTGATCGCCTTCTGGCGGCCGGACTCCTCGCGCTCCTCCTGCTCCAGGCGCTTGGCCTTCTTCTCGAGATAGGTCGAGTAGTTGCCTTCGTATGGGAAGTACTTTCCGCGGTCGAGCTCGAGGATCCAGCCCACCACGTTGTCGAGGAAGTAGCGGTCGTGGGTGATCATCAGCACCGCGCCGGCATATTCCTTGAGGTGGTTTTCCAGCCACTCGACGCTCTCGGCATCGAGGTGGTTGGTGGGCTCGTCCAGCAGCAGGATGTCCGGCTTCTGGATCAGCAGGCGGGTGAGGGCGATGCGGCGCTTCTCACCGCCCGAAAGGCTGTCCACCTGCCAGTCGCCCGGCGGGCAGCGCAGCGCTTCCATCGCGATCTCGAGCTGGTTGTCGAGCGTCCAGCCATCGACCGCGTCGATCTTGCCCTGAAGCTCGCCCATTTCCTCCATCAGCGCGTCAAAATCGCAGTCTTCCGGCGGATCGCCCATAATCATGGAGATCTCGTTGAAGCGATCGACGAGGTCCGCTATCTCGCGGGCGCCGTCCTTGACGTTCTCGAGCACGGTCTTGCTCGTGTCCAACTGCGGCTCCTGCGGCAGGTAGCCGACCGTGATGTTCTCGCCCGGCCAGGCTTCGCCCGTGAAATCGGTGTCGATGCCGCCCATGATTTTCATCAGGGTCGACTTGCCGGCGCCGTTCGGGCCAACGATGCCGATCTTGGCACCCTGGTAGAACTGCAGGTTGATGTTCGAAAGCACCGGCTTCTGGGCGCCGGGGAAAGTCTTGGTCATGCCCTTCATGACGAAGGCGTATTGCGCGGCCATCGGTTTCCTCTGGGGTCTGGCGTGTATCGGATTTGTGCGCCGCTCTACAGGCGCGGGCCCATAGTCGCAAGGTCGCTGAAATGTCGGCGGGCGAAGGAAGCGTACTCGTCCGCAAGGCCCGTATCGAGATCACGAGATCGTGCTTGCCGGCCCGGTTTTCAAGTTGTGATTGGCATCGTTTTATCAAGAGGATAGGCAGGGTGCCATGCCTCGCCACTTCCTTGTCGCCGCGCTCCTTGCTGCCGCCGTCGTCGCTCCCGCGCAAGCCGCCCCGAACCAGGGATCAGGTCCCGCCTGGGATATTGTCGAAGGGCTGACCACCGAGATCGGGCCCCGTCTCGCCGGTTCGGCTGCCGAGGCGCGGGCCCGTGCCTGGGCCGAGGCGAAGCTCAAGGCGCTCGGCTTCAGCCATGTCGGGGTCGAGGAGTTCAGGACTCGTGTCTGGCAGCGCGGAGAGGAACAAGCGCGTCTGACGGCACCTTACGAACAGCCGCTGGCGATAACCGCGCTCGGCTTTTCGGTGCCCACGCCGGCCGGCGGACTGAAAGGCGAACTGGTCTATTTCCCGACGCTGGCCGCGTTGCAGGCAGCGCCGGACGGGTCGCTCAAGGGCAGGATTGCGTTCGTCGATCATGCCATGCGGCGGACACAGGACGGATCGGGTTACGGACCCTACGGCGACGTCCGCCGCCGCGGTCCCTCGATCGCGTCCAGGAAAGGCGCGGCCGGGATCGTCATCCGTTCGGCGGGGACGGACAGTCACCGCAACCCGCACACGGGCTCCACCGTCTTTGCCGACGACGCCACGCCGATCCCCGCCGGCGCCGTCTCGAACCCGGACGCGGATCTCATCGCGCGCATTGCCGCAAGGGGCAAGCCGATGCGGATCGACATGACGCTGACGGGCAAGCCATTCCCCGATGCCCCTTCGGGCAACGTCATTGCGGAACTTCCGGGGCGCGATCCTGCGTTGCCGATCATTCTTCTCGCCTGCCACCTCGATTCCTGGGATCTCGGCACGGGAGCCGTGGACGATGCATCCGGCTGCGGCATCATAACCGCAGCGGCGCTGCAGGCGCAGAAGGAGGGCGGCATCTTGCGCACGGTCCGCGTGCTGTGGTCCGGCAACGAGGAAATGGGCATGGATGGGGGCGGCGGGCGTCGTTATGCCGAGATGCACGGCGCAGAGCCCCACGCGGTCGCGATGGAAAGCGACTTCGGCGCGGACCGGGTCTGGCAGGTCAGGACCAGCTTTGCCGATGCCGACAAGCTGCTGGTCGCGAAGATCCAGGCCGCGCTGTGGCCGATGGGTATCGTTCCTCACCCGGGTCCGACCGAAGGAGGCGCCGATGTCGAGGCGATCATCAAGGCCCAGAAGCTGGCGGTGATCGACCTCGGGCAGGACGGCACGCGCTACTTCGACCTTCACCACACCCCTGACGATACGCTCGACAAGGTCGACCCGGACGCGCTGCAGCAGAACGTCGACGCCTGGGCCGCGGTGCTCAAGGTCATCGCCAACGAGCCGGGGGAGATCGGCAAGGCGTCGGCGAGCGAGAGTGCGGACTAGGCAGGCTCAGGACGAGCGGGGTTGGTCTGGCATTCAGCTACCCCGCCTTGATCCGCTCCGCCACGGCAACGAGCCGTTCTGCTTGTTCAAGGTGGAGCAGTTCGGCCATCTTGCCCGCGACCCGGATCGCGCCCTTGCCGACGTTCTCGGGCAGGGCGAAGGCCTCGATCACGGCATGCGCCCAATCCAGGTCCGCCTCGCTGGGTGAGAAAACCGCGTTGCAAGCCTCGATCTGGGCCGGGTGAATCAATGTCTTGCCGTCGAAGCCGAACATCAGGCCCTGGCGCGCTTCTGCCTCGAACGCCGCGATGTCGCGGAACTCGTTGCAGACGCCGTCGAGAATCGCAACGCCGTGAGCACGGGCCGCTGCGACGGCCATGGACAGGAACGGCAGGAAAGGCGTGCGGCAAGGCGTGAGCTGCGCGCGCATTTCCTTGGCAAGGTCGTTGGTGCCCATGACCCAGAGCGAAAGCCGGGTCGAGGCGGCGCAGGCGGCGATGGCGTCGAGATTGGCGATGCTGGCGCAGGTTTCGATCATCGCCCAGAGCCGCATGTCCGCCGGTGCTGCGCTGAGCGCCTGTTCATAGCGGATGATATCGTCCGGAGAATTCACTTTCGGGACGAGGACGGCATCGGCCCCGGACCCGGCGATGGCGGCAAGATCCTCCATGCCCCACTCGGTATCCATGCCATTGGCGCGAATGGCGACTTCGCGGTGGCCGAAGCCGCCCTCCGCCACGGCGGCGACCGCTGCCTGCCGCGCTTCCGCCTTGGATTCGGGCGCCACCGCGTCCTCGAGGTCGAGAATCACCACGTCGCATGGCAAGGCGCGCGCCTTGGCGATGGCCTTCGCGTTCGAAGCAGGCATATAGAGCGCGCTGCGGCGCGGGCGATCCGATGCAATGGGCATGACATGTTCCTCCGGCTTGCGCGTCCCTTGCTGCGGCGCGAGGGGGGCGGTCAAGTGCCGGCGGATCCCACCGCGAGAATTGGGCTGGACAGGGCTCGCCTGTCTGGCCAGACTGCCGCGATGAAACGGATTCTGGCTCCTATCGCCTCGATTGCGCTTTTAGGGGCGGCAACAACGGCTCAGGCAAGCCTGCCGATGGGCGCAACCGCGCCCGAATTCGCGACCAGGGGCGCGAAGGCCGGCAAGGAGGTCGACTTCGATCTGGGCAAGGCGTTGAAGCGGGGACCGGTCGTTCTCTACTTCTATCCCAAGGCCTTCACGCAAGGGTGCACGCTTGAGGCGCACGCCTTTGCCGAGGCGACTCCCGAGTTCGAGAAGCTGGGCGCGACGGTGATCGGCATGTCGGCTGACGACCTGCCAACGCTCAGGAAGTTCTCGACCGAAGCCTGCCGTGACAAGTTTGCGGTGGCCGTCGCAACGCCGAAGATCATAAAGGACTATGACGTTGTCCTGGCACGCAAGGGCGCGCCGCAGGGCATGGCCGATCGGGTGAGCTACGTCATAGATCGCAATGGCAAGATCGCCTTCATCCACGCCGATATGGACTACCGCGACCACGTGAGGATGACGCTCGCTGCGGTGCAGGTGCTGGCGAAGGCAAAGCCCTGAAGCGCTGACCCATCCTTCAGGCGGAAAATCTGAACAACACCCGCTCATCCCGAGCCGGGTTCAGTCGGGCAACACAGGCAGCGCGGGGCTCCCCCCTTGCGACCCCTTGGACAATTCCGATATCGCCGGGTAGTAGCACAGGTTTGCCGCGCGCCTTCGGGCCGCTTTACAATCGGCTGCACTTCGCTAAGCGGTGCGCCGCAGTTTCATTGGAGTTTTCTGTCATGCGTGCCGAAGGGCAGGCTCACATCGACCGTATCGAAAAGGCGCTGGCGCTGGTGCGCAAGTTCCTGGACTGGGACCGCGCGGTGCGCCGCCTGGACGAGCTGAACGCGCGCGTCGAGGATCCCACGCTGTGGGACAAGCCCAAGGAAGCGGAGGCGGTGATGAAGGAGCGCCGGAGGCTGGAAGCTTCGATCGGCGCCGTGAACGCGATCAGCCAGGAAATGGCCGACGCCGTCGAATTCGTCGAGCTGGGCGAGATGGAGAGCGACGAGGAGACCATCGACGAAGGCATCGCGACGCTGGCTGCGCTTGCCGAGCGTGCCGACCGTGACAAGGTGCAGGCGCTGCTCGCCGGCGAGGCCGATGCCAACGACACCTACCTCGAAGTCCATGCCGGCGCGGGAGGCACCGAGAGCCAGGACTGGGCCGAGATGCTCCAGCGCATGTATACCCGCTGGGCGGAACGGCACGGCTACAAGGTCGAGATGGTGGACTACCACGCCGGCGAAGCGGCCGGGATCAAAAGCGCCACGCTGCTGATCAAGGGCGAGAACGCCTATGGCTATGCCAAGACCGAAAGCGGCGTGCACCGCCTCGTGCGCATCAGCCCCTATGACAGTTCGGCGCGGCGCCACACCAGCTTCTCCAGCGTCTGGGTATACCCGGTCATCGACGACAACATCGATATCGATGTCAATCCCGCGGACCTGAAGATCGACACCTACCGCGCCTCGGGTGCGGGCGGGCAGCACGTCAACACGACGGACTCGGCAGTGCGCATCACTCACCAGCCTTCCGGCGTCGTCGTTGCCAGCCAGATCGACCGTTCGCAGCACAAGAACCGCGAGATTGCGATGAACATGCTGAAAGCGCGTCTCTTCGAAGAGGAAATGCGCAAGCGCGAGGAAGCGGCGAGCGCCGAACATGCAAGCAAGACGGACATCGGCTGGGGGCACCAGATCCGATCCTACGTGCTGCAGCCGTACCAGCAGGTGAAGGATCTGCGCACGGGGGTTGTGTCGACATCTCCGGGCGATGTGCTCGACGGTGATCTCGACGCCTTCATGGCCGCCGCGCTCTCGCAGCGCGTCACTGGCGAGAAGGTCGAGGTCGAGGACGTCGACTAGGCTCGCCTCGTGTCACCTTTTGCCAAGTGTCCGGCAACTGACTAAGGGGCCGCATGTCCTTGTCTCGACGCCTTTCCTGTGCGGTGCTTGCCCTGGCGCTCTGCGCCTGTCAGCAGCAGCCGGCGGACAACGGCAGGCCCGAGACTGCCCGCGAATTTCCCGTCGCCGACCGGCCGGTGTCGCGCCAGGGCGGGACCTCCGTTTCGACCGAGGTCGAGCGGGACAGCATGAACGAGGCCAAAGTCGTCATGGACCTGGCCGACATCGGCGAAGGCATGAGCATTGCCGATATCGGCGCGGGCGAGGGCTACTACACCGTGCGGCTGGCGCAGCGCGTCGGCAGGAAAGGCCGCGTGCTTGCCGAGGATATCGACAGGGGCGCGAACGAGCGGCTGGGCCAGCGCGTGCTCCGCGAAAGACTGGAGAACGTCTCGATCGTCCTGGGCACGGAGGACGACCCGCGCCTGCCGCCGGACAGTTTCGACCGCATTTTCCTGGTGCACATGTACCATGAGGTGACGGAGCCTTACGCCTTTCTCTGGCGGCTGCGCCCGGCGCTCCGCGACAAAGGCAGGGTCATCGTGGTCGATGTCGACCGGCCGACCGACAAGCACGGCATTCCGCCTGCCTTGCTTTTCTGCGAATTCGCATCGCTGGGCTTTCGTTTGACCGAATTTGTTCGTAAGCCGGAACTGCAAGGCTATTATGCGCAGTTCGAGGCTAGTGGTCCTCGGCCCGAACCGGCGGAGATCGTGCCTTGCCGTATGGCTGGCGGTGCAACGGCGCAAAAGAACTGAGCGCGGACGCCAGGGGGAAAGATAAAGAGGTTATGAGTTTCAAGGGTCTCAAGCCGATCGTTTATGGCGGACGTGAAGTCTGGCCGCTCGTAGAGGGCGGCAAGGGCGTCTCGGCCACCAATCACATGAGTTCCGGCGCCTGGGCGGCGGCCGGGGGAATTGGCACGGTCAGCGCGGTCAACGCCGATAGCTACGATGCCGAAGGCAAGATCATCCCGCAGGTCTACCACGCCCTGACCCGCAAGGAACGGCATGATGAGCTGATCCGCTATGCTATCGACGGCGCCGTCGAACAGGTTCGCCGCGCTTACGACATCGCCAGCGGCAAGGGCGCCATCAATATCAACGTCCTGTGGGAGATGGGCGGCGCCCAGCAGGTGCTCGAAGGCGTGCTGGAGAAGACCCGCGGCCTCGTTACCGGCGTGACCTGCGGGGCGGGCATGCCTTACCGGCTGTCCGAAATCGCAGCGCGTTTCAACGTCAGTTACCTGCCGATCGTCAGCTCCGCCCGCGCTTTCCGTGCCTTGTGGAAGCGGGCCTACCACAAGGTCTCGGAACTGATGGCGGCGGTGGTATATGAGGACCCTTGGCTGGCGGGCGGCCACAACGGCCTGTCCAACGCCGAGGATCCGCTGAAGCCCGAAGATCCTTATCCCCGCGTCAAGGCGCTGCGCGACACGATGCGCAAGGAGGGCATTTCGGATGCTGTGCCTATCGTCATGGCCGGCGGCGTCTGGTACCTGCGCGACTGGAACGAATGGATCGACAATCCCGAACTGGGCACGATCGCCTTCCAGTACGGCACCCGGCCGCTGCTCACGCATGAAAGCCCGATCCCCCAGGAGTGGAAGGATGCGCTGCGCGGGCTTGAACCCGGCGACGTGCTGCTTCACCGCTTTTCGCCCACCGGCTTCTACTCGTCCGCCGTGCGCAACCCCTTCCTGCGCAATCTCGAAGCGCGTTCGGAGCGCCAGATCCCCTATTCCAAGGTCGAGGCGGGTGAGCATACGGTGCGCCTGGACGTAGGCGTGAAAGGCAAGAACTTCTGGGTTACGCCCAAGGATCTCGATCGGGCCCGCGCCTGGTCAATTCAGGGGTTCACCGATGGGCTGCGCACTCCGGATGATACGATCATCTTCGTCTCGCCCGAGGAACGCGATACGATCCGCCAGGACCAGGCCGATTGCATGGGCTGCCTGTCCCACTGCGGCTTCTCCTCATGGAAGGATCACGACGACTACACGACAGGCCGCCTTGCGGACCCGCGCAGCTTCTGCATCCAGAAGACGCTGCAGGACATCGCCCACGGCGGGTCGGTAGAGAACAACCTGATGTTCGCCGGGCACGCCGCCTTCAAGTTCAGGCAGGATCCGTTCTATTCCAACGGTTTCACGCCCACAGTGAAGGAACTGGTCGATCGTATCCTGACCGGCGACTGATCGGCCTGGCGCAAGCAAGAAAGAATCAACGGCCGCTTATCCTGAGCTTGTCGAAGGATGGCGCCCCGGATTGCCTGGCAGCATAGCCGTCCCGGATGAGGAAGGAAGAAGGTGACTCGGGTTTCCTGACGTCACGCGGCCGGAGCGGACAGACCCGCGCCGGCCGTTTGCTTTTGAGCAGCGTCGCCGAAGCGGTTGGCGCCTTTCGTCCCCGGAACGAAGGCGGCGGCGATAACGACGATCAGGAATCCGGGAACAAGGATCCAGTTCACCGGCTCGAAGGTGCTTTCGATCCAGTCGCGCGTTCCCGACAGATCCGCCAGGGCCAGCGCCTTCAGGCACGCCGTGCGTCCCATCACGATCACGGCAAACAGGCTCCACCAGCTGCTGCGGCCAAGATCGTGCAGCCGGCGCGCCAGCAGAGCGAAGAGAGGCAGGAACAGGACCGTGTCCGCCCCAAGGCGGGCCCAGCCTTCTGCATTGTCGTCAAGCGCGAGCCTGAAGACAAGGTTGAGGATGAAGTCCAGCACAACGGCGCAGCTCACGAAGGCAGCGAGTTCGGCCCTGCGGGAACGACCGGAGAAGACCAGAGTTCGCACGCACGCCTGAAGAGCAAGCCGGCGGTAGTTCTGGCGTTCTCCGGCCCCCATTTGCCCTCAGTCGAATTCCCAGGCGCGCTCGCCGTGGCTGGTGATGTCGAGGCCCTCCCGCTCGGCGTCTTCGGAGACGCGCATCGGGAACAGCACGGATGCCATGATTGCCAGGATCACGCTGGCGATGATGGACCAGATGATGGTGACCCCGACGCCCGCGAACTGTGCCAGCATCTGCGAACCCATGGTCATGCCCTCACCGTAGCCGACACCGCCGAGGCCGTCCGACAGGAACACCCCCAGAAGCAGCGAGCCGAGAATGCCGCCGACGCCGTGAACGGCAAAAACGTCGAGGGAATCGTCGATTTCCAGCTTCTGTTTCACGAGCTGGATCGCGAAATAGCAGACGGTCGCGCCGGCCGCGCCGAACAGGATGGCCGCACCGGGCGAGATGAAGCCGGCGGCTGGGGTGACTGTCGCCAGGCCGGCGATCGCCCCTGTCGCGAAGCCGACGCTGGTGGGCTTGCCGACGGTGAAGCGTTCGACCAGGAGCCAGACCAGTGCCGCGGTTGCCGCGGCCGCATGAGTGGCGATGATCGCCGCCGCCGCGTCGTCGTTGGCGGCAAGGGCCGAGCCTCCGTTGAAGCCGAACCAGCCCACCCACAGCAGCGCCGCGCCCGCCATCGTCAGCGAAGGGCTGTGCGGCAGCATCAGCGTTTGCGGAAAGCCGTTGCGGCGGCCCAGCATGATCGCGATCACCAGCGCGGAAACGCCGGCGCTGGTATGAATGACGATGCCGCCCGCCCAGTCCAGCGTGCCCATGCCCTTGGCGAGCCAGCCGCCGCCCCAGATCCAGTGCGCGACGGGCGCATAGACGACCAGGCTCCACAACGCGCAGAAGGTGATGACCCAGCCGAAGCGCGCGCGGTCCACCCAGGCGCCGGCCATGAGCGCCGGGGTGATCGCCGCGAAGGTCATCTGGAACAGCACGAAGGCGCTTTCGGGCACGGCCGTCGCCTGGCGCACGTTGCCGAGCTGGATCAGCATCCAGGCATTTCCGCCGCCGAGCCAGCCGTTGCTTACGTCACCGAAGGCCAGCGTGTAGCCGACGGCTACCCACAGGACCGACGCCACGGCCGCGATCGCGCCGCACTGGACGAGCACGGAGAGGAAATTCTTGGCTCGCACAAGACCGCCATAGAACAGCGACAGGCCGGGCATCGCCATGAGCAGCACGAAAGCCGAGGATGTCAGCAGCCAGGCCGTATCGCCGCTATTGGCTAAGTCGGCCCGGCCATCCTGTGCGAAGGCACTGCCCGGCAGAACGGCGAGCAGGGCGGCAAATGGCAGCAGACACTGCTTGGTCATGGGTGTTTCCCCCCTGGCGGCCGCGCTTGTGCGCTGGCGCCGTGTTCCTCCAGAACGGGCCCTTAGAGCAGGAAATGATCTTCGCACAAGCGTTTGCGTCACGCCTTGCACGGTTGCCGCGCGGCCGGCTGGGCCAGTGGATCAGGGAAGATCGGGGAGAACCTGATCCGGCGGTCTGTGCCCGTCGACCCAGAAGCGGATGTTGGCGATGATCCGTTCACCGGCGGCACCGCGGCCCTCGACCGTGGCGCTGCCCAGGTGCGGCATGGCGATCAGGTTGGGTGCTGCTATCAGGCGCGGGTTGACGTCGGGCTCGTTGAGGAAGACGTCGAGCGCGGCGCCGGCGATGCGGCCTTCGCTCAGCGCATCGATCAGGGCTTCCTCGTCGACGAGCAGCCCTCGGCTGGTGTTCACCAGGCAGGCGTTCGGTTTCATCAGCGCGAACCGGCGCCGGTCCATCAGCGAGATCGTTTCCGGCGTGGCGGGGCAGTGCAGGGTGAGAATGTCCGACTGCGCCACCAGCTTGTCGAGATCGGCCTCGAAGCGCGCCGAGCACATGTTCTCGAGCGCGGGTGGAAGCCGGTGACGGTTGTGATAACGGGTCTCCATCCCGAAAGCGCGGGCGCGGTGGGCGACAGCCTGCCCGATGCGGCCCATGCCGACGATGCCCAGCCGTTTCCCGCCCAGCGAGTGGCCGAGCAGGGTTGACGGCGCCCAGCCTTCCCAGCGCCCCTCGCGCAGGATCCGGGCCCCGTCGCTTAACTTGCGCGAAACGAGAATGATCAGCGCCAGCGCAAGGTCGGCCGTATCGTCGGTGAAGACGCCCGGCGTGTTGGTGACCATGATCCTGCGTGCCCGTGCGGCAGCGAGATCGATGTGATCGGTGCCCGCACCGAAGCTTGCGATCAGGCCGAGTCGCTCCCCCGCCTGGGCGATCAGTTCGGCGTCGATCGAATCGGTCACGGTCGGTACCAGCACATCGCAGTCGCGCATGGCCGCGGCGAGTTCGTCCCTGGTCAACGCAACATCGTCCCGGTTGAGCGAGACGTCGAACAGCTGCGTCATGCGGGCCTCGACCTCGGGCAGCAGCCGGCGCGTGACGATCACGCGGGGAGGCCCGCTCAGAATGCGGGCGGTCGGAGTGTCGGTCACGAGTGTCATCTCGGAAAGGGGCTATGCCGTCCACAGGGTCCGGGTCAAGAAGCCTTGATGGACGATGGGGGGCGCAGTTAAGTAGCCGGGATGATCCGCTGGAAATTCCTCATGCCTCTCGCGGCGCTGAGCGCGCTGGCCACGCCCGCTTATGCCGGGGACGACGAGAAGGTGCCTTATTGGGCCTCGATCGACGCCGACCTTGCCAATATGCGCGTGGGGCCCGGCGAATCGTACAAGATCGTCTGGGTCTACAGGCGTCCGCACCTGCCGGTTAAGGTGGTGCGCCGGGAAGGGCCCTGGCGGCTGGTCGAGGACCCCCACGGCGACACGGGCTGGATGCGCGACCTGCTGCTCTCCCGCCAGCGCGCGGCGATCGTCACCGGCGAAGGGCTCGTCGAAATGCGCGCCGAGCGGAAGGGATCGTCCCCGATGCTGTGGCGCATCGAACCGGGCGTCGTCGGCCTGCTCGGCGAATGCGAGGCGGACTGGTGCGCGTTCGACGTTGACGGCCACAAAGGCTTTGTTTCCGCCACGCGCCTTTGGGGGGCCGGCCAGCCCTGATCGAAGCCTTCCATCAAAGGCCGGGCGTCCCGGTCCGCGGCCGCTGGCGGCTGAGGTAAATTGCAAACGATGCATTGCTCCCCGGTACGATTTGTGTCCATATCAAGGGCATGCACGCGTCTGTGCCAGGGAGAGGCGAAGAACTTGCCGAAGGGGGCCGCGCCGTCGGCGTCGGTCCGCAATGGCTGGCGCACTTGTGGTCGGGCGGCGTGGATCGGGTTCTCAGGCGCGTCGACCGGGGGCTGGAGCGCGGCTCGATAACCGCCACGCTTCCATCTGGCGAGACGCGGCTGCTTGGTGGCAGGCATGCCGGTTTCGAGGCCGAGGTCACGCTCAGAAGCTGGCGCGCTATCGTGCGGTTGGCGACTACGGGATCGGTGGGCTGGTACCAGGCCTGGGAAGCGGGCGAATGGGAAAGCCCCGATCCGGTGCCGCTTTTCGCCCTGTTCATGGACAATGCGGTCGCGCTGGGCAAGACGGCGCGGGCCCGGGGGCCGTGGCGGGTTGCCTCGCGGCTGATCCACTGGCTCAACCGGAATACCCGCTCGGGCGCACTGCGCAACATTCATGCCCACTACGATCTCGGCAACGACTTCTACGAGGAGTGGCTGGGAGAGACGATGATCTATTCCAGCGGTATCTTCGCGGCCGCACCTGAGCACCCGAATCCGTTCAGCCAGTTCGTCACGCGGCTGGACATGGCGCAGTCGAACAAGGTCAGCGCCATTGTCGATCGGCTCGCGATCGGGCCCGGAGACAAGGTGCTGGAGATCGGCTGCGGCTGGGGTACGCTGGCAGCCTTCCTTGCCTGCAACGAGGGCGCGCATGTCGATGCGATCAGCCTCTCGGACGAGCAGCTCGATTACGCCCGAGGCCGCTGGATCATCGAGAAAGGCAGCGCCGACTTCCGCAAGCAGGACTACCGCGACGTCGGCCTGGGCGAGGGCGGCGGACAATATGACGCTATCGTCTCGGTGGAGATGGTCGAAGCCGTCGGGCGGCAATACTGGCCCGATTTCCTGGACTGCATCGCTCGCAATCTCAGGCCGGGCGGCAGGGCGGCAATCCAGTACATCTCCATGCGCGACGAGATATTCGACGGCTACGCCCGCAGCGCGGATTTCATCCAGACCTTCATTTTCCCCGGCGGCATGCTTATCCGTGAATCGGAATTCCGCCGCCTTGCGGAGGAGCGGGGCCTGTCCTGGGAGGATCGGGAGGACTTCGGCCTCGATTATGCGCGTACCTTGCGCGAATGGCGTCACAACTTCGATACGGCGGTGCAGGAAGGGCGCCTGCCCGCCGGGTTCGACGAAAGGTTCGTCCGTCTCTGGCGGTTCTACCTGATGTATTGCGAAGGCGGCTTTCGCGGCGGCGGCATAGAAGTCGCGCAAGTGACTATGGTGAAGCAGGCTTAGCCGCCGGCAGGACAGGCTCTAATTCAGCGCCGGTAGCCGCTCTGGTCGGACCAGCGGGCGACGATGTTCTCGAGAATGATCGGGCTGAGCAGGTTCTCGAACGCGCAGCCGATCAGGCCGTTATCCCACCAGACCACCTTGGCGGGGAGCGACTCCATGCCCGGCATGGTCAGCCAGCAGCGCGTGCCGGGGTGGATGCGGGTCACGGCCGTGGCTGAAAAGCCCGACAGCGAAAGATCGCGCACGACCGTCTGAAAGCTTCTGCTGCCTGACGGCCTCAGGCCGGCCGGAATCGAGAGCTTTATCCGCTCGGCGCTGCGATCTTCCTGCGCGGCGAATTCGTATTTGTCCTGTTCGGTGCCGACCATCGATTGCGATCCGGTTTTTCTGTCGGGCCGGGCACTGAGCCCGGACTGGTGGAAAAGGATCGCTCCCGGCGGTTACTATCGCCTTAATCCAACTGGTTAACAGTTTCGCGATGTCCGGTGGGAAATTGTTCACCAAGAAGGGCAAGCAGCCGGTCGGCCACGACTTCCGGCGGTTTGACGGAGGCCGGATCTTCGCCGGGATAAGCACGCGCGCGCATTGCCGTGCGGGTGGCGCCGGGATTGACGATGGCGACCCGGATCTTCGCGACCTTTCCGGTTTCCTGCGCGTAGCAGTCCAGCAGCACTTCGAACGCAGCCTTGGTGGCCGCATAGGCGCCCCAGAACGCGCGAGGGCGGGTCGACTGCGAGCTGGTCATCCCGACTACCCGGGCATCCTCGCTCCGTCGCAGCAGCGGATCGAAATTGGCGATCAGCGCCTGAGCGGCAAGGACATTGGTGGTCAGAGCCTTGTTGAATGCGCGCTGGTCGATATCGGCGACCGCGGTCAGCTCGGGCAGGATGGCGGCGTTGATGACGAGAATGTCGAGCTTGCCCCACCGCTGTGAGAGCGCGGTTGCAAGGCGCGCGATGCCGTCGGGCTCGACCAGGTCGACCGGCGCGATCGTGGCGGACCCTCCTGCCTGGAATATCGCTTCCTCGACTTCCTCCAGGGCGCGGGCGTCGCGGCCGGTGAGCACCACGTGCGCACCCGCGCCAGCAAGCGCCTTAGCCGTTGCCGCGCCAATGCCGCGGCTCGCGCCGGTGACGAGCGCGACCTGCCCTTCGAACTTCCTGTCGCTCACCAGTTCGCTCACGCCGCGTTCAATTTGTGGGGCTGGCGCTCGCTGAAGTCGGTCAGCTTGGTCGGATAATCGCCGGAGAAACAGGCATCGCAGAACTGCGGGCACTTGCTGTTGCGCTTGGCTTCGCCGACCGCGCGGTAAAGTCCGTCGATGGAGACGAAAGCCAGGCTGTCCGCCTTGATGAAGGCGGCCATGGCGTCGATGTCCATGTTGGCGGCCAGCAGCTTCGACCGCTCGGGCGTGTCGACGCCGTAGAAGCAGGAATGGCTGGTCGGCGGACTGGCGATGCGCATGTGCACTTCGGCGGCGCCGGCATCGCGCATCATCTCGACGATCTTGAGCGAAGTCGTGCCGCGAACGATCGAATCGTCGATGAGGATGATCCGCTTGCCTTCCACCAGCGCGCGGTTGGCGTTGTGCTTGCGCTTCACGTCGTTGTTGCGCGCCTGCTCGCCGGGCTGGATGAAGGTGCGTCCTACATAGTGGGAGCGGATGATGCCGAGTTCGAAGGGGATGCCCGATTCCTGCGCGTAGCCGATCGCGGCGGGGACGCCGCTGTCGGGCACCGGGATGACAAGGTCGGCCGGCGCCGGCGCTTCCTTCGCGAGTTCGACGCCGATCTGCTTGCGTACGCCGTAAACCGAGCGGCCGTCCATCACCGAATCGGGACGGCTGAAATAGACGTGCTCGAAGATGCAGGGGCGCGGAGAGGGTGCGCCGAAGGGGCGGTGGCTGGAGATCGTGCCCTTGTGGTCGACCTGCACCAGCTCGCCCGGCTCGACTGCGCGCGTGAATTCGGCGCCGATCACGTCGAGGGCCACCGTTTCCGAGGCAAAGACGATCGCATCCCCGAGACGGCCGATCACCAGCGGGCGGATACCCAGAGGATCGCGGCAGGCAATCATGCCCTCCGCCGTCATGCAGATCAGTGAATAGGCGCCTTCGACCATGCGCAGCGCATCGATGAATCGATCCAGCAGAGTGGGATAGCGGCTGGTCGCGACAAGGTGGATGATGACTTCGGTGTCGGAAGTCGACTGGAAGATCGAGCCTTTCGAAACGAGGTCACGCTTGAGTGACATCGCATTGGAAATGTTGCCGTTATGCGCGATCGCAAACCCGCCCGAGGCGAGGTCGGCGAAGAGCGGCTGCACGTTGCGCAGGCCAGAGCCGCCGGTGGTCGAATAGCGCACATGGCCAGAGGCCATCATGCCCGGCAGCTTGTCCAGCTCCGCTTGCGAAAACACCTGTGCGACATGCCCCAGACCGCGGTGGGAGTAGAACTCCTGCCCGTCGAAGCTGGTGATGCCCACGGCCTCCTGGCCGCGGTGCTGCAGGGAATGGAGTCCGGCCGCGGCCACGTTCGCCGCGTCCTTGGCTCCGATCACGCCGAAGATGCCGCACTCTTCGCGCAGCTTGTCCCCGTCGGCATCACGAAAGGGGTGAGTTAGGTTCATGGAGTCGCCCGGCCCGTGGCACGTCAGTTTCGCTCGCGCATGTGGATGGGATTGTCCCCGATTGCAAGGGGAATGGGGCAGGCTTGTGCAGCATGGTCTTCTGGGGGCGTTTTGTGACTGGGCTATGATCACGATGCAATCTGACGGAAATGGAAAAACGTGCCGTTCGTCCCCGCGAAGGCGGGGACCCCACCTTCTGGCGCTGGACCACTGTGACAAGAGAAAAAGCGGGACCCCCGCCTTCGCGGGAGCGACGAGATTTGTAGCCGAGTAGCGCACCATACCGGGCGTCAACTTGGGGCACTCTCTTATCGGGAGCGTTCGCCACGTGCCTGAGACTCTGTCGCGCATCAACCGACTCGTGAACTCCTCCCCCATCACTTTCCGACCCCCGCTTGCCAGCCGTTGTTCATGTGCCTAATGCCACACACGGACAAACCCGATCACGGACGGACCGTCGCTTGATCCTTTCCCCTTTTGAATGGACCATCGCCAAGCGCTACATGCTGCCGGGCAAGGGCGAGCGCTTCATCGCGCTCGTGGCGGGCATCAGCTTGGCCGCCGTGATGCTCGGCGTTGCCGCGCTGGTCATCGTCATGAGCGTGATGAACGGCTTTCGTGCAGAGCTCTTCGACAAGATCGTCGGCCTTAATGGCCACGCCATCATCCAGGCCTACGGCGGCAGGCTGGACGACTGGCAGCAGATACTCAAGGATGTGCGCGGCACGCCCGGCGTCACACGCGCCTCGCCGTTGATCGAGCAGCCGCTCCTCGCCAGCTTCAACGGCCGGGTCGAGGCGATTCTGGTGCGCGGCAATACGGCGGAGGATATTGCACGTCTGCAGGGCAAGCTGAAGGCAGGCAGCATCGCAGATCTCAGGCCCGATACCAGCAATGTCGCCATCGGATCGCAGCTTGCGCAGAATCTCGGCGCCCAGGTGGGGGACATGATCACCATCATCAACCCGCAAGGCCGCGCGACGCCGTTTGGCACTGTGCCCCGCCAGATCGCCTACCGCGTCGCGGCGATCTTCGAGATCGGCGTCTACGACTATGACAAGGCCTTCGTCGTCATGCCGATGAGGGACGCACAGACGCTCCTGCTGACCGGCGACACTGTGGGCATGATCGAAGTGACCACCACGGACCCGGATCAGGTCGGGAGGATTCTCGCCCCGATCGAGCGCAAGCTCGCCGGGCAGGCGGTGGTGACCGACTGGAAGACGATCAATGCCTCACTGTTCGAAGCTCTGGCGGTGGAGCGGGTGGCGATGTTCGTGGTGCTGTCGATCATCGTGCTCGTCGCGGTGTTCAACATCCTCTCGTCGCTGATCATGCTCGTGCGCGCCAAGACGCGCGACATTGCGATCCTGCGGACCATGGGCGCGACGCGGCGCTCGCTGCTCAAGGTCTTCGTGACGACGGGCTTCTGCATCGGCGTCCTGGGCACGGTTGCGGGCCTGATCCTGGGCTTCGCCTTCCTCTATTTCCGCCAGCCGATCGTCCACGTCGTGGAGATCCTTACCGGACAGAACCTGTGGGACCCTTCGATCCGCTTCCTCACCGAACTGCCGGCGCGCTCCGATCCGGTGGAGATCGCGGTTATCTGCGTGATGGCACTTGCCTTCAGCTTCCTCGCCACGCTCTATCCGGCCTTCAAGGCGGCAAGCACCGATCCCGTGCAGGTGCTGCGCTATGAGTGAACCCGATCCCGTCGTGATCCACGCCGCGGTCATCGATCCGGTCGTGCGCATCGACAAGCTGACCCGCAGCTTCGAGCAGGGGGGCGTGACCATCGATGTCCTGCGCGGCGTGGACCTGATCGTCCATCCGGGCGAAATCGTCGCGCTGCTGGGCCCATCGGGCTCGGGCAAGTCGACCATGCTGCAGGCGATCGGCCTGCTCGAGGGCGGCTTTGGCGGACGGATCGAGATCGCCGGCATCGATGCCTCGAAGCTGGGCAAGGACCAGCGTGCGGCGGTGCGGCGCGACCACATCGGCTTCGTCTACCAGTTCCACCACCTGCTGCCGGATTTCAACGCGATCGAAAACATCGTGCTGCCCCAGCTCATCACCGGCAAGCGGCGCGACGCCTGCGAGGAACGCGCGAGGGAACTGCTGGGCGCGCTTGGCCTCGGCCAGCGTCTGGAGCATCGGCCGAGCAAGCTTTCGGGCGGGGAGCAGCAGCGGGTAGCCGTTGCCCGCGCGCTGGCGAACCGGCCGCGCCTGGTGCTGGCTGACGAGCCTACCGGCAATCTCGACGAAGCCACGGCCGACAAGGTGTTTGCCCAGTTCCTCGAACTCGTGCGCGGGGAGGGCAGCGCCGCGCTCGTCGCCACGCACAACGAGCGGCTGGCCTCCGCCATGGACCGGGTGGTCCGGCTGCACGACGGCGTCCTCCAATAAGGAACAGGGCTTGCGGTAATGCGTTGATTTGCGCGCCGCGAAGACCCAGATTGAGAGCAGATCGACCAGTTTCGAAAGGATCGGTGCCATGAGCCAACCCCCCACCACGTTCCACGGTGAATCGGGCGCCCCATCGGGCTACGGCTGGAACGACGGGGCGGAGCTTCACAAGTGCGCCGACGGCGGGGGCCTGTTCCACCGGTTCAAGACGATCCGTCGCGGCACCGTTGCCGAACTGATCGATTTCGTCATGGGCCTGCCCGAGAGCAAGCAGGAAGACTATGCCATCCAGAAGGACGGCGATCACCGCATGAACATCGGCGAGATCCGCGCGCTTTTCCGCCGCCCGGACTTTCCCGGCAGAGCTGCGGGCTGAACTCCTCCCCCTCGGGCTTCTACAGCGCACTCACGACAATCGCGATCGAACTCAGCGCCACGACCGCCAGCAGCGCGATGAGCACGCCGATCATCAGCCTTGCATCGAACAGCCGGCGCGGCGGCTGCGGCGCCAGTTCCAGCGGCCAGGGCGCCGTGCGCTCCTCTGCCTCGAACGCGTTGCTGTCCCGCGTGTTGGAGATCATGTCTGGCCCGCTGATCTCGCTGGCCAGGGCGAGCTTTTCGAAGGCGATGGCGATCTTCTGGTCCTCCAGGTGCTTGGCGATCGCCTGCCAGTCTCCGCCTTCGTTCGCCGGAGCGGGCAGCCGCTCGATCAGATGCTCGATCCTGGCATCGAGCGCATGGAGCCGGTCTATGGCCTCGAGCGCGCTTCGGCGGTTGCCGCTTCGCAAGGCAAGCTGGAGCCGCGTCAGCGACATCGTGTTGGCGCGGCAGAGCTGCAGCCCGAGCAGGAGGCTATCCTGCGATTCCCTGCCGGGCGGCGTGGCGTCGTCCGGATAGAGGCACTCCGGTTCTTCATTCATGGGCGCAGACACGCTCATCGCGAACCTCCCGCTTGTTCGATTCCTTTCGTCCTGACTAAGGTCAGGCGCGCCGGTGCCGAAAGGCGCATGAGGCCGGGCGTGGATCGCATGCGCTGTAACGCGCTTGTCGCAAAAGGTATTTCGGTCTGCCGCATACCAGGAGTGCCCGGCCGCGTTCGAAGCCGCCGCTATCCCCGGCTTAGTCCCGGCGAGAGCCTTGATTGTCGGGGTTTCCGATGCCTAAATTCCTCGCATGTCCTTCGCGCCCTTCGTCCCGCTTCGCATCTTTTCGAGCTTCACGATGCTGGACGGCGCGATCGATCCCAAGGCGATCGCCAAGCTTGCCAAGCAGCGCAAGTTCCCCGCCGCCGCGATCTGCGACCGCAACGGCCTCTACGGCGCGCCGACGTTCGCCCAGGCCTGCAAGGGCGCGGGCGTACAGCCGGTGGTCGGCACCTTCCTTGCCGTCGCCAGGCCCGACGGAGCCGCGCAGGGGCAGGACCTGCCGATCGACTGGCTGGCGCTTTTCGCGCAGAACGAAGCCGGGTGGTTGAACCTGTGCCATCTCGTCAGCCGCGCTCACCTCGACCGGCCGCTGGAGCTTGATCCCCATGTCGAGCTGGAATCGCTCCGCGGCCATACGGACGGCCTGATCTGCCTCACCGGCGGCAACGAGGGCGCGCTGGCGCGGCTCTATGCCCTGGATCGCGCAGAGGAGGCCGGTCGCTACTGCGACCGGCTCCAGGCACTCTTCGACGGCCGGCTCTACATCGAGATAACCCGCACCGGAGAGCCCGAGGAGGACGCCTCCGAGGAGGACCTGATCGCGCTTGCCTATGAACGCGACATCCCGCTTGTCGCTACGAACCCGGCGCAATTCGCCGAAAAGAGCTTCCACGCCGCACATGATGCCATGCTGTGCATCGCCAATTCGACGCAGGTGGATGCAGCGGAGCGGCCGCGCTCGTCCGGGGAACGGTGGGTCAAGCCGGCCGAGGAGATGGAGGAGCTCTTCGCCGACCTGCCGGAAGCGCTGAAGAACACGCTCGTCGTCGCCCGGCGCTGCGCCTTCGCCCCGCCCAAGCGCAAGCCCCTGCTGCCAAGCCTTGCCGGCGACCGCGAAGGCGAGGCGCGGATGCTGGCGGACGACGCGCGGCGCGGCCTTGCCAAGCGCCTCGCTCCGTACTGGCCAGAGGCGGGCGAGGCCGAGCTGGACCATGCGCTGGCCTGCAAGGGCGAGGAGCGCAGGGCGGCCTGGGAGGCGCTGCGCGAGAAAGGCGTCACAGAAGATTTCCTCGAATATGCCGATCGCCTCGATTTCGAGACGCAGATCATCATCGGCATGGGCTTTCCCGGCTATTTCCTGATCGTCGCGGACTTCATCAAGTGGGCCAAGGACAACGGTATCCCGGTAGGTCCGGGGCGAGGATCGGGCGCAGGCTCGCTGGTCGCCTGGTCGCTCACCATCACCGACCTCGATCCGCTGAGGCTGGGATTGCTTTTCGAACGCTTCCTCAACCCGGAACGCGTCTCGATGCCGGACTTCGATATCGACTTCTGCGAAACCCGGCGCGGCGAAGTGATCCGCTACGTGCAGCGCAAGTACGGCCACGATCACGTCGCCCAGATCATCACATTCGGCAAGATGAAGGCGAGGGCGGTGCTGCGCGACTGCGGGCGCATCCTGCAGATGGGCTACGGCCGGGTCGACTCGCTATGCAAGATGGTGCCCAACCATCCCACCGATCCCTGGACGCTGGAACGCGCGCTCAACGGCGCTGCCGATTTCCGGCGCGAGTACGACACCGATCCGGAGGTGAAGCGCCTCATCGACCTGGCCGTCCAGCTCGAGGGCCTGCCGCGCAACTCCTCTACCCACGCGGCGGGCGTCGTCATCGGCGACCGGCCGCTCGCCAAGCTGGTCCCGCTTTACCGCGATCCGCGTTCGGACATGCCGGTGACGCAGTTCGATATGAAGCACGTCGAGGATACGGGGCTGGTCAAGTTCGACTTCCTTGGCCTCAAGACCCTGTCGGTATTGCGCAAGGCCTGCGACCTGCTCGAGCGGCGCGGGATCAGGATCGACCTCTCGACGCTGGGCTGGGACGATCCCGCGGTTTACGAACTGCTCAAGAGGGGCGACACGGTCGGCGTATTCCAGCTCGAATCGGAAGGCATGCGCCGCACGCTCGCAGCGGTGAAGCCGACGAATTTCGGCGACATCATCGCGCTGGTCTCGCTCTATCGCCCCGGCCCGATGGACAACATCCCGCTCTTCGGGCAGCGCAAGAACGGCCTTGCGGCGATCGAGTACCCGCACGAGAAGCTGGCGGGCATCCTGGGTGAGACCTACGGCATCTTCGTCTACCAGGAACAGGTGATGCAGGCCGCGCAGATCCTTGCCGGCTACTCACTCGGTGATGCCGACCTGCTGCGCCGTGCCATGGGCAAGAAGGTACAGGCCGAAATGGATGCGCAGCGCCAGCGTTTCGTTGACGGCTGCAGGGAAGTCTCGGGCATCGATGCGGCAAAGGCCAACGAACTGTTCGATTTGATAGACAAGTTCGCAGGGTATGGCTTCAACAAGTCGCACGCCGCCGCCTACGCGCTGCTGGCCTATCACACGGCCTGGCTCAAGGCCCATTATCCGCACGAATTCTATGCCGCCTCGATGTGCTTCGACATGCATCAGTCGGAAAAGCTGGCGGTCTTCGTCGACGATGCCCGGCGCAACGGGATCGAACTGGCCGCACCGGACATCAACATGTCCGAGGCAGAGTTCACCGTCGAGGAAACGCATGACGGCCATGCGGTGCGCTATGCGCTGGCCGGCATCCGCAACGTCGGTGAAAAGGCGATGGATGCGATCGTCGCCGAGCGAGAGTCGAACGGCAAGTTCGCGAGCCTCGACGACGTGTTCCGCCGCGCCCCGGCCGGCTCGATGAACCGCCGCCAGCTCGAAAGCCTCGCCGCGGCGGGGGCTTTCGACTCGCTGGAGCCGAACCGGGCCAAGGTCCTCGCCAATGCCGACACATTGCTGGCCGAGGCGGACCGTTCCTCCCGCGAACGCAACAGCGACCAGCATGGGCTGTTCGGCGGCGACGACCACATCGACCAGGGCCTGCGTCTCATGGAAGCCGAGCCGTGGAACCGAACGGACCAGATGGCTAAGGAACGGGAGAATTTCGGCTTCTATTTCGCCGCGCACCCGGTCGAGCAGTATCGGGCCGTCGCGTCGGCCAATGGTGCGCGCACGCATGCCAGCCTTATGGCGGGCGGCGGCGGGGCGGGCCGCACCGGCGCGGTCATGGCGGCACTGGTGGAGAACGTGCAGAAGCGAAAGACCAAGCGCGGCAAGGATTTCGTCATGGCGGACTTCTCCGACCAGTCGGGGAACTACTCCGCTTCCTGCTTCGAGGAAAGCCTGGTCGACGGTTTCGTGAAATGGGCCAGGGAGGGCGCCTGCGTGCTTCTCACCGTCGAACTCGACAGCCCGAGCGCGGACGAGCCGCCGCGCGTGACCGTGCGGGGCGCGCGGCCGCTGGCGGAGGTCAAGGCCGACGCCCGCATGCTGCTGCGGCTCGATGTCGATCGCGTGGAGGCGGTCCGGGAACTGGCGCTGCTGATCCGGCCGGGAGCGCCCGGCAGCGGCGAGGTGATCGCCAATCTCAACCTTGGGGACGGACGCCAGCAGAAGGTTCGCCTCGGCCGCGATTTTGCCCTCGACGGCGATTTTGCCGAGCAACTCGCGACGATCGAAGGGCTGTCGAACATCTCGCTGACTGCCCGCCGCGGGCCTGAGGGGCTGCGCCACGCGGCCTGATTCCATTTCCGCTGCGGAAAACGGCACGTCTCCCCGACCGGCGGGCGGCGCCTGCCTGCACCACCCGCAAGCCGCAGGTCAGTTTCCGCTGGCGTTATCGGCGTTGTTGGCGGCGTCTTCTGCCGCGTTGCCGGCCTTGTCCGCCGCATTGCTCACGCTGTTGGCGGCGTTGGTAATGGCATTGTCCTTGGCAGCTTCGGTCGAACTTCTCTGTGTGAACAGGTAGATGCCGGCAATGACGGCGAGCAGCAGGACCACGGCGATGATGATGCCGGTGCCTGAGGAACCCCTTTCGTGGATCACAGTGGTATGCGAAGCGGACGCGTCATCGCGCCTGCCATCGTTTACGGTTTCGTCGGCCATAAGACCTCCTCTTCCAGCCGGTGACTGCAAGAGAACGCCTCAGCCCGCCGGTGGTTTCGCCATGGCCGCCGGATATGCCGATTGCGTGCGCTGCGGCGGCTGCGTTCAGAGCAGCGACAACTGCCCGTCCGCGCTGGGAGGGCGAAATGCCGAGCAGTCAAGGTGCAGATCGGGTGAGGTGATTCCGTGCCTTCGCGCCGCCACCCTGAAGCGCGTGCGGAACAGATCGGCCCAGACGCCGGTCGGCCGCATCCGGTTGAAAAAGCGCGGTTCGTTGTCCCGGCCGCCCCGCATGTCCCGAATGGTTGCCATGACCTTCTCCGCGCGGTCAGGAAAATGCGCCTGCAGCCACTCCCGGAACAACGGCGCCACTTCGTGCGGCAGACGGACGAGGATCCAGGCGGCGCTGCGAATGCCCTGCGCCGCAACGGCTTCAAGTATGCCTTCAAGGAACTGATCGGTGATCGCCGGTATGACCGGCGCGATCGAGACATGCGCGGGAACTCCCGCCATGACGAGCCGGCCCAGCGCCGCGACCCGCTTCGCCGGTGCGGCCGCGCGTGGCTCAAGCAGGCGCGAGAGAGCGGCATCGAGGCTGGTGACCGAAATGCCTACCCCCACCAGCCTGAGCCGCGCCATTTCCGCCAGCAGGTCGAGGTCGCGCAGTACCCGGTCGGACTTGGTCAGGATCGTCACCGGATGGCGGGTCTCGAGGCAGAGTTCCAGGATCGAGCGGGTGATGCGGTAACGCCCCTCGATCGGCTGATAGGGATCGGTGTTGGTGCCCATGGCGATCGGCGCGGGACTGTACCCGCGCTTGGCGAGCGTCTCGCGAAGGAGCCTCGCAGCATCCGGCTTGGCAAACAGCTTCGTCTCGAAATCGAGGCCGGGCGACAGATCGTGATAGGCGTGGGTAGGTCGGGCGAAGCAGTAGATGCAGCCGTGCTCGCAGCCGCGATAGGCATTTATCGAGCGGTCGAATGGAACGTCCGGAGACCGGTTGAAGGACAATATCGAACGGGGGTGCTCCTCGGTGACGGTCGTCGCCGGGTTGGCGGGAATGCCGTCGATGCGGACGGCACAGTCGAGCCAATCGCCGTCCGCCGCGCGCGAAGGCAGATTGAAGCGGGTGCTCCCCGCTGCGCTGACGGCGCCTCTTCCCTTCACCGGTTGCATGCCGGCAATGTGAACATAAAGGGAACAAAAGTCAATCTTCGTTCCCTCGTCTCGTGAATTTGCGCCAGATCAAAGCCAGGCGCGGAGGCGTGAGGCATGACATCCGCGCACCGGAACATCCGCGAATTCATCCAGGGCGACATCTGGGGCTGACCCCCGCCGGCTTCCCATTCCCCCGCTCCGCATCGGAGAGGTCGTGCGGGACAGATGGCCGCTGCGGCTCGCCGCAGCGGCCATACCCTTCTTCACGGGCCCGACATTTTCCTACTCGGGCCTTCTCTGTCATGCTGCGTACGGCTCTCGTCGAGCTCGCTCTTTGAACCGTTTTTGGTGCGCCCGTGCGGGTGTGAAGTTTCCGTTCGGGCATCTATCTGAAAACAGACGAATTTTTACCTACTCTCCATGGCTCAAGCGGGTGAAGTTGCAAAGGATGCGGAGCATGAAAAAGCCCCCTCCCATCGCTGGAAGGGGGCCTTTCGAAGACCGGATTCGACGAATGTCTCAGGCCCAGTTGGCCATTTCCTTCTCGAGATTCTCGACGATCGCCTCGAAGAACTGCTCGGTGGTCATCCAGCTCTGGTTCGGGCCGATGAGCAAAGCGAGGTCCTTGGTCATCTTGCCGCTCTCGACCGTCTCGATGCAGATGCGCTCGAGGGTCTCGGCGAACTTGACGACCTGCGGCGTGTTGTCGAATTTGCCGCGGTACATCAGGCCCCGGGTCCAGGCGAAGATCGAGGCGATCGGGTTGGTCGAGGTCGACTTGCCCTGCTGGTGCTGGCGGTAGTGGCGGGTGACAGTGCCGTGCGCCGCTTCGGCTTCCACGGTCTTGCCGTCGGGCGCCATCAGCACCGAGGTCATCAGGCCGAGCGAGCCGAAGCCCTGCGCGACGGTGTCGGACTGCACGTCGCCGTCGTAGTTCTTGCAGGCCCAGACGAACTTGCCCGACCACTTGAGCGCCGAGGCGACCATGTCGTCGATCAGGCGGTGCTCATAGGTGATGCCCTTGGCCTTGAACTGCTCGGCAAAGCCTTCGTTG
>DATEJH010000015.1:0-27509 GCA_035278205.1 Novosphingobium sp. | reverse complement strand
ACCGAGCCGACTTCGGAAACCTGGGCTTCGGTGCCGAAGCTGGCGATCTGGTCCTTGATGACCTTCGAGATTTCTGCTGCGCGGATATCCATTGTTCTGCCTTTCTTAGCCCTTCATGGCCTGGGCGAGCGAATTGAGACGGGTGCGGATCGAGCTGTCGATGCGCTTGGAACCGATGGTGACGACAAGGCCGCCGAGCAGGTCGGGATCGACGCTGGTCTTGACCTTGACCTTGCGGCCTTCGCGCACTTCCAGCTTCTGGCGCAGCTGCTCTACCTGGTCGTCGGTCAGCGCGTGTGCGGAAGTGACTTCGGCCGTAGCCTCGCCACGCTGAGCGGCGGCGATGGCGGCGAAGGCGCGGGTGATTTCAGGAAGTGCGGATAGACGGCGGTTCGCCGCCAGCACACCCAGGAAGTTTTTCGTGAGGTCGGAAAGACCGAGCACGCCGGCAATCGCCTCCAGGGCATTGCCGGCAGCTTCACGGCTTACCTGCGGATTGCGAATCAGAGCGGCAAATTCCGCAGATTCGCGGATCGCCTGGGCAACCTTGTCGAGATCGGTCTCGACCGCTGAAACCGTGCCGTTTTCGCTCGCAAGATCGAAAAGCGCCGAAGCGTAGCGCCCTTGCAAGCTGGCTTTAATGCCGCCGGAATTCTCCACGCGTGTCCTATCCTTACATCGGGTGGGCTGAGGCACTGGCGGAGCATGCGCGAAAACGCACGTCCCGGCCCGCAGACGGGGCGCGCATAGCGACGATGAAGACGGGATGCAACCCACCCGGAGATCTCGGGAGAGATGGGCCGAGGAAAGAGGTTTGGAAGCAAGGAGCGGGATGCCGCTTCTGCCCGCGCGGTCCAGAGATATCGGCAACAGTTTGGAGCAATCAAAAGATGACGCATCGAATCCGGGGAGTGCCGCGATCCGCGTTCATGCTCTGCGACAGTGAGGGCATTGTGCCCGATGCCGTTCCGGCGGCGCCGGGCGAGGTCGGGCAGGACGCCGTCGCCCTGTTCGGCGATGCGGATGCTGCTTATATCTCTGCCCAGCATGTCGTCTGCGATTGCTACGACGCGCGGGACGACCGCAATGGAGAACTCCGGTGAACATCAACGCCACGATCGAATTGAGCGACGAGCAGGCCTGGCAGGCCGTGCTGGCGCGGGATCGCAGTTTTGACGGCAGGTTCGTGACCGGGGTGCTTTCCACGGGCATATACTGCCGTCCGTCGTGCTCCGCGCGCCACCCACGCCGCGAGAACGTACGCTTCTTCGATGACCCGGGCGCCGCCGAAGCCGCCGGGCTGCGCCCCTGCCGCCGCTGCCGGCCCGACGATGTAGCGCGCGACGAGGGGGCACTGGTCCGCGCCCTCCGCCTGATCGAGAGCGCGGAGCAGGTGCCCGCCCTGGGCGAACTGGCGGAGGCGACCGGCTACAGCCCGACGCACTTCCAGCGCCTGTTCAAACGCGCGGTGGGCCTCTCGCCCGCCGGATATGCGCGGGCGCTGAAAGTGCGGCGGGCGGCGGACGCCATGAGCAAGGGCGCCAATGTCACCGAGGCAATCTACGAAGCAGGTTTCGGTGCACCCTCCCGCTTCTACGAGGCAAGTGAAGGAAAGCTGGGCATGACCCCCTCTGCCTGGCGCGACGGCGCTCGCGGCGTGACGATACACTGGGCAGTCGTTCCCACCAGTCTTGGCGAAATGCTCGTTGCCGCGACGGAGAAAGGGGTCTGCCGGTTGTCCTTCGCTGAGGGCCGCGGGGAACTGGAAGCGCGATTCCCCAAGGCCGAACTCGTCGAAGGGGGAGCGGCGTTTGCGGAGCTGCTCCGCGACGTCGTGTCCGCGATCGAACAGCCCGGGGATTGCCGTGCGATCCCGATCGACGTGCAGGGAACGGCTTTTCAGGAAGCGGTCTGGCGTGAGCTGCAGCGTATCCCCCCCGGCGAGACCCGCAGCTACGCTCAGATCGCCGCTGCTGTCGGCAGGCCGGGCGCGGTGCGTGCGGCAGGGTCGGCCAATGGCGCCAACAACGTCGCGGTGCTGATTCCGTGCCACCGGGTCATCCGCTCGGACGGCACGCTCGGCGGTTACGCCTACGGACTCGATATCAAGCGCAAGCTGCTGGAGAGAGAAGCGGAATGACCAATCCGGTTGTCACGTTCGAGGCGCTTCACGTTCCCGGCGATCCGCTGGTCCTGTTCAATATCTGGGACGCCGGCAGCGCCAAGGTTGTCGCCGCCGCAGGCGCCCGGGCGATCGCGACCGGCAGCTACGGGGTCGCCGAAGCGCAAGGGTTCAAGGACGGCGAAGCCTTGGCGCTGAAGGATGCGTTGACGAACCTGCGCCGCATCGTCAGCGTCACCGACCTGCCTGTCACGATCGACATGGAATCGGGGTATGGCGCTAGTCCCGAAGAAGTCGGACGCTCGGTTGCGCTGGCGGGAGAGGCGGGTGCCGTTGGCATCAACATGGAAGACCGCATGCCCGGCGCCTCGGAGCTCACACCGATTGCGGAGCAGTCTGCCCGCATCGAAGCGGCGGCGGCGAGCGGCCTTTTCGTCAACGCGCGATGCGATGCCTTTCGCGGCCACCCCGCGCAGGATCATGGGCCCCAACTCGTCGCCCGGGTGATCGAGCGAGCGCGGGCTTATGCTGACGCAGGCGCCAGCGGGCTTTTCGTGCCTTTCACCGACGACCGCGGGTGCATCGCCGCGATCTGCCGGGCCTCGCCCCTGCCGGTAAACGTATTATGGGCTCCCGCCTTCGGCACCCGTGCGCAGATCGCGGAGCTGGGCGTCGCCCGCATCAGCCACGGGCATCAGCCATGGGCGGCGGCGATGGCCTGGCTCGGAGAGCAGGCGACAGCGGTCCTGGGTGGAGGAATCCCGCCTTACGCCGGTCAGGCGGGGCGAACGGAAAGCTGATGTTGATCAGAATATGAGGCCTACACGAAGCTGTAGGGGTCGATGTCTATATTGACCCGTACCCCGCGCGGGAACTGCAGGGGATCGAGCCACTCCCGCAGATAACGCTGCAGTTCGGCGGAACGGCGGGCGTTGATCAGCAGACGGAAGCGGTGGCGCCCCCGCAGCAGCGAAAGCGGCGCGGGGGCCGGGCCGAGCACGAGCATGTCGGGATGGCGCGGCGCGGTGCCGCCGATCGCGCGGGCGGCGGCCTGGGCCTCGGCTTGATCTTCCGAGGAGACGATGATTGCCGCCCAGCGCCCGAACGGCGGAGCGCCCGCTTCGCGGCGGGCCTGCGTCTCTGCCGCATAGAAGGCATCGCGGTCGCCGGCGGCGAGGGCTGCGATGACGGAAGCTTCGGGGTGGCGCGTCTGGATCAGCACTTCGCCAGGCTTCTCCCCCCGGCCCGCGCGCCCTGCGACCTGCGCGATCTGCTGATAGGTCCGCTCGGCGGCACGCAGGTCCCCGCCCTCGAGGCCGAGATCCGCGTCCACCACGCCGACCAGCGTCAGCTCCGGGAAGTGATAGCCCTTGGTCACAAGCTGGGTGCCGATGATGACGTCGACCGCGCCGCTTTCGGCCATGGCGACGAATTCGGCGATTGCGTCGGGACTGTTCATCGTGTCCGACGTGACCAACGCCGTGCGCGCCTCGGGCAGGATTTCAGCTACTTCGTCCGCGATCCGCTCGACGCCGGGGCCGCAGGCGACGAGGCAATCGGCGGTGCCGCATTCGGGGCAGGCGTCGGGCACCGGCGTCTCGTGGCCGCAATGGTGGCAGGCAAGGCGTCCGCTGAACCGATGTTCTACCAGCCACGCGGTGCAGTTCGGACACTGGAAGCGGTAGCCGCAGTTCCGGCACAGCGTCAGCGGCGCATACCCGCGCCGGTTCAGGAACAGCAGCGACTGTTCGCCGCGGGCCAGCCGCTCCTTCATCTGATCCACCAGCCGCGGTGCGAGCCAATGGCCCCGCGGCGGGGGCTCCTTGCGCAAGTCGAGCACTTCGATGTCCGGCAGCGTCGCGCCCCCGAAACGATCGGGCAGATCGATCTTTCGATAGACTCCCGCCTCGGCGAGCTGCATCGATTCGAGCGCAGGCGTCGCGCTCGCCAGAATTACTGGTATCTCCTCGAACTTCGCCCGGATCACGGCGACGTCGCGGGCATTGTAGCGCACGCCGTCGTCCTGCTTGAACGAAACCTCATGCGCCTCGTCGACGACTATGAGGCCCAGCTTCGGATAAGGCAGGAACAGCGAGGAGCGCGCGCCGACGACGACTTGCGCCTCGCCGAACGCGATCGCGCGCCACGCGCGCCGCCGTTCGCTGGCTTTCAAGGAGGAATGCCACTGGACCGGGGCCACGCCAAAGCGCTGTTCGAAGCGGCGCAGGAAATTCTCCGTCAGGGCGATCTCGGGCAGAAGGACGAGAACCTGGCGTTCCCGCCGAATGGCTTCGGCGACCGCCTCGAAATAGGTCTCGGTCTTGCCCGAACCGGTCACCCCATCGAGCAGGAAGGGCGCAAAACTGTGCGCCCGCACCGCCTCCGAGAAACTCCGCGCCGCTGCCTGCTGGGCCCCGCTCAGTTCCGGCACGGCGAATTCAGGCCGGGGGACCGGATAGCGGCGGTCAAGATCTACGGTGACCGGCTCGAGAAGGCCGGCGCCAGCCATGCCGCGCAACACGCCTTCCGAAACGCCGGCCAGTTCGGCGAGTTCGCGTATCGAAGCCTGCTCGCCCTGCAAGGCGTCGAGCGCGGCGGCGCGCTGCGGCGTCAGGCGTGCGGGTTCTTGTCCGCTGAGCCGGTACTCGGTAGCCGTGCCGCCGCCGCGCAATGCCGCCGTGCTGCCCAGCGCCATGCGCGCCACTACGGATAGAGGCGCGCAGTAGTAATCCGCAGTCCACTCTATCAGGCGGCGCAGGCGCTCGGGCAGGGGGGGGACCGGTAGTACTTCGAGCAGGGGGCGCAGCTTGTTTTCAGGCACCTCCTGCGACCCGAGGCGTTCCGCCTCCCAGACGACTCCGAGGACCTGACGCGGGCCGAGCGGCGCGATCACGACGGAACCGAATTGCGTCGTCATTCCGTCGGGCACACGGTAATCGAGAACGCCGAGCGCGGCATTGAAGACGAGGAGTCGGACACGGTTCATCTGCGCCGCCATATAGGCGCGCTGAATCGAGGTCGTGAAGGAGGCGAATGCAAGTGAACTGGGGAACGCTCGAAACCGGCTCTGCTTTCTCGAAGAGAGGGATCGGCCGCCGCGCGGCACTGACAGGTCTTCTCGCATGCGGTGCGCTGGCCCTGCCGGGTTGTGCGTCAATGGGACGGCAGAGCTATGTCGAGGTGATCCGCCGTCTGCTCGAGGCTTCGTCGCAGCAGGCCTTTGCGCAGCTTACGCGGCCCGACGGGTTCTGGGACAGTGCGGTTGCGAGGATTCAGCTCCCCGCGTTGTTCGGCAAGACGGGCTCCATCGCCGCCAGTCTGCTCAGGTCTCGCCTCTTTCGCGAGCAGCTCCAGCATCAGCTCAACAATATGGCGGAAGAGGGGGCACGCAGGGCGGCGCCGCTCGTGTTCGAGGCTGTGCGCCATCTCTCGATCCCGGACGCGCTGGCGCTGCTGAGAGCGGGGCCCACCGGGGCCACGACCTACCTGCGCGAGCAGATGGGGCCGGGCCTGGTCAATGCCATGATCCCGGAGCTCGACGAAGCCATGCGCTTGACGGAGGATTCCTATCTGAACCAGGCCATGGCGCTTCTCACCGGCGTCGATCTTATGGACGCCGCCCACGCTCTGGCGCTCGAGGCGGACAACGCCATCTGGTACGAGATCGGTCAGGCCGAGGCGGCGATCCGTGCGGATCCTGAATCGACGCATGATCCCGTGCTGATCGCGGGGCTGAAGCTGCTCTAGGAAAGGATTGGGGATGAAATCAGCTTTCAGCCCATTCGTGCTGAGCTTGTCGAAGCACATCAGCGCCGTGCTGGGCCAACACCCTTCGACAAGCCCAGGACGAGCGGCTCTTGGCGCAGATCCTTTTGCTCTTGCCCTAGCCGGGGCGCCGCGGGTTCCCTATAGCGGCGCCAGATTCGCCGGATAAACGCACTGGGCTTTCCGGCTGCAAGCCTTATAGGACCCGCGCCATGAAATTCTTTGTCGACACTGCCGACACCGCTGAAATCGCCGAACTTGCCGAGACCGGCCTGCTTGATGGCGTCACCACCAATCCGTCGCTGATCCACAAGTCCGGCCGCGACTTCATGGAAGTGACCAGGGATATCTGCGGTCTCGTCGATGGCCCCGTCTCTGCGGAAGTCGTCGCGCTCGATCACGAGGGCATGATGCGGGAGGCTGAAATCCTGCGCAAGATCGCGGATAATGTCTGCATCAAGGTGCCGCTGACGATCGACGGCCTCAAAACCTGTAAGAAGCTGACAGGAGACGGCACCATGGTGAACGTCACTCTGTGCTTCTCGGCCAATCAGGCCCTTCTCGCCGCCAAGGCTGGGGCGACGTTCGTTTCGCCTTTCATCGGCCGCCATGACGATAATGGTTTCGATGGCGTACAGGTGATCGAGGACATCCGCCTGATTTACGACAACTATGCCTTCGAGACGGAAATCCTCGCCGCCTCGATCCGTCATCCGATCCACCTGCTGCAGTGCGCCAAGATCGGAGCCGACGTGGCGACGATGCCGCCGGCCGTGATCAAGGGCCTGTTCAAGCACGTCCTGACCGACAAGGGTATCGAGGGATTTCTTGCCGACTGGGCGAAGACCGGCCAGTCGATTTGACTTGAGTTCATCCTTCTCCCTGGCCGTCATCCTGAACTTGTCGCAGGATCCATTTCTCGGCACAGACCGATGGTTGATTGGCACAATGGATGCTGAACCGCCAGGCCAGCGAAGCTAAACAAGTTCAGCATGACGGCTCAAGGCAGGTTGGTGCATAAGGCCCATGTCCGACGAATCCCCCTCTGACCGCTTCAAGTCCGTCCTCGCCGGCGCCAGCCGCGCGATCGCGCACGAGAAGGAGATCGAAGTCAACTGGACGGCCGACGCGCCGAGCTCTACGGGCGGGACCTTCCGCGTCCCCATGCCCGGCCGCAGCCTCCCGCGCGAAGCGGCGATGCAGGCGCGCGGGTTCGCCGACAGCTTCGCGCTGAAACTGCGGCATCACGACGACAGGCTGCATATGCGGCATGCCCCGACCGAGCCCGCGGCACGGGCTTGCTACGACGCGGTCGAACTGGTGCGCTACGAAGCCCTGGGTTCGCAGCGTTACTCGGGGATGCGCGAAAACCTCGACGCGGCCCTGATGGCGCGCATCGGCAGCGACCCGATCACGCGCGCCGAAAGCCCGGATCAGGTGCCGGTCCAGGCCGCCCTGGCCCTGCTGCTGCGGGAAAAGCTGACCGGCGAGGCCGTTCCCGAAGTCGCGCGGCCCGGCGTCGACATGCTCCGCTCGTGGATTGAGGAAAAGGCGGTCGGCGATTTCGAAGCCTTGGCCAGCTCCGTCGACGATCAGCAGGCATTCCAGAATCTCTCTCTCGACATGCTGCAGCATCTCGAGCTGACTCGCGCTCAGGAGATCGAACAGCCGCCCGAGGACTCTGAAGATCTCGATGGCGATGAGGAGACCGAGGAGGAGCAGGAAGGCGACGATTCGGGTGACGAACAACAGTCCTCCGAAATGGCGGCCGAACCCAGCCGGGGAGAGGATCAGGGCGACAGCGAAGCCGAAGGCGAGGCTTCCGAGGACATGCAGGATGCCCAGGAAGGGCAGGAGGGCGAAGAGGGCATGCTCCCGGTCCGCCCGAACCGGCCCTGGACTGAGATTCCCGAGAGCTTCGACTACAAGGTCTTCACGGATGCCTTCGACGAGATCGTCGGCGCGTCCGAACTCTGCGACGAGGAGGAACTGACGCGCCTGCGCGCCTACCTCGATGCGCAGCTCAAGGGATTGCAGGGGGTCGTGACCCGGCTCGCAAACCGGCTGCAGCGCCGCCTGATGGCGCAGCAGAACCGCTCGTGGGACTTCGACCAGGAAGAGGGGCTGCTCGATGCGGCCCGGCTTGCGCGCGTGATCGTCTCGCCGGGGCAGTCGCTGTCCTACAAGGTCGAGCGCGACATTGAGTTCAAGGATACAGTCGTCACCCTGCTGCTCGACAATTCCGGCTCGATGCGCGGTCGCCCGATCTCGATTGCGGCGATCAGCGCCGACGTTCTCGCACGCACGCTGGAACGCTGCGGCGTCAAGGTCGAGATCCTCGGCTTCACCACGCGCGCCTGGAAAGGCGGCCAGAGCCGCGAGGCGTGGCTGGCGAACGGCAAGCCCGCCCAGCCCGGCCGCCTCAACGACCTGCGCCACATCGTCTACAAGCAGGCCGACGAACCCTGGCGCCGCGCGCGCAAGAATCTGGGTCTGATGATGCGCGAAGGACTGCTCAAGGAGAATATCGACGGCGAGGCGCTGCTCTGGGCCCACAACCGGATGCTTGGCCGGCCTGAGGATCGCCGCATCCTGATGGTCATCTCCGACGGCGCGCCGGTCGACGACTCCACGCTGTCGGTGAACAGTGCGGGCTATCTGGAGGCGCACTTGCGCAGGGTGATCGAGTGGATCGAGGCGAAATCCCCCGTCCAACTCGTCGCGATCGGCATCGGCCATGACGTTACACGCTATTACCGCCGGGCGGTGACGATCATGGATGCCGAGCAGCTTGGCGGCACGATGATCGAGCAATTGGCGGGTTTGTTCGAAGTCGAATGACTTTTTCCTCCGATCAAATTTCCGTTGCTGCCGTAAACAAGTTGGATTAGCTCTCGCCTTTCTTCCCGAATAGGAAGAAACGGGGGCGAAATGAAAAGGTTATTACGGGCTTGCCTGGCCGTGGCCGTGGCAACTTCTGCCGTAGCTTACGCGCAGGAAAGCAATACGCTTACGCACGGTATGGTGCAGATGACGCTGCAGGTCGGTCATACCTCGCAGGCGGATGTGTTGGAGGCATTCGGTGCGCCAAATATTACCACAGTCGACGCTCAGGGCAGCGAAATGTGGGTATATGATCGGCACGCTACGGTGACCTCCAACAATTCTGGAGGGTTCTCCATAGGCCTGGGGGTCGGCGGTGGTGGGGACGGCGTTGGCGGACTCGGAGGACTGGGCTTCGGCAAGAAGAAGTCGAAATCAGAGACGTCGTCGCGGACGATGACGTTGATCATCAAGTTTAACAGCGCGAAGATCGTTTCGGATTTCCGCAGCCGTTCCAGCTCGTTTTAAAGGCTTTTTCTCATGAAGATATCCAAGATTTTGGCGGCTGGCGCCATCATTTCGGCACTCGTGTGCGCCGGCCCTGTCGCGGCCAAGGAAAAGGCTGCCGCACTTACAGGCCTGCAACTTCAACAAATTCAAAGCCATGACATTGAAGCCGACAAATCGGTTGTGTTCAGCTCCGTCATGAGCGTTTTACAGGATGCCGGATATCGGATTCAGGCCGCCGATCTTGAAACCGGTCTGATCACGGGACTCGGCTCGTCGCAGGGCAAGCTGACCTACAATCTGTTTTGGGGATTCGGAAAATCCAAGAAGACGCCGTTTGTCTCTGCTTACATTGAGAAGATCGGTCCTTCCGTTACGAGAATCCGGCTCAACTTCGTAATGGCGAAAGTGAAGTCGAACCTTTACTCTTCGCAGCCCCAGGATGAAGAGCCGATCATAGACGCGGCCGTTTACAAGGACGCCTTCGAGAAGGTGGACCAGGCGGTGTTCCTCCGCCAGTCCATGAATACAACGCCGCAGGAACCGGCCGTCGTGCCTGCCGCGGGCGGCGCTTCGGCCGAGACCAAGGCCACTGCGCAGTAAGCAACGTAGAACGGGAGGCGGCCGAGGTCGCCTCCTGCCTTGACTGCGCCGATACGGTGCCTAATTCCGCTCACCCATGACCGACGCCCGTCCGCTTACGCTGTTCAACAGCCTGACCCGCCAACTGGAGACATTCCAGCCCGTCCATGAAGGCGAGGCGCGGGTCTATACCTGCGGGCCGACGGTCTATAACTACCCGCACATTGGCAACATGCGGGCTTATGTCTTTGCCGATATCCTCGGCAGGACGCTCAGCCACAAGGGCTACAGGCTCACCCACGTCATCAATATCACCGATGTCGGCCATCTTACCGATGACGCCGATGCCGGCGAGGACAAGATGGAAAAGATGGCGGCGGAGAAGGCGCAGTCCATCTGGGACATCGCACGGCATTATACCGAAGCGTACTGGGCCGATATCAAGGCGCTCAACGTTCGGCAGCCGGCGCAGTGGTCCGTCGCGACAGAATATGTGCCGCAGATGATCGACTTCGCAAAGCAGATCGCGGGCCGGCACTGCTATGAACTCGACAGCGGCCTCTACTTCGACGTCTCGACCGTGGCGGACTACGGCCGCCTCGCGCGCGCGGTGACGGACGAGGGCGAGGGGCGCATCGAGGCCGTTGAAGGCAAGCGCAATGCCGCAGACTTTGCCATCTGGCGCAAGACCCCGCCGGGCGAGAAGCGCCAGATGGAATGGGACTCGCCCTGGGGCCGCGGCGCGCCGGGCTGGCATCTCGAATGCTCCGTCATGTCGGGCAAGCTGCTCGGCTTCCCGTTCGACATCCATACCGGCGGCATCGACCATCGCGAGATACACCATCCGAACGAAATCGCGCAGAACCAGGCATTCTGCTGCACGAACGGACTCGATGTGCCGGCCAATTCCGGCGCGCGGATCTGGATGCACAACAACTTCCTCGTCGAACGTTCGGGGAAGATGAGCAAGTCGTCGGGCGAGTTCCTGCGGCTGCAGCTCCTGATCGACAAGGGCTATCACCCGCTCGCTTACCGGATGATGTGCCTCCAGGCGCATTATCGGTCGGAGCTGGAGTTCTCCTGGGAAGGCCTCGGGGCTGCGCTGACGCGGTTGAAGCGCATGATCATGGCCGCCGAGCGTCTTGCCGCCGCGCCGGGCGATGCCTCGCATCCGAAGCTTGCGCCGATGATCGAGGCGTTCGAGAATGCCATGGCCGATGATCTCAACACACCGGTCGCGCTGACGGCGCTGGAGGATGTCCTCGCTGCCAAGAAGGTCGACCCGGCGACCAAGCGGGCAGCAGTTGACGCGATGGACGAAGTGCTGGGGCTGGATCTTCTCGGCACCGCTCGCGCCGACCTGCGCATTCGCCCTAAATCGGCGACGATCACGCAGGGCGAGATCGAGGAAGCGCTGGCCCGCCGCAAGGAAGCGCGTGCGGCGAAGGACTTTGCCGCATCCGACGCCCTGCGCGACGAACTTGCGGCCAATGGGATCGAGGTGATGGACGGCGATGCGCTCGGCTGGGAATGGAAACTGGTCTGAACGACGCTTACTTTCCTGTTGGAGGTGAACAGGTGGCGGCGATTTAGGCTGTTTTTTGGTCTGGGCAATTCAAACCGGGGGAATGCGAATTTGCAGGTGACGCAAAGCCGCGTTCTTCTATATCCGGGCAATATAAACGAGACAGGGAAGCGGGTTATGGCTGAGGGGGATAGGCGCAAGGCCTCGGATCTTTTTGTCGAGTGTCTGGAAGCGGAAGGCGTCGAGTACATTTTCGGCGTCCCAGGCGAGGAAAATCTCGACTTCCTCGATTCGCTGTCACGTTCGAAGAAGATCAGGCTGATACTGACACGGCATGAACAGGCAGCCGGCTTCATGGCCGCGACTTATGGGCGGCATACCGGCAAGGCCGGCGTCTGCCTCTCCACTCTCGGCCCCGGCGCGACCAATTTCGTGACCGCAGCCGCTTATGCGACGCTGGGCGGCATGCCGATGCTGATGATCACCGGGCAGAAGCCGATCAAGAAGTCGAAGCAGGGCCGTTTCCAGATCCTGGATGTCGTCTCGATGATGGGGCCGATCACCAAGTATGCCCACCAGATGGCATCCTCGGACAATATCCCGAGCCGCGTGCGTGAAGCGGTCCGCATCGCCGAAGAGGAAAAGCCCGGCGCGACGCACCTCGAACTGCCTGAGGACATTGCCGATGAACACACCGATTCGCGTCCGGTGCCTCGCTCGGTCGTGCGCCGGCCGACCGCGGACGTGAAGTCAATCGCCCAGGCCGTCGCGGCTCTGGAGAAGGCGAAGCGGCCCTTGCTGGTGATCGGCGCGGGCGCGAACCGCAAGATGACCAGCAAGATGCTCTGCGAATTCGTCGAGAAGACCGGAATTCCGTTCCTCACCACCCAGCTCGGCAAGGGTGTCATCGACGAAGGGCACGCCAATTTCCTTGGCTGCGCGGCGCTTTCGGCGGGCGATTTCGTCCATCGCGCGATCGAGGATGCCGACTGCATCCTCAACATCGGCCATGACGTGATCGAGAAGCCGCCGTTCTTCATGCACAACTACGGCTCGGCCGATGACCGGGTGGTGATCCACGTCTCCACCAAGACGGCCGAAGTCGACCCGGTCTACTTCCCGCATGTCGAGGTGATCGGCGACATCGCCAACGCCATGTGGCAGATCAAGGAAGCGATCACGCCATCACCCGAGTGGGATTTCACCGCGATGCTCGACTTTCGCCGGGCGGAAATCGGGCACACCGACAAGCTGGCTGCGGATACCCGTTTCCCGATCTTCCCGCCGCACCTGGTGCAGCAGGTCCGCGATGCCTTGCCTGACGATGCGATCATCTGCCTGGACAACGGCGTCTACAAGATCTGGTTCGCGCGCGGCTATTGCGCGCGGCTGCCCAACACAGTGCTGCTCGACAACGCGCTGGCGACGATGGGGGCGGGGCTGCCCTCGGCGATGGCCAGCGCGATGGTCTATCCCGACCGCAAGATCATGGCGATCTGCGGCGACGGCGGGTTCATGATGAACAGCCAGGAACTGGAGACCGCGGTGCGCCTCGGCCTCAACTTGACCGTGCTGATCCTCAACGACAGCGCTTATGGCATGATCCGCTGGAAGCAGGCCAACATGGGCTTTGCGGATTTCGGACTGACCTACAATAACCCGGATTTCGTGAAATACGCCGAAAGCTACGGTGCCCATGGCTACAGGGTCGAGAGTGCGGAGCACCTCAGGGATTTGCTGGCGCACTGCCGCGATACGCCGGGTGTTCACCTGATCGATTGCCCCGTCGATTATTCGGAGAACGACCGCATTCTCAATACCGAGATCAAGGAACTTTCCCGGGCGCTGTGAGCGCCCGGGCGCATTCATCAGCAATCCTCCAGCAGGAGCAGTTCGGCCTCGACCGTCATGCGCGGTTCGGGGCTGTTCTGATGTTCGACCGAGGAAATCGTCGCATCTGCCACGAGTTGTCCGGGAATGGTGAACTCGTGATCGGGCAGGAGGGCAATCAGCCGTTCGCCGTGGCGTACCGCCTCGGCTCCGTTGAAGGCTATGGCCACACAATGGCGGGAGCCGGAAAACGTCGCGCTGCTCCACGGCCGCTCGCGATGGCGGAGAAACTCGACATGGGGGCCGCCGAGAGAAAGCACTTCGGCCAGCAGCCTCAGCCATGGGCCGCGCCCGGTAACGCCAAGGCTGCCGCGCAGTGTTTCGAGCATCGTGCGTTCGGCTGCGGGATCAATGAGCATGCGTGTTCTCCTGGTAATTTCTCATGAATTCCTCGACCCGTGCCGCAGTGCGGGGGCGCGGGGTTCGGCCGTTGCGCAAGTCGGCCACGAAACGCGGGTCCTGCGCGGCCAGCCTTCCGAACTTCGTCCAGGGCATGTCCGTCCGGCGCAGGAAGCGTTCGATCTGACGCAAGAGCATCGGTCTTGAACCTTTCTGTGTTGGATTCGCCTTTTGTGTTCTCGATATGTTCCATTTGAAATCCTACTTGTCTAGGAAATTTCCTTCGATTAGGGATTACAAAATGGAAACCCCCGATCCGCGCCGCAGATTGCTGGAACTCGCCGAGGGACGGGGTGTAAGTCTGTCCGGATTGTCGCGGATGATCGGCAAGAATGCCAGCTACTTGCAGCAGTTTGTCCGCAAGGGCAGTCCACGCCGCCTGGAGGAGCTGGACCGCGGCCGGTTGGCGCGCTTCTTCGGTGTCGACGAGCGTGAACTGGGAAAAACGGAGGAAATTTCCTTCGCAAAATGGATCGACGTTCCGCGTCTGGCAGTCGGCGCTTCCGCCGGCGCCGGGGCTCTTTCGGACGATGGGGCGGCGTTTGACACGATCCGCTTCTCCTCCCGCTGGCTGCGCTCCATGGGCCTCGATCCGGAGAGGCTGACGGTCATAGCGGTCACCGGTGATTCGATGGAGCCGGCCCTGCGCGACGGCGACGAGATCCTCGTGGACCGGACGGCGCGGCCGCTGCACGACGGAATCCATGTCGTTCGCCTGGGCGATACGCTTCTGGTCAAGCGCATCGAAACCGGACGGGGCGGCGCAATCACCTTGTTGAGCGACAACCCGGCCTATCGTCCGATCGAATGCGTGCTCAGCGAAGTGGCAGTGATCGGCAGAGTGGTCTGGAAAGGCGGGCGGCTATGAACGGCGCCGATTCCGCGATGGGGAGGTTGCATTCGCGGCGGCGTGCGGCCATTTCCCCGGCATGACCGAGACCAATCCGCCGATGCGCGTGGCCATCATTCCCGTCACGCCCCTTCAGCAGAACTGCACGCTGATCTGGTGCACGAAGACCATGCGGGGGGCTTTCGTCGATCCAGGCGGCGATCTCGACAAGCTGAAGGCAGCTCTGGAGAAGACCGGCGTCACACTCGAGAAAGTGCTCGTGACGCACGGGCATCTCGATCACTGCGGCATGGCCGGCGTTCTGGCGAAGGAGTTCGGCGTGCCCATCGAAGGGCCGCATGAGGAGGACCGCTTCTGGATCGCCCAGCTCGACGACGATGGCCCTCGCTGGAACATGGAAGCCCATACTTTCGAGCCCGATCGCTGGCTGGAAAACGGTGACAAGGTCCGCCTGGGCGAACTGGAGCTGGACGTCTACCACTGTCCCGGGCACACGCCGGGCCACGTGGTGTTTCACCACGCTCCGAGCCGGTTCGCCATCGTCGGAGACGTGCTGTTCCAGGGAGCAATCGGCCGTTGGGATTTCCCGCGCGGCAATCTGCAAGAGTTGCTCGATTCCATCGCAGGACGGCTCTGGCCGCTGGGCGATGACGTGACCTTCGTGCCCGGCCACGGCCCGATCAGCACATTCGGAGACGAGCGGCGGACGAACCCCTACGTGAGCGACGCCGCGCTCGCCCGCCGCGCGTCCTGATCCGTCAGATCACCCCGAGCGCGATCAGCACGGCCACGACGGCCAGGCCGAGCAGCGTCAGGACCGTCACGCCGATGCCGATCCCGCGCATCGCATTGAGTTCGGTCTTCTCCATGCCAAAGGCGTGGACGACGCGCGCCAGCATGTAGACCGAGCCGACGATGGCCAGCCACGTCCCCGCCTTGCCCGTCATTTCCACCAGGGCCGCGAGAATCAGCACGAAGGGCGTGTATTCGACGAAGTTCGCCTGAGCGCGCATGCGCCGCCCCAGCATTTCGTTGCCGCCATCTCCGTGCAGGATCTTCGTCGCCTGGCGAGTGCGGCCGACGCGCACCATCAGCCAGAAGTTGATGACCGCGGCCGCAGCGGCCAGGCACAGCGTCGTTTGCAGAATCATGTACGGCTTCTCCCCTTCGGAATTGCGCGTACATGAGGCAGGGAGGAACGGGTTGCAACTCGCTAGAAATCGGTTATAGGCGCGCCTTCGCAAGCCGCCGGTCCGCGAACGGTTTCCGGCGGCCTTTTTGACATTAACGCATTTCCAGGAACAGGTGCCGAAATGGCTGTCCCTAAGAGAAAAACGACCCCGTCTCGCCGGGGCATGCGCCGCAGCCATGATGCCCTCAAGGCTGAAGCGTTCCACGAGTGCCCGAACTGCGGCGAGCTGAAGCGCCCGCACAACCTGTGCAACGCTTGCGGCCACTATAACGGCCGCGAGATCGTCGCGGTCGAAATCTAAGACCTCGACGAGTTTCGGAGACAGCCCATGAGCTTGCCGCGTATCGCCGTTGACGCGATGGGCGGCGACGAGGGCGTGCGCGTCATGATCGAGGGCGCGGCACTCGCGCGCCGTCGCCATGACCGCTTCAAGTTCCTGCTCGTCGGCGACGAGACGCGGATCAAGGCCGCGCTCGAAAAGCATCCGAACCTGCGGGCTTCTTCGGAAATCCTGCATACCGATGGCGTGATCAGCGGCGAGGACAAGCCCAGCCAGGCCCTGCGCCGCGCCAAGGGCACGTCGATGGGGCTTGCCATCGAAGCCGTGAAGGCGGGTGATGCAGGGGCGGCCGTCAGCGCCGGCAATACCGGCGCGCTGATGGCGATCTCCAAGGTTGCGCTGCGAACCATGCCGGGCATCGACCGCCCGGCCCTGGCGGCGCTGCTTCCGACGCTGGGCGACAATGACGTCGTCATGCTCGATCTCGGCGCCAATACCGAATGCGACAGCCGCAATCTGGTCCAGTTCGCCATCATGGGCGCGGCCTACGCGCGCGTGGCGACCGGCCGGGAGCAGCCGAGACTGCGTCTGCTCAACATCGGCACCGAGGAAATCAAGGGCACCGACCTGCTGCGCGACGCGGCGGCGACGCTCAAGGCGGCTGCCCACGACCTTTCCATTTCCTTCGACGGCTTCACCGAAGCGGACAAGCTGTGCCGCGGCGATGTCGATGTCGTCGTGACCGATGGGTTTTCGGGCAATATTGCTCTAAAAGCCGTCGAAGGCACCGCGCGCTTCGTCGCCGACCTGCTGCGGCGCAGCTTCGCCAGTTCGCTGCGTTCGAAAATCGGATTCCTGATTTCTCGTCCGGCGACAGAGTTGCTAAAACACCATCTCGACCCAAATAATCATAATGGCGCCGTATTCCTTGGCCTGAACGGCATTGTCGTGAAGAGCCATGGCAGCGCGAACGCCGCGGGAGTTGCCAACGCGGTCGCGGTTACGGCGCGGCTCCTGGAGGAAAATGTGACTGAGCGCATCACGGCCGACCTTGCACGCGTGGGTGAAGCGTCGCTGCGCAAGCGCCGCACCCAGGAAGAGCGCGCCTGATGCTCCGTTCCGTCCTCATCGGCACGGGCTCGGCGCTGCCGCGCCAGGCGGTCAGCAACCAGGAGTTGGCGAAGCGGGTCGACACCAGCGACGAATGGATCGTTGAGCGCACCGGCATCAGCAACCGCCACATCGCCGCGCCCGATGAAACCACCTCCAGCCTTGCGACCGATGCGGCGCGCAAGGCGATCGAGGCAGCGGGCATAGAAGCCTCGTCGATCGACCTCATCATTCTGGCGACAGCCACCCCCGATCAGACTTTTCCGGCGACCGCGACGATCGTGCAGGACAAGCTCGGCTGCAGGGGCGGAATCGCTTTCGACGTGGCGGCGGTCTGTTCCGGTTTCCTTTATGCAATCGGCGTTGCCGATTCGATGCTCCGGTCGGGAATGGCAAAGCGCGCGCTTGTCATTGGCTCGGAAACATTTTCCCGCATCCTCGACTGGGAAGACCGCACGACCTGCGTGCTGTTCGGCGATGGCGCGGGTGCAGTGATCCTCGATGCGCAGGAGCAGGAGGGAGACGCCCCTCGCGGCGTCCTCGCCACCCGGCTTCACGCGGATGGCGCACACAACGAGCTGCTTTACGTCGACGGCGGCCCGTCGACCACCGGCACGGTCGGCAAGCTGCGCATGAAGGGGCGGGAGGTTTTCCGCCATGCCGTCGTCAATCTTGCCGAAGTCCTGAAGGAAGTCGTTGAAGAAGCAGGACTTCAGACGAGCGATATCGACTGGCTGGTGCCGCACCAGGCCAACGCCCGCATTCTCGACGCCACCGCGAGGAAGCTCGGCCTGCCGCCGGAAAAGGTAGTGATGACGGTCGCGCAGCACGCGAATACATCGGCTGCCTCGGTTCCCCTGGCCCTCGATCAGGCAGTGCGCGACGGTCGAATCCGGAAAGGCGATCTCGTTATGCTGGAGGCCATGGGCGGCGGCTTCACCTGGGGGGCCAGCCTGCTGCGTATCTGACGCACTACCCCCAATGGCGGATGCGCCGTCATGATTCGGACGCAGCATTGCTTTTTTCCTGATTTTTCATATTATCAGCGCAGGGGTTGGCGCTCAGAGGGGAAGCGGGTTCGATGCGCTCCACGGATACATTGACGAGAGCGGAGATCGCGGAGGCGGTCCACCGGAAGCTGGGGCTGTCTCGGGCCGAATCGCTGGCGATGGTCGAGGCGATACTTCAGCACATGTCGAATGCGCTCAGTTCCGGAGAGAACGTGAAGATTTCCGGATTCGGCACGTTCCTGCTACGGGACAAGGGCGAGCGGGTCGGACGCAATCCGAAGACCGGGATCGAAGTGCCGATCACCCCGCGCCGCGTCCTGACCTTCCGGGCAAGCCAGATGCTGAAGGACAGGATCGCCGGAAGCTGAAGGACCTGGAGCCGATGAAGACCTTTTCCGACATCCCCGGTTTCGACGACGGAAAGGATCCTGAAGCTCTGCGAACCATCGGCGAGGTCGCCAGGGCGCTTGGCATCCGCCAGCACGTCCTGCGCTATTGGGAAGAACAGTTCCCATCGCTTCGCCCGGTCAAGCGGAGCGGAGGGCGGCGCTACTACCGGCCCGAGGACGTTGCCTTGGTCGCCCGGATCGACCGCCTCGTGCATCACGAAGGCTACACCCTGCGCGGGGCGCGCAAGGCGATCGAGGAGGGCGTTTCGGCCCCGTCTGTCGAGAGGCATGACGTTCCGCCGACTGCCGCTGCGGCGCTGCTCAATGACGGGCTGCTGCAGGGTTTGCAGCGCATTCGCGCGGGTCTTGCGCGGGCGCTGGCGGAGGCCTGATCTCTCGCCACGAGTTTGCTCGTACTGGTTTCGGTGACCGAGTTGGAGCATTTCCAATCCGGAGCGGACATTCAGGACACGCCAACAAAGCGGACGATTACCTTCCCGAACAAACGGTAGAACCTGTTCCAGTCTATTTGTCATGCACGCTTAGGATTCTCTGAATCGTGCGAGCTTCGTCGCTCTCCGCCGGGTAGATGAAGGCGCTGGAGCAAGGAGCCTGAAGGAGTGTCAGGGATTTGGGATCCGGGCTGGCTAAAATAGTTGCGCTCGGGCCTCGGAGCGCAGGTGTGGCCGAGCCAGCCCGCCGCAATGCGACAAGATAGCGACCAGGCTTCATCGCATCTGGCTCCGAAAACGTAGAATTGTCCCATGTAATGGACAAAGTACCCTTCGCCTTGCCGACCATCATCTTTTCGACTTTCATGTCAAAGCGCGCGTAGTCCGACATCAGGCCCGTTTTGGGGTCACTATAAAATTTGCGCTCTTTGTCAGGGAGGTTCGGCGATGCCAACATCCGCTTGCGGAAAGCTTCGTCGCGGATGATCCGGTAGTTGTCGATGCGACCGATCAGCACGACATCTGCGTAGGTCACGTCCTCGAAGCGTGGCGGAACGAATACGATACATGCGTGAGCCGAACCAAGTGACACTGCGCATGTCGCAAAAACGCCTGCAATTCGGCCCGTGATCGAAATGCATCTCATCGCGTATCTCATCCCATATCGACCTTTTCATTGTTTCTTTGACCAGCATTGGTGCTGACAGATCAACAAACGAATTTCTGAGAATCTCCGCTCGGCATGTCTGCTCCCCTCAACCTGCTAGTCTTTCGGCGAGCCTGACGTCTGGTCCGAAACCGGTCATCGCTGCTCTCGACAGCATTGCAGGCACGAAATGACAATGTCACAAAGGGACATGCACGAACGAACGCTCTGGCTGGCCTTCACTCTGGCGATGATCATCACCGTCGCTGCGATGCAACTCAACTGGCGCCTGGGTTGAAACCGTTGGAGTAGGAGGCGCCTTTGCATTCGGACTCCCAGCCTCGTTCCTCGCTATACGTGACAAGTGGAACGGCAGCTCACCCAATTAACCTGCCTCTGAGACAACCTGGCGCGTCGCCTGAAAGCTGCCAACCGCGTCATGCGGTTGCCGCTGCCCGTGCTTATCCGTTGAAAGGACGCGTCGATGCGCTGGTGATGTTGCGGCACTTGCCGGCATCTGCTCGCAGCATTTTCCTACTCGCCCGTCATCTGTCACAATGCGCCGGGTTTCGCTGCCCTTGCTCTTTGAACCGTTCATTTCAGCACCGATCCACTCACGCGGGAGGTGTGAAGTTTCGATGCATGCAAGTCGTTGAAGCAGAAGAGATACTTCGCAACTCTCCATGGCTCCTGCGGGTGAAGTTCAAAAAATCGGTCGCACCGAGAATCGTCCCGGCTTCCCGCCATTCAACCTGCCGCAAAGGGTCTTCGGTGGTCGACAGTCGCGTAGGCCTGAATACGCCGCCGACAGCCGGATGATTCGTCAGTCAGTAAGGCTGGGCCCCAACTCCGGATCGAGGTCCCTCGGCCGCACCAGATGGACGAGCCCGGCGCAGTTCTCATCGATGGCCTGCCAGTTCTCGATGTCGAGCTCGAGCACAGCATAGGCGGCCGTGGGAAATTTCTCCTCCACGATGTCGCGCAGGGGGCTCGATCCGTCGTCCGGCACGAGATCGAAGATGAGGTCCTCCAGCCCCGGATTGTGCCCGATCAGCAGGATGGACGCCGGATCGCCCGTCTGATCGCGCAGAACGTCCATGAGCGTTGCCGAGTTCGCCAGATAGATCCTGCGGTCCCAGGAGACGGGCGGCGACGCGCCGACCGCCTGCGCGGCGATCTCGATCGTCTGTGTCACCCGCACGGCGGGCGAGGCGAGGATGCGCTGCCATTCGATCCCGTGTTCGGAAATGTGCCTGCCCATGATCGCCGCTCCCTTTCGGCCGCGCTTGTTGAGCGGACGGTCGAAGTCGCGCAGGCGCGCGTCGTTCCAGTCCGACTTGGCGTGGCGAAAGATCCCGAGGGTCTTCATGGGCGTGGTGAACTCGTTTCAGTGCCGGGCGTCGTCTCGCCCTGAACATTGCCGGCGACGCATTGTAAAGCCTCGTCCAGCGAGATTCGCCGAACCGGCGTGCCTTCGGGAAAGGCGCTCAGCAGGCGGGACGGGAAGGCGGAGGAGAGAACGACGAAATGGCCCCGGTCCCCCCGGCTGCGGATCAGGCGCCCGAAAGCCTGCGCCAGACGGGCGCGGATCAGGCTGTCGTCGTAGGCGGAACCGCCGCCAGCCAGCCTTCGCGCCCGGTGAAGGATCGTCGGCCGAGGCCAGGGAACCTGCTCCATCACCACCAGCCGCAGCGAATGGCCCGGCACGTCGACCCCGTCGCGCAGCGCATCGGTGCCCAGCAGCGATGCCGCCGGGTCGTCGCGGAAAATATCGACCAGGGTGCCGGTGTCGATCGGATCGACATGCTGCGCGTAGAGCGGCAGGCCCGCGCGGGCGAGGCGGTCGGCAATGCGGCCGTGGACCGCCCGCAGCCGGCGAATGGCGGTGAACAGCCCCAGCACGCCGCCGCCCGAGGCTTCGATCAGGCGCGCATAAGCGGCCGACAGCGCCGGAATGTCGCCGCGCGGCACGTCGGTCACGATCAGCACTTCGGCCTGGCTGGCATAGTCGAAAGGGCTCGGGTGAGCGGAAAGGCGCGGCGCGACGCCGATGTGGCCGGCGCCGGAACGGGCGACCGCCTTGCCCCAGTCCTCGCCGTCGCGCAGGGTCGCCGACGTCATCACCACGCCGTGCGAGGGTTCGAGCACGACCTTGGCGAACGGCTTCATCGGATCGAGCCAATGGCGATGGATGCCTATGTCGTACTCGCGGGCCTCGGAGCGGTCGACGGCCAGCCAGTCGACGAATTCGGGATCGGCGGGGCCGCCAAGGCGATCGAGCAGCGCTTCCCATGCCCCCAGCGTGTCGATGCGCGAGGAAAGCGAGTGGCGGGCGCCCTCGATACGTGCCCGGCCGGGACCGTCCAGCCAGTCCGGCCCGTCCTCGAGCAACGTCTCCAGCCGCACCCCCAGCCGGATCAGCGGCTGGCGCAGATCGGCAAGCGCCTCGCGCGCGGCCTGCGCCACCTCGACGAAAGCGCCGTCGAGGTCGGCTGCCTCGGTTTCCAGGCCGTAGCCGGCTTCCTGGCCCCCGCTTTCATCGCGTGCGTAGACGGTGGCCCGCGCGGCGGCGAGAAGTTCTTCGAGAGGGCCGGAAGGCGCCCCTTCGCTGATGCGCTGCATCCATCCGTCGCCGGGCAGCGCTTCGGCCGCGGCACGGGCGGCGGTGATCGCCTTTGCGCCGGCCTCGTCATAGCTGGCGACGTCGGCCAACCGGGCCGCAAGGCCGCGCCGGCGGCCGCGCGAGGTCTTTTCGGGGCCGATAACCCAGCGGCGCAGCTCGATCGTCTCGGCGCCGGAGAGCGCGGCTGCGAAAGTCGAATCCGCCGCATCGAAGACGTGGTGCCCTTCGTCGAAGATGATCCGCGTCGGCCGCGCAGCATGATCGCGTCCGCGCGCGGCATTGACCATGACGAGCGCGTGATTGCCGATCACGAGGTCGGCCCCGGCGCTCGCGCGGGCCGAGCGTTCGATGAAGCACTTTCGGTAGTGCGGGCAGCCGGCATAGACGCACTCGCCGCGACGGTCGGTCAGGGCGGCGACGCCCCGCTGCCGGAACAGGGTGCCGAGCCAGCCGGGCAGGTCGCCGCCGATCATGTCGCCGTCGCGGGTATAGGCGGCCCAGCGGGCGACCAGGTGCGCCAGGATCGCGGCACGGCCGGCAAAGCCGCCTTGCAGCGCGTCCTCCAGGTTCAGCAGGCACAAGTAGTTCTCACGCCCTTTGCGCACGACAACGGGCTGGCTTCCGTCGGCGCGGCGATCCGGCCACGCTCGGCGGCTTTCCTGCCGGAGCTGCCGCTGCAGGGCCTTGGTGTAAGTCGAGACCCAGACCGTCCCGCCGGACAGTTCGCTCCAAAGCGAGGCCGGAGCGAGATATCCCAGGGTCTTGCCGATACCGGTGCCGGCCTGCGCCAGCAGCACGTTAGGCTGCCCGGACGCCTTGCGCGGCGAAAAGGCGGCGGCGGTCCCGGCCGCATAAGCGCGCTGGCCGGGACGCGGCTCCGCCTCCGCGCCGGTAAGCTGCTCCAGCCGCCGGAGCACGTCCGCTTCGCTCAGTTCGACCTGGCGGGGCTGGGGCTGTTCGGCGGTTTCCTCCCATTCCGGCAGGCGCGTGAAGAGCCAGCGTTCCGCGTGCTGCGGCTTGGCGATGCGGCCCGCGAGCAGCGAGGACCATGGCCAGCGCATCCGGGTCAGCGACTGCAGCGCGGTCCAGGCGCCTTCGCGCTCCGGCCAGTCCGCGCTCTCGCAGGTTTCGAGCAGCGCGCCTGCCGCTTCCTGCAGGAGCCGAGGCACGTCGGCGTCGCCCTGCGGTTCGGTTAGGCCGAGCGCATGCGCCAGGCCCTTTGGCGTCGGCACGACGAACCTCGCGGGGTGCACGAAGGCAAAGAGTTCGAGCAGGTCCAGCCCCGACAGGTCGGGATAGCCCAGGCGGGTCGCCAGCAGCGGAGCATTGAGAATCAGAAGCGGGGTATCGGCCGCTGCCATCACCGCTTCGCCCTTGGAGACGGTGCGCGTTCCCGCCGCGCCGTCGCGAAGCCAGCTGCCGCCGTGGCTGGCGTGAAGGGCGGGCAGGGACAGGGCGGGCATTTTCCCCTTCTAGGGACTCTCATGCCGGATTGGAAAGGGGGAGATCCCGTCACGGCAACTTTCCCGAGCCGCGATTCCTGCGCCTTGGTGCTTGCGAAATGCGTGCGTTTCGCAGATGAGCGCCCGCATGACCGAGAATGCCCTGATCGAAGCCGCACGCGTGTCCAAGGCCTGGCCCTTCCAGGAGGCCCAGAAGCTGCTCAGGCGCTATCCGGAGGGCAAACCCGGCGGGCAGGCCGTGCTGTTCGAGACCGGCTACGGTCCCTCCGGCCTGCCGCATATCGGCACCTTCCAGGAAGTCCTGCGCACGACGCTGGTGCGCCGGGCCTATGAGGCGCTGACCGGCGGCGCGGCGACCCGGCTGGTCGCCTTTTCGGACGACATGGACGGGCTGCGCAAGGTCCCGGACAATATCCCGAACGCCGCGCTGCTCGCGGCGAATCTCGGCAAGCCGCTCACGCGCATCCCGGACCCTTTCGGCAAGTTCGAAAGCTTCGCGCATCACAACAACGCGATGCTGCGCGACTTCCTCGATCGCTTCGGATTCGAGTACGAGTTTGTCTCGGCCAGCGACCGGTACAATTCAGGCGCCTTCGACAAGGCGCTGGCCAACGTCCTGACGCACTACGAGGCGATCATGGGCGTCATGCTGCCGACCTTGCGCGAGGAGCGGCGCAAGACTTATTCGCCGGTCCTGCCGGTATCGCCGGCATCAGGTGTCGTCCTGCAGGTCCCGATCGAGGTTATCGACCCCGCCGCCGGAATGGTCCGCTTTACCGACGAGGACGGCTCGGTGATCGAGCAGTCCGTTTTCGGCGGGCAGGCCAAGCTGCAGTGGAAGGTCGACTGGGCCATGCGGTGGGTCGATCTCGGCGTCGATTACGAGATGTGCGGCAAGGACCTGACCGACTCGGTCACACAGTCTGGCAAGATCGCGCAGATTCTCGGCGGACGGCGGCCCGAGGGCCTGATCTACGAGCTGTTCCTTGACGAGAACGGGGAGAAGATATCCAAGTCCAAGGGCAACGGCCTGACCATCGAACAATGGCTGACCTACGGAACCGAAGAGAGCCTCGGCTTCTACCTTTTCCGTGAACCCAAGAGCGCCAAGCAGCTCCACGTCGGCGTTATTCCCAAGGCGGTCGACGAATACTGGCAGTTCCGCGCCAGCCTGGCCGACCAGCCGCTCGACAAGCAGCTCGGCAATCCGGTGTGGCACCTGCTGCGCGCGAATGGCGGCGCCTCCGGCTCGGGGGACACGCTGCCGGTGACTTTCTCGTTGCTGCTCAACCTCGTTGGCGTGCTTGGCGCCGATGCGACGGAGGATCAGGTCTGGTCCTACCTTCGCAACTACGCCGCCGAGGCGACGCCCGAGGCCCATCCGGAACTGCGCGAGCTTGTGCGGGCGGCACTGGCCACCAACAGCGACTTCATCGCGCCCACGCTCGAGCGCCGGATGCCGAGCGCCAGCGAAGCCGAGGCGCTCAGGGCGCTGGATGTGGAACTGGCCAAAGCCGGGCCGGAAACGACGGCCGAGGACCTGCAGAACGCCGTCTACGAGATCGGCAAGAACGAGGATTACGGCTTCGAGAACCTGCGCGACTGGTTCAAGGCGCTGTACGAAACACTGCTCGGCTCCAGCCAGGGGCCGCGCATGGGCAGCTTCATCGCGCTTTACGGCGTGCCGGAAACACGCAAATTGATCGCGCAGGCCCTTGCGGCCGCTGGTGGGGCCGACAATGCGAAAGAACCCGCGAACGCCTGAGGAACTGGCCGAGGATCTGCTCGGCCGGACATTCGAAGAACTGGACGTGGAGGAGCAGCACGTCCTCGTGCGGATCGGCTCCGGCAGCCTGATCGGTCCGGACGCCGACGAAGTTGCCGCGACTCACGCCAGCTTCGGCGATCGCCTTGCCGACCGCGTGGCGGCGGTTGGCGGCAGCTGGGCTTTCATCATCGGTTTCGGCATAGTGCTGCTCGGCTGGATGCTGATCAATAGCCGCGTTCTGGAGGCACTGGGGCTCCATCCCTTCGACGGATACCCCTACATCTTCCTTAACCTCATCCTCTCGATGCTGGCGGCGATCCAGGCGCCCGTCATCATGATGAGCCAGAACCGCCAGGCCGACAAGGACCGCATCACCGCCCGGCACGACTACGAAGTGAACTTGCGCACCCAGCTGGAGATCCTGCGCCTTCACCGCCGCTTCGATCACTTGTTCGAATATCTGGAGGCCCGGCGCTCGGCCGAGAACGGCGAAGGCGGGTAGGGTGTGTGCCGATGCGGTTGAAAATCGCATCGCCGTTCGTGTCTCCTCGAACGGCATCAGGTTCCGGTTCCTTCTGAACAGGACGCGCTTCAATTGGAGCGTCACTGCCACTTGCGCACGCGATACCACTTGGTGACGACGTATTTGACGCCGCGAAGGACGGGTCTTGCAGCATGCATGGTTAGCGGATTGGGCGTGCCGTCGGGCAGGGCGTTGTTCCATAACAGCAACGAGCCGGCGCGGGGCGAAACGCTGAGGCCCACGTGCGTGAAGTCGGTCAATCCGCCTTCGTCGACAGCGTTGAGGTAGATCATCGCCGTCCAGCTCCGCTGGCCGCCGCAGCGCCGCTCCCGGCGCCAATAGGCGGCATCGGTATCGAACCAGTCGCAGTGCTCGTGGAAATATTCGCCGCAGCGGTAGCGTTGCCCCTGGGCGGATTCCCCGCAGGCAAAGTCGATCCCGGTAAAGTCGCTGAGGCGCTGCTCGATCGCCTGGACGACATGATCGCGGGTGTCGATGTCGCTCGAGGAACTGGTTCGATAGTTCTTCCAGTGCTCCTCCTCCAGGAGCCGGGACGGGCAAGCTGCGGCGTCGATCAGCGCGATGAGATGACTGCACTCGTCCGTCCGCAGAAAGGCTTCGGCGCTGTATATCTCGACGCTTTCGACCGAAAGCCGCCGGACCGAGGCGTTACACGCGAGGCGTTCGCGCACTGAAGCGCCAATTCGCGCAAGCGCCCGACGGTCGGGGTGTGGCAAAGCCGGCATCGCACAGGCGAGACTATCGAGACCTTCGCGCGAATCAATCGTTTCGATGGCGCCGGCGCTCCATCCGACGAAAAGCCCCCGGTATGGCCAACCGGGGGCGTCTCGAACTTCGCTGCGGTCCTCTACCAGAAGAAGTCGTAGATCACGTCGACCACTTCGCCGGTGTAGATATCCACCAGCAGCGCGTCGTCAAAGTAGCGCACCCAACGGTATGGTCCGTAGGCTGGCGGCAGCCTGTAGTACCACGGATCGTCAATCCAGTAGCGCGAGCTGTAGAACAGCGGGCTCAGCCCGAAGCCGATACTGAGGCGCGAGTAGGAATAGTTGTGGTACGGTGCATAGTACCTGCCGATGCGATAGACCGAGCGGTGGCGGTCGCGGTAGCTCTGCCAGTCGTAGCGGTTGTCGCGCCGCCATTCGTGCCGGTCCCAGCCCCTATCATCGCGGTTGCGCCACGCAGAGCGGGTCGAATCGTTCCGCCAGTCGCCCCGGTGGTTATCGCGCCAGTTGTCCGCGCGGTTGTTGCGCCAGCGGTCCCTGCCGTCGCTATCCCTGCGGTCGTTGCGCCAGCTATCCCGCCGATCCTGCCGATCGTGATCGCGCCGGTCCTGACGCCACGCATTTGCGTCGCGGTTCTGCGACCACGTGCGAGTGCCGGACCACGACCGATCGTGGTCGCGCCTGTCGTCACTCCGGCTTTCGTTTCGTGCGCGTTCCGCCCTCCAGGCCTGGGCGCGGGCGCGGTTTGCTTCCACGCGTGCAGGATCCTGCGTCCAGCGGCCGCCCATCGGTGCTGCGCGAGCCCGGCTTGCCTCCACCCGCGCCGGGTCCTGCGTCCATCGGC
>DATEJH010000014.1:0-2361 GCA_035278205.1 Novosphingobium sp. | reverse complement strand
TGTTGCCAGTCCAATTCATGAGTTTATATCATCCGAAACGGTACAAAGTGTCGTTTGCGGCAGTGCCAAAGCAAGCAGATATTAGCGCCAACCGATTAGATATAGGAGCCGAAAATGTCCGTTTTCACCCACGAATCGATGATAAATCATCATGGACCCCGGCTTTTCTCGCAACTGGCCGAGACCTTCCATGTCTGGCGCCACCGCTACGCGATGCGGCGTGAGCTTTCCCAATGGACCGAACGGGACCTGCATGACATCGGCGTGTCCTCTGCCGACGTCGCCTACGAAGTCGACAAGCCGTTCTGGCGGGCCTGATGGGCCGCTAATAAAGCCGGCGCCGCCTGCATACAGGGGCGCCGGTTTTCTTCGTACCACCGGGAGCATGCCATGACCGCCTTGCGCCTCGAGGATCTCCGCCAGTACTCGGACGTGCTGCGCTCCAAGCACGGCGCGGCCATCACGGTGCGTTTCGTCGAGCCGCGCGACGCGGAGAACATCCAGAATTATTTCCGCGGCCTTTCCACGCGCTCCCGCTACAACCGCTTCCTCGGCGCGATGAGTCAGCTGCCGCCGACACTTCTTGACCGCTTCATCCAGGTCGGCGAGGCGGACCAGTTCAGCGTGGTCGCCACCATGCAGGTCGATGGCTTCGAGACCATCGTCGGCGAAGCGCGCTATGCCTTCGATGCAGAGACCGGGAGCTTCGAGTTCGGGCTCTCGATCGACGATCGCTGGCAGGGCCATGGCATCGGCAAGGCGCTGCTGAAGAATTTGGAATGCCGCGCCGCGGCCTTTGGCGCCACGCAGCTGTTTGGCGATACGCTGCGCTCCAACGATGCGATGATCGCGCTTGCCCGAAAGGCCAGTTACGTGTTCGGTAACAGCCCCGGTGACTGGAAGCTGGTGCGTTTTGCCAAGCAGATCCAGATCGCGCCGCATGAGATTCCCTGTGCGAGCTGGCGGCTCGCCAAGGCGGCGTAGCTCCTGTCTTTTCCTTCCTGTCTCCCCCGCTGCGATCGCGGGTCGATGACTGGGCCCGGCTCCTGCGGCAACAGGACCGGGCCCATTTTCTTCGCCCAGGTGTCCACTTCACCTCGCCCCGCTTGCGGGGAGAGGTCGGATCGCATCGCAAGATGCGATCCGGGTGAGGGGGAGTCTCCGCGAGTTCAGCTGCCACCGTGATTGTGGAAGCAGCCGCTACCCCCGACCCTCTAAGAGCGAGCTTCGCTCGCCTCGACCCCGCGAAGGGCGGGGAGAGGGGGAGTCACTTCCCCGCGAACACCGGCTTGCGCTTGTCGATGAAGGCCTGCACCGCCTCGCGGTGATCGGCGGTTTTCTGGCTGCGGATCATGCGTTCGGCTTCGTGATCCCTGGCGGTGGCGAAGTCGAACATCAGCGCTTCGTCGAGATTGTCCTTCATGTAGCGCAGCGCAATGGTTGGGCCCCCAGCTATGGTTTTGGCGAGCGCGAAAGCTTCCTCCTGCAGCTTCTCGTCGGGCACGACGCGGTTGACGAGGCCGAGCTGTTCGCACCGCGTGGCGGTCACCCGCTCGTTGGTGAACATCAGTTCCCGCGCGCGCGAGGTGCCGACGAGGCGCGTGAGCAGCCAGGCGATGCCGTAGTCGCCCGACAGCGCGACGTTGAGATAGCCGGTGGAGAGAAACGCAGATTGCGCCGCGATGCGGATGTCGCAGGCCATGGCGATGGCCAGCCCAGCGCCGACCGCGGGGCCGGGCAGCGCCGCAATGGTCGGCTTGCGCACCGAAACCAGGGCGCCGGTGAGGAGGCGTTGCCGTTCCTGCAGATCGGCGATCTTGTCGGCATCGGACATTTGCTGCCGCTTCTTGTCGCGATGGGCGCCCATGCCCTTGACGTTGCCGCCGGAACAGAACGCCTTGCCGGCGCCGGTGAGCAGCAGGGCGCCGACTTGCGGGTTTTCACCGCAGGTCCTGATCATGGTGCGCAAAGCGGGCGTAAGCTCGTCAGAGAGGGAGTTGCGGGCCTCGGGGCGGTTCAGCGTGATGATGGCGACGCGGTCGCGGATGACGCAGAGCAGTTCGTTGGTGCCGGTGTCGATGGTGATTTCCGTGCTCATGTTTCCCCCGCTCTTCTTGCTTTCGTAGGGTGGGCAAAGGCGCGTCAGCGCCGTGCCCACCTCCACCGTCCGTGCTCTTGAAGGTGGGCACGCTTCGCTTTGCCCACCCTACGACGTCTCCGTCAGAACTTCTCCACCCAGGGCCGCAGCTCGATCTCCCAGGTCCAGGCGCTGCGCGGCTGCTGCAGCACGCTCCAGTAGCTCTGCGCGATCGCATCGGGATCGAGGAACGAGTCGGGACGATCGGCGGGCTCGGTGCGCAC
>DATEJH010000013.1:0-79562 GCA_035278205.1 Novosphingobium sp. | reverse complement strand
AACGGAGGTGCGGTCAATATGGACCGTCAATCTCACAACGGACTGCCATTCTCGTCGCGGTAGATCTCGCGGCGGCCGACGTGGTTGGCCGGACCGACGTAGCCGTCGTTCTCCATGCGCTCGACCCACTTGGCGGCGGTGTTGTAGCCGACCCCCATCTGGCGCTGCAGCCAGGATACCGAGACCTTCTGGTTCTCGAACACGAGCTGGCAGACCTGGCGGTACTTGCGCTCCTCGGGGGCGTCGGAGGCAGTGGCGTCGAGGTCGTCGAAGCCGAAGCTGCCCTCCTCGGGCTCCTCGGTGACGGCGTCGACGTAGTCGGGCTTGCCCTGGCCGCGCCAGAAGTCCGCCACCTGTTCCACTTCCTCGTCCGAGACGAAGGGGCCATGCACGCGCCTGATCGGGTCGGTGTTGGGCTTGAAGAGCATGTCGCCCTTGCCCAGGAGCTGCTCGGCGCCCTGTTCGCCCAGGATTGTGCGGCTGTCGATGCGGCTCGTCACCGCAAAGGAGATGCGGGTCGGCAGGTTGGCCTTGATGACGCCGGTGATGACGTCGACCGAGGGGCGCTGCGTCGCCATGATGAGGTGGATGCCCGCCGCGCGGCTCTTCTGCGAAAGGCGCTGGATCAGGACTTCGATCTCCTTGCCGACCGTGACCATCAGGTCGGCCAGCTCGTCGACGATGAGGACGATCTGCGGCAGCGCCTGGTAGTCGAGCTGGTTCTCCTCGTAGAGTTCCTCGCCCGTGTCCGGGTCGAAGCCGATCTGCACGCGGCGGCCGAGCGGCTTGCCCTTGGCGGCGGCGGCGCGGACCTTCTCGTTGAAGCTGGCGAGGTTGCGGACCGAAATCTCGCTCATCTGGCGGTAGCGGCGCTCCATCTCCTCAACCGCCCATTTCAGCGCGCGCACTGCCTTGGGCGGCTCGGTAACGACCGGCGAGAGGAGGTGCGGGATGTCGTCGTAGCTCTTGAGTTCGAGCACCTTGGGATCGACCAGGATCAGCCGGCATTGCGCCGGGGTCATGCGGTAGAGCAGGGAAAGCAGGATGCAGTTGAGGCCGACCGACTTGCCCGAGCCGGTGGTGCCGGCGACGAGCAGGTGCGGCATGGTGGCAAGATCGGCGACCACAGGCTCTCCGGCGATGTCCTTGCCCAGGATGATGGGCAGCATGCCCTTGTGGTGGGCAAAGGTTTCCGACGCGACCATCTCCTTGAACGAGACCATCTGCCGGTTCGCGTTCGGAAGCTCGATACCCATGACGGTGCGGCCGGGGATCGACGACACGCGTGCGGATATCGCCGACATGTTGCGCGCGATGTCGTCGGCAAGGCCGATGACGCGGCTTGCCTTGATGCCGGGGGCGGGCTCCAGCTCGTACATGGTGACCACGGGGCCGGTGCGCACCGCGGTGATCTCGCCCTTCACGTTGAAGTCGTCGAGCACGGTCTCGAGCAGGCGGGCGTTGCGCTCCAGGCTGAGCTTGTCGATCTTCGGCTGCGAGTTCGGCGGGGGGTCGGCGAGGATGTCGAGCGGCGGCAGTTCGTACTCGTCGAACAGGTCCTTCTGCCGGCTTCCCGAGCCGAGCTGCGCGGGGCGGGCAGGCGTGGTCGGATCGACGATCTGCGGGGCCTTGCGCGCCTTGTCGGGCACGGCGGCGGGGGACGGGACGGGCTCAGACCTGGGCTTTTCGGCCTCCGCCTCGGAACCGAGCGAGAAAGGAAGCGCCGAGGGAGCGGGCAAAGCCTCGCGCACGCGGCCGATGCGGCCGGGCAAAGTGAGCAGCCGGATCCAATCGATGGCAAAGACTTTGCCGATCAGCGCGGTTCCGGCGGTGAGGCACACGAGCGCGACGGCCAGTTTCACCCAACCTTGCGCGGCGTCCGGCGTCAGCTGCGCAAGAGCGGTGATCGCCTTGGCGCCGAGCAGGCCGGAAAGGCCTCCCCACGAGGCGGGCAGCGTGCCGCCCGGCCGGTCGATCCACAGCGAGAGGACGGTCGAGACGAGCACCATGGCGAGCGCCAGCATGGCGGCCGGCCGCCACCAGCGCTGGTTGGAATGCTCGACTTCGTTGTCGTCTTCCTCGACCAGCAGCCATAGTTTGCGGGCGAAGACATAGAGCAGGGGCACGAAAAGGGCGGAAACCGGACCGAACAGGACAAGTGCGAAGTCGGCGACCCAGGCGCCGAGCGGGCCCATCCAGTTCTGCACCTCGCCGCCGGCGGCCGTCGAGGCCGAGGCGTCGGTCTGGTGGTAGCTGAGCAGCGCGAGGGCAAGAAATGCCATCGCGCCGAACAGCGCGACCGCGCCGCTCAGCTCGCTCGCCCGCCGGAGACTGCGCTTGAGGACGGCGCGCCAGTCCGGCCTGGCGCTTCGCCGTCCGGATGACATGGGCCGTGTCGCCATTAGGAATTCCCCTGATTACCGCATCCGATAATGCGCTTTGCCGGGACTCGCCGTCAAGAATGGATCGGGAACATGGTTGTGGGCGCTATCGCAAGTCCCTGAATTGCCGCCCATTTCCGCACGCCCAAAGCACGCGCGCGACGGGCGTTCATGCCGCCCAATGCGACGACCGGTGCTTTCGATCGGGCAGCCAGCAGGCGAAACCGGATCGGCCCGAGGCCCGCCGCCTCCGGATGCGAGCGCGTCGGAAACACCGGCGAGAGCAGCATCAGGTCGGCCCGGCCGGGATTGGCGCGGGCCAGATCGCGAAGCGAATGAGCAGTGGCAAGGCGCAGCATGGCAGGGCCGCGCGCCAATCCGCGAGGGGCGCCATAGACACCGTCCGCCCTCCACTCCCGCGCCTCCCGCGGCGTGCCGGAAAGCGCCACCAGATGGCCGCGACGTCGCGCGATCCGGGCCAGTATCCGGAACCGCTCGCGGCGCTCTTTCGGCGGGAGACTGTAGTGACGGAACACGAAACCCGATCCTCGCGGCAGCCGCGCCAGCGCGCGCGGGAGACAAGCATCGATGCGTTCGTCGCTGACGAGCCACAGATCTGGCAGATCGTTGCGAAGAGGCGGGTGGCGGATCGGCACGCAGCCGCTATAGCAGCGCGCCATGGATCGACCAGACCTTACCCCCCTTCAGGACGTCCGTGCGCGGATCGAGCGGGCGGCCGCGATCGCCGGCCGCCGCGCTGGAGACGTGGAACTCGTCGCCGTCTCCAAGACGCATCCGCCCGAAAGTATCCTGCCGCTGATCGATGAAGGCCAGCGCGTCTTCGGCGAAAACCGCGTGCAGGAAGCGCAAGCCAAATGGCCGGAACTGATGGAGCGCCACGAGGGTCTCAAACTGCACCTGGTCGGTCAGCTCCAGTCGAACAAGGCGGAGGACGCGGTGCAGTTGTTCGACTGCATCCATTCGCTTGACCGTCCCTCGCTGATCTCGGCGCTCGGCAAGGCGATGGACAGGGTGGGGCGCCGGGTCCCCTGCTTCGTACAGGTCAACATCGGCGAAGAAGAGCATAAGGGCGGCTGTGCGATCGCCGACGTGCCGTCGCTGCTGGCCTCCGCGCGAGAGGCTGACATCCCGGTCGCCGGCCTGATGTGCGTCCCGCCTCTCGGCCTCGAACCCGCCCCGTTCTTTGCCCTGCTGGCGAAGATGGCCGCCGACAGCGGCTTGGACCGGCTCAGCATGGGCATGAGCGACGATTTCGAAACCGCCGTCATGCTGGGAGCGACCGATGTGCGCGTCGGAAGCGCATTGTTTGGCGTGAGGAAGTAGCGTCGGTCCCGGATCTAGTCCGGGGTGATGTTCAATTGCTGAAAATCGCTACTTCGGCGTATCGAGTTCGTTGCCGGTCAGCGTCACCACGTGTAGCAGGTTGGTCGACCCCGGTACCCCGAAAGGCACCCCCGCCAAGGCCACGAGGCGAGAGCCTGCGCCGCCGAAGCCGTGGCGCAGCGCCATGCGCTTGCCCTTGGCGATCATCTCCTCGAAGCTGCCGATGTCCTTGGTCGACACGGCGTGCGCTCCCCACAGCAGGGCGAGGCGCCGGGCCGTCCTGGGCGAGGGCGTCAGCACCAGCATCGGCGCGGCCGGCCGCTCACGGGCGACGCGCCGGGCAGAGCTGCCGGAGCCGGTGAAGATGACGATGCCTTCGATCGGCAGGGTATCGGCGATCGTCGCGCAGGACGCCGAGAGCGCGTCGGCGGTCGTGGCATCGGGCGGTGTGTGGGCGATGTGGATGCGCTCGCGGTAAGTCGAATCGGCTTCGACCTTCGTGGCGATGCGGTCCATGATGGTCACCGCCTCTACCGGCCACTGGCCCGCTGCCGTCTCGGCCGAGAGCATAACGGCGTCAGCACCGTCGTAGACCGCGTTGGCGACGTCGGAGACCTCGGCGCGCGTGGGCGAGGGGCTGGTGATCATCGATTCGAGCATCTGCGTCGCCACCACCACGGGCTTGCCGAAGATGCGCGTCTTCTCGATGATGTGCTTCTGGATGGGGGGCACTTCCTCGGGCAGAAGCTCGACGCCAAGGTCGCCGCGCGCCACCATGATGCCGTCGGACAACTCGATGATCTCGTCGAGGCTCGCCACCGCCGCTGGCTTTTCGATCTTGGCCATAAGCGCCCCGTGGCCGGCCATCAGCCGCCGCGCCTCGGCGACGTCCTCCGGCCGCTGGACGAAGGAAAGGCCGATCCAGTCGGCCCCTTCCTTGATGGCGAAAGCAAGGTCGCGCCGGTCCTTGTCGGTGAGCGCCGGGACGGGAACGATTGCATCGGGGATGTTCACGCCCTTGCGGTCCGAGATCTGGCCCCCGACTTCGGCGGTGCACAGGATCGCGTCGCTCTCTGCCCTGATGACGAGGAGGCGCAGCTTGCCGTCATCGATCAGCAGCCGCTGGCCTTTCTCGAGCAGGCCGAACAGCTCGGGATGCGGCAGGCAGACGCGGTTCTCGTTGCCGGGCGCCGGATCGCGGTCGAGCGTGAAATGGGCGCCGTGGCGGATGAAGGCCTTGCCGCCCTCGAACGTGCCGACGCGCAGCTTCGGCCCTTGCAGGTCGCACAGCACCGTGACGGGACGCATCAGGTCTTTTTCAACGGCACGGATGTTCGCTATCGTCTCGCGGTGGGTCTCATGGTCGCCGTGGCTCATATTGACGCGAAAGGCGTCGGCGCCGGCTCTCAGCAGCCTGGCGATCGTTTCACGGTCGCGGCTGGCGGGCCCGAGCGTGGCGAGAATCTTGACCTTGCGGCTGCGCGTGATGCCGCGGTGGTGAGGGGAACGACGATTGGGAATCGTAGCCAAGAACTGTCTGCCTCTTTGGGAATCGCGGCGTCATATGGCAAAGGCATTCTGACAAACCAAGGACGATCGGTGGACAAATGAACGGAAAAGACGAACTCGACGCCCTCGACGATGCCGTGGCCGCTGCCGCCTTCCGCCGGCTGGTGCGCCACCTGCGCCGCCGCCACGATGCGCAGAACATTGACCTGATGGGCCTCGCCGGCTTCTGCCGCAACTGCCTGTCGGACTGGATCCGCGATGCCGGCTATCCGGGAGACAAGGCCCAGGCCCGCGCCCTGATCCACGGCATGCCCTTCGACGAGTGGAAGGCGAAGTACCAGACCGAGGCCACGCCCGAACAACTCGCCCGCATGGAGGAGAGCCTGAAGAAGAACGGCGGCACGCACTGAGCGCAAGGGCAGGCGCTGGCGAAGTTTGCTTGTTCCCGAACTTCACCCGTGCGAGCCATGGAGAGCTGAGGTGATTTCGTTTTGAATCAGCCGGTTGCGGACGCGAGAACTTCACACGATCCTGCGCGCGGTGTTGCTGACTGGATTGGACGGTTCAAAGAGCCTGGCAGGATGACTGCCGTGGGCACGATGACAGATCGCGGCGGTGTAGGAAAATGGGGAGTGAAGCGCGGGCTGGGCCATGTTGGGGCAACATGTTGCTGTTGCATCGGCGGAGATGCAACGGCAGCCACCCCCACCCAACAATTTCCACAGCCCGGTCTTTGCCCGAATCCTCCGCCGCCGCTATCAGCCTCGGCCAACCGATTCACCACGATATGACCGGAGCATTACCCGATGGCCGAAACCACCGATGATCGCCTGCGCCTTCTGATCGAGCGCGTCGAGCGTCTCGAGGAAGAGAAGAAGGGCATCTCGGATGACATCCGCGACGTTTACGGCGAAGCCAAGGCCGTTGGCTATGACGTCAAGATCATGCGCCAGATCATCCGTTTGCGGAAGATGAAGCCGGACGACCGGCGCGAGATGGACATGATTCTCGATACCTACAAGGCGGCGCTGGGGATCGACTGATCCCGGCCTTGCCCGCGGAGTGCTGCAAAAGCTCGTTAAAATACCCCATCGTCGCCCCCGCGAAAGCGGGGGTCCCGCTCATGGCGGCAGGCGAGGACAATAGCGGAAAAAGCGGGGCCCCGTTTTCGCGGGGGTGACGGGATTTTTTCGGGCTGTGGATTTTGTGGGCGCCCTTCAGCGCAGGGCGCACGCGGGTCGCAGTTGCTCTCTCCCCCGCCCCTGTTGTAAGGGCGCGCATCCTTTCGCAAGACCCACCAGACAACGGGCGGACCATGGCAGGCCATTCCAAATTCAAGAACATCATGCATCGCAAGGGGGCGCAGGACAAGAAGCGCTCCGCGATGTTCTCCAAGCTCTCCCGCGAAATCACCGTCGCGGCCAAGATGGGCATGCCCGATCCGGACATGAATCCGCGCCTGCGCGCCGCGGTCAATGCGGCCAAGGCGCAGTCGATGCCAAAGGACAATATCCAGCGCGCCATCGACAAGGCGAGCAAGGGCGACGGCGAGAACTACGAGGAAGTGCGCTACGAGGGCTACGGGCCGGGCGGCGTCGCTCTGATCGTCGAGGCACTGACGGACAACCGCAACCGCACCGCCACCAACGTTCGCACCGCCTTCGCCAAGAACGGCGGCAACCTGGGTGCCAGCGGCGCGGTGAGCCACGGCTTCGAACGCCTTGGCCTGATCGAGTACCCGGCCGGCGCGGGTGACGAGGAGAAAGTCCTCGAAGCCGCGATCGAGGCGGGCGCCGACGATGTCGAGAGCGATGAGGAGAGCCACTCGGTGTGGACCTCGATCGAGAACCTCCACGAAGTCGCGCGCGAGCTGGAAAAGGTGCTGGGCGAGGCGGAGGGCGTGAAGCTGGCCTGGCGACCGAACCTCAAGGTCGATGTCGACGAGGGTACCGCGAGCACTCTGCTCAAGCTTGTCGATACGCTCGATGATGATGATGACGTCCAGACCGTCTGGGGCAATTACGAGATCTCGGACGAAGTCATGGAAAAGCTGGGCTGACGATGCTTGCGCTGATCGCCCGCGCCCTCCTGTCCGGGGTGCTGGTCGTGGCGATCGCGGAGATCGGCAAGCGACTGCCTGCCCTGGCGGCGCTTGTCGCCTCGCTGCCGCTGGTCTCGGTGCTGGGCATGATCCTGCTGTGGCACGCCCGGCCCGATGCCGAGAACATGGCGGCCCATGCAGAGGCGACCTTCTGGTACGTCCTGCCTTCGCTGCCGATGTTCCTGCTCATTCCCACACTGCTTCGCCATGGCGTGGCGTTCTGGCTGGCGCTGGCCGCAGGCTGCGCCCTGACCGTGGCGCTCTACCTGCTGATGGTCCATTTCGGACCCCGCCTGGGCATGAAAGTCTGACCGCGTGATCATTATCGGCCTCGATCCCGGCCTCACCTGCACCGGCTGGGGCGTGATCGCCAAGAGCGGCAGCCGCCTCAGCCATGTCGCCAACGGCCAGATCCGCACCGAGGCCAAGGCCGGGATGGCCGAACGGCTGGTTGAACTGGACGCCGCGCTGACCGACGTGATCCTGCATCACCGCCCCGATGCCGGCGCGGTGGAGGAGGTCTTCGTCAACGTGAACCCGCAGTCGACGCTCAAGCTCGGGCAGGCGCGCGGCGTCGCCATGCTTTCGCTGGCGCGCGCGGGCATGCCCGTCGCCGAGTACCCGACCAAGGTCATCAAGAAGGCGCTGGTCGGCACGGGCGGGGCGGAGAAAGCGCAGGTCCAGGCCATGCTCAAGGTCCTGTTGCCCGGGGTCAAGCTGGCGGGAGAGGACGCGTCCGACGCGCTGGCGGTGGCGATCACGCACGCCAACATGCTGGGGAGCCACCGGTGAGAGCAAGGGGGATCCCGTCCATGCTGGACGATCTTTACCCACACGTCCGCTCAGCCTGAGCTTGTCGAAGGCTTTTGTCCTATGCCATAGGAACAAACCATGATCGCCAAGCTTACCGGACTGCTCGATGATACCGGCCCCGACTGGGCGATCATCGACGTGAGCGGTGTGGGTTACATCGTCCACTGTTCGGCGCGCACGCTGGACCGGCTCGGCATTCGCGGGGACCGGGTGGTGGTCCATACCGAGATGCAGGTGTCGGAGACCGACCAGCGCCTGATCGGTTTCGCCAGCGCCCCCGAGCGCGAGTGGTTCCGGCTGCTGACCATGGTGCAGGGGGTCGGCTCGAAAGTGGCGCTGGCGATCCTCTCGGCCCTTACGCCCGAGGAACTCCAGCGCGCCTGTGCCGGCGGGGATTCCGCCATGGTAGCGCGGGCGAACGGCGTCGGGCCGAAGCTGGCGAGCCGCATCGTCAACGAACTGAGGGACAAGGCGGGCGCCCTGCCGAGCGCGCCGGGCGCCGCCATGCCCGCCGCGCCGGTGGGCTCCGCCGGTGCCGATGCGGTCTCCGCACTGCAGAACCTGGGCTTCAAACCGGCCGTCGCCACCGCCGCCGTGGCGCATGCGGTGGGGGAACTCGGCGACATGGCGGGATTGAACGACCTGGTGCGCGTGGCGCTGAAGAGGGCGGCGGGGTGACACGCCCCTCTCTCCCCACCAGAACCCGTCATGCTGAACTTGTTTCAGGGTTCGTTTCACATTCGCCCCAGGAGCATGCGGCGTGCTGAAAGGGATCGGTTTTCTCCCGATCGCGCTCGTGGCGGCAGCCGCCGGCTATTGCTCGTTCGCCGACGTTTTCAAAGTCGACAGCTGCCTTGATGGCGGCGGTGCATGGGACTACGCGAAGAGGGCGTGCCGCAACCAATGACCGACAACCCCATTCTCACCTCCTCCCGGCAGGCCGAAGACGCAGACGCCGCGCTTCGCCCGAAGACGCTGGCGGAGTTCGTCGGGCAGGCGGGGGCCAAGGACAACCTGCGGGTGTTCATCGAGAGTGCCCGGTCGCGGCGGGAGGCGATGGACCATGTCTTGTTCTTCGGCCCGCCGGGTCTTGGCAAGACGACGCTGGCGCAGATCGTAGCGCGCGAGCTGGGGGTCGGTTTTCGCGCCACTTCCGGGCCGGTGATCGCCAAGGCGGGCGACCTTGCCGCGCTGCTCACCAATCTCGAGCACGGCGACGTGCTGTTCATCGACGAGATCCACCGCCTCAATCCGGTGGTCGAGGAAGTGCTCTATCCGGCGATGGAGGATCGCGCGCTCGATCTCATCATCGGGGAAGGGCCGTCCGCCCGCTCGGTGCGCATCGATCTGCCGCCATTCACGCTGATCGGCGCGACGACGCGTCAGGGACTGCTGCAGACGCCGCTGCGCGATCGTTTCGGCATCCCGGTGCGCCTGCAGTTCTATACCGTGCCCGAGCTGGAGCACGTCGTCACGCGCGGCGCGGGGCTGCTGGGGGTGAGCATCGACAATGCCGGGGCGACGGAGATCGCGCGCCGCTCGCGCGGGACGCCGCGCGTCGCCGGGCGGCTGATGCGCCGGGTACGCGATTTCGCCCATGTCGCCGGGTCGGACGTGATCACGCGGGCTATCGCCGATGATGCGCTGACGCGGCTGGAGGTCGACGGGATCGGGCTCGATGCCCAGGATCGGCGCTATCTCAGGATGATCGCCGAGATCTACAAGGGCGGCCCGGTCGGCGTGGAAACGCTTGCGGCCGGCTTGTCGGAGCCGCGCGACACCATCGAGGAAGTGATAGAGCCATACCTGATCCAGCTCGGCCTGGTGGCCCGCACCGCGCGCGGACGCTGCCTCAACGACATGGGGTGGAGGCACCTGGGGCTCACTCCCCCCGTCGGGCCGCAGGGCGGCCTCTTCGATTCGGAGCAGACGGCGGAATAGGCGGGAAGGCGTCGGCACCCTTTACAAACTCGGTGCCGGTCAGTCCCGTTTCGGTACAGTCCTGGGATGCCGGCGATTAATTAACCCGGTTTCTCGCTTCGGGACGCCGGAATCGGGGTTAACGCCGTTGCCCCTTCGCGCGCTCTTATGTGTTGTCTGTACCAGATCGCCGCTTTGGCGAAGCCGGGCGAAACTAAAGAGAGCATCGCTTATGTCGGTTCGGATGGCCCTCGCGAAATTGTCTGCCTGCGCGGCAGGCTGCGCCGTCGTCGGCGGCGGCGCCGTCCATGTGGCGGAAACGCCCTCGAAGGAAGTCCAGTACCGCAAGGTCAAGCAGGCCAAGGTCGAAAGGGTGCGGCCGGCGAAACGGCTCGTGCGCAAGGAGCAGCCGCGCGAGACCCGGCGGATGCGCAAGATCATCAAGCGCACCTGCTGCGAACAGCCGCAGATGGCCATGGTGCCCTTGCCGCCGCCCTACATTCCGCCGGCTCCGCCCATCTCCGGCGGGGGCGGTGTACCGGTGGTGGTCGGCGGAGGGCCGATCGGCGGCTTCGGCGGCGGGTTCTTCGGCGGCTTCTTCGGTGGCGGGGGTTCGAGCGGGGGCAACGTCGTCGTCAGCTCCACCACAAGCGGCGGTTCCACATCGACATCCTCGTCGAGCGGGGGTCTGACGACAACCGGCGGTTCAACCTCCACCTCGACTGGCGGGCTGACGTCGACGACGACCGGCGGCTCGACTTCGACGTCGACGGGCGGGCTGACTTCGACAACGACCGGCGGCTCGACCTCTTCTTCCAGTTCGACGGGCGGAGTGACCTCCACGACCGGGGGCGTCACCTCCACCACCGGCGGGGTAACTTCGACCACCGGCGGGGTCACTTCCACCACGTCGACCAGCTCGGGCAACGTCACGAGCACCAGTTCGTCGAGCACTTCGTCATCCACCAGTTCCTCGAGCAGTTCCTCGACCTCAAGCTCCTCGAGCACGTCCTCGAGCAGCAGCACTTCGTCGTCCTCGAGCAGTTCGTCGTCCTCGAGCAGTTCGTCGTCCTCGGGTGGTTCTACGAGCAGCAGCTCAGGTGGTCACGAAGTGCCGGCGCCGCCGATGCTGATCCTGTTCGGCGCTGCCGCGGCCACGATCGTCGGCCGCCGCCGCTTCGCGAGGGAAACTGCCGGCGGCTGATTTTCAAATTCAATACGGTTGAAGGGGGGAGGGCGGCGCTTCGGCGCCGCCCTTTTTTATTCAGGCGCGCAATCGCGGCCACGTCCAGTCAGTGCGGATCAATCCCCCAACGCACATCAGCGCGACCCGAGATCCCCCTTCCCGATGGTCCCGCTCGCCATTTCCAGCATGCGGTCGAGGCTCTTCTTCGCCGCCAGCCTGAGGCCTTCCTCGATCTCGATGCGCGGCTGCAGGTCGCGCAGGGCGAGGTAGAGCTTTTCCATGGTGTTGAGCGCCATGTAGGGGCAGATGTTGCAATTGCAGTTGCCGTCCGCACCGGGCGCGCCGATGAAGGTCTTGTGCGGCAGGGCCGTTTCCATCTGATGGATGATGTGCGGCTCGGTGGCGACGATCAGCGTGTCGCCGGGCATGGTCTTGGCGAATTGCAGGATACCGCTGGTCGAGCCGACATAGTCGGCATGGTCGATGATGTGCGGCGGGCATTCCGGGTGCGCGGCGATGGGAGCGCCGGGGTGCTGCGCTTTAAGCTTCATCAGCTCGGTCTCGCTGAAAGCCTCGTGGACGATGCACACGCCCGGCCAGAGCAGCATCTCGCGGTCGAATTTGCGGGACAGATAACCCCCCAGGTGCCGGTCCGGCCCGAAGATGATCTTCTGGTCCCTCGGGATCTGCTGCAGGATCGTCTCGGCGCTGGAACTGGTGACGACCACGTCGGAGAGCGCCTTAACCTCAGTCGAGCAGTTGATGTAGGTGAGCGCGATGTGATCGGGATGGGCCTCGCGGAAGGCCTTGAACTTCTCGGGCGGGCAGGAATCCTCCAGGCTGCATCCAGCCTCGAGGTCGGGCAGGACGACGATCTTCTCGGGGCTGAGGATCTTGGCGGTGTCAGCCATGAACTTGACGCCGCAGAAGGCGATGACCTTGGCATCGGTATCGGCCGCCTTGCGGCTCAGCTCCAGGCTGTCGCCCACGAAATCGGCCAGGTCCTGCAGCTCCGGCTTCTGGTAATAGTGAGCGAGGATTACGGCGTTGCGCTCCTTGCGCAGCCGCTCGATCTCGGCGCGAACGTCGATGCCGGAGAGATCGGCTGGCATTACGGTCATCTGAGGTTTCCCTAGTGCTCTGGTCCGGTCTTCCACGCCGGATGCGCGGCCTATCTAGGGATTGGCAAGCCACTTCCCAAGAGGAAAATCCCGCCTCATGCCCCGGCGATACCCCCGGCCAGCGCCGCAGTGACCGGGAACCGGGCGAGCAGTTCGATCAGGCTGTGAACCGCGGCGACGACGATCATCCCGGTTATCGTCGCGCGGTGCACATGGCCGAGCGTTCTTTCGTCGTGGCGGGCGACAAGGACGAGCACCCCAAGCTGGATGAACATTCCCACCGTCTCTCCCCAGGCGCCCAGCAGCGGCATCGGCAAGAGGCGGCCGTATGCCGGCTCCATCAGCAGGACAGTGGCAAGCACGATGAACCGGCGATGAGTTTGGGTAGCGCGGCGCGTCACCACCGCGGCGATGACCGCGCCGGCAAATGCGGCCAGGCTGACGTGGGTCAGCGCGAGGAAATATGCGGGCGTGAAGAAGGGCGGCACATGCGCGGTGCGAATTGCCATGATCGCAGCGAAGCTGCCCAGCCCGACGATCAACGCCGCGAGCGCCAGGCCGATCCGGCCGAGGCGGCGATGCCAGGCAAGCATGTCCCGCTTCACCAGGGTCGGCTGGATAATGAATAAACCCAGCCAGGAAACCATCGCCAGTGCGTGGATGTGAATCCAGATGGGCACTGCGGGAATGTCCACGAAGCCCCGCGCTGCCCATTGCAGGAAGCTGAAAAGAATGAAAACGGCGATGCCGATCGCGATCTTCTGCCAGAACGAAAGCGTGCCCGCACGCGCATCTGCTACGCTGGCCATCTGTTCCCCCTGGCCAAGTTCCCGTGGGCGCAGAGATAGACGACCTGAGCGGAATCCGCCAGAAGAAAGGCGTTCAGTTAGTTAACGACCATTCTTCGCCCGAACGGGTTACAAGCTCCCGTCTTTCCAGATCGATGAGATGGGCAAGCACCGATCGGCCGGCCGCGGGCCAGAGGCGCTGGTCCACGCCCTTGTACATGTGCGGTACCATGTCCTCGATACGATGGCGGCCTGACTCGATCTGGCGCAGGATCTGCTTTTCGCGCTGGCGGCGGTGTCCGATCATGCCGCGCACGAGCTGGCGCGGCTTTTCGACGGCGGGGCCGTGGGCGGGGAAATAGATCCTGTCCTGCTCGCGGGCGTGCAGCTTGCCCAGGCTTTCGAGATAGGCCGTCATGTCGCCGTCAGGCGGCGAGACGATGCTGGTCGACCACCCCATCACATGGTCGCCGGTAAACAGCGCGCCGGCTTCGGGCAGGGCGAAGCAGAGGTGGTTGGAGGTGTGCCCCGGGGTCGCCACGGCAACCAGGGTCCAGCCCTCGCCGCAGACGGTCTCGCCATCGGCCAGCACGCGGTCGGGGCGATAAGTGGGGTCAAAGGAGGCATCGGCACGGGGTCCGTCATCGTCCAGCGTCAGCGGCGCGCAGCCGATGATTGGCGCGCCGGTGCGGGCAGCGAGCGGGCCGGCACCGGGAGAGTGGTCGCGGTGGGTGTGAGTGCAAAGGATCGCCGCGACGCGAGCATCGCCGACCGCCTCCATCAGCGCATCCAGGTGCTCGGCATCGTCAGGACCGGGATCGATGACCGCAACGTCGCGCCCCGCGCCGACGATATAGGTCTGCGTGCCGGTATAAGTGAAAGGCGAGGGATTGCGCGCCAGCACGCGCCGCACCAGCGGGGCGGCCTGCTCGGCCACGGCATATGGTTCCGCGAACTGGGTTTGGGCGTTCATGGCTGCGATATGGTCGTTCGCGCCGCCCCTGTCGAGTGCGGTGGACACCCGATCCTTCGCTAACCAGCCAGCCGTTCCTCTATGCGCTGGCGCAGGCGTTCCACCGCGCTCGAGGCTGCCGGGCCGTTCAGGCGCCAGTTCCGGTCGAGGCGGAGGAGGCGCTCGTAGAAGCGGCGCGTGACTTCCACTAGCAGCGCGACCTCCTGGTCGAGCCGCGCGACCTGCCGTGGATCGCACCGGCATAGCTCCTGCGAGAGGCGGCCGTGCCGGCGCAGCTGGAACTCGGAGATCTCTCCCATGAAGTAGGCCCGGTGATTGAGCAGCCACGCTATGGCGTGCATCATCCGCGTAGTCGTGCGCAGGCCTTCGCTGGAAAGTGCAACGCGAGAGAGATCTTCGTCCGCCGCGGCCCGCTCGAACTGCCCTGGCAGGGTAAATGCCACGCGCACGTCGTCCGAGAGGGCGAGCGCCTCGCAATAGAGTGCTTCGATGATGCGCGGGTTAATGGTCACGGGATCACACATGGCCCCGCTGATATTTATTGCGACGAATCGCCAGCAACAGTGCGATCGCAGGAATCCACGGTCCAATGTGGGACTGTGCCGGAGTGGAGCAGTTCGGGGTTAAGACGCGTTAACCAGTCTGTTGCCTGCAAGTTACGGGAATTGCTGGTAATCAGGCGATGATATCGGGAATCAGGTGGTCCTCGATCAGCATGATCTGGTCCTTGAGCGCCAGCTTGCGCTTCTTGAGGCGGGCGATCTGCAATTGGTCGGACGAGCCGGCGGCGTTGAGCGCGTCGATCGCCGCGTCGAGATCGCGATGTTCGATCTTCAGCATTTCGAGGCGCTTGCGCAATTCCTCTTCGGTCACGCCGGAATTCCTCATCCTGTGTAACGGCTTACGCGCCGGATCGCCTCATTCGACTGCTGGCCGCTCGACGCGACAGCCACGCGCTTCACCGAATATGAGGCAATCATACTCTTCGCAAGGTGGCCTGAATATGGTTCCATGATCGCTGCCGCATCTTCGGGGTGCCGAGTCGCCGACCGGGAGCTCGGCAGGGAGTGCGGCCCCTTCAAGAGGAGAACCATCCATGGATAGTTCGCACGTCAGCGCCCTTCAGCTCAAGCATGCCGGAATTGAACGGCAGATTCGTGACGAGATGACACGGCCTATGCCTGACCATGCGGTGATCCAGACCCTCAAGAAGCGAAAGCTCAGACTCAAGGAGGAGATCGCGCGCAACTGAACGCCGGTTTCGCGAGGAATCGAAGATAAGTTCCTCTCAAAGCTGATTTGACGCGCCTCCTGCGTTCCCAAAGCGCTCGCTTTGGGGTAGTTCGGAAGACATGACCAGCGGCGCCGTCGAAGCAGCACGAAACATTCTCACTCGCCTCCACGAGGTCATGGCCTCGCGCAGCAATGCCCAGGCCAAGCTGAACACCGTGGTGGAAGTGATCGGTGAGTGCCTCAATAGCGAGGTCTGCTCGATCTACCTCCTGCGTGAGGGAATGCTGGAGCTTTTCGCGACCCGTGGTCTGGCCCAGGAAGCCGTCCACGTCACCCGCATGGCGGTGGGAGAGGGTCTCGTCGGCACGATTGCCGACAACATAGAGACCCTCAATCTCGCAGAGGCGGCGGCACACCCGGACTTCTCCTACCGCCCCGAGACGGGGGAGGACAAATTCCACTCGTTCGCCGGCGTGCCGATCGTGCGTCGAGAGCGCGCGGTGGGCGCGCTTTGCGTGCAGCATGTCGAGCCGCGCCGCTACGAGGAAGTGGAGATCGAGGCTCTGCAGACCGTGGCGATGGTGCTGTCCGAGGTGATCACGAACGCCGGCCTGGTCGACGAGGTGGACACGCAATCGCCGGGAGCAGCCAGCAACGGTCCGGGGCAGCTTCACGGCCTGACCCTGGTAAAGGGCCTCGCCATGGGCGCAGCGGTATTTCACCAGCCCCGGGTCAACATCGAGCACGTCGTCGCCGAAGATACCGAGGCCGAACGGCAGCGCGTCATACTCGCCTTCGACAAGATGCGCGAGCAGATCGACCGCATGGCGGGCCAGGCCGAGTTCGGTACCGGCGGCGAGCATGAGGAAGTGCTCGAGACCTATCGCATGTTCGCCTACGACGAGGGCTGGGCTCGCCGCATCAACGAGGCGATCGATTCCGGCCTCACTGCCGAGGCCGCAATCGAGCGCGTGCAGCAGCGCACCCGCATGCGCATGCGCCAGATCGACGACCCGCTGCTGGCGGACCGCATGCATGACCTGGAAGACCTCGCCAACCGCCTGCTGCGGATTGTCTCGGGGCAGCTCGGTACCGCCGCGAGCATGGGGCTGCGCAGCGATGCGATCCTGATCGCCCGCAATCTCGGCCCGGCGGAACTGCTCGAATACGACCGGCGCCGTCTCAAGGGCGTGATCCTGGAGGAAGGCTCGCTCACCAGTCATGTCGTGATCGTCGCGCGGGCCATGGGCATTCCCGTGCTCGGCCGGGTCCGGGGCCTGAGAGGGGCGGTGCGCGACGGCGACCTGCTGCTGCTCGATGCCGACCAGGCCATGGCGACGGTGCGGCCCGCCGCCGGCATGATCGAGGCTTTCGAGGCCCGTTTTGCCAAAAGCCGCGAGCGCCAGGCCGCTTACGCGGCGATGCGCGATGTCAAACCGGTATCGCTCGACGGCGTGCGGATCACGGTCATGATGAACGCCGGGCTGCGCGAGGATGTGGCCAATCTCAGCCTCACCGGCGCGGACGGGATCGGTCTGTTCCGCACCGAGTTCCAGTTCCTCGTCTCGGCGACCCTGCCGCAGCGCGAGCGCCAGACCAGGCTCTACCGCGACGTCATGGAAGCCGCGGGGGACAAGCCGGTGATGTTCCGGACCGTCGACATAGGCGGGGACAAGATGCTGCCTTATCTGCGCCACGACGATGGTCAGGGGGAGGAGAACCCGGCCATGGGCTGGCGCGCGCTACGTGTCGCCCTCGATCGCGACGGCCTGCTCAAGGCCCAGGCGCGCGCGCTGCTGGAGGCGGGCGCGGGCCGCACGCTGAATGTCATGTTCCCGATGGTGGCCGAACCCTGGGAGTTCGACGCTGCCAAGGCCGTGTTCGACGGGCAACTCGCCTACCTGCGTTCGCAGAAGAAGGTACTGCCCGAGGCGATTCGCTACGGCATCATGCTGGAAGTGCCGGCGCTTGCCGAACAACTCGACCTGATCGCGCCCAAGATTTCGTTCCTGTCGATCGGCACCAATGACCTGACGCAGTTCCTGTTTGCGGCGGATCGCTCCAACCCGAAGCTCGCGGAGCGGTACGACTGGCTCAGCCCCGCGATCCTGCGCTTTATGCGGCGGGTCATCCGCAGTGTCGAGGGACGCTGCATAGACGTCGGTATCTGCGGCGAAATGGGCGGCCGCCGGCTGGAGGCGCTGGCGCTCCTGGGTCTTGGCATCCGGCGGCTCTCTATCACTCCGGCGGCGGTCGGGCCGATCAAGGAGCTCATCGGCCGGATCGACCTGCGCGTGATCACCGAAGCGATGGAGGGATGGCTCGCCTCGCCGCCCGAAAACATGCGCGCCACTCTTTCCCAATGGGCTGTGGAACGTGGGATTCTCGTGGATTGACATAGGGGTGTCGCAGGCAGAGGATACCGGCCGCTACGCCGGTCCCCCGCCGCATTGAATCCGAAGCGAATTTTCCGCCTGTCGATCGACTTTGGAGACTATGCGGCCCGGTTTGGGCTCCGGCAAGGGTCGTCACAATCTATTTCCCTTCGGGAGCGGAATGGAAAACGTCGAAAGCCAGTCTACACCGGATTCACCGTCGACCGCGGGCGCCAGGCTGCGCCAGGCGCGCAAGGCCGCGGGACTGAGCCGCGCCGATATCGCCACGCAGACCAAGATCGCCGAACGCCATCTCCTCGCGATAGAGGAAAACCGGTTCGGCGACCTTGCCGCGCGCACGTACGCAGTGGGCTTTTCCCGCGCTTATGCGCGCGCGCTCGGCCTCGATGAGGCGGAGATTGCCGAGCAGGTGCGCGAGCAGCTCGATGCCGAGGACCACGAGCGCGGCCGGATGGAACCGAGCTTCGAACCCGGCGATCCCGCGCGCGTGCCGCCATCCCGCATGGGGTGGATCGCTGCCGCGGCCGTCGCGGTCGTGGTCGGCCTTTTGCTTGCGTTCTGGGGCAGTTTTCTGTCGCCCGCGGGCAAGCTTCCCGACCTGATCGCGAACAAGCAGCCGGCGGCTCCGCAAAGCGCGGCACCCGCACCTGTGGCACGTCCAACCCAGGCCGCTGTCGCCGGCGGCCCGGTGGTGATGACGGCAACCGCGGACAAGGTCTGGGTCAAGGTGACGGACGCAAGCGGCAAGCAGCTCCTGCAGAAGGAACTCGCGCAGGGCGAGAGATGGACCGTGCCGCGGGATGCGCAGGGGCCCCAGCTTCGCACCGGGCGTCCCGATGCTCTGCAATTCACCGTGGGCGGCAGGCAGGTGCCGGCCTTGACCGATAAGCCGGTGACGATGTCCGGCGTCTCGCTTGCAGCGACCGATCTGCTGGCGCGCGTCCCGGCCGGGTCCGGCAAGGTCCCTGTGCCTGCCGGCGCTACTCCCGGCACGCCGCGCCCCACGCCCTCGGCCGCGGCGGGCAGCCCCGCCCCGCAGACGACCACCCGCTCGCCGATCGTCGCGCCGCCCGCTCCTTCGCGCCCTTCCGCGACGGCGGCTCTCGGCGCGCGTCCGCCAACGACGGCCTACCGGCAGGCCGGGGCGGCGGCACCGGATCCCGCCGGAAGTTACGCCGCGCCGCCCGAGTCCAGCCCGAACGCGGGCTCGCGGCCGGTTTCCACGGTTTCCGAATAACGTCGCCTCGACAGGCGAGCGGTCTTTCTGCAAAGATTTCACGCGCCGCGCGTGGTTAATTGCGGGTTAGGTCGGCTATAGCCACGATGCGGCCCATTGGGCGCGATGGCATGGAGTAGGCGTGTCCCGACACGGAGAAAATTTGGCAATGAATGGTTCACTTGGGACAGGACGTCCGACCCGTTTCAAGGGCGCGCGCCTGATGGCAACGTCCGCCGTCGCCGTGCTGCTCGTTTGCGGCGCCGTGCCGGCGCAGGCGCAGGATCCGTCCACCGAAGGCCGCCTGAACAAGGTGGAAGCCGAAGTGCGCGCGCTGCAACGCAAGGTGTTCCCGGGAGGAGACGGCACTTTCTTCGAGCCGCAGATCTCGGCCCCGGCACCTGCGGCAGGCGGCGGCCCGAAGGCGCCGACGGCCACGCCCGTTACCGACCTGCTCAGCCGCATGGATGCGGTCGAGGCACAGATGTCCCGCCTTACCGCCCAGGTCGAGCAGAACACCAATCGCATCAACCAGCTCGAGGCCAAGCTGGGCGGCGGGATCCCGGGGGCGCCAGCCGTGATGGGCGCCGCTCCGTCCCCGGCTTCGCCGAACACCGCGCCTGCTCCCGATCCGGCTCCGAAATCGAACCTCGACGCGATGAGCGGCGGCGCCTCGGCCATGCAGCCGGCTTCGATCACCACGACTCCGGCGAGAATTCCGGCCGTGCTCCCTTCCGCCTCCCGCCTCCAGGCTGTGAAGGCTATCGAGAAACCGCAGAGCGCCGATCCCGGCGATGACGAGTACAGCTACGGCTATCGTCTGTGGGAAGCGAAGTTCTATCCGGAAGCGGAGCAGCAGCTGAAGCTGTTCCTGCAGAAGTACCCGAAGCACGATCGGACAAGCTGGGGCCGCAATCTGCTCGGCCGCGCCTATCTCGATGAAGGCAACGCGCTAGAGGCGGCCAAGTGGTTCGTGCAGAATTATCAGACCGACAAGAATGGCGACCGCGCGCCCGACAGCCTGCTCTATCTCGCCGTGTCCATGAAGCAGCTCAAGGATACCAAGCGCGCCTGCATTGCCCTGGCCGAATTCGGGCAGACTTACGCCGCCGAGGCGGCCGGCCGCCTCAAGAGCCTCTACGATTCTACGCGCAATGGGCTCAAGTGCAGTTGATCCGGCCGACCTGATGCCCGCCGCCGAGCGCGTCGGCCGGTTCCGTGAGGGTCTCGCGACGCTCTGGCCGGAAGCGGCCGACGAAGAACGCCTCCGCCTTGGCCTGGCGGTCTCCGGCGGTCCGGACAGCATTGCGCTGCTGCTTCTTGCGGCCGCTGCGCTGCCAGGGCGGGTCGAGGCGGTGACCGTCGATCACGGCCTGCGCCCGGAAAGCGCCCGCGAAGCCGCCGACGTGGCCGCGCTGTGTGCCCGGATGGCAGTGCCGCATGCGATCCTTGGTATAAAGGTCGCACCGGGCAATGTGCAGGCAGAAGCCCGCGTGGCGCGTTATGCTGCCATGGCAGACTGGCTTGGGCAGCGTGGGCTTGCTGCGCTCGCAACGGCGCACCATGCGGACGATCAGGCCGAAACCCTGCTGATGCGCCTCAACCGGGCGAGCGGCGTGGCAGGGCTCGCCGGAACGCGAGGGCGCGGGCAGGTGCCGGGAACGGGCATTCTGCTCTTGCGCCCGCTCCTCGCCTGGCGCCGCGCCGAACTGGGCGAGATCGTCGTTGCCGCAGGGATCGAGGCGGCGCAGGACCCCAGCAATGCCGACGATAAGTATGAGCGCGCGCGCATCCGCAAGGCGCTCGCCGATGCCGGCTGGCTGGATGTCGAAGCGGTTGCGCGGAGCGCCGAGCACATCGCCGAGGCCGATGCGGCGCTCGACTGGATGGCCGCTCTCGAATGGCGCTCGTGCGTGAAGAAGGAGCCGATGGGTCTCGGATATCGCCCGCAGGCGCCTCGTGCGGTGGTGCTCCGGGTGATCGCCAGGATCGTGCGCGAACTCGACGGAACCGAGGCGCGCGGCGGTGCCGTGGCGCGTCTGCTGGATGCGCTGACAGAAGGCCGGGCGGCCTCCATCGGCCAACTCGTGGTGCGCCCGAACGCCGGGCGCTGGAGCTTCAGCAAGGCGCCGGTGCGCGCGGCCAAGCGCAAGCCCTGATATTCAGCCGACCAGGCTGTCGCCCACCCCGATGCGTTTCCCCCGCGTGATATAGACCTTGTCGCCCAGCTTTGTCGTGTGGAACAGCTTGGCCGCGAAAGGTTCGGGCATGCCTATGCACCCGTGGCTTGCGTAGCCCAGCTCGACCTCGGAGCCGTGAAGAGTGATGCCATCTTCGGTCAGGCGCTGCATGTAGGGCATGGGGGCGCCGGTGTAGATGTTCGAAACGTGATCGGCATCCTTCTCGGTGATGGGAAAAACACCGAGCGGCGTCGGTGTGTCCTCCGTCCCCAGCAGGACAGCCGTGGCGCCGATCTCATAGCCGTTCCTGAAGACCGAGAGAACGCGCGCATCCAGGTCTACCGTCACGACGATCGGCCCCTCGGGCACGTCCTTGTCGTTCCAGTGCCACTCGCCGTACCTTATCGGGCCGTCGATCGGCAGGATCCGCTTGATGACGAAAGGCTCTTCGGCCCTGGCGGCACGGGGCGGTGCCTGGGGGACGGGTCGCGGCGCGGCCGCCTGCCGGACGGCCTCGGGCGCATCCAGTGCGGCAGGCTGCTTCCCGCCGCTGCCGGCCGCCAGCAAGACCGCGCCGATTATCAGCGCGATCGCGACGAAGCCCGAAGCGAGGAAAATGCGTCCTTTCACCTGATCCAGTCCTTGCGAATCCGCCGGGATTCGGTGAGAGGATCATCGCGCAACCCATGGTAAAGCGCCAGAGCCGACTACCGCCTGTCCCGGCGCTGGACTGGCTATGGAGAAAAGTTAACGGAGGGGTGGGGTCGGCTCAAGGGTCTCGGCCGGCGTTGCTGATGGCTGTGGCATCGCGCAGGATGGATGCCTGCCAGCTCCGCCACGGATCCGCGAGGTGAAAATGCGCGCCCGGCGTTGCAATCCCCCGCGCTTCGGCTAGGACGGACCTTTGCGGCGGGTCCGGAATCGACGGATCGGCTGCGCGGGCGGTTGCCGGGTCGCACCGGGTCCGAACTGGCTGCCCTGAAGCAAGGGGACTTTGAATGAAGCTGCTGAAGTGGGCAGTGGGCGGCGCGGGAGCCGCAGGCGCCTACGCGATCTATAAGTATTCCATCGGCCGCAAGGCCAAGGGCGAGGACGTGTTCGTCACCCCGGAGAAGGCGATCGAGAAGATCACCAAGGAAAACGAAACCGCGGGCGAAGCGGCTGCAACGGCAACGAAGCCCAAGCGCAAGCGGACCACTAGCGCCAAGGCCGCCGCGGAAAAGACCGCTTCGGAATAAGCCGCGAAGACCCGTGCTCGAGGCGCGGCGAAAGACCGCGGCGCCCATGATCCCGCAAGCCTGACGCTCTGTGCCCCCGTGCTGGTGCCTGCCGCACGGGCGGGCGGGGCGCATCCCCACTTTCAGTCTGTACGCGTTCGAAGTGCGATCGTATCGTAGCCGCGGCTGATACGAGAGGACGGGCGTCGAAGTACAGATTCGAACGAGGGGGAGAACAATCATGGCAATCGCGGACCACGTCGACTTCAACGGCTTCATGGAGGGTGTGAAGCGCCGCAATCCCCATCAGCCCGAATTCGTTCAGGCGGTGCAGGAAGTCGCCGAAGACATCTTCGACTTCATGGGCGACAAGGAAGAATACCACGAGCAGCAGATCCTGCGCCGCATTGCCGAACCCGACCGGGTGGTCTCCTTCCGCGTCTGCTGGGAGGATGACAACGGCAACATCCGCGTCCAGCGCGGCTGGCGCGTGCAGAACAACAACGCGATCGGTCCGTACAAGGGCGGCTTGCGCTTTCACCCCAGCGTCAATGAGAGCGTGCTCAAGTTCCTCGCTTTCGAGCAGACCTTCAAGAACGCCCTCACCGGCCTGCCGATGGGGGGCGGCAAGGGCGGGGCGAACTTCAATCCCAAGGGCAAGTCGGTGCGCGAGATCATGCGCTTCTGCCAGTCCTTCATGACCGAACTGTACCGCCATATCGGCGCCGACGTGGACGTGCCGGCCGGCGATATCGGCGTGGGCGCGCGTGAGATCGGCTACATGTTCGGGCAATACAAGCGCATCACCAACCACTTCACGGGCGTACTTACCGGCAAGGGCCTTGAATACGGCGGTTCCCTCATCCGGCCCGAGGCGACCGGCTATGGTGCGGTCTATTTCCTCGCCGAAATGCTGGCGGTGCGCGGGCACGATCTGGAAGGGAAGACCGCCGTGATCTCCGGGTCGGGCAACGTCGCGACGCACGCCGCCGAAAAGGTCATCCATCTCGGCGGCAAACCGCTCACCCTCTCCGACTCGGGCGGCTTCATTCATGATCCTGATGGCCTGACGCTCGAAAAGATAAATTGGGTCAAGAATCACAAGACCCACCGCCGCGGGCGTATCAGCGCCTACGCGGAGGAATTCCCCAGCGCCACCTTCCACGAAGGCCGCACTCCCTGGAACGTGCCCTGCGACGTGGCGCTGCCCTGCGCGACACAGAACGAGCTCGACGGCGCGGACGCCCGTAGTCTGGTGGCCAACGGCTGCATCGCGGTGTCCGAAGGGGCCAACATGCCGTGCGATCTCGATGCCGTGCATGTCTTCAAGGACGCGCGGATCATGTACGCACCGGGCAAGGCGGCGAACGCCGGCGGTGTCGCCGTGTCCGGCCTGGAGATGAGCCAGAACTCCGCCCGCCGCTCCTGGAGCGAGGCGGAACTGCAGCAGATGCTCAAGGACATCATGTCCGGCATCCATGCCCGCTGCCTGACTTACGGTGAGCGCGGCGGCGGCTATGTCGACTATGTGCGCGGCGCCAATATCGCCGGGTTCAAGAAAGTGGCCGACGCCATGCTGGCTTTCGGGGTGGTCTGACGCGGGCGCGGGAGCAATGTCCGAAACGGCGAAGCAGCAGCATGATGTCGATCCGGTTGCGGGCGGGTCGGAGCTTGCCGCAGCCGCGCTTCATGATGGTACCGCCTATTCGATGAACGCCATCCACATGGTGCGCACCGCCCTGACCAATCACGTCGCGCTCAGCGCAATGGCGGACCGGAAGGCCAATATCCTGATGGGTGTGACGTTCCTGGTCTTCACACTTTCGGTGAGCGCGTTCAGCAATGGCAACTACCGCATCGCCCTGCTGATCCTGGTCCTGTCGGCGTTTGCTTCCGCGATGTTTGCCATGGCCGCCGTCATGCCCAAGACCTCGCCGCCCGTGCTGGCCGACGACGAACTCGACAATCTGCTGTTCTTCGGTGTCTTCACCGGACTGCAACAGGAGGAATTCGTCGAGCGGCTGATGCGCCGCTGCGAGACCGACGGCCGTGTTCTGAGCACAATGCTGCGCGATCTTTATCAAAATGGAATAGTGTTGCAGCGAAAGAAATACCGCTACCTCTCTTTGGCTTTCCAGACATTCAGGATTGGTCTGGTGCTTTCGCTGATCGCCTTCATACTGGAGAATGGTACGCAAATCCTGAGATTCGTCGGGGCAGCTGATTCGTCGTGATGCGCTTGCAAATATGATTAACGGAATTTAACTGCGCTGACGGTCAAAAATACGTTTAAATACGTAATTGCCGCTTAGGTATTAGTAGGGGTAATCCGCAAGGCGCTGGGGGCTGGGCGGTCCGGGGGGATCGCGCATGGGGTAGTCACGCTCCGAACCGGTCAATTCAGCTAATCGGCTCGGGGATCGGCAATTCCATGCGTTCGGACAGTTTTCATCTTTTCCTGGTGGACCAGAATCAGAAGCGGCGCGCCGCGATAAGCTATGAGATGTCGAAGCGAGGGGTTTACGTCGTGCCGTTTGAAGCGGTGGAAGAATTGGCCACCCGCTGGCCTGACGACGGCATGGTCCTCGTCGCGGATGACCTGGACAATGTTCCGAAGCTGACGGCGCAAATGCTCAAGCTGGAGAGATGGCTTCCTTTCGTCGCCTTTTCCGACGAGCCGGATACCTCGCGGATCGTTCGCGCCGTGAATGAAGGGGCGGTCGGCTACAGCGACAGGCCAACGGACGCCGACAATTTCTGCAGGACGGTAGAAGAAGCGCGCACTGCCACTGACCGTATCGGATATATCCGGGCCCGTGCGCTCAAGGCCAAGAAATCGATGGAAGGCCTGACCAAGCGCGAAAGGCAAGTCCTGGAAGGGCTGTCGGAAGGCCTGACCAACCGCACTCTCGCCGAGCGTTTGCATATCAGCCATCGCACCGTGGAAATCCACCGGGCCAACCTGCTCAACAAGCTGGGAGGCGTGGGCATCAATGCGGCCATACGCCTGCTGATCGAGTCCAGGATCATCTGAGGTTTCGCGCCGGTTTCCCGCTGAAGCGCGTCATCGGTGCACTTCAGGCGGGCGGGGGGCCTCATTTCCTGCACTCGATCAGACGTGGTTCGCGATCCATGCGATGGCTACCGCGGCGGGCAGGAAGAATATCTGCGCAAGCATCGTTCCGGCCAGCCGGCTGACGGAGATCCACATGATCGTCCGGCGAAACAAAGGCTCGTCGATATGCCCTTCGACGACATCGTCGGTCATGACCGACAATTGCGGGTCGATCAGTGCGAACAGCAGGATCGTCGCGAAACCGTTTACCACTGCGGATAGCTGCGAAGCGGTTACCCTGAACTGCGGGTTGAGATAACCGGCGTAGAGCGACGCGAGCACGCCGACCGTGATCAGCGCCTGCGCCAGAACATTGGCAAGGAGCACGCCCCAACTCACGCCCAGAGGCCGCGTCAGATCGCGCAGATGGCCCATGTGCGGCAGCGCGAAGGATTCTCGAATTGCATGCAGGCCCGAGGGGGAGGCCGTGCGAAGTACCATCTGCGCGGTCGACCGGTTCCGCTGGAAATAACCGATGCCCCGCGCGAACATCCGCTGAGCAGTCGGGACGAGAATGATCCCCAGAAGGACGGAGATCGTGGCGCTCGCCAGTACGATCCGGAAATCGCCGGCCAGCGCCGCGCCGCCGCCGCTCGCCAGGCGATTCTCGATCCGCTTGGCCAGGAAGGGCCCAAGAAAGCTGTTCGATGTCCGGCTGACGAGCACGAGGATATTGAACAAGGCAAAGCTCATCGCGATCCGCCTGGTGCGCACACCGGCGATCCGCGCGCCATAGGCCAGAGTGCCTATCAGGTTGATGGCCGCGGTCAGCAGGCAGATTACGAGCAGTTGAACATCCATCCGTTCAGGACCTTTCCATGACAGCCGGTCAGAAAGTCGCCGTCAGGTCGAAATATCCGTAGACGGGGTTGCCGTAGTCATTGGCATTCGCCGCATCCTTTAGAAAGCGTCCGTTGATGAGCACGGCGCCGCCAGTATCCAGCCGTAGCAGCTTGGGCACGATCCAGTAGCGCATGCGGCCTTCGACCTGGTGTCCGGCGAAGGTTCCCGCATTGCCGGTTGCATCCTTGACCCCGGTACTGGCGAAGCTGTCGGTCGCACTTTCGAGCCATGCGGCGCGGTACATCACGAAGCCGTCCCAGCGCTTGTCGGGCGTGACTTCCAGGCGAACGCCCGGCGAACTGATGTTGCTTCGGCCGAGGGCGCCATAAATCCCCGTGGGGCCGAAGTCGCTGCGGCGCGTACCGTAAAGGCTGTCGAAGCGATTGTAACTGCCGCCGTCGTGATCGCCGCTGGCGAGATCGTACTCGAGCGAGAGCCTCGGTTCCCACGGCCCGGCAAACTGGCGCCCGACTTCGGCGTGGACGAAATAGGCGGAGACGTCCTCGACCGGCGCGTCGACCGTCGTATCCGCGCGGATCGTGCCGAACTGGTAGGCGCCTTCGAATTCGAAGTCGGTCTTGCCCGGCGCGGGTTCCGAGGAAATGCGCAGCCCGGGCGTGTAGAGCTGGCGGTTGCGTGTCGTGACACCAGGCGAATCACGCTCGTTCAGGCCGAAGAAGTATAATTCCATGTCGGCGCGGCCGGCCAGATGCGGCTTGCTGACGAAGCCGCCCCAGAACGCGAGATCGAAACTTTCGCGGTCCCATTCGACCCTGTTGTCGAGAACGGCCTGCTTGTCGCTGGGTAGCCGGACCAGCGGCAGAGTGTAGAAAGCTGTCACGCTCGTTTTGTCGGCCGCCTTGAAATCGGCCCTGATGCCAGCGAAAGCATTCGTGGCGTTGCGGTAGTTGTTGCGCCCGACCAGACGCCGCGATCCGAGGTCCATGGTAAAGCGGCCCAGTTGCAGGCTGGTGCCCGTTCCTTTGCCCAAAGCGCTTCTGAGGTCCAGCCCGACATAGGCCTGTATCAATTCAAGAGCATTGACGTCGTTGCTGGTGACGGGCGTACCGGCATTGTCGAAATACACGCGCGAATCCATCACTTCCGCGCCGATGCGCACCGGCTCGGGCCGATATTCCGCGAGCAGGGTTGTGCGCAGGGCCAGGATATCGTCATTCTCGTTCGATCCAGGCCGAAAGTCGTTCCCCAGCGCCTCGTAGCGCGCGCGGATGCTGCCGGAGATCGTGAAATCGTCCGGATCGCCGATTGCATCCTGAAGGGTCAGGGGTTTGTCCTCCCCGGCTTCCTTGGCTGCCGCCTGCGTGGCCGCAGCGAGCGCCGGTGCAGCCGCCAGCCACCAGAAACGTCCGATCATCGAATTGTCCTCCCGTGGTGATCAGGGACGCCTCCGGTCGACCGGCCGGCGCGTGGCCAGACCCTCGGCGGAGCGTCTGGCGAAATCGGTCTATGTGAGGCGGCGCCTGCGAAGGGTCGGTTCAGGACGTGCGCAGCCGCCGCTTTTCCGTCACATCGATCTGAACGATGCGGTCCTCGTGAATGGTGAGGGCGATCATTCCGTAATGGAGCCTGAGCAGCGCTTCCCTGACGCTGTTCAGGCTTTCCTCGATGTGCAGCGCTTTCTCGGGCGATATGGTTCGAACGGAGGTATCAACCATGGCCGGGTCCTTACTGTGCGGGGAACAGCATGGCACGTGACAGTTTCACGCCCACGCGGCGACCGGGCTCGATCGGCGGGCGGTCGGCCGGAAAGTCGATCTCGATAGGGCGGTCGAGACCGGCAAATCGCCCCTCGATCCGCCAGTGGCCGCCCTTGCGATAGGCATCGCTCACGAGCAGCGGCAGGCATCCGCTTTCCTCGCCGTCGCACAACTGGACGTCGTGGGGGCGGAAATGCAGATCGGCTGGCCCGTTCCACAGGCCATCGATGGGCAGGTCGAGCGCCCTGTCGAAGAAGAACGGATGGCCGTCCGATACGGTGATGCGCACGCAGTTGGTCTCGCCGACGAAGTCGGACACGAAGGCGCTTCGCGGTCTCGTGTAGATTTCCTCCGGCGTCCCGACCTGTTCGATCACGCCATGGTCCATGACGACGATCCGGTCGGCGAGTTCAAGGGCCTCTTCCTGGTCGTGGGTGACGAAGATCGAGGTAAGGCCCATCTGCTCGTGCAACTGGCGCAGCCAGCGGCGCAGGTCCTTGCGCACCTTGGCATCCAGCGCGCCGAAGGGTTCGTCGAGCAGGAGGAGCTTGGGCTCCACCGCCAGCGCGCGGGCCAGGGCGACGCGCTGGCGCTGACCTCCGGAAAGCTGGGCGGGCAAGCGGTCGCCGACATGGCCTAGCTGGACGAGTTCGAGCAGTTCCTGCGCCCGCTCTCTGATGGCGCGCCGCGAGGGACGGTCGCGCCGCTTGCGCACCGAGAGGCCGAAGCCGACGTTTTCAGCCACCGTCATGTGCTTGAACAGCGCATAGTTCTGGAAGACGAAGCCGACTTCCCGGTCTGCCACCTTGCGGTCCGTCACGTCGACACCGTTGAAGCGCACCGTGCCGGTGTCGGGGAATTCCAGGCCGGCGATGATCCGCAGCAGCGTGGTCTTGCCCGAGCCCGAGGGTCCCAGCAGCGCCAGGAACTCGCCGTCGCGCACTCTGAGGCTGACGTCGTTCAGTGCGGCGAAGGTGCCGAAGCGTTTGGTGATGTGATCGAGGCTGATCAATGTCCGGCCTTTCCATGAATGCCATAGCGCCACTCGAGCAGGCTCTTGAGAGCGAGCGTGACGAGCGCCAGCAGGGCGAGGAGGGAAGCGACCGCGAAGGCGGCCACGAAATTGTATTCGTTGTAGAGGATCTCGACATGGAGCGGCATCGTGTTGGTCTGGCCGCGGATGTGGCCCGAAACGACCGAGACCGCCCCGAACTCGCCCATGGCGCGCGCGTTGCACAGCAGGACGCCATATAGCAGGCCCCAGCGGATGTTCGGCAGCGTGACGTGCCAGAAAGCCTGCCAGCCGCTGGCGCCCAGCGACAGTGCGGCCATTTCGTCGTCCCGCCCCTGTTCCTGCATCAGCGGAATCAGCTCGCGGGCCACGAAGGGGAACGTGATGAACGTGGTCGCGAGGACGATGCCCGGCACCGCGAAGATGATCTCGACGTCATGAGCCTGCAGCCATGGCCCCAGCAAGCCCTGGGCACCGAACAGCAGGACGTAGATGAGGCCCGATACCACCGGCGACACCGAAAACGGCAGGTCGATGAGCGTTATCAGCATGCTCTTCCCCGGGAAGTCGAACTTGGTGATCGCCCAGCTTGCCGCCAGGCCGAAGACGACGTTGAGCGGAACACTGATGGCGGCGACGATCAGGGTCAGCCTGATGGCCGAGAGCGCGTCCGGATCCGAAAACGCCGCGAAATAGGCCCCGACACCCTTCGACAGGGCCTCGGCGAAGACCGCCACCAGCGGCGCCAGAAGGAAAACCCCCAGGAAAGCTATTGCGACGGCGAGGATGAGCGCACGACCCGCCCGGGACGGCTGGATTGCAGCGGAAGTCATGCGGCACCCCGCTTTCTGGTCCAGTACTGGAGAAGGTTGACGAGCAGCAGCAGCAGGAAGGAAGCGACGAGCATGACGCTGGCGATGGCCGTTGCGCCGGCGAAGTCGAACTGTTCGAGCTGCGTGACGATGAGGAGCGGTGCGATCTCCGAGCGGTAGGGCATGTTGCCCGCGATGAAGATCACCGAGCCGTATTCACCCACGCCGCGCGCGAAGGCCATCGCGAAGCCGGTGAGCAGCGCCGGGCCGATCGCGGGCAGGATCACCTGCCGGAACGTCTGCAGGGGAGTGGCGCCAAGCGTGGCCGCCGCTTCCTCCACGTCCGCGCCGAGGTCGGCCAGAACGGGTTCGACCGAGCGCACGACGAAAGGCAGCCCGATGAAGACCAGCGCGATGACGACCCCCAGCGGAGTGAACGCCACCTTTATGCCCAGCGGCACGAGCAGTGCTCCGAGCCAGCCGTTTTCCGCCCAGAGCGATGTCAGGGCGATGCCGGCGACTGCGGTCGGCAACGCGAAAGGCAGATCGACGAGCGCGCTCAGCAGGCGCTGGCCCGGAAACTCGTAGCGCACGAGCACCCAGGCGATGATGAGACCGAACAGGGTGTTCACTCCGCCCGCAGCGAGCGATGCGCCGAAGCTGAGCTGATAGGCCTTGAGGGCCCGTTCCGAGAGCCCGACCGCGACGAAATCGTGCCAGCCCATGCCCGCCGCCCGCAGGAAAAGGGCGCTGAGGGGTATCAGCACGATCAAGGACAGCCATGCCAGCGTGAAGCCGAGCGTGGGACCGAACCCGGGGACCACCGACTGACGCCGCCACCGCCGTTGCGGCGTCTGAAGTGGCATCTGCAGAGGTCTGCTCAATGCAATGTCCATTGTCATATCAATGTCTTGCCTCGGCGAAAATCTTGTCGAAGAGAGCGTCGTCGGCGAAGAACCGGGGCTGCGCGGCCTGCCAGCCTCCGAAGTCGCGGATGCTCACCAGGTCGAGCTTCGGGAAAGTGCCGGCATACTTTGCCGCCACCTTCGGGTCGCGCGGACGGTAGTAATGACGCGCGATCAGTTCCTGCGCCTGGGGTGTATAGAGGAACTTCAGATAAGCGTTCGCGACATCCGTGGTGCCGTGCTTGCGAGCGTTTTCGTCGACGACCGCGACGGGCGGTTCGGCGAGGATCGAGATCGACGGAACGACGATGTCGAACTTGCCGGCGCCCAGTTCCTTCTGCGCAAGAAAAGCTTCGTTTTCCCAAGCGAGCAGGACATCGCCGATGCCGCGCTCGGAGAACGTGGTGGTGGCGCCGCGGGCACCTGAATCGAGGACGGGCACGTGGCCGAACAACTCGGTCACGTATTTCTGCGCGGCAGCGTCAGACCCTCCGGCCTTGCGCCCGTAAGCCCAGGCGGCGAGGAAGTTCCAACGGGCGCCGCCGCTGGTCTTGGGATTGGGCGTGATGACTTCGACACCCGGCTTGATCAGGTCGCCCCAGTCCTTGATCTGCTTGGGATTGCCCTTGCGGACCAGAAACACGATCGTCGAGGTGTAAGGGGCGCTGCTGTCGGGCAGTCGCGACTGCCACTTGCTGTCGAGCAGCTTTCCCTTCTGCGCAATGGCGTCGATATCGTAGGCAAGAGCCAGCGTCACCACGTCGGCCTGCAGCCCGTCGATCACCGCGCGGGACTGCTTGCCCGAGCCGCCATGGCTCATGCTGATGGTCAGGTCCTGCCCGTGCTGCGCTTTCCACTGCTTCGCGAAGGCGGCGTTGACGTCCTTGTACAGCTCACGCGTGGGATCGTACGAGACGTTGAGCAGCTCCAGCGCCTGCGCGGCCGAGCCTGCCTTGTCCTGCGAACGATCCTTTTCGCCGGAGCAGCCCGCCAGCAGCGCCAATGCCGCAAGAGCCAGGGGAAGTGTCCTCAATTTCAGCATGGTTGTCCTTTATATGTCCTGACCGACCCAGACTTCCCGGGAAGGCCTTGCTGCGGATGTCCGACGGTGGTTCGCGCGCGGCGGGGAAGGGGACGAAGATTGCCGCTTTCCCCCGCGCGGCTTCAGGAAGGATGTCGCCCGGCGCCAGAGACCCTGCGGCATCTGAACCCGCCGCAGCGCCTGACGGAAGATCGTCTCGGGCACATCGATGCCGCAGGCTGCCTCCAGGCTCTTGAAGCCCGGCGCGGAATTGGCCTCGCAGACACGGAAACCGTGCTCGTCGAAAAGGATGTCGACGCCTGCCACGTCGAGCTGAAGTACTTCGGCGACCCGGATCGCCAGAGCTCTCATCTCTGCAGGCGGGTCATACCGGACCGCGCTTCCGCCCTGCGACGTATTCGCCCTGAAGCCTCCGTTCGCGGCGCGGCGTTCCATCGTGGCGACGACCTTTCCGCCGACGACGAACAGACGCACGTCGCGGCCATGGCTGGCGCCGATGTAACGCTGGAAGATCAGGTCCCCGCCAGGCCTGGCTCCGCCGAGCAGACCGGCCAGCTCGCCGAACTTCTCGCGGCTGTCGCAAAGCATCACGTTTTCACCGCGGGTGCCGCGCACCGTCTTCACCACGACCGGGAAGCCCAGTTCCCTGTCGATCAGGTCGATGTCGACCGGGAACTTGCCCAGAATCGTGCGCGGGATGGGAATTCCATGAGACGCGAGCTGCTGCAGGCTGTGCAGCTTGTCGGCGACGCATTCGATTGCGTCGGCCCCGTTCACCATGTGCACGCCCTGACGCTCGAAGTGGCGAAGCACGGCCAGAGTGAAGTAGCTCGTTTCGGATCCCGTTCTCGGGATGATGAAGTCCGGCTTTTCCAGGCTGCGTTCGCGATAGCTCGCGTCCCAGCCGCGCCTTACGCCGACGATCAGCTCGAAATCCTGCGGCTTCAGTATCTCGAGCTCGATGTCGAGGCGCTGCGCCGTTTCCTGGAAACGGAAGATCTCGGCCGCTTCGGGCTCTTCGATCGCGAGATCGCGATGAAAGAAAATCCAGGCTCGCATGATGATTGTCCGGAGCTGGGGCGAGGGAGGGGCACCAGGACGCTCTCAGCGCGCCCTGGTGCCGGTCTCCGCGCCGTTGTCTGTGCTTGGGCGATTGAACGGCCGGACCGGTTCGAGCTGTGCCCGATCGACGCGGCCAACGCCCTTCCCGGTCCCCGCCTCCGCCGCCAGCAGGTCAAGCAAGCCTTCGCCGAACGGCCAGTCGCCAATATCGGACGCGGCGTTGATGTGGCCGAGCATGCCCACGTCGACAAAGCTGCTGCCCCACTGCGCGGCGAGTTCGCGGGCAAAGCCGATCTCCGCATAAGGATCATTGCGGCTGGCGGCCACGATCGAGGGGAACGGCAGGGCCGTGCGAGGCACCGGCTGGAATTGCACGAGCGGCTCGGGCAGCCTGCGCCGGTCGCAATCGGGCGGCGCCACGAGCAGCGCGCCGGCCACCGGTCCATCCCTGCCCTGGCCTTCCAGCAGCGACCACCATGCCACGGCGAGGCAGCCGAGGCTGTGTGCGCAAAGGATGACGGGCCGGCGGGCGGCGGTGATGGCGTGGCTCAGCTTGGCCACCCAGGTGTTGCGGTGGGGCCGCGACCACGTGCCGAGTTCGGCGCGAACGCAGTCCTCGCGGCTTTTCTCCCAGAGCGACTGCCAGTGGGCGGGGCCGGACGAGTTCAGGCCCGGCACCGTGAGGATCAGCGGTCTTGCTCTATCGTGCTGGCTTGCATCGGTCATAGGGACGGCTCCGGCGAACTAACTCGCCTATTATCCCTATATGTTTGATGGGGTTTATCAAGAGCCTTTTTGCAACCGCTAGCCTGCTCGTCGCTCCGCGTGATCGTCCTGCCGCCATTGGCGCCCGCCCGCCAGCGCATCGGCGATCGTGCGGCTGTCGAGGACCTGCCGACTCGCGTCGTAGGCACGGCCGAACTCGCGGCGGATCTCGCAGGTCGTTTCGCTCACGCAGTCCTCGCAACGGCGATAGGATTGCCGCGAAAGGCACGGCAGGGGGGCCAGCGGACCCTCGAAAAGCCTCAGAACTTCGCCAAAGCTGATCGTGTCGGCAGGTCGCAGCATCACGTAACCGCCGTATTTCCCGCGCCTGCTGTCCAGAATCCCCGCTTTCTTGAGGTCAATCAGGATCTGCTCGAGAAACTTGTGCGGAATCCCGTGGCGAGCCGCGATCTCCGTGCTCGTCATCGCTTGTCCTTCCGGGGCCCCGGCAATAGCCAGCAGTGCCCGGAAGGCATATTTCGCCTTGTTCGAGATCATTCTTATTCCCTAGTTTCGGACTAGGTTAATGGTTCCGGCGCTGAATTGCAAACCTCATAACCAGAAGAATCGCAGAATCGCGAGCGCTACGGCCATGCAGAGCAGCAGGAGGGGAAATCCCAGCTTCGGAAAGTCCCGGAATCGATAGCCGGCGGCGCCCATCACCACGGCATTGTTATGATGGCCGAAAGGGGAGAGGAAATCGAGCGAAGTGCCGATCGCCACGGCCACCAGCAGCGGTTCTATCGGCACTCCCGCGCGCGTCGAGATGCCGGCGGCGACGGGGCTCAGGACGGCGGCCGTGGAGACATTGTCGACGAAGACCGTGAGAGCTGCGGCCAGCACGAGCATCATCGTCGTCACCGCGAACGGATCCGCCCAGGGCAGCGCGGCCATGAGGCTGTTGGCGATCACTCGCGCGGCTCCGGTTTCCTGCACCGCCGCGCCCAGGGGGATCATGCAGGCCAGCAGGATGACTATCGTCCAGTTGACGTCCCGCAGGGCCGGTCTGAGGCGAAGCGAGCCGAGCAGGGCCATCACGATCACCACCCCGCCGAAGGCGATTTCCGGCGGCGCCAGGCCGAGCGCGGTCGCAGTGACGCCGAGAATGAAGATGCTGATGCTGCGGTAGGCATCGGCAGGCACATGTTTGGCCGGCCGCGCTGACAGGGGCAGCAGTTCCGCCTCTTCCGCCGCTTCGCGCAAGGCGGCAGGGTCGCCCGCGAGCACCAGGACGTCGCCGACGCCGATCTGCAGGTCGCTGAATTGTCCTTCGATGCGGCGTCGGCGGCTGGCGAGCGCCACCACCGACAGGCCGCGTTCCGCAAACGATTCCAGCGCGCCGATGCGTGATCCCAGGATGGTGCTGTCGGGCATTACCACCGCTTCGATGCGTTCGTCGCCCCCGGACGTGGGGTCCAGCAGGCGCTGTGACTGCATTCCCTCCAGGGTTTCGAGTGTGCATTCGACGATCAGGATGTCCCCGGCCATGAGCTCGATCTTCTCGCGGCGCGCGAAAACGTGCGCGCCAGAGCGCAGCACGTCATGAATCTTCGCCTCGTGGCCCCGCTCGATGTCCACAAGGGAGGCCCCGATGAGCGCCGAACCGGCGGGTATTCTCACCTCGACGAAGAACACGGAGGGGCCGCGCTCCGCTACCGCCGGGACATGGCGGACATGGCGGAACAGCCGGGGTGCCGCCAGCACCAGCCATATCAGGCCAGCGATTGTGATCGGCAGACCAACGGTGCCGAGCGTGAAGTAGCCGAAGCCGCCGCCGGTTTCGCTGATTTTCCATTGATTCACCACGAGATTTGCCGGCGTCCCGGTGAGCGAACAGGTGCCGCCCAGCAGCGTCGCGAACGACAGGGGCATCAGCATTTTCGCTGCCGGCATCTGCAGCCGCGCGCAAACCGAGAGCGCGACCGGGAACATGAGGGCGAGAGCGCCGATATTGTTCATGAACACCGACACGAACGCGCCGCAGCCGCAGACTACCGCGAGAACCGCCGCCTGGCTTCCGGCCCGGCCGACGATGCGATCGGCCAGTTTCTCAATCGCATGGGTCTGGGAAAGGACGGAGACGATCAGCAGTATCTCGACCACCGTCATAACGGCCGGGCTAGAGAACCCGCTGAACACATCCGCTACGGGAACCAGCCCAAGAGCGAACGCTGCGGTCAGTCCCGCGGCCGCGACGTGCTCCGCCGGGAAACGATCGAGCGCGTAGACAACGAACATGAAGAGCAGCAGCCCGACGATGGCGATCTGGTCAAACGTCATTCAGCCTCAGGATAAATCTGTGGGCGGCCCTTCTATAGGGATCGCGCCGAAGGACAAAGCCGGCGTCAGACGGATCGCGCCCGGAATCGAGGCCGCGTCTATGTGCTTCGAATATGTTCCGCTGTGTTACGGGCCCATCCGCCCGCCACGTCGACGAGCGGGGCGCGCTGACGGCCCTTGGTATGATGCCTGGATATCGCCGCCTCAAGCGCCATGCCTGGAAACCCACGCCGGATCTGGCAGCGTTCTTTACCCCGGAACTGAGCATGCGGATGGGAGGTTGCGACAGTGCGTGCGCTGGCTTGCGGTGTCTTGGCTGGTGAGGCACAGCAAGCTCATGACTGACATGACTTATGCGCGCTATCTGGCGCTCGACGACATTCTTGCCGCGCAACATCCCGTCTCCGAAGAGCACGACGAGCTGCTCTTCATCATCATCCATCAGACGAAGGAATTGTGGCTGAAGCAGATTCTCGCCGAACTGCGGTCGGCGATGGGGCTGGTGCGCGACGATGCCCTGATCGAGGCTTACAAGAGCCTTGCCAGGGTGAGCCGCATTCAGGCGGTGATGACGCTCGCCTGGGATGTGCTCGCGACGATGACGCCCAGTGATTATTCGACCTTCAGGCCGGTGCTCGGATCGAGTTCCGGATTTCAGTCCGACCAGTTCCGGACCATGGAATTCATGCTCGGGCTCAAGCAGGCGGACCATCTCGGCCATCAGGCGGACTGCCCCCATACGCGCAGCGCGTTGGAACAGGCGCTTGCGCAGCCGAGCCTCTGGGACGAGGCCAACTGCGCGCTGGCGCGTGCCGGTTTCGCTCTGCCGGCCGAAGTGCTGGAACGCGATTGGACCCGAGCCTACGAGCCATCGGCCGCGGTCGAGGCGGCATGGCTCCAGGTCTATCGGGATCCGCATCGCTGGTGGAACCTGTACCAGTTCGCCGAAAAGCTGGTCGATATAGACGACGCCCTTGCCGCGTGGCGCCACAAGCATGTGCTGACGGTCAGCCGCATCATAGGCGGAAAGCGGGGCACCGGCGGCACGGCGGGCGTTTCCTATCTGCAAGGCACTCTCGCCAAGCGCGCCTTTCCCGAGCTCTGGTCCTTGAGAACCAGCTTGTGACGTCGGACGCGGGCACGCCTTCTGGCCAAGGGAGCTACAAGCATCTTTTCAGGCGCGCGCTGGACGCTGCTCCGGGCAGGCTCCACTTCGCGGCGCATTCGCATCATCTGTGGCCGGATGCATCCTGGGAGGGGCAGCGCGCCTGTTGGGAGGACGCGGTGCGCTTCGCCGACACGAAATGGGCTCGCGTCATGGGCGAAGTATGGCCCGCCGCGCAGGGCCATGTGGCCGCGGAGCTCAATCTCCCGGATCCCGCCACCGTCGCCTTTGCGGGCAACACGCATGATTTCCTGATCCGCATCGTCTCCGCGCATCCGCGGCGGCCGCTGCGGGTGCTGGCCAGTGACGGTGAATTCCACAGCTTTCGCCGTCAGGCGGCGCGGTGGGCGGAGGCGGAGACAATCCGGCTGGAAGTGGTCCCCGCGTCCGGAGCCGATTTCGCCGACCGCTTCCTCGCGCGTGCGCGATCAGGCGATCATGATCTCATCTGGGTCAGCCAGGTGATGTTCGGCAGCGGACGCGTCCTGACCGGCCTCGACAGGCTGGCGGAACTGGCTCGGCCGGAAGGTCCGTGGGTGGTCGTCGACGGTTATCACGGCTTCATGGCGATAGAGACCGATCTTTCGCAGGTATCGGACCGTCTGTTCTATCTCGCGGGCGGCTACAAATACGCCATGGCCGGTGAGGGTGCCGCTTTTCTGCATGCACCGCCGAACTACGGGGGCAGGCCGGAAATCACCGGCTGGTACGCGCAGATCGCTGATCTCGCCGCCCGGCCGGGCCGGATCGAATATCCTGCTGACGCCCGGCGATTCCTGGGTTCCACCTTCGATCCGTCCGGCCTGTACCGCTTTGTCGCGGTCAGGGACATGCTCGGCACGGAAAAGCTGGATACGCGCAAGATCGGCGCCAGGACCTCCGAGCTGATGAACCACCTGCTGGACCAGATCGCCGGGACCCGGCTTGCCGATGCGAAACTCCTCAATCCCCCCGGTGAAGGCCCGCAGGCGAGGTTCCTGGCATTCGCCCACCCGAGGGTGCCGGACTGGCAAGCGGCGCTGGAGCGCGCAAATGCCATCGTCGACGTGCGCGGTGACGTGCTGCGCATCGGGTTCGGGCTTTATCAGGACGAGAGTGATGTCGATCGGCTGATCGGCCTGCTCAGGCATCTGTAAGCGGCAGTTCGGTCCCGCCGGCCGCGATCGAAGGCGCGCTGCGTCGGCGGGCAACTGCGGTATTCCTAACCTGGAGCAAGGACAAGAAAGCTTGCCGCCCCGAGAACACCGGAGGGCCCAAAACAGAGAGAAAACAGAGGAGGCACTGGTGACAGGGGCAAGCGCAGCGAAATTCGAGACGATCGCCGCTCCTGTAAGCGGCCTGTCCTATCGAAGCGCCTTCAAGGTCGCAGGGCTGCTGGGACGATGCGCACCCCGGGACACGATTGTCCTCGCCGGCTCGCCTAGATCGGGGACGACGATCGTCGAGGAGATCTATGCAACTCTCCCCGGATACAAGACGCTGAACGAACCTCTCCTGCAACGGTGGGTGCAGGCCGCCTATGGTTTCACCAACCGGTCGTGCATACCCGTGGACGCGGTCGCTCCGCTGCAGGAAAGCTTCATGAGGCGCGTCCTGACCGGCCAACTCGGCGCGGCGGCGCTCTGGGCATTCGAGTCCACTTCGCGGACGGGCCGGCTGAAAGAGCACGCCAGCAAGCGCAAGCTCGTGGTCAAGTTCTGTCGGCTCAATCGGATGCTGCCGTGGTTCTGCAGGAACTTCGAACGCAAGGGTGTCGTTCTCATCATTCGCCATCCCTGCTCCGTCGTAAGTTCCATGCTGAAACACGGGCCATGGGATGACATGCTGGCGAAGAGAACGGACCCGTTCAATCCTCTCGCGTGGAACAACGTGCCCGCGGGAGCGCGCCCGGTCTTCGGGCCGATGATGGACAGGATCGAAACGCTTGAAGAAGCGCTCGCCGCAATGTGGGCGCTCGACCAGTGGGTGCCGCTGATCGAGGCCGAGCATCGGCCATGGATCCTCCTGCCTTATGAGCGGCTGGTCCTCAACCCGCGGCAGGAACTCGACCGCGTCAACAGTGCGCTGGGAATCGAGACCAGCGATGCAATGATAGCCCGACTGGCCCGGCCATCCTCGTCAGTGAAAGTGAAGGAAGATCTCCTCTCGGACTCTCGCGCGCAACTGGGAAAATGGCGTGACACCCTGAAGCCCGCGCAGATCGACGGCATTCTGCGAATTGTGAGGCAAGCGGGTCTCGGCCACATCTATTCCGACGCGGTCGAGCCGGATTACGACGCCCTCAATGCATGCCAGGACCCATCCTGTCGCTGGTGATCCACGGGCCCACACCCTCCGCCGGCAACGTCGTGGTCTGATTCGCGCTGCGCCGAAGCTCGCGTAGAATCTTTTCGCTCGTATTGGTCTAGGTCAGGGTGTTTCATTCCCAACAGCGTTGTTTTCAGGATGATCTCACCTGAAAATCGCGCCGGCAAGCGGGAATGAGGAAAAACTTCTCTGGGGCTCGGTGCCACAATACCGGGACAACCGAGAAGGACGTTTCATGGTTTTCGATTCGCGCCATACCCCGCCGACAGAATTCATCCGCCTTCACGACGAGCGGGTCGGGCTCGACGGGGTAATCGCCATTCATTCCACCGCCCGCGGTCCGGCGGCGGGAGGATGCCGCCTGTGGGTCTACGATGATATGAATGCAGCCTCGGCCGATGCGCTACGGCTGGCTGAAGGTATGAGCTACAAGAATGCGATGGCGGAGCTGCCCTTTGGCGGCGGCAAGGCGGTACTGCGCCGTCCGCCGGGCGATTTTGACCGGCACGCATTGTTCGAGGCCTTCGGGCAGGCGGTGGAGCGGCTCGAGGGCCGCTACGTCACTGCGGAAGACGTCGGGACGACGGTCGCCGACATGGAAGCAGTCGGACGGTACACGCGCCACGTCGCCGGGCGTACGACTCATCCGGGATGTGCCGGTGGCGATCCGTCGCCCTGGACCGCGCTGGGCGTGTTCGAGGCCATGAAAGCCTCGGTCGAGTTCCGCTTCGCAAGCCCCCTGAGCGGCCTGACCGTGGCCGTGCTGGGGATCGGCAATGTCGGTCTGCACCTTTGCCGGCTGCTGAACGAGGCGAGGGCGAAGCTGGTGGTTGCCGACATCGATCCGCACCGTGCAGCACAAGCTGCCGAATTCTGCGGTGCACGCGTGGTCGGCCTCGCCGAGATCGCAGCCGTGCCGTGCGAGGTCTTCGCGCCTTGCGCATTGGGGGGAGCACTGGACGATACCACGGTTTCCGTCCTCAATGCCCGCATCGTCTGCGGTGCCGCGAACAACCAGCTCGCCACTCCGGACATGGCTGCGCTGCTGCTGCAGCGGGGGATCAGCTATGCCCCCGATTACGTCGTCAACGCCGGCGGGATCATCAATGTCTCGGCCGAATATCTTGGCGAGAGCGAGGAGGAGGTGCGCGGCAGGGTGATGAAGATCGGCCCGCGCACCGCCGCAATACTCGAGAAGGCGGCAGCAGGCGGCCTGCCGCCGTCGCACGTCGCCGATCGGATGGCGGAGGAACTGATGAAAGGCGAAGTCTGCGAGGTGGCGTGATCGACAGGCCCGGCCGAGGCCAGCGCAAGGAGGTCGTGCCGGAACAGACTGACCGACAGGACGTTGGAAGCAGCGCGGGCCTGAGTTCGCGTATAAACTAGGACAGAGATGACAGACGCGGCATGGTGGCGGTCAGGCGTGATCTACCAGATCGCGCCACGCTCGTTCTGCGACGGCAACGGCGACGGTGTCGGTGATCTGGTCGGCATTCTCCAGCGGCTGGACCACCTCGAATGGCTGGGCGTGGAGGGGGTCTGGCTCTGTCCCATCTCGCCGACGCCTAACCGCGATTTCGGCTACGACATCAGCGATTTCTGCGACGTTGAGCCGGAACTTGGCACCATGGCCGAACTTGACGAGCTGATCTCGGCCCTGCACGCACGCGACATGCGCCTTCTGCTGGACTTCGTGCCGAACCACACGGCGGACGTGCACCCATGGTTCCAGGCCAGCCGCTCGTCGCGAACCGACCCCCGACGCGACTGGTATGTCTGGTGCGATGCAGCCGCGAACGGCGGCCCTCCGAACAACTGGCTCGGCCGTTTCGGCGGCTCGGCCTGGGAATGGGACGAGAAGACCGGGCAGTATTACTATCACGCCTTCCTGAAGGAGCAGCCCGACCTGAACTGGCGCAATCCCGAAGTTCGCGAGGCGATGTACGATGTCATGCGTTTCTGGCTGCGGCGCGGGGTGGACGGGTTTCGCGTGGACGCGGCGGCGGTCCTTGCGGAAGACGATCTCCTGCGCGACGATCCTCCCAACCCCGAAGCGAACGAGCGGACGCCTCCGCCGCAGCGCCAGAAGCGCGTCTATTCCGACGATCGCCCTGAAACGCTGGGCTATATGGAGGAGATGCGCGCCGTCGTGGACGAGTTCCCGGATCGGCTTCTCCTTGCCGAAGTGGATGTGGATTCGGGCGGTCCCGGCCGCTTCTACGGTTTCGGTACGCCGCGTTTTCATCTGCCGCTCAATTATGGGCTGATCGACAGCGCCTGGGATGCGGACAGTGTGGGAGGCGCCATAGACGACTACCTGGCCGCGGTCAGCCCGCATGGCTGGCCTGACTGGGTGATCGGCAGCCATGACAAGACAAGGATCGCCAGCAGGGTGGGTCAGGCCAGGGCTCGTCTGGCGGCGATGCTCCTGTTTACCCTGCCCGGCACCGCGATCTTCTATGCGGGCGACGAGATCGGCATGCCGGATGTCGATGTCCCGGAAGACAGGGCGCGGGACCCCTTCGGTATTCTCGTCCCCGGTTGCGCCCTCGGCCGAGATCCGCACCGGGTGCCGATGCGATGGTCGCCGACGGCGAACGCGGGCTTTACCTCGGGCGAGCCGTGGCTGCCGGTGGGGGACGTTCCTTCGGGCGGCACAGTGGCCGAGCAGATTACCGACCCGGACTCCATGATGAGCCTGTACCGGCGCTTGATCGCGTTCCGCAGATCGGCCCTGCGTTCCAGTGATCGTTTCCGGGCGCGCCGGCATGAGGCGGGCGTGCTTCTGTTCCAACGCGAAGGTGACGGCGGCCGATACCTGTCCGCGCTGAATCTCAGCGGCGAACGACGGCTGGTGGACATTGCGGATGCCGCAAGCGTGCGGGTCGCGACCGACCGATCGCGCGAAGGCGACAGGCTGTATGGGCGCATCGAGCTGAGGGCGGACGAGGGGCTCGTCATGGAGCTGGTCACGGACTGAGCGGGTATTGATCCGCCTGCTCCGAAGCCGTCAATGGTCGAGCGGATCGATTTCCTGCTCTGGCGCTTCCAGAATGTCCACCAGCCTGGCGATGCGGCCCGCCGGCATGTGACGACCTTCGGAAACAAGGGCTTCGTCGTTCGCCAGCCAGTTCATAGCTTCCATCAGTTCAGCAGGAGTGGCATCCATCGCCTCGATCGCGGTGACGCTTTCGTCGTCTATGGTGCCGGCTATCCTGATGATCTCCTCGCGCTGCATTGGTCATTCTCCCTTCCGCGGCGTTCGCAACAGACGCGCAGGGGCCCCCGCCCGAAGGCTGAGGCCCCGCGCATCACCGGCCGCTCTGGATCGGAATCCTGCGCACGTTCCGCTTCGCTTCCGTGACAGGCAGGGACACGGTCAGGACCCCGTCCCTGAAGCTGGCCTCGCACTTTTCCTCGTCTGCCCCGTCGGGCAGCGCGACGCTGCGCTCGAAACGCCCGTAGAACCGCTCCGACCAGCCGGAGTCCTTGTCCTCACTGGTGCTTTTCTTTTCACCGCGAATGGTGAGCACGCCCTTGTCCACGGAAACCTCGACGTCCTTGTCGGTAAGGCCGGCAAGTTCGGCGGTGACGATGATGTTGTTGTCGTTCTCCTTCACTTCCAGGCTGGGCCACATCGGGAACGAATCCGCCGGGCTTCGCGAAAGTGGGGGGAACGAGAAGAAGTCGTCGAAGAGCCGGTCCATCTCCTGGCGAAACCGGGCGATGGGATGCCTCTCGCCCGTCGACATGAGGCGCGCGGGTGCAGCGTTCGCGCCGCTGTCGTGCCGGCGCCACGGAACCATGTCACGAATTGCCATTGTCTTTCTCCCTTTCAGAATATGACGCGAGCCTGCCGCCCCGCCGCGCTGGCGGCGGCGCGGCAAGCCGTGTTCAGACCGAGATCAGACCGCTTCGGGTTCGCGAGCCTTCGGCGCCTCGATTTCGGTCTGGGCCTTATCCGACGCGGCGATTTCGATCTTGCGCGGCTTCATTGCCTCGGGAACCGCCCGCTTCAGCGCGATGCTGAGCAAGCCGTTATCGAAGCGCGCGGACGCCACCTCGACGAAATCGGCGAGCTGGAAACGGCGCTCGAAGGCGCGAGTGGCAATTCCCCGGTGCAGGTATTCCCCATGCTCCCGCTCGGCGGGCTTGCCGCTGACGGTCAGCTGGTTCTGCTGGGCGACGATCTCGACCTCGTCGGGATCGAAACCTGCAAGCGCAAGCTCGATCCGATAGGTGTCGTCGCCTTCCCTAACAAGGTTGTAGGGAGGATAGTCGCCGGTTTCATAGCGCGTGGCGCTGTCCAGTATGTCGAACAGCCGGTCGAAGCCGACCGTCGAACGACGGAAGGGTGATAGGTCGATGTTGGTTCTCATTTCCAAATCCTCCATTGAGCAATCTGGGCATGAGATGCGCCGGTAGTGAGAGCCGACGCTCTCGCTGTCCAGCCGGCCCCGGGTGGGCGTCCGGCAAAAGATGATTTAGGAGCGTTCCTACTGCCTTCAAGACCCGTGTCGCTACTCCCGCAGACGCGGGATAGCCGGGAAGAGCCGAAGGTTGCCGTGCTAGCGTTGAACCTCGCTATCAGCTTCATCGGCGACCCCCACGTGATAGCGATAGACCATCTCCCAACCCCGCCAGCCGTTGTAGAGCAGCAGCAGCGTCACCGCCGCAGAGAGGATAAGGCCGGTCGGCCGAACGAAGTCGGGCCCCTTGTCGAGCCGCTGCCAGAGATTGATCGCCTCGATAACGACAGTCGTCACGTTGCCGATCAGATGGTGCCACGCGGCGTTGAGGCTGCGGATACGCCTGTCGCCCAGGAAATCGGTCAGTCCCGCCGTCGCCGCCAGCGCCGCCATCACCAGGCCCGCGATCAGCAGCCACTGCCCCATGGTAGCCCAAAAGATCTGTCCGTTCCGGCTGAATACAATATCGGTTGCAAGCGTTCCGACGAAAAAGGCGATCGGGAAAGGGATCAGCATCGGGTGGATGGGATGACCTGCAACTTCGACCGTGGAATGGGGATTGGCACCGTGCATGGCACTGCCTCCATTTTTGCTGGATCGATACCCTGTAGAACCCGGCAGAGGTGCGTCAGTTCCAACGCCCGTGGCCCGGCTTCGATCAGGCCTTCGGCTCCAAGGCATAGCCGGCCTCGCGCCAGGCGGCGATGCCTCCATCCAGGGCTGTTGCCCGTAAGTAGCCGAGTTCGCGGAGAGTCGCGGCCGCGAGGGTCGAGATCTTGCCGAATTCGCAGCAGGTGACGATGCGCACGGTCGGGTCCGGCAGCTCACCATTGACGCGCAGTTCAAGCTGCCCTCGCGGCAGATGCCGGGCAGCTCTGATATGGCCCGCGTCGTAAGCGTCCTTCTCGCGCAGATCGATCACGACAAGATCGCCGCTGTTGTCGCCCAGGCGGCTGTGCAATTCACTCATGGAGATGAATGGTACGACGGCCGCGGCTTCGGAGAGAAGCTGCGCCACCGTCTTGCCGCCGCTCATGTTGGTACGCAGTGCTTCGGTCAGATGGGTCGGCGCCGCAAGGTCGAGAGCGCGCATCATAGCCACGAACTCGGACCGATCGGCCTTCTGCAAGCGCGGGTTGGTGGCCAGTTCGTCTGCTATCGTCGAGTGGTCGTGCCCCTTGTAGTCGTGGGCCGGATAGACCAGCATCTCGCCAGGCAACCGCAGGAGCTTCTCGAACAGGCTCTCATAGAGTTCGAACGGGTCGCCGGTTGGCAGGTCCGTGCGCCCTGTCCCCCCGACCAGCAATGTGTCGCCGGTGAAGACGCGGTCCGCCATTACCAGACACATCGAATCACGCGTATGACCCGGGGTGTGCATAGCCGTAATCTTGAGGCTCCCGGCAATAAGCATGTCACCGTCGTCGAGGCGAAGGTCGGGGAACGGGGCAGCGCTCAACCGGTGCATGACCACCGGCGTGCCCAGAAGCCTGCCAAGCTGCCGACTGGCCGAGAAGTGATCCGCGTGCGTATGCGAATCGACGATGTAGCGCAGGGTCAGGCCGTGCTGGAGCAGATATCCTCGATAGCGATCGATGAGACTGAGTTCAGGATCTATCAGCACTGCCCCGCAGGAGACCTCGCATCCCACCAGGTAGGAGCGACAGCCTCCCGCGGCGAAAGGTTCGAACAGCACGGCTACTGCGGTTGCGGCACGAGGCGCAGGTAAGGCCTCTGCGTCTCCCATCCGCCCGGGTAAAGGCTCGCGGCTTCCTCGTTCGAAACTGCCGGAACGATAATGACCTTCTCACCGGGATGCCAATTGGCGGGCGTCGCGACGCGGTGCCTTGCCGTAAGCTGGATCGAATCCAGTACGCGCAGGATCTCGTCGAAATTGCGCCCAGTAGTCATCGGATAGCTGATCATCAGCTTGATCCGCTTGTCGGGGCCGATGATGAAGACGGTTCGCACCGTGGCATTGTCCGCCGCCGTCCGCCCTTCCGCACCGCCATCGATTTCTTCGGGTAGCATGTTGTAGAGCTTGGCCACCTTGAGATCGGTATCGCCGATGATCGGATAATTGGGCGCTGTGCCTTGGGTTTCTGCGATGTCCTGCGCCCATCTGGCGTGATCGCCCACCGGATCCACGCTGAGACCGATGATCTTGGCGTTGCGCTTGTCGAACTCGGGTTTCAGCTTGGCCATGTAACCCAGTTCGGTCGTACAGACCGGCGTGAAGTCCTTAGGATGTGAAAAGAGGATCGCCCAACCGTCGCCGATCCATTCGTGGAAATCGATGGGTCCCTCGGTGGTCTCGGCCGTGAAATTCGGTGCCTCGGAATTGATACGAAGTGACATCTTCCAACTCCGTTCCAATATTTGCCAGGGCCTTGGTTAATACCACAGTAGGGATCGATTCGCGATTGCAGTTGCAAACGGTCGCGAAGCTGCTGGTAAGACCGTTCATCGCTCCTCCTCCTCCCCAAGGCCGGGCATCGCGCGATGCGTGCCGCAGCGGCCGGCACCCCTTTCGCGCTAACCGCCATGGGCGAAGCCGGGATAGGCGGTCATGCCGCCGTCGATGAAAACGGTCGTGGCCGTCACATAGCTCGCGATGTCCGAGGCCAGCACTACCGCCATGCCGGCAACATCGTCGAGTTCGCCGATCCGGTGCATAGGGATCTTCTGAAGCAGGTCCTGATAGCTTTTGGGATTCTTCCAGACGTCCTGGTTGATGGGGGTCCGGATCGCTCCGGGGGCGATGCAAAGGACGCGGATGCCGTGGGGCGCCGCCTCCTGCGCCAATGACTTCGACATCATCGCGAGACCGGCCTTGCTTGCGGTGTAGGCACTGTATCCGCTCCAGGCGATCACTTCATGTACGCTGGAGATGTTGAGAACCACGCCCGACTTCTGGGGCACCATGCGCTTCAATGCTTGCCGGGCGCAGAGGAAGGCGCCTTTCAGGTTGATGTCTATCACTTTGCTCCATGCGTTCGGGTCGGCCTGCCAGCCGAGCATCCGGTGGCCGTCGGTGCCCGCATTGTTGACGAGGACGTCGATGCCTCCCCACTCGGCGTCCATCCGCGCGAACATCGCGTCGACCGCGTCCCTGCTGCTGATGTCGGCCATCAATCCGAGCGCGTTCCCTCCATCCGTCGTGATCTGCGTGACCAAGGCGTCGGTCTTGGCGGGGTTGATCACGTAGTTGATGGCGACCCGTGCGCCCGCGGCAGCGAATGCCCTTGCCATGGCTGCGCCGATGCCGGAATTCCCGCCGGTCACCATAACCCGCTTGTCTCTGAGACTTATTTGCACCTGCGCCTCATTCGGCTTTGGGACGTTCGCGTTCGCACGAATCCGTCAAGGCAAAACCGGCGAGCCGGGGCCGGGTTCCCCGACGCTCTGCGATAGAGAATGAACTCGGTCGACAAGGCACCGCCGATGCTTGCATTTGCTCGTTTTGTATCACCCGCTATGGACACAGCCCCGCTCGCCGGGGAATTGTCGCCCTGCAAAAGCGTGGTTACAGATTTCGCGACTTCTCTTTCCTTCCTTGCAGGGGCTGGATTTTTCAAGGAGACGCCCGAAGCCAAGATGATCGAACAGGTAGCGCTTGACGATTGGTTCTGCCGGGAGGTGCTCCCTCTCGAACGGTCGCTTGTGCGCTATGTTAGGCGCAATTGGCGGGCTTCCGACGACGTGATGGACCTTACGCACGACATCTATGAACTGGCCTACTCCGGTGCCCGTCAGGGGCTGCCGGCCAACACGCGTCATTACCTTTTCGCGGTTGCTCGCAATCATCTCATCAACAGGGCCAAGCGCGCGCGGATCGTGTCGTTCGAAACGATCGCCGATCTCGAGGCGTTCGACCACGAGGCTGATCCTTTTGCGACGGAACGCCACCTTCTGGCTCGCGATGCCCTCCGTCAGGTCCAGGCCGGTTTTGAAAAGCTCAGCCCGCGCGTTCGGGAGATCCTTTGGCTGCGCAAGGTAGAGGGGCTGACCGTCCAGGAAACCTCGCAGCGGCTGGGCATCGGGCGTGATGCCGTACATCACCAGGTGATGATGGGGATGAAGGCGCTTGCGGATCACATGCTGGGCGGCACGGGGCGGATCGTGCGCCGCCGCTATGCCCGGCAGCGTGACAGGACGTCTGAGCCATGAGCCGGATGCAGGAAGCGCAGGACGCTGCTCTGAAATGGATCATTGCGCGCGAAGATGGCGACTGGTGCGATGCGGATCAGTCGGAGCTCGATGCCTGGCTGCAGGAGTCCGATTTTAACCGGATCGTCTTTCTTCGCCTTGAGCATAGTTGGCGGGAGAGCGACCGGATCGCTTCGCTCGGCCCTGGTCTGGCGCCCTCGATCCCGACGCATGCCCCCCGTTGGCGCGGGGGTGCCCCGCGCTGGATATTCGCTGTCGCCGCATCGCTCGCGGCGGTCATGGGATTGAGCTGGGTCGGCTATCAGCAGGCGTACGCACCCCGCATCGCGCCGGCAAGCTACGGCACAGGAGTGGGCGGGCATCGCATGGTGGGCCTTCCCGATGGCAGCAGGGTGGAACTCAATACTTCGTCGGCCGTACAGGCGATAGTCGATGGCGAGCGCAGGGAAGTCTGGCTGCAACGGGGCGAAGCCTATTTCGAGGTGGCCCACGACGCTACCCGGCCCTTCGTCGTGCATGTCGGCAAGCGGGCCGTCACGGTGCTCGGCACCAAGTTCTCCATTCGACGCCAAGGCGATGACGTCAGCGTTTCAGTAGTCGAGGGACGTGTGCGGGTGGACGAGGTCGAGCGGGGACAGGCGGTCCGCTCGACGATCATCACCGGCGGCGATGTTGCCCTGGCGCGCGGAACCGCAACTCTGGTGACGGCACGATCGGCGGATCGTGTGGAGAATATCCTGGCCTGGCGACAGGGGATGCTGAACTTCGACGGGGCGACGCTGAAAGAGGTCGCGGCCGAGTTCAACCGCTATAACGAGCGGCGATTGTCCATAACCGATCCCGCCGCGGCGAGCATCCGGATCGGCGGCACATTTCCGGCGAAAGACCCGGAAGCCTTCGCCCGTCTCCTCCAGTCCGCTTACGGGCTCAAGCTCGAAGAGACGGCCGATGCAATAAAAGTTTCAAACTGATTACAGTTTCGCGGCGCTCGTTTGTCCTCACCGAACAGAGGCCGTCCAGGACATGGGCGGCCGAGAGAAAAGGGGGCTTCAATGAGGTTTCACAAGATCGCTTCGGCGTTGGTCGCCTGCACCTGCCTCGTGGCAGTGGCCACGCCATCCGCCGCGCAGCAAATTTCCTTCACCATCCCGGCGGGGAGCCTGAAATCGGCGCTCGACACTTATGCACGCCAGGCGCGCAGGGCGGTGATCTACAAGGCCGATGATGTTCGCGGCGCGGTTTCACCGGGCTTCAGGGGTACGGGAACACCTTCCCAGGTGCTCGACGCCTTGCTGGCAAACTCCGGCTTCTCGGCAAGTCCCGGCGCGTCCGGCGCGGTGGCGATCGTCCGGGGAAACGGGCCCTCCGCCCAGGTCCAGACCGCCGACGCCTCCTCGACAGACGCTGAGGGCGGCGAAGAGATCATCGTTACGGCCAACAAGCAGGGCAACCAGCGCCTGATCGATGTTCCCCTGGCGGTCAGCGCGGTCAACACCGACAGGCTCGTCCAGACCGGCGCGGTCCGCCTGGAGGATTTCTCCGCCACCGTCCCCGGCGTGGCTGTTGCGAACAATGCGGCAGGCGGCGTGCAGACCCAGGTCGTGTTCCGTGGCATCTCGACAGGTGCGGGCGGGAACCCGATATCGGCCGCCTATATCGACGACGCGCCGATCACTTCGGCGACGTTGGCGGGCGGCGGCAACAGCTTCCCCGATTTCGACCCCAGCGATCTTGAGCGGATCGAGTTTCTGCGCGGGCCGCAGGGCACGCTCTACGGCGCGGCAAGCCTTGGCGGCCTTGTTCGCTATGTGACCCGCAAGCCCGATTTCGACACCCTGAGCGGCCGCGCCGAGCTCGACCTGTCAAGTGTCGCTCACGGCAACCAGGGCGGCGGCGTCCGGGCCCGTGTCAACGTGCCGATCAATGACAAGATCGCCTTTACCGCCAGCGGCTTTTATCGCCTCGATCCCGGCTTCATCGACAATCGGCTGAATGGGAAGAAGGATATCAATGGAGGGCGTTATCGCGGCGGGCGCGTTGCCGTCGCATTCAAGCCGAGTGAAAACGTGACGGTGCGCGGTTCGATCCTTCATCAGCGGATCGATATCGATGCCGTAACAACGACAGACGTCGACTCCTCCGGCAAACCTCTGTTCGGGACTTATGAAGTTTCGCGGCCGCCGCGCAGTTCGCGCATGAAGGCCCGTTTCACAATCTACGATCTGGCGGTTGAAGGCGAGTTCGGGGGCGTCCAACTCACTTCCGACACCAGCTACAGCATCAACAACGCAGGCACGGCGGTAGACTACACCAAACTCGTCGGCAGCCTGGTCGACGGTCTGGCGGGCACCCCCGCCGGCACCATCGAGGTCGATATCTACCAGCCTTACAAGAGCAAGAAATTCAGCCAGGAGGTTCGCCTGCAATCGACCGGGGACGGCTTCTTCGGGTGGCAGGTCGGCGGTTTCTACACGCGCGAGAACGCTCGCTATTTCGCTCTGGTGGAACCGCTATACGCGATCTCGGGGGCGCCCGCGGACGGGATCGGGCTGCCCGATCTGGGGACCGCCCTCCAGGTGTCCCGCTATGAGGAAATTGCCGGGTTCGGGACGATCACGTTGAAGTTCACCCCCAGGTTCAGCGTGGCGGGGGGCCTGCGCTACAGCCATATCGAAACCAGGCTCGCCGTGACCAATGACGGACTGCTGCTTGGCACCTCGATGTTCGACGGCACGAGCAGCGACAATCAACTCACCTTCTCAATCAATCCGGTCTACAGGGTCACGCCCAATTTCATGGTCTATGGCCGCGTCGCATCCGGCTATCGTCCGGGCGGCGCGAATGTATTCACGCCTGCCATTCCGACATTCTCCCCCGACACCGTGGTCAGCTATGAAATCGGCGCCAAGGGAGAGCTGTTCAACCGGATGCTGACGCTCGATGTCGCCGCCTTCCTGATCGACTGGAAGGACATCCAGGTCCGCCAGACCACGACGGCCAACGGCGGTATCCCGCTCAATTACACGGCGAACGCGGGCAAGGCGCGCAGCCAGGGCGTGGAGGCGGCGGTCGTGCTGCGCCCGGTCCACGGCCTGACCTTCAACGGCAATCTCGCCTATACCGATGCCGCCTTCCGGACGACCACGGCAATCGCGCCGGCCGGCGCGCGCCTGCCGACCACCCCGAAGTGGAGCGGCCAGGTCGGGTTCGAATATCGGTTCGATACCGGATCGGACTGGAGCCCGTTTGTCGGCGCGAGCTACCGCTATGTCGGTCGGCGCCTGGGCGAGTTTGCGGCAGCTCCCGGCGGTCCGCGGTTCGTTATGCCATCGTATGAGACGGTCGATCTGCGAGCCGGAGCTGAATATCGTGGCTTTGAAGTCACCGCCTTTGTCAGGAACGTGGCTGACAAATATGGCGTGACAGGTGCGTTCGACCTTGGCCCCTACTCGACCGTGTCGCTGCTTCAGCCCCGCACCTTTGGCCTGTCGCTGGCCAAGAGCTTCTGACGTTCAAGACCGGGCGGATCTCCTCCTTTCCACCGGAGGCGGTCCGCTCGTTCGAGCCAGCAGTGGCCGTGAACGCTCCCCTGCACACATGGAGCATCTTGCATGACATGTTTCCGGCGCACCATGGCGGGCGCGGTGATGGGGGCCGCCGCATGGCTCGGCCTGATTGGTGCGTCGCCAGCAAAAATGCCTGCCCGGATCGGCGCGGATCATCATCTTCATCTGACCTCCCCGCAGCTTGCCGCTGCAATGAAGTCCGCCTGCCACCTCGTGAACAGGGAAATGCCGTGCGAGGATGTTAGCACGGTGCGCACGGCAGGCTCAGCGCTCGACTTTCTTGATCGGGAGGGCGCGGATAAAGGGGTTCTTCTGTCAGGCGCGTATCTTTTCGCCTGGTCCGGGCTCAATATAAAATCGGACCGGATCGAGGCCCTCATGCATGAGGAGAACGCCTTTACGGTGCGTCAGGCCGAACAGTCGCACGGACGCCTCGTGCCATTCATCGGCGTGAATGCCCAAGGGCCGGAAGCACTACGCGAGATGGCCGCATGGCGCGCAGATTGCCGGGTCCGGGGCATCAAGTTGCATGTCACCAATTCCGGGCTCGATCTCCTGAAGCCGGGCGACCTCGACAAGCTGCGCCGGATCTTCGCTGAGGCCGCGAGAGACCGATATGCCATCGTCATCCATTTGCGTGACAGAAGCCCCACCTACGGGGCCGCCCAGATCGCGAATTTCCTCGAAAAGGTGATGCCCGCCGCGGGAAACATGACCGTTCAGATCGCGCATATCGGCAGTTGGGGCGACCTGGACGAGACGGCGGTGCGGTCGTTGACCGCCTTCGCTGACTGGATGGACCGCCATCCCGGCACTTATCCGAACCTTAAATTCGACCTGGCGGCGCTGGCGCCGGCCAAGGACGAGAAGTCTGCTGGCGCGGTGGCCAGCCAAATGCGCCGCCTTGGCATATCCCGCTTCCTGCCCGGGTCGGATTGGCCAGCGTTGCTGGGTCCCGGCCGCTATTATGCCCAGTTGCGAAAGGCATTGCCGCTGACCGCAAGCGAGTGGGCCTCTATCGAGAGGAATGAAGCCCCTTATCTCAGCCATCCACGCTGTGAGGCTGGCGGTCGTCCGCTCGATTGATGGTCGGCGAGCGGTCAGGCACGCCGTCCGCAGCCGCTTTGGGTGATTTTCCATCGTGCCGCGCTATGCTGCAACTTCGATGGCAGCAGCATCTTCCCTTCCCCCCGAGATCGAAGGCTGGTTCGACGCACGCGGCTGGCGCGTGCGCCGGCACCAGGCGGAGATGCTGGCAGCCGCCGACGAGGGACGTCATGCGCTGCTGGTGGCCGATACCGGCGCGGGCAAGACGCTGGCGGGGTTCCTCCCCACCCTGGCAGCGTTCTGCCCCTCCCGCCTGGGCGAATCGAAAGCGCCTGAAGGTCTCCACACGCTTTATGTCTCGCCGCTCAAGGCGCTTGCCCATGATGTCCAGCGCAACCTCGTCGCGCCGGTCGAGGAGATCGGCCTGCCGATCCGCATCGAGACGCGCAGCGGCGATACGCCGTCGGACCGTAAGGCCCGCCAGCGCGCCCGGCCGCCGCACGTGCTGCTGACAACGCCCGAATCGCTCTCGCTGCTGCTCAGCTACCCCGAAGCGCCGGAACTGTTCTCGACATTGAAGCGCGTGGTGATCGACGAGGTCCACGCCTTCGCCGCCGGCAAGCGGGGCGACCTGCTGGCGCTCTCGCTCTCGCGGCTGCAGGCTCTCGCGCCGTCAATGCAGCGCGCCGCGCTCTCGGCGACGCTGGCCGATCCCGACGCCTATCGCGGCTGGCTGGCCCCCTGGGGCGAAATTGATTCAGTCGAACAGGTCGAGGGCGAGCCTGGCGCCCATCCGGAAATCTCGATCCTGCTGCCCTCCGGAGAACGCATTCCCTGGAGCGGCCATGCCGCGATATGGGCGATCGCGCAGCTCTACGAGCAGATCCGCGAGCACCGTACGACGCTGGTCTTCACCAATACCCGCTTCTTGGCCGAGTACATCTTTCAGGAACTCTGGGACGCGAACGAGGACAAGCTGCCGATCGGCATCCACCACGGCTCGCTCTCGAAGGAGGCGCGCCGCAAGGTCGAAGGCGCCATGGCGCGCGGCGAACTGCGGGCGCTGGTCTGCACCGCCAGCCTCGATCTCGGCGTCGACTGGGGGGACATCGACCTCGTGGTGCAGATGGGGGCTCCCAAGGGCTCCTCGCGCCTGCTGCAGCGGATCGGGCGTGCCAATCACCGGCTCGACTGCCCGAGCAAGGCGCTACTGGTCCCCGGCACCCGCTTCGAATTCTTCGAGGCTTTCGCCGCGAAGGAAGCCGTGCACGAAGGCCAGCGCGACGGCGAGGTCTTCCGCCCGGGCGGCCTCGACGTGCTCGCCCAGCACGTCATGGGCCGCGCCTGCGCCGGGCCGTTTCGCGAGGAGGAACTGCTCGCCGAAGTGCGCTCCTCGCTGGCTTATGCCTGGGTCGATGAAACGGTCTTTGCACGCGTACTCGATTTCGTGGCGACGGGCGGCTATGCGCTGCGCACTTACGACCGCTTTCGCCGGATCGTCAGGGACCCCGACGGCACCTGGCGGCTCACGCACCCCGAGCATGCCGCCCGACACCGGCTCAACGCCGGGATCATCGTCGACGTCGAGATGCTGGAAGTGCGGTTCCGCAATGGCCGATCCCTCGGCAGGGTCGAGGAGGGCTTCGGCGCCAGCCTGAAGCCGGGGGACACCTTCCGTTTCGCCGGCATGGATCTGGAGGTCGAAGCGCTCCGGGAGCTGGAGCTGATTGTCCGCGCGGCCCGGCGCTCGGCAACGATCCCGAGCTACATGGGCCAGCGCATGCCGATCTCGACGCACCTTGCCGCCCGCGTCCGCGCCATGCTTTCCGATCGCGCCGGCTGGGGGCGCTTTCCCGACGAAGTGCGCGAATGGCTGGAAGTTCAGGACTGGCGCTCGCATCTGCCCGCGCCGGGACGTCTGCTGGTCGAGAGCTTCCCGCATCAGGGCCTCGCCTACACCACTTACTACACCTTCGAAGGCTGGCCGGCGAACCAGTCGCTGGGCATGCTGGTGACGCGGCGCATGGAGGATCGTGGACTGGGGCCGCTCGGCTTCGTGGCGACAGACTACGCGCTTTCGGTCTGGGGCCTGAGACCGGTCGAGGCCCCGGCGGCGCTGCTCTCGCCCGATATCCTGACGCATGAATTCATCGCCTGGGTGGAACAATCCTACCTGCTGCGCCGCGCCTTCCGCGAGGTCGCGGTGATCTCGGGCCTGGTCGAGCGCCAGCACCCGGGCAAGCGCAAGTCCGGGCGGCAGGTCACGTTCTCCACAGACCTGATATACGACGTGCTGCGCAAGTACGAGCCCGACCACCTGCTGATCGAAGCGGCCTGGGCCGACGCGCGCGCCCGCATGACCGACGTAGCCCGCGTCGCCGATGTGCTCGACCGCGCCGCGCGCGAGATCGACCACGTGCGCCTCGATCGGATCAGCCCCCTGTCGGTGCCGGTGCTGTCGATGATCGGCCGCGAGAGCCTGCCATCCGGCGCGGCTGACGACGAACTTCTCCACGAAGCCGAAAGCCTCGCCTCGCTGGCCATGCGGGTCGACCCGGTGGAGGACGAGGGCGAGTAGGCGGCCGGCACCCTGAGGCGCCGGGGCGGTCAGGATTTTTTCCCTGCTTCGCCTGCGGTTCTCAATGAGCCGCCCGTGCGGAAACAGCCGCGCCGGGGAGGGGGACTCAGTGCTCTCCCGGACGGCGCCGGCGCGCCAGCCGTCCGAGGTCTTCGGGCCGGTCCACATCGAGGTGGATGGCCGGATCTGCGCACTCGTCGAACACCACGTCCTCCCGGCTGCGCAGCAATCTTCCGGCGCCTTCGTCTCCGTCAAGGGCGGCGATGTCGGGGAAGGCACGGGACGAGAGGAGGACTGGGTGCCCCCCGCGGCCTTCGTATCGCGGAAGTGCCGCGTAGTTCCCGCCGATCAGGCCGGCGAGCCGCGCCGCCTCGTCGTGGGGGACGCGCGGCATGTCCGCGAGAAAGACGAAAGCCCCGTCCGCCCCTTGCGCCGCGGCGATTCCGGCCTTGAGCGAAGCGGAAAGGGCATTGCTGGCGATGCGCAGGACATCTACGGGCGGGCCTGCTGGCCACGTTCCGGTCTCCAGTCCCGGCCGCGCGACCAGGATGACGCGCGAGACCGGCGCGGCTCGGGCGGCGCGGACGGCGTGAAAGAGCAGGGGCTCGCCGTCCAGCAGGGCGGAAAGCTTGTCGCTGCCGAAGCGCGTCGCCGAACCCGCCGCCAGAACCAGCGCGACGAGATTCACGCCCGCTCTTTCGCCGGGTTGAGCGCCTGCATGATCTGGGCGATGATCCCGGTCGCGACCTCCCAGGGCGATTTGCCGAGGCCGGGTATGCCCGGCGAAAAGTGCAGCCCATCCAGTTCCGCCCTGGTGGCACCGGCGGCCTCGAGTGCGGCAAGCCGCCCGGGGGCGCGGGACTTTGCGCCAATCATGCCGACATAGCCCGCCCCGCCTCGCAGTGCGGCCAGGCAGCCGCCAAGGTCGTGGTGATCCTCATGCGTGGCGCCGAGGTAAGCCGTCCACCGGTCGACGCCCAGCCGTTGGAGCGCTTCCGCCGGGTCCTCGCGCAAGTATTGCGAGACGGCGAAAGGCGGCGGCGAATGGGGGCCGTCCGGGCGCAGCAGAATCGTCTCGAACTGCGCCAGCGCGCCAAGCTGCGCAGCGGCGAGCGCGCCCGGGTCTCCGCCCGAAACGATCAGGCGCCGCCGGGGATCGTAGCGCCGCTCCAGCCCGAAAGGGTCCTGCGACACCGCGAGCAGGGGGCCCTCGCCTGGCGTGACCTGCCGGTTGACGCCGTCGCTGTGCCAGACACAAGGGCGGCGCTCCCGCGTCAGGCGCAGCAGGTCTCGCGCCGCGCCGCAGTCAGGACCGACACGTTCGAGGAACACATGCAGCGCGCCGCCGCAACGCAGGCGGATGTCGATCCAGGGGCTGCCCAGCCCGTAATGGAGGTGGCGAGGCTCGCCCTCGATCAGCACTTGCGCGGCGTGATTGGCGACGTCGCCTTCAATGCAGTCGCCCGAAAAATAGCCGTTGGCCATGCTGCCGTCGAACAGCATCTGCGCGCCCGGCCCGCGCGGGGCGCTTCCTTCGACCTTGTAGAGTGTCCCCAGCACAGTGGTGCGCCCGGCCTCGACCGCCTCCGCAAGGGCGGGCCGGATGTCGTCCACCCACCCGAACAGGGGCCAGTCCGCGCCCGCGATTTCGCCGTCCATCAATCTCTCCGATCTCCGGGAGGACTTATTGCGCGACGGTCTGCTTTTCAATGCGGTCGCACGTCAGCGGCCCGACGACCGCCCATCGCCTTCACGCAAGGTTCGGATGCATGTGGCCGATTCTGACGGCGGGAATACCGTGGGAGGTCAGTTTTCGCCGATGCGGTCGGCAAAAAGCAGGCGCCCGCCGGACAAGTGCCAGAGCGCCTGGCTGAAGTCGGCATCGGCCATCGCGAAGCAGCCTTCGCTGCGGCCAAGCTTGCCCCATCTGTCGATCATCGACTGGTCGACGTACCAGGCCGGATGCACGACGATGGCTCTCTGGAGCGCGTTGGAATTGTCGTTGTCGAGGCCCTTGAGGCGGATCGAGGTGCCGTACTTGCCGGCGTACCATTCGCAAGTCAGGAAGGCCCCGCGCGAGGTCGCTTCCGACCCGGGAACGTTCGAGAACGTCTGCAGCCAGCCGCTGTGGGCAGGGTCGGATCCCCTGCCATGTGCGAGCAGGAACGACCGGACGGTGCCCGCCTCGATGTTCGCGAAGTGCAGGCGCGGCTTCGAGGAGGGGAGCGCGAAATCGGCGATGCCGATCAGGTCGGAGCGCCAGAGGCTGCTGCCCACCCGGCCCGCCTCGCGCGAGGCGATGGCGAGAACGCGCCGTTCATAAGGGGTCAGAGGGGAGGCGCTCGCTTCAGTAGCCAGGGCACGTGCCGGCAACGCGAGACTCGCGCCTGCCGCCAGAGCACCTTTCAAGACTGTCCGCCGTCCCAAGACCCGATCCATGGAGTCAGGTTAACGCATTCCTGGTTAATTTTCTACCCGTGTCAGTCGCCGTCCGGCGCTGATGAACGGCCGCTCGGCCGCTCGATCGGCGACGTTGAGCGGGATAGGGTTCAGGCGACGACCTTGAGCGAGGCCTTCCGGTGCTGGCTGATCCAGGCCTCCAGCACCGGTGCGATGCGCTTTCGCCACTTGCGGCCGTTGAAGATGCCGTAATGGCCGACTTCCTCGGCAAGGTAGTACCTCTTGTGCTGATCCGGCAGGTTCGTGGCGAGTTTCAGAGCCGCCCTGGTCTGCCCGATGCCCGAGATATCGTCCTTCTCGCCTTCGATCGCCAGCAGCGCCGTGTCCCGGATAGCGCCGGGATCGATACCCTCGCCGCGGTGGACGAATTCGCCCTTGGGCAGCGAGTGCTTCTGGAAGACGTGCTCGACTGTCTGCAGGTAGAAATCGGCGGTCATGTCGCAGACCGAGCGGTACTCGTCATAGAACGCCTTGGTCGCCCCGGCGCTCTCGCCGTCGCCTTCGACCATGTGCTTGAACATGCCGTAGTGGCTCATCATGTGGGCGCCCAGGTTCATCGCCATGAACCCGGCGAGTTGCAGGAACCCGGGGTAGACGCGGCGCCCGGCGCCCGGATAGCTCAGCGGCACGGTAGTGATCACGTTGTGTTCGAACCACGAGAGCGGCTGCTGCATGGCGACGTCGTTGACGCTGGTCGGCGCCTCGCGCGTGTCGATCGGGCCGCCCATCATCGTCAGCGTCGCCGGGCGGCAGGGGTGCTCCCTTGCTCCCATCACCGCCGTGGCGGCGAAGGCGGGAACCGAGGGCTGGCAGACTGCGAGCATGTGCGTGCCCGGACCGATGTGCTCGAGGAAGCCGATCACGTAATCGATGTAGTCGTCGAGGTCGAAGCAGCCGGCTTCGCTCGGAACCATTTTCGCGTCGGCCCAGTCGGTGATGTAGACCTCGCAGGATTCGAGCATGCGCGCCACTGTGCCCCGCAGAAGCGTGGCATAGTGGCCGCTCATCGGAGCGACGACCAGCAGCCGGGGCGCATCCTTGGGAAGGCCCCCATGGCTGAAGCGCAGGAGATTGCCGAAGGGGCGGCGCAGCACGATCGCTTCGTTGACGCTGTAGTTTTCGCCGCCGACGCTCACTTCCTCGATGTCGAACTCGGGCTTGCCGCGCGGCGCGGCGGCGTGAGCAAAGACGTCAAGCGCCGAGGCCATGATCGGGCCGAAGCCGAAATAGCCGACCGGCAGGGCCGGATTGGTGAGCAATTCCGCGCCGATCGAGGCCCACGCAGCAGCACCGCTGAGCATTGTGCGCTGCAGTTCATAAGCATTGTAAAGCAAGTTGCGACTCCCGGCCGAGTCCCGCGGCCTTCTTGGCGATTCCGCCCTATGTGGGGCCAAATCGCCGATTGTGCAACGCGGCATTTCCGATTTCACGTACCGTCGAAAAAGTCCCGCCGCCCTCCCGCGGGCTTTTCGAAGGGATGTCCCCTTCCAGGCCTTTTCCTTGGCGCGCCGAGGCTGTAAGGGGCCGCGGATGGACGCCAATCCGGGCCACACAGCAGAGCCGAACAGCCAGCCCGCACGCTCAGGCGAGGGCCCGTCACGCCGCAGGAGCCTGGGGCCGCTGCGCATGGTCTGGCGCGAGCTTTTCAAGTATCCCGGCCGCATGGTGGCGGCAGGGCTCGCCCTCGTCACGACGGCGATGGCGACGCTCGCGATCCCCTATGGATTCCGCCAGATCATCGATCAGGGATTCGCCGCAGGCGCGGATCCCATGGCGATCCGCCAGTGGTTCATCGCGCTGCTGTGCGTCGTCACCGTGCTGTCGATTGCCACGGCGATCCGCTTCTACAGCGTTTCCTGGCTGGGCGAACGGGTCGTCGCCGACATCCGGCTGCGCGTCCAGAAGCACCTGCTGGTGCTGTCGCCCAGCTTCTTTGAGGAGAACAGCCCGAAGGAGATCGCCTCGCGCATGACCGCGGACACCGCGATCATCGAGCAGATCGTCGGCACCACCGTATCGGTCGCCTTGCGCAACGCCATCATGGCGGTCGGGGGCGTGATCTACCTCTTTGCGCTGGCGCCGATGCTGACGGCGGGGCTGATCGTCGCCATTCCGGTCGTGATACTGCCCATCGCCGCCTTCGGGCGCCGCCTGCGCGCCGTCTCGCGCACCAGCCAGGACCGGGTGGCCGACATCGGCGCGATGACCGCGGAGATCTTCGGAGCGCTGCGCATCGTCCAGGCCTTCAACCAGGAAGAGCGGGAGCTCCAGCGTTTCGGCGGCGCGGTCGAGCGGACTTTTGCCACCGGCAAGCGGCGCATCACCATCCGCGCGATCATGACCGCGGTGATCATGTTCCTCATCTTCGCCTCGATTACGGTCATCATGTGGCGCGGCGCCATCGGGGTCGCCGAAGGCACGATCACCGGCGGCACGATCGCGGCGTTCGTGGTGACGGCGGGTATCGTAGCCGGCGCGTTCGGTTCGTTGACAGAGGTCTACGGCGATCTCGTGCGCGGGGCGGGGGCGGCCAGCCGGCTTGCCGAATTGCTGGCCGAGCATCCGGCGATTTCTCCGCCTGCCCGGCCGGTGGCCATGCCTAGCCCGGCGCGGGGCATGGTCTCGTTCGAGCGAGTGATCTTTCGCTACCCCTCCCGCCCGGAAATCGCCGCGCTGCACGATTTCAGCCTGACGGTGGAACCGGGCGAGACGGTGGCGATCGTCGGCCCCTCGGGCGCCGGCAAGTCCACCCTTTTCCTGCTGGCGGAGCGATTCTACGATCCGCAGAGCGGCGCCATCAAGATCGACGGCGTGCCGCTCACGTCGGCCGATCCCGCAGAAATCCGCCAGCGCATCGCGCTCGTGCCGCAGGAAGGCGTGCTCTTCGCCGCCAGCGCGCGCGACAACTTGCGCTACGGCAACTGGCACGCCGGCGACGAGGCGATCTGGGAAGCGGCACGCGCGGCCAATGCCGAGCAGTTCCTGCGTGACCTGCCCCAAGGGCTCGACACCTTCCTTGGCGAGGATGGCGCACGCCTTTCCGGCGGCCAGCGCCAGCGCATCGCCATTGCCCGCGCCATCCTGCGGGACGCGCCGATCCTGCTGCTCGACGAGGCGACCAGCGCACTCGATGCCGAAAGCGAGCGGCTCGTGCAGGAAGCGCTGGAGCGGCTGATGCGGAACCGCACCACGCTCGTCATCGCGCATCGGCTTGCCACGGTTCGGGGGGCGGACCGGATCGTGGTGATGGACGGCGGCCGGATCGTCGAGCAGGGGACGCATGAGACGCTTTCAGGCGCGGGCGGTCTCTACGCCCGTCTCGCCGCGCTGCAGTTCGACTATCCGCAGGAATTCCCGATCAGCTGAGCCTGCATTTCGTGCTGGTATTGCGCGGAAAGGTAATTATGTTGCGCCCCATCGGCAGGCCGTGGGGCCTGCATCTGTTTCGTGCCGACAATCCGAAAAAAGGGTAGGACATGGCTCGCATTCCCGGGAAGGCGCTGATTTCGAGCGCTGCCGTCTCTGCTTTCGTATTCAGTCTTTCTTCCGTCGCCGCTCTCGCGGCCGATGATCCGACCACGGCGGACTGGGGCGCCTTCGGCGTTCAGACGCAGTGGATGAACAAGCAGGTCAAGCCGGGGGACGACTTCGATACTTTCGTCAACGGCAAGTGGGTCGAATCCGTCCAGCTGCCCGCAGACCGCACCCGGTGGGGCTCGTTCATCGAACTGCGCGAACTGTCGGAGCAGCGTCTGCACGGGATCATGGACGACCTGATCGCGTCCAGGCCGGCGCCCGGAACCGATGCGGCGCGCGTCGCGGCGGCGTACTCGGCCTTCATGAACGCCGAGGCGATCAATGCGGCGGGTCTTGCCCCGGCGCGGCCCTATCTCGACCGCATCCTGGCTGCAAAGACGCCCCAGGACCTGGCCCGGCTCTTTGCATCGCCCGGCTATGCCTCGCCGCTTGGCGTCTATGTCGACGCCGACCCGAAGCAGAGCGACGTCTACGCGCTGCAGGCGGCGATCACCGGCCTCGGACTTCCCGACCGCGACTATTACCTCAAGCCGGACCAGCGTTCGCAGGACATCCGCGCCAAGTACCTGAGCTATCTGACCTTCATTCTCGGCAAAGCGGGCTACGCCGATCCCGCCTCGGCGGCGAAGGCCGTGCTTTCGCTCGAAACGCAGATCGCCCGGGCGGACTGGGACCGCGCCGCCGCGCGAGACCGCGACCTGACGTACAACAAGCTCTCGATGGCCGAGTTCGAGGCTTTGGGTTCGGACGGGCTCGTCCGGACTTTCGTCGACACGGTCGGCGCGGGCAAGGCAAGCTATGTCATCGCCTCGGAAATCCCGCCCACAAGCGAGGAATTGCAAAAGGCCAAGATCGACGCCGCCCAGGCGCAGACGCTGTTCGGCGGCGGTCTGCCGGCCGCGGTCAAGCTGATCGACAGCACGCCGGTTTCTGTGTGGCAGGCCTGGCTCGCCGCCCGCTTCCTGACCGATCACGCCTTGGTCCTGCCCAAGGACATCGATGATGCGGTTTTCGATTTCTACGGCAGGACGCTGACCGGCCAGCCGGAGCAGCGCGCGCGCTGGAAACGCGGCATCAGCGCGGTCGAAGGCATGGCGGGCGAACTGCTCGGCAAGATCTACGCCGAGAAGTACTATCCGGCCGAGAACAAGGCGGCGATGGATGAACTGGTCGCCAACTTGCGCAAGGCCATGGCGCTCAACCTTCAGGACCTGTCCTGGATGAGCCCGGCGACGCGCAAGGAAGCGGAGGCCAAGCTTGCGGCCTTCACGCCCAAGATCGGCGCGCCGGCCAAGTTCAAGGAATACGAAGGCCTGGTGTTCAGGGCCGACGATCCGCTCGGCAACATGATGGCCGCGGGCAAATGGCAGAACGACTTCGACATGAACCGTATCGGCAAGCCGGTCGACCGCAGCGAATGGTTCATGCTGCCCGAAACAGTGAACGCCTATTACAACCCGCCGTTCAACGAGATCGTTTTCCCCGCCGCGATCCTGCAGCCGCCGTTCTTCAACCTGACGGCGGACCCGGCGGTGAACTATGGAGCGATCGGCGCCGTGATCGGCCACGAGATGGGCCACGGTTTCGACGACCAGGGCGCCAAGTCCGACGGCAGCGGCAACCTGCGCGACTGGTGGACGTCGCAGGACATGGCACGTTTCCAGAAGCTTCAGGACAAGCTGGGGGCGCAGTTCGACTCCTTCTGTCCTTACGACGAGGGCAAGACCTGCGTGAACGGCAAGCTGACCATGGGCGAGAACATCGGCGATCTCGGCGGCCTCAGCCTTGCCTACCGCGCCTACAAGCTCTCGCTGAACGGCAGGCCTGCGCCGGTGATCGACGGCTATACCGGCGACCAGCGCTTCTTCATGGCCTGGGCGCAGGTCTGGCGGACCAAGACTCGCGAGGAGCAGGCGCGCCAGTATCTGGTGACGGACCCGCACTCGCCGCCGCAGTATCGCGTCAACGGGATCGTCCGGAATTTCGACGAATGGTACAAGGCCTTTGGCGTCCAGCCCGGCGACAAGCTCTATCTCCCGCCGGATCAGCGCGTGCGCATCTGGTAGGGGCGTCACATATTCCCCTCCTCTGAAGGAGGGCGGAGCGAATTGCAGCCCATCCACCCAAATTTCGCTGCACTGCACCACGCGGCGTCTTGACTTGGCTCTCGGCTGCGGCTTCGTTGCGGCGCGATGGACCTGACCTTCACTGCGATCCTCCTCGGCGTTGTCGAGGGCCTCACCGAGTTCCTGCCGGTCTCTTCGACGGGGCATCTCATTCTCGCCACCGAGCTGTTCGGCTACAACGCCGCGCAGTGGGCGACGTTCAATATCGTCATCCAGCTCGGCGCCATTCTGGCTGTGCTCGTCCATTTCTGGCGCACGTTCTGGGCGGTGGGCTGGGGTCTTCTGAGGCTGGAGCCGGTTTCGATCCGCTTCGTGCGCAACGTGCTGGTCGCCTTCCTGCCTTCCGCGATCATCGGCCTCGCGCTGAAGGACTGGATCGAAGGGCTGCTGGGCCAGCCCGGCGTCGTCGCCTGGGCCCTGATCGCCGGTGGAATCGCCATTCTCGGGATCGAGAAAGTCGCCCGGCAGGGGCCGCTCACCGGCGTTGCCGAATTGCCGATAAGCAAGTGCATCGGCGTCGGCATCGCCCAGTGCCTTGCCATGGTTCCCGGAGTGAGCCGCTCCGGCGCGACGATCATGGGCGCGCTGGCGATGGGGATCGAGCGCCGGGCCGCGGCCGAGTTCAGCTTCTTCCTGGCGGTACCGACTATGATGGGCGCCACTACGCTCGAGCTCTGGGGCGCGCGGCATGACCTCGCGGCCGGCGCCGGGCCGGTAGGCTGGGGCGAGATCGGCGTGGGCTTTGCCGTCTCCTTTGTGGTGGCGCTGGTGGTGATAAAGGCCTTCATGGCCTTTGTCAGCCGCTCGGGCTTCTCGCCTTTCGCGTGGTACCGCATTGCGGCCGGGGCGATAGCCCTGGTCCTGCTGGCGCAGTGACCGGGCCGTGGGCGGCGGGCACGACGGCAAGCTGAAACACAAGGCTTACCAGAAGCTGCTCGAGCCCATGCAGGAGGAACTGGTGGCAATGGCCCGCTGGGCCTGCGTCACCGGCGCGCGGATCCTGGTCCTGTTCGAAGGGCGCGACACGGCTGGGAAGGGCGGGGCTATCCACGCCATTGCCGAAAAGCTCAATACCCGCCAGGTCCGCGTAGTCGCGCTCGGCACGCCGAGCGAGCGCGAGCAGGGCCAGTGGTACTTCCAGCGCTACGTGCCCCACCTGCCGACAAAGGGCGAGATCGTTCTGTTCGACCGTAGCTGGTACAACCGCGCCGGCGTCGAGAAAGTCATGGGCTTTGCGACCGAGCCGCAGGTCCGCGCCTTCCTGCGCCACGCGCCGATTTTCGAGAAGATGCTCGTCGATGACGGCATCCTGCTGTTCAAGTATTGGCTGACATGCGACCAGGAAAAGCAGGAGGAGCGGCTGTTCGAACGTCTCGACGATCCGCTCAAGCGCTGGAAGCTTTCCCCGATCGATCTCGTCGCGCGTGAGAAGTACCAGGACTACACAGAGGCGCGCGAAGCCATGCTCGAGGCGACTCACACCGACCGCGCGCCCTGGACTCTCGTCGATTTCAACGATCAGCACCGCGGCCGCCTGACCCTGATTCGCAACCTGCTCGACCGGCTGCCCGACACGCGCGTGGAGCCTGCTCCGCTGGAGATGAAGCCGCTGGACCACAAGCCGCTGCAGGAAAAATTCGGCGTTGTGAAGCCGATCGAGCCTTTCCCGATCGACTGACGCGCTTGACTTTGCGCTGCCGCTGACGCATGGGCCGCAGCCTTGAAGGGCGGCGGCCGTTCGCCGCCCTCGATTGTTTTCAACGAACATGCCGGCCGCCAGGGCGGCTGCTACGAGAGTTACAGGAACGCGCCATGGCGAAGCCCGCAACCGTCAAGATCCGGCTGGTTTCCACTGCCGACACCGGCTTCTTCTACGTCACCAAGAAGAATCCGCGCAACACGACCGAGAAGATGAGCTTCCGCAAGTACGACCCGGTCGCGCGCAAGCACGTCGAGTTCAAGGAAGCCAAGATCAAGTAAGGTTCACGGGGCATTCAAGGCCGTGTACCTAAAGCCATGGCCATGAATCGCATCCGCAAGACTCTTCGCAACTGCGCTGGCGCGGCCGTTTTGGCCGCGCTTGCCATTCCAGCCATCGGCCCGGCCGTTTCTGCCGCGACCGCGACGCAAGCCGACAAGGCGCAACTCGATCAGGCGGTCGAGGCTTTGCGCGGCATCTCGACGATGCGGGCCGATTTCGTTCAGACCGACCGCAGCGGGCGGTCGGTCACCGGCGTGCTGACGCTCAAGCGTCCCGGCAAGATCCGCTTCCAGTACGAGAAGAGCGTCAACATGCTGATCGTGAGCGACGGCAAGGCGCTCACCATGATCGACTACGATGTCGCCCAGGTCCAGCGCTGGCCCATCAGCAACAGCCCGCTGGGCGCGCTGCTCGATCCCAAGCGCGACGTCTCGCGCTATGGCACTGTCAAGCCGACCGGCAACCCCGACGTGATCAGCGTCGAGGTACGCGATCGCAAGCATCCCGAATACGGCATCATCACTCTCATCTTCACCCGCGATGCGTCGGCGCCGGGCGGGCTCGAGCTGAGCTACTGGGTGGCGCTCGATTCGCAGAACCAGCGCACGACCGTCGAGCTGCGGAACCAACGCTACGGCGTTGCAGTCACCGACAACGATTTCCGCTGGAACGACCCGCGCCGCAAAACTCGTCGATAGGCAGCAACACCCTGTCGCTCCGTGTGCGGCGCGTGCGACAATCTGCGACACTTTCCTTCGATCCGTTCACTTGGCAGCAAGCCAATCGGTCCTACATTGCAAGTGTCAGAGCGGCTCGAGGCGGGTTTCCCCCCTGTTGCCCGCGCCTCCGTAAGAGCGCCCTGGCATTAGCGTGACGAACGCTTAATGGAACCCTCGACCCCCTGCCCCCGGGTCGAGGGTTTTCCATTATCAGCGGCGGGATTCCACAGCGCCTTCGCTCGTCCTGAGCTTGTCGAAGGACGCTCGCGCGGTGTGGTTCAACACTCTTCGGCAAGCTCAGGGTGAGCGGGTCCCGAATCAGATTTCCTCGCTCGCTTCGACGGCGCCGTACCTCTGGCAATTCCGCCGCCGGACACCTAAAGCCCCTCACATGCTCAAGATCGCTACATGGAACATCAATTCGGTCCGCCTGCGGCTCGACCAGGTCGGGCGGTTCCTGACCGAGCAGGCGCCGGACGTGCTTTGCCTTCAGGAAATCAAGGTCGCCGAAAGCCTGTTCCCGCACGAGATGTTCGAGCGGCTGGGCTACACGCATCGGGCAATCCACGGGCAGAAGGGCTACCACGGCGTCGCCACCGTCAGCCGCCTGCCTTTTCGCGAATTCAGCCGGCATGACTGGCAGGACAACGGTGAGGCCCGCCATGTCGGCGTGGAGCTGCTGGGAACGGCGCAGGGCCTGGTACTGGAGAACGTCTACATTCCCGCCGGCGGCGACATCGCCGATCGCGAGGCCAATCCCAAGTTCAGGCAGAAGCTGGACTTCATCGGCCGGATGACGGCGTGGGCCGACCGGATCGACCGCCCGACCCTGATCGTAGGCGATTTCAACATCGCTCCGCTGGAGTGCGACGTCTACGATCACAGGGCGCTGCTCAAGGTCGTCAGCCACACGCCGGTCGAGGTAGAGACGCTCACTCGTTTCAAGGACGCGCATGGCTGGGTCGATCTTGGCCGCGAGTTCATTCCTGCGCCGGAGCGGAACTACTCCTGGTGGTCCTACCGCAGCTACTGGCGGCAGAAGGACCAGGGGCGCCGGCTCGATCACATGTGGGCCTCGCCCGAACTTGCCGCGCAGGCGAGGGCGCACCGTTTCGTAGAGGAAACCCGCAGGTGGGAGCAGCCGAGCGACCACGTGCCGCTGATTACCGAGTTCGAGCTCTGAGCAGGGCGCGCGCCTCGAAAGGGCCGCGCCGGGTCGCCCTGGCGCTCGATGCCTTGCGGCACGGCTGGCCGATCCGGGTGGCGCAGGGGCAGGTGCTGCTGCCGGCGGAGACGGGGTTCGCGCCCGGCGTCGCGGCTCCGCGCATGCTGATCTCGGCCGCCCGCGCGGTCACGCTCAAGCTCGCCAACCAGCGCGAGGCTGCCATCCCTGAGGCGCCGGTGCTGATCCGCGCCGCCGAGCCCTTCGACATGGAGACTGCGCGCGCGGTTGCCGACCCGGCGCTGGATTTGCGCTATCCGATGAAGGGCCCGTTCGCGGCGGAGCATCTCGACGATCCTGAGGCTGCGGGCGCCGCCATGGAATTGGCGCGGCTTGCCGGTATCCTGCCGGCATTCCTTGTCGCGCCTGAGATGGACGGCGAAGTACAGGACGTTTCGCCGGAAGATCTGAAGGACTGGAAGGACACCGGCCGCCTGACCATCGCCTCGCGCGCGCGGCTACCGGTCGAGGCTTGCGAAAATGCGGAAATCGTCGCCTTCCGCTCGGTCGACGACCTGCGAGAGCATGTGGCCCTGGTGATCGGAACCCAGGACGGTAATCGCGCGCCGCTGGTGCGCCTGCATTCAGAGTGCCTGACCGGCGATATCCTCGGCAGCCTCAAGTGTGATTGCGGGCCGCAGCTTCACGCCGCGCTTCATGCCATGGCGGACGAGGCGAAGGCGGGCGGCTGGGGCGTGCTGCTCTACATGCGGCAGGAAGGCCGCGGCATCGGCCTCATCAACAAGCTGCGCGCCTATCGCCTGCAGGACCAGGGCTTCGACACGGTGGACGCCAACAATCGGCTCGGCCTGCCGACCGAGGCGCGCGATTTTCCGGTGGCGGCGCGCATGCTCGAACTGCTGGGCGTGCACGCGATCCGGCTGATGACCAACAACCCGGCCAAGGTCGCCGCGCTGGAAGACGTTGGCGTGACCGTGGCCGAGCGGGTGCCGCACCAGCTGCCGCCCAATCCGCATAACGAGCGATACCTCAATACCAAGCGCGACCGGACGGGGCATATTCTCTAGGGGATCGGCTCGCAATGATGAGGGGCGGGCGGCGTAAAGAGCCAGTCCCGCGACCAGCTTCGCCTGACGGCTCACCGGGAAGGGCGTTCTCTCGCGCGGTTCGATGTGGTGCTGGGACTCCGCTCCCGGGCGGAAGGGGCTGGAGGTGAGCCTTTAACCCCGGCCTCTCGCCGTCACCGCCTCTCGTAACGAAGCAGGCCCGGCCCCAGCGTGTTCCCCCCGAGCTTCAGCGTGTCGCCAGACCAATCCGCGACGAAGGCGCTGCGGCGGTCTACGCCTGGTGCAAAGCGCGCGTCGTTGCCATCGATCTCAAGGCCCTGTGAGGTATGGCTGCGGTGTTCGGCCGCGACGGCGATGAAGGCGGAGTAGTTCTCCTTGTCGCGGCCCTGCACGAACCAATTGTCCGCGATCCGTCCCGTCGCGCCTTCGGGCAGGTCGATCATGTAGTTGGTGCCGCGCCCTTTAGCATCGTCGAAGCTGCAGCCCAGCACCGTCACGTGCGCGGCCCGGCTCTTGAGGTAGTGCCCGCCGGCTCCGGCTTCGAAGCGGCTGCGCCTGACGGTCAGCGATCCGTAATTGCCGATATAAATGGAATGTGCACAGCCCCCGCCGCCCTCGCAGGTGCCGAGCCGGGTGAAAGTGGATTTGTCGACAGTGATGGCGCCGGCGGGGTTGTCGGCCGTGAGCAGGCCTTGCTCGCTGTCGCGGAACCAGCTTTGCGAAACGGCCAGGTCGCCGCCTTCGAGCCTGATGCCCGCGCCGTTCTTGTCCGGCACGCGGATGTTTGCGAAGACCATGCCCTCAACCCGGGCGCCGCGTCCGCGCAGGACCAGCGCCGCCTTGTCCTCGCAGGCGACCCCGTCGATGATCGCCTGCCCGGGCACCTGCGCCTTGTAAGTCACCTCGCCCCGGGTCTGCACCGCGCAATCGGCATAGCGCATCGGTGCGAAGCTGATCGTGCCTCGTCCTTCCCCGATCGCGTCGACCGCGTCCTGCAGCCTGGCATAGCTGCGGCCGGTCTCGATCACGGTATAGGGCGCGGTTTGGCCCAGGGAGAGGGATGCGGGAGCGGCCATCGCGCCGAGCGCGGCCATTGCGGCGAGAGGTCTGGTGAGCTTGCGCATGGCGTCCCGTTAGACGGCTGCGGTTAAGATCCCGCAAATCCGCGTCACGGCGAAATCGTGGCGCCGGGTTGAAACAGCAGGGATTCGTTCCTATTGTTTTCCTTGCGGGCCGGGCCCCTCTGGCGCGGCGCAGGTTTGTCCTCGGGACATGCAGGCGCCTCGTGATGTCGGACCGCATCGGGTGAAACCGATGCAGGATCCGGTTGGCTCTCCAGCTTTCCCGACGCTCAGGCTATTCGGAAATCGCATCGTTCATCCGATCGAACCTCACGTTTGTTCGATAGGGATTTGACATGTCCGAACGCATTTTCCGCCTGCTTGAACGCTACCAAAGGCTCGATTCCCTGCTGCGTATCGCACAGGGCAGGCGTTTCGCCGATCCGCACGAGATTGCGCGGCTGAAAAATGGGAAGAAGAGGATAAGGAACAGGCTGGTCCGACAATCGCCCCCCTTTGTCGGTCTAGAGGGCCTGTAATCCCAGCGCCGGCGCGTAGCCCCCCAATTCAACGCGCCGGCGCGCCATTTCCTGATATTCAGGTGCAATCCCATGGACTTCCTGTTTGCAAGCTGGCTGGGGACCCCGGCCTGGTTCTGGCTGGCTTTTCTCGCCATCATCCTCCTGCTCACCGCTTTCGACCTCGGCGTTCTGCATAAAGAGGACAAGGCCCTCGGAATTGCCGAATCCGTCAAGCTTTCGCTCTTCTACATCGCCGTCGCCCTGGCCTTCGGCGCCTGGGTCTGGGCCGCGAAAGGCCCGGCTTCCGCGATGGAATATTACACCGGGTACTTCATCGAGAAGGCGCTCTCGATCGACAATGTCTTCGTCATCTCACTGATCTTCGGCTTCTTCGCGATCGCGCCGAAATACCAGTACCGCGCGCTCCTCTGGGGCATCCTGGCGGTGATCGTGCTGCGCGGCGCGATGATCGCCGGCGGGGCCGCGGTCGTCGCCTCCGCCTACTGGGTGATGTATCTCTTCGCTGCTTTCCTCGTCATCACCGGCGTGAAGATGTTCTTCACCGGCGGCCACGACCCGGACATCGGCCGTAATCCGGTGATCCGCTGGATATCCCGCCACATGAGGGTGACGAAGGAGCACCATGGTGAGCACTTCTTCGTCAGGGTGCCCGATGCCGGGGGAACAGTGGTGTGGGCCGCCACGCCGCTGTTCCTGGCCCTCGTAGTCATCAACCTCGCCGACCTCGTCTTCGCGGTGGACTCGGTGCCGGCGATCTTTGCCATCACTACCGACACTTTCATCGTCTATACATCGAACATCATGGCGATCCTGGGCCTGCGCGCGCTCTATTTCGCACTGGCGGCGATGGTGCACCGGTTTCATTATCTCAAGTATGCGCTGGGCGCCGTGCTGGTGTTCATCGGCGCGAAGATCTTCGTTTCCGACTTTGCGCTCGGCGGCGCCAAGTTCCCGCCGCTGCTGAGCCTGGGCGTGACTCTCGCGCTGATCGCCGGCGGCGTCGGCTGGTCCTTGTGGAAGACGCGTAGCGAGGAGCGGCCCGTGTAGACCTGCCCGCGAAAAACCTGCCCTGGGGCGGCTATTGTTCTGACAGGCTTGGAATGGGGCTGTACGCGCTGCCACAGGCGCGGCTAGGGCATCGCCGATGGTTAGCACTGACAGCGCCTGTTCCCGGCGATACGACTGGACGGCCCGGCACCTCGCCGCGTTGCTTCTCGCCAATGCTTCGTTGGCGCTGGGCCCCATGCTCGTGCGCCTGGCGGACACTGGACCGGTCGCCGCCGGCTTCTGGCGGCTGACGATCGCGATGCCCTTCGTTTTCCTCCTCTCGCTGAGGGAAGCACCACGCCATAGCCGCGTCGGCGGCATGACGCTGCTGATGGTGCTTGGTGCAGGCGTGGCCTTCGCGTTCGATCTGGCCGCCTGGCACATCGGCATCGAAAAGACCAAGCTCGCCAATTCCTCGCTGTTCGGCAACGGCGGCAGCGTAATCCTGATGGCGTGGGGCCTTATCGCCGCGCGGCGCCTGCCGCGCCTGCTTGAACTGGCGGCGATCGCGGCGGCCCTCCTGGGAGCCGCGCTGCTGATGGGCGGCTCGCTGGAGATCAGCAACGCCAACCTGGTTGGCGACATGTTCTGTCTGCTCGCGGGGTTCTTCTACGCGGTCTACATCCTGATGATCGGCTCCGTGCGCGAGCGCCTCGGCCAGTATTCGCTTCTGGTCGGCTCGATGTGCGCGAGCGTGCCGCTGATCCTGATCATGGCCTGGCTGCGCGCAGAAGTGCTCCTGCCGCACGACTGGACTCCGCTGGTGGCGCTTGCATTCAGCAGCCAGCTTGTCGGTCAGGGATTCCTCGTCTATTCGCTGCGCCACTTTCCGCCGCTCGTAATCGGGCTGGCGCTGTTGACGCAGCCGGCGATCGCGGCGGCCAGCGGCTGGCTCATCTTCGGCGAAGTCCTGAGCGCGCAGGATATCGTAGGCATGATGCTGCTGGCGGGCGCACTTGCCATGGCCAGAGCCGGGGACCGCCCCGTCAAGGCGCAGGCGTGAAGCGATGGCGCGGCTGATCCTTTTCAACAAGCCCTACGACGTGCTCTCGCAATTCACCGACGCGCGTTCGCCCAGCCCCCGCGCCACATTGTCCGACTTCATCCACGTGCCGGGTATCTATCCGGCGGGGCGGCTCGATCGTGACAGCGAGGGGCTGCTCCTGCTCACCGATGACGGCAGGCTGCAGGCGCGGATCGCCGATCCCAGGTTCCGCCTCGCCAAGACCTATCTTGCTCAGGTCGAGGGCGAACCGGACGAGCCGAGCCTCGAGCGTCTGCGCCAGGGGGTGGAGTTGAACGACGGCATGACCCGGCCGGCAGGGGCGGAGCGCATCGCCGATCCCGCGCTCTGGCCGCGAGATCCACCGGTCCGCTTCCGCAAGACCGTGCCGGACTGCTGGATCCGTCTTACCATCCGTGAAGGCCGCAACCGGCAGGTCCGCCGCATGACCGCCGCCGTGGGCCACCCGACGCTCCGGCTAGTGCGCTGGAGCGTGGGCGACTGGACGCTAGACGGCCTGGCCCCGGGGCAATGGAGGGAGGCCGCTATCCCTCCGCCCTTGCGCTGACAGCGGCCCGGACCGCTTGGGTTGTGCGCCGTTCAGAGGGACAACAACACGGATCCGTTCGTGTCGAGCCGGCGCGGGATGTTTCAGCTTCGTCAGGGCAAGGCCTAGTTATCCACGCGTTTCCGGTTGTCGACGATTCGCCGCCGGGTGGACGCTGCCGGGGAGCTTTGGCATTCGAGGGAGATCATGTGGCACATCTTCCAATTCCCGCTCTGTCCTTTCAGCCGAAAAGTCCGGCTGCTGCTGGCGGAGAAGGGGATCGCCTACGAGCTTCAATCAGCCCGCCCGTGGGAGAACGAGGATCGCCTGTTCGCGATGAATCCCGCTGGCCGCACCCCCGTGGTCAAGGAGACCGAGCGGAATGTGGTCCTCGCCGACAGCCGGGCGATTTGCGAGTATTTCGAGGAAACGGTCGACCGCAACCCGCTGATTAGCGGTACGGCTCAGCAGCGCGCGGAAATCCGCCGCCTTATTTCCATGTTCGACGAGAATTTCTTCGGCGACGTCTCCGGACCGCTGCTGCATGAGCGGATGAAGAAGCGGCTTGTCCTGCGCCAGTCGCCGGACGCGAGGTCCCTGCGCGAGGCAATGAAGCTGGCGCACGATTATCTCGATTACGTCGACTACCTCATCGATCACCGTCCCTGGCTCGCCGGGTCGACAATGTCGTTGGCGGACCTGACCGCGGCAGCGCAGATATCCGTGGCTGACTACCTCGGCGGCATCGACTGGTCGAGCCACGAGCAGGCGCGCGGCTGGTACCTGGTCATGAAGTCACGCCCGAGCTTCCGGCCGCTGCTGAGCGAGCGCATGGAAGTGATCCAGCCGCCCAGCCACTACGCGGAAGTCGACGGGTAAAAGACTTTCAGGTCAGTTGGAAACAGCCGTAGTTTTTAAATCCGGCAGGCTACACCGCTTGTTTCGTGCCGAAGCGCCCGTGTTTGCGGAACTGCACCATCCAGCGATCGAGGAACAGCCCGAGCGGCCGTGGATTGACGCCCAGCTCCGAGAGGCCAGGTACTTGGCCGCCGGCTTCGCTTCCGGCCCGGAGCAGCTTGTACTGATCGCCGGTGATCGGCGCGCCCGGCAGCCAGCCGGTCGCCGTTGCGATCACGCCCCCTACGGAATCCGGCAAGGCAATGAAGTTGCGCGCCCGGCACTCTGCGGCGGCAATGCGGTGATTGAGTTCGAGCATGGTCACGACTTCGGGACCGGCGATCTCGTAAATCCTGCCGCCGTGGGCCAGCGGATCGGAAAGGGCATTGGCGATCGCCTCGGCGGCATCGTCCACGAAGAGCGGCTGCAGCTTCGCCTCGGGGGCGAAGACCGGAAGCACGGGCCAGCGCGCGATAAGGCCGCCCAACATCATCACGAAATTGTCGTCGGGGCCGAACAGCAATGCCGGCCGCAGGATCGTCGCGGAGGGGAAGGCGGCGCGCACGGCCGCTTCGCCTTCGGCTTTCGTACGGGCGTAATCGACATCCGAATCGGCGTTTCCGCCGATTGCCGAGATATGGACGAATGCCTCCGCCCCGGCCGCGCGCGCGGCAGCGGCGATGTGGCCCGCGCCCTCGCCCTGGAGTGCGTCGAGATCGCCCCTGAAGGCGCCGACGAGGTTCACCACGGCATCCGAGCCGGCCAGTACCTCCGCGAGCGAAGCGCGTTTTGTCACGTCGCCGCGGGCGAACTGCACTTGGCCGAGATTGCCCAGTGGCCTGATCGCGTAAGCCCTCTGCGGGTCGCGGCTGACGATGCGCAGCCGCGCCCCGCGCGCCAGCAACTCCTGCGCGAGGTGACGGCCGACGAAGCCGCTGCCGCCAAGGACGGTTACCACTTTGTCGGCGAGAGAATCGCTGGGACGTTGGCTCATGATCAGGTGTCAGTCCTTCGAGTGCCGCGCGAAGCAACCGCCTTCCACGCCGCTCCGCATGATGCTGCGCCCTTGGCACAAGCCCACCGCCGGAGCAACCGGCCAATCGGCCGCACCTCGCCAATGCCGCACGCCCGCGCACGCCACGCATTTCACGTTTCCGCCAACCAAGGGCGTTGACAAGCCCCCGGCCACACCTTAGTGGCGCCCACCTACCTTGCGGGGACAGCAGTTCGGCACCCCGCCCGTGCCCAGATGGCGGAATTGGTAGACGCACCGTCTTCAGGTGGCGGCGCTCGAAAGGGCGTGGAGGTTCGAGTCCTCTTCTGGGCACCATTTGTTCTTCTCTTGTTCTCTCAGATAATCTATAAAACCCGCAGAAATCCTAGGGAATTGGCCCTTGGATCGTTCCGGATCGTCCCGTCTGTTCTCGGGGGTTCCAGACATTTTTGCGGGCCTTTTGCGGGCCTTTGCGAAAACCACATTGGGAAAAGGCCCGCACATGCCTCTGACCGAGACTCGGCTTCGCGCCCTCAAGACGAAAGACAAGCCTTACAAGGTCGCTGACCAGCGCGGCCTCTATATCGAGGTCACGCCTGCTGGCGGCAAGCTGTGGCGCTTCCGGTACCGGATCGGCAAGATCGAGAAGAAGCTCGCAATCGGGAGTTATCCCGAGGTCAGCCTCAAGCAAGCGCGGGACGCGACCTACGAGGCGCGCCAGGCTGTTGCTTCTGGGAGCGACCCAGCCTTTGAGAAGCGGAAGCGGAAGATCCGCGAGGAGTTTCTTTCTGCGCAGACGTTCGAGGCAGTCGCACGTGAGTATATTGAACAGATGATGGTCCAGAATGGCCGCGCCGAGGGCACGATCGTCAAGGCCAACTATTTTCTCGACCAGCTTGTACCTGCCATCGGGAACCGACCCATCAACGAAATCGAGCCGTTCGAAGTCTTGGCTCCCCTCAAGCGGCTGGAAGCCACTGGCAAACACGAGACTGCGAAGAAGTGCCGGTCGTTCGCAGGTCGCGTGTTTCGCTACGGTGTCGCAACGACCCGTTGCAAATCCGATCCGACCAGCATGCTGAAGGGCGCCCTCGTAACCCCGAGAGCCACGCATTACGCAGCAATCTTGGAGCCCACCGAGTTGGGTGGGCTGCTGCGCGCCATTGACGACTATACCGGATACATGGTCACGAAGTTCGCTTTGCAGGTCGCGCCGCATGTGTTCGTGCGCCCCGGCGAACTCCGGCACGCCGAATGGCACGAGATCGACCTTGTCGATGGCGTGTGGAAGATACCTGCCGGCAAAATGAAAGCGCGCCGAGCGCATGCCGTCCCGCTTTCCAAGCAGGTTGTCGGCTATCTCACAGACCTGGCCGAGATGCTCGGCCATGAAGGATATGTGTTCCCGTCTGCGCGCAGCTCCAAGCGTCCCATGAGTGAGAACACGCTCAATGCGGCATTCCGTCGCATGGGATATTCGAAGGATGAAGTCACCGCACATGGACTCCGCGCGACGGCATCAACATTCCTGAACGAGTCTGGACTTTGGAATCCGGATGCAATCGAGCGTGCCCTGGCGCATGGCGACAGCAACGTCGTGCGTGGCATCTACCATCGCGGCAAACATTGGGACGAGCGTTTGCGCATGGCTCAATGGTGGAGCGACTATCTCGATGAGCTCCGGACAGGAGGAAAGGTCATCAAGGGCAAGTTTGCGAAGGGTTGATCGGGAGATCGAATTTCGTCTCAGCCAGTGCAGGATTGAAGGCTCAAGATCAGCCCCATCAGAGACACTGACGCCAGCATGGCGAACTCAATTCTGACGCCCCAGTTTCGAAGCCATTTCCGCATCGTGCCGAGCCTCAGTTCGTGGAGCTTTGGCAACCAAGCTGATCGAAGCGCTCAGCAATTGTTTTCCACATTGCTACGCCTGCCTCGTCCCCTTCGTTGTATAGCCGCTGGATTTGCTGCGCGATATACGCGGTCCCCTCTTCGCCATGGTTCTTTTCGACCCACAGCGCGACGGCCCACAACTCCTGATCGCGGTTTAGCACCATGGCTCACGTCTCCCGGTCCAGGTCCGTGCCAGCCCTTCGCTGACTAGCTGATCTCCAAGCGAACTGCCGTCGCGTGTTACAACCCGCAACTTGCGACCGTACTGGTCCTCATCTCTGCTCCCGATGGTTCTGAGTTCAAACGGCCCGGAATTGAGCAATTCGACAAGGCGACGCGTCGCTCGCATGCCGAGTTCGTATTCATAGTCGCAACGAGGCTCGCTGATCTCAGGAGTGTCGATGTCGGCAATGCGAATCTTTACGCCATCAAGCCAGAAAGTATCTCCATCCACGACGCATGTGCGCCGGATGGATCCGCAGATGTCGAATTGTGGGGAGCTCGCTTGCTGGAATAATGCCTGAGGCTGCTGGTCGTCGTTAGCAAGGTTGGCATCATGGACTGGCCAGTTGAGTGCCAGCATCCCTCCAGCAAATACGATCGCGAATGCTCCCAAACCCAACGCGATCTCCTTTCTCAGCTTCCGGCGCTTCTGTGCCTTCAACGCCTTGCGAAAGTGGAACGGTTCACCGGGCGTCTCATTCACTAGCGTTTTCCGTCTTCATTCCGCCATATGATTGCAGACAATAGCCAGACATCAGCCAGATTCGTCAATTGTATGTGCCAATTGCTTGCCAACGTCCCAACACAGAACGGACATATTGCGGCGTTTCACCATTGTTGGGAATGCCGCGTGATCGGGAGACGGCACCTGGGCCCGCATTGTAAGCAGCCAAGGCCAGGTGGACCGCATCGAACCGGTCCAACATATCGCGAAGGTATCTGGCGCCACCGTCGATCGATGCAAGAGGGTCATGGCGGTTCCGGACGCCCAGTTCGCGCGCCGTGGCCGGCATAAGCTGAGCAAGGCCGGCAGCACCGGCTGGACTCACAGCCATCGGATTGAAGCGGGATTCAGCCCAGATAAGAGCACGAAGCAGGTTGGTCGGAAGCCCGTACCGGCGCTCAGCCTCGGCTATCGCCGCCATATACAGGCCTTCCCGGTAGGACACGTCTGCTGGCCCGGCCTGGTAGATTGCAGGAAGATATTGCCTTGCCGACTGCTGGTCCGTCTTCGGTGGAACGATCGCGTGCTCGAACAAGGTGAAATCCTGGGCGCGGACCTGCTGTGCGGAGGACGCGATCATCCCCAGACAGGCGACCGCTATCGCGATCAGACGATTGGGGAAGGTCATCTCGATTGGTGCTCCATTGATTCGAATCGCCAAAGAACATAAATAGAACACGCACCTGTAGGAAAGCCGCGAATGCCTGCCCTAGGGAGAGGAGAGGAGCGCTGTTGAGGGGGCCACTTTGCATGCTGAGGAGCTCGCATGTCCCTGTCTGTCGAAACTCATCCCAACCGGTCGCTTGTTGAGACGGCCCGTCGCATTTGCGAAACGCGAGGGGGCAAATGGTCCGGCACAAAGGGCATGGCCTGTTGCCCTGCGCATGATGACCGCACGCCGTCACTCGGTGTGTCGCTCGGCCGACAGGCCATCCTCTTCCACTGTTTCGCGGGATGCGATCAGCAGAGCGTGCTGGCTGCCTTGGCGCGTGAAGGTTTCGAGGCACCGGCGCTTTTTTCAGCTTCTGCGATCACCAACGAACCCGAACCGACCAGAACGCGCAAACCCTCGGCGGCAGCGCTGAGGATCTGGCGCGATGCACAGCCACTGCGTGCCAGTCCGGCAAAGGTATATCTTGAAAGGCGCGGCATCCTCGCCGCATCTCCGGCGCTCCGCTTCCATCCACGAACGCCGCTTGGTCCGAAGGGACGCACGCGCTTTTTGCCGGCCATGATTGCGGCGGTCAGCCTCGACGAGGGGCCAATCGCCATCCATCGCACGTTCTTGTCGAGCGAGGCTTCAACCAAGGCCACTTTCGAAAAGCCGAAACGCGCGCTTGGCGCGCTCGGTGAGGCTGCTGTCCGCCTTTTTGCTCCGGCTTCCGGCCAGCTTGGCCTTGCCGAGGGTATCGAGAGCGCGATGTCGGCCTATGCTCTTACCGGCATCCCCGTCTGGGCGACCCTGGGCAATGAGCGGTTCGGCCTCGTGAGCGTGCCCGAGAGTGTCACCGAACTTCATCTCTTCGTCGATCATGATGCTGGCGGCGAGCTGGCCGCGTCGCGTAGCCTTGCTTCCTACGGACGCGAAGGGCGGACGATCCAGGTCCGCAAACCATCCTCCCATGACACTGACTGGAACGATGAACTGACAGCATGGCTGCGCCGCAAAGCGGCGCCATAGAGGAGAGAGAGCTTCTCGAATTCCTGATCCGGCAGAGGGCGTGTCCCGATGCCCTCATCAGGAGGAAGAATTGCCATGTTTCAATCAGACCTGTTTCCCGCCGGCGAGCAGTTGCCGTCAGAGCCCCTGGCCTATGCCATCGGCACCAGGATTGCCGCGCTTCTTGCTTCGGGACGTCATCTTACCCGTGCCGACATTTCCGGCTTGTTTGCCCAAGAGACCGGCGTCATGGACTGGGGAAGCGCCTGGACCATCGACGACTACAACAACGCCGTCGAGATCGGCGCGCTGCTCTGGCTTCGCGAATCTTCACGCATCGACCTTGCGAGTGGCGTGCGTGAAGCAAACGCGCGTTTCGACTGGCTCGAAGCAGCCTTGCCGCCGCGGCATGTTCGCAGCGAAGCACAGGTCGAGCTCCAGCAGTTCTCGACCCCACCGATGCTGGCCTGGCTGATGGGGAAGGCCGCGGCTATCTCTGCGCAAGACACGCTACTCGAACCCTCCGCCGGCAACGGTGCCCTTGCTCTTTGGGCCAGAGTTCAGAACGCCTCGTTGGTCCTCAACGAGATCGATCCGGCAAGACGAGACGGCCTCGGCCACATCTTCCCCGCAGCCGCGATCACCGCGCATGACGGGGAACTGATTGCCGACCTGCATCGCGGCCCTGTTCCATCGGTCATCCTGATGAACCCACCATTCGCTCGCAGCCAGGAACGCGGCAAGGAGGGCGAGACTGCCATGCGCCACCTGCGCAGTGCGATCCGGGCCGCTGCAAGTGGCGCAAGGATTGTCGCCATCATGCCCGAAGGCTTAGATGCTTCCACTTTCGCCAAGGCACGGGACCAAGTGTCGCTGCTCCTCGATGT
>DATEJH010000012.1:0-65957 GCA_035278205.1 Novosphingobium sp. | reverse complement strand
GTGTGTTTCCTGATGAAAGGGCCGGAAGGCCGCTTCGAGGAGACGCACCATGGAATCACGGGGCGAGGAAATTCACGTCGACACGGACGAGGCACGCGCCGGCAGTACGCCCAGCGTCGTGCGCTACGTCCTGCTTGTCAGCCTGGCGCTTGCCATCGTCGCCCTTTCGGCCGTCTGGATAACCGGAGCACTTACCGAGCGACGAGTGCTACGGCCGCGCTCTCGACGCATTTTGCGCCGGCCGGCGCGATGGCAGGACCCTGGAGCTGCTCTAGGGGCGCTCTTTCAAACCACGCTCGCGCCCAGGGAACTTTCCTGCTATGCTGCGGCGCTGGCCCGAAACAATGCGGCGCCAAAGTCGCCGGGCCACTGGGAGAGCGACTATGCAACGCATCGGCGAAGAAGTTCATATCGACACCGATGAGGTTCGCGGCGGCAGTACGCCACATGTCGTGCGCTACGTGCTGCTGGTAAGTCTTGCGCTGGCGATCCTCGCGCTGTCGGCGATCTGGATCGGACGCGCCATCTACGACCAGCCGGCCGAAGGCTGGCCGGTGACGGCCGAACAGCACGCGCTTGGCGGATGAAGGCTGCCGTCCGGCCCAGGGAGGGGCGGCCCCTTCAATGCCGCACCTCGCGAGCCGGATAAAAATGACCGCGCGGAGCGCCCAAGGTCGCGTAATCCGCGAAGCGACTTTCTTCTTCAGACGTGGGGTGAGCTTTTCACGCCGCCCCCGGCGGATCACCCTGCCCGGGCTTCGAAGCCGCCAGCGAAAGTGGATTGCGAGTGAACCCCGGATAAATTCCGCCCCCCGACGAAATTATCCCCCCAAACGCCAGCGGCTTCCGTCAAGAATGGCGACGGCGCGCCATTCCCACCCCCTGCGGCACAGGACTAGTTTCGATCGATTGCAGAATCGTTAAAGCCAGGGAATCGGCAGCTTCCTCGCACATGGCATGACCCGGGGCCGGCATACATCAGTCGCGTAAAAAATCCCGACATCGGCAGGCCAGCGCCTCGAAGGGCCCAGTGAGAACAAGGCGCGGCGGGTATTCCCCGCCGCGCCTTGCGCTTCCTCCCCATCCCCAGCCAATGGCGCGACCCGAACGGCTCTGCGGGTTATGAAATCAAGCCAGCTCGCGCTGAAATTTGCCGTACGCGCGAGCGCCCTCGCGCGCTTGAACTGATGTTGCGGAATTCCGCCCGACAGATGATCCGTCCTGCTTGAAGCCGGCGAGATGCCGCATCGGCTCGCGCTGCAGGAGAACAGGATCGTCCATTCGGGAATTCAGCGTGCCGCGCATGAGGTAGCAGCCGGCCAATGGACCGGAGTCGATGACCGACTCGGCATAAGCTCCGCCCGGTGCCACAAATAAGCACAAGGCAAGGCTCGCCTGCAGGGCTGCCCGGCATCGCTTCAAGACGTCATCCTCATCCACGACGATGCCGTCGATGCGGCCCGCCTTATCCGGGCACGCATAACACCCGCTCGCTTAAACCGAAAGCGCTTCGGACCTCGATTTCGAACTTTATGCCGGATAAGTCGGAGGAGAACCCTGGCTCACCCGCTTCGCGTCTGCCAGGGCGCGGAAAAACGCAAGCGAGGACATCGAGATGCCCGGCGATGATGATTATGTCTACGACGACGAGAGCGGCGAGTGGATGCCCGCATCCGATCTGGCCGCGAAGCGTGCGGCGGAAAGCGCGGTCGAGGTCCGCGACGCGGTGGGCAATCTTCTTGCCGATGGCGATCAGGTCACGCTCATCAAGGATCTTGAAGTGAAGGGCGCCGGCCAGACTCTCAAGCAGGGCACGCTGATCAAGTCGGTCCGGCTTACCGGCGATCCTCAGGAGATCGACTGCAAATACCCCGGCATCAAGGGCCTGGTGCTGCGCGCCGAATTCGTGAAGAAGCGTTGAGTAGCAGCTAAGGCGCCTCGCCCCCGGCATAAGGTTGCCGGTCTGTCCAGGCGCAACCCTGCCGTACCTCCGAGCCGATCTGCAGCGTCGCCATGAAAGGGTAGGCTCGGTCCGACATGCCGTCGCTGCATTTGCCCGGCGTCACCGCGAGCGTCATCGGCCCCGCAGCCAGCTTGCCGCTGAAGGACAGACCGCCGCGTCCGGCGAAGCGCGAGACAGCGATCCTTTCGCCTTTCGGCTGGTCGGGTGTCTTGTAAGTGAGTTCGGTTCCCGAGATCTCTCCGCCCCAGAAGGGCTCGGTGCCTGTGAAGCGCACCTCCTCGTCGACGGTGATGCCATGCCAGGGTCGATGATCCTCGCTGTTTCCGGGCATGTCCTGTGCTGGCCGATGGCAGCCTCCAATCGCGCCGGCCGCGAGCAGCACAGCGGAAACGGACGCCAGGCGGGCGGAGCGATACAGTTCGGGCTTCATCCGCGTGAAGCTACCCCGTAAACCCATGAATGGCACCTTCGAGTTTGATGCAGGCCAAAAAATACCCGCCGTTTTCAAGCTGCTGCCCCCAGCATGCATTTTTTTCAACTGTGACTGCGGCAATCGAAATTGCCACCGCGCGGCAGTTTCGTAAATGCTGCATCGCAACAAGGATAAGAGGTGCCCGAGGCAATCTCCTCCAGGTAAAGGATTTTGCCATGTTCAAGACTGTTTTCACTGCCGCTGCCGCTCTTGTCGCACTGCCGATCGCCGCTCACGCCGAAGATGCCCGCAACTTCTCGCATGAGGGAGTCGACTATGTCTACACGACCGAGCAGAAGGGCGAGTCCACCGTGATCAGGGGCAAGGCCAATGGCGGCGTTCCTTTCCGCCTCATCGTCTCCGGCGACCGCGTCACCGGCACTTACAACTTCCACAAAGTCAACTTCAGCCTGAAGAACGCACAGAACGCGCTCGAGAACTCCAGGTAAAGATCGACCTCCGAGGTCAGCAAATCTTCGAGAGGGCGCCGTCCTGCGGATTGGCGCCCTTTTTCAGTGCACTCTGAGTGATCCGGCACGGCTCTGGACGAAGCGGACTTCGAGAGCGCCGCCCGCCCCTTCGACACGATGCATCTCTCGGATTTCCGCCAGACGGGCAGCGATGACCTCTGCGGCCAGATCGCCGGAGAAAGGATATCGGGCGATCACCATGCCATCAAGGACATCCACCACGGCGAAATGGCTGGTCCGTCCCGCTTCGGCGAGGGCATCGAGGTCAAAAGCCTCGGCAAGGTCCCACTTCCCTCCGTCGCGCGAGCGGATCGGCCGCCGGCAGTAACGGCAGGTGCAATGCACCGCCCCATCCTCCTCGCGCCGGCGCCGGCCGCCGGGCACGTGACGGCGCAGGTACCAGCACTGCGCGACCGCAACGGAAGGGTTGATCTTGCTCAGCATCGCTCCACCTGTGTCCCCTGGCTCCCCTGCTGGAAACGGCCGCTCGGATGGAAATTTAAGCCCGCCGGCGCCTCACCCCATGGTGGCATAGATCTCGGCGACAATCACCCATTCCCCCAGCACCTCACGCCACTTTGCACTGTAGTCGCCGCTGGCGAGCGCCTTGCCTGAACGCTCCTCGAAGCCATGCCATTGACCGGTCTCCAGCGCCACCGGCTCTACAGGAGACACGACCACTTTCGAAGGCGTGCGGATGTAGACCACACGCACCGGACTGGCGAATTCGCGGCGCCACGCCTTGAGCTGGGCGCCACGGCCCGACACGACCGCGCTGTCGCTGCCGGTCACCATGATCACGTCCCGCCCAAGGATGGGCGAGATCGCAGCCGCGTCGCCCTCCGCCATGGCGCGGTTGAACGCGGCGCGGCGCGTGCGGATGGCAAGTTCGGCGGCGGAACTCGAAGGCTGGCTCATGCCGCTCTCTAACCGCTGCTGCGCGGCGGCGGCAAGCACCGTCAACCCAGCCGTGCGATCAGGGCCTCCGCGGCCGCGGGGTTCCTGACCTTCGCGCCGGCGATGAAGAACACGAAGACCTCGCGCCCGCCGGCTGCCCAGCCGCGCGCCGTCTCCGCCCAGGTATCCAGCTTCGTTTCGTCGTAGCCCGTCGCCACGTCCTCACGCGTGTCCTGCAAGCGGGCGTAAGTGAACGATCCTGTCTGCTCGGCGAGGCACGGATACTTGGGGCTGTCGGCAAAGACGACGGCGGCACCGACCTTGCGCGCCAGTTCGAAGAAGGCGGGATCGTCGAAGCTCTCGTGCCGCGGCTCGAGCGCGTGGCGCAGCGGCACGCCGTCCTGCGTGGGCGTCAGCAGAGCCAGGAAGGCGGCGATCTGCTCTGCGTCGAACTTTTTGGTCGCGGGCAGTTGCCAAAGGATCGGGCCGAGCCGGTCGCCCAGTTCGACGATACCCTGTTCGAGGAACCTGGCGATGCTTTCACCCGACTGCGACAGGTCCTTGCGCTGGGTGCATGCGCGCCCGGCCTTGAGCGCATAGACGAAGCCGTCGGGCGCCGCCTTTCGCCATTTCGCGAATGTGGCAGGGCTTTGGCGCGAGTAGAACGTGCTGTTCACTTCGATCGCCGTCAGACGGGACACGGCATATTCCAGTTCCCGCGACTTGGGCAGCGTCTCGGGATAAAAGGTCCCGCGCCACGGCTCGTAATTCCAGCCGCCGATACCGACGCGGATGGCGCCTGCTTTCGTCATGCTCCGGTTCTCCGCTCCTGGATTGACACCCAATGCACGAAATCTGCCGATCACGCCGGCCTTGTCGAAGGCTCGGAATCCGCCGGAGCACGGCCGAGGAGGTCATCCGTGACTTCCATCAGCAGCATCGGCTCGTCCGCCCCGTCGCTGATGGCATCGACGAAAGCCGCGCGTACCCGGGGATCGTCGTAAGTCATCTTCGCGTCGAAGGCCCGCTTCCACGTCTTGCGGTCCGGCCATTCGGCAATGCCGATGAAGCGCCCCTCCTCATCGTCCCAGTGCAGCCGCGAACCGAGCGATCCGTACTTGGCCCGGATCAGCTCCGTCCCATGCCGCCACGCGGCGCGAAACTGCTCCTCCTTGCCGGGATGGACCTTCCACCAGTAGGCGGCGATGAACATGGGCAGTCTCCTTTTTCAGGCGTTCTCCACGTGCCGGCGGAAACAGTCGCCAGTTCCCCATCCGACAGTTCGCCTGCGGCCAAGGCGACGAAGGCCACGACCGCTTCGGCATCGCTCGCCGTCAGAGTGAAGCCGTTTAGCATCAAAAAGGTTTCAGCGACGACTGCCTCCGCAATGGCCGTACTTTACTTCCGCCGCGCCAATCTCCGCCGGTTGGCCGTTACCCGCTTGCGGTAATGCTTCACCGCGCGGTGCGCGACCTGTTCGGACGCCAGCGCGCTCGCTGTCGCGAGCTGTGCGGCGAGCTCGGCATTGGCGCGCAGTTTTTCGGTGACCATGCGGATGGCTTCGCGCTCGTGGCCGGGGCGGCGCAGCAGCATGTCGGTGGTTCGCATGCCGATGACCATCAGGGATTCGGCCCAGAGCCAATAGCTGTCATGGGCAAGGTGTAGCCAATCGGCGGAAGAGTTGCGCGGCATGTGGCCTCGGTTGCTGTGCGGGGCGTCGGGTGCTGAACGCGAAAGGGCACGGATGGTTGCCCGTGCCCTTCCCGCATCGTTCCTTCAAGCTCCCAATGAGCCCACGCCCTTCCGAGAAAACGACGGACGAAAATGGCTCTACTCCGCCGGGTCGGCCGGCAGGTAAAGTTCGTTGCCCCTTTCCTTGTAGACCTTGCTCATCTCCTCCATCCCGGCCTCTGCCTCTTCGGCGGCGATGAAGCCGGTGCTCTCCTGGTTCTGCTTGGCCGCGAAGTCCCGCACTTCCTGGGTGATCTTCATCGAGCAGAACTTGGGGCCGCACATCGAGCAGAAGTGCGCGGTCTTCGCGCCCTCGGCGGGCAGGGTCTGGTCGTGATACTGCTCGGCGGTGTCGGGATCGAGGCTGAGGTTGAACTGATCGCGCCAGCGGAACTCGAAGCGGGCGCGGCTCAGCGCGTCATCGCGGACCTTGGCGGCGGGGTGGCCCTTGGCGAGGTCGGCGGCGTGGGCGGCAAGCTTGTAGGTGACGACGCCCACTTTCACGTCATCGCGATCAGGCAGGCCGAGGTGCTCCTTGGGCGTTACGTAGCAGAGCATCGCCGTGCCGTACCAGCCGATCATGGCGGCGCCGATGCCGCTGGTGATGTGGTCGTATCCCGGCGCGATGTCCGTCACGAGCGGCCCGAGGGTGTAGAACGGCGCCTCCCCGCAAGCGGCGAGCTGCTTGTCCATGTTCTCCTTGACCTTGTGCATCGGCACGTGGCCGGGGCCCTCGATCATCACCTGTACGTCCTGTTCCCAGGCGCGCTTGGTCAGTTCGCCGAGCGTATAGAGTTCGGCGAACTGCGCCTCGTCGTTGGCGTCCGCGATCGAGCCGGGACGCAGGCCATCGCCCAGCGAGTAAGCGATGTCGTAGGCTTTCATGATCTCGGTGATCTCGTCGAAGTGTTCGTAAAGGAACGACTCCTTGTGATGGGCAAGGCACCATTTGGCCATGATCGAGCCGCCGCGGCTGACGATGCCGGTCACGCGCTTGGCGGTGAGCGGGATGTAGGGCAGCCGCACGCCGGCGTGGATGGTGAAATAATCCACGCCCTGCTCGGCCTGTTCGATCAGCGTGTCGCGGAAGATTTCCCAGGTCAGTTCCTCGGCGATGCCGCCGACTTTCTCGAGCGCCTGATAGATCGGCACGGTGCCGATCGGAACCGGCGAGTTGCGCAGGATCCATTCGCGGGTGTCATGAATGTTTCGCCCGGTCGAAAGGTCCATGACAGTGTCGGCGCCCCAGCGGATCGCCCAGACCATCTTGTCGACCTCGTTCGCGACGTCCGAGGCGACCGCCGAGTTGCCGATATTGGCATTGATCTTCACCAGGAAGTTGCGGCCGATCGCCATCGGCTCGCTTTCCGGGTGATTGATGTTCGACGGAATGATGGCGCGGCCGCGCGCGACTTCCTCACGCACGAACTCGGGCGTGACGTAATCGGGGATGGCGGCGCCCCAGTCCTGTCCGTCGCGGGCATAGTCCTTGAGCATCTCGCGGCCGAGGTTTTCGCGGGTGGCGACGTATTCCATCTCGGGCGTGATGATGCCGCGCCTGGCGTAATGCATCTGGCTGACGTTCATGCCCGCCTTCGCGCGCAGCGGGCGCTTGACGACATTGGGAAAAGACGGAACGCCGCCCGATCGGTCTGGCCCGAGCTTGCCGTTGTCCTCCGGCCTGACTTCGCGCGCGTCGTATTCCTCGACATCGCCGCGCGCCATGATCCATTCGCGGCGAAGCTGCGGCAGGCCGGCGGCGATATCGATCACGGCTTCGGGATCGGTATAAGGGCCGGAGGTGTCATAGACCCGCACCGCCGGTTCGCCGCTAGAAGGCTCGAGGCTGATCTCGCGCATCGCGACGCGCCGTTCGCCGACGTGAATCTTGCGCGATCCGCGGATAGGGCCGGTGGTGACCCCGATCTCGAGCTTCGAATTGATGTCGGCCATGCGCTTCTCTCCTCGGACGGATCGAAAGCGGATTGCCCGAACGCGGCGTCCACTCCCTCCGCCCGTGCTAACGGGTTCAGGTTCGACGGGTCGTGCGGAGCATACCCGCACCTCTCAGGCTTTTGCTCACATTCGAAACGTCGATGTGGGCTGCTGCCTCCCCGGGGTTCGGGGCGGACAATAGACGGGCGATGCCGGCTCGTCTAGGCACATGCGAAGATGCCGATGCTCTATCGCCTGGATGCCGCCGCCGAGGCGGTGAGCAGCGCCTTCGGTGCGCGGGCGGGAGACGATCCGTGGGCAGGCGGATATATCGCGGCAGGCCAGTTCGCGCCGGTCATCACCGCGGGGCGCGAGTTCATCGCCGGACCTCGTCCCGCGGGGCGCCCCCTGGAAACGCGCATGGTCCCGCGCCTCTGGGGCGTCTCCCCTCCGCCCTCCGTGCTCGACGCCAAAGGTCAGGGCATCCTGACCGTGCGCAATCCCGAGAGCCCGTTCTGGATCGGCAATCTCAGGAACAGCGAGTTCCGCTGCCTCGTGCCCGCCACGGCATTCATGGAATGGAGCCGCCCTTCCCCCACGGACGGCAAGCGACGCCAGCGCTGGTTTTCCTGCGCCGATCAGCCGGTTTTCGCCATGGCAGGGCTGTGGAAAGACAGCGAGATCCCAGGATTCGCGCTTCTCTCTTGCGAAGCCAATGCGACGTTGCGGGCAGCGGGGCGCGAGATAATGCCGGTGATACTCCCGCCCGATCCGGCCGCGCGCGACCTTTGGCTGCACGGTGGTTGGGAACGGGCCCGGAAACTGGTCGCGCCATATTCCTCCTCGCTGATGGAGGCGAACCTGCTGGAACCGCTTCAGAAGTGAGCGATGCCAACGGCAGCGAGAGCAAGGCCGATAGCTATTGAAAGCCACGCCCACAAATTTGACAGCGGCCCGAAACGGCGCAGCCAGAAGGCCATGTAGACGTCCGAGAAAGCAAGGACGACCAGCGCCTCGATGATCATCAGCCCGCCCAGGACGCTCATGGCGCTGGAAAGCCAGTCCGCCGAGGCCCAGGGATTGGCGATGTAGATTACCGCGCCAAGGAACAGCTCAAGCAGGGCGGTAATCAGCTGCAGCGCCGGCGAGGCGGACATTTCCTCCAGCAGCTTTTGCCAGTGGCCGGCCTGCCGCAATTCGCCGACGCCGGCGAAAAGGGCGAAAAGGCCCAGGAACAGCGCCGTCCAGGCGGGTGCAAGCGTAAGATCGGGCATGATTATCCTCTCCACTCCAGGGTGCCGATCCTCAAGCCAGCATGGACCGCCGTCAAGATCCAGTAAAGGCGGTTCTTTTCATGCCGGAGACGGCACTTGCGCGCCTGCAGGGTACCGCCCATCTCCGCTGCCTATGACCCCCTCTCTCGATGCCTTGCTGCGCGACATCCGCGCCTGCCGCGCCTGTGCCGGGCTGCTGCCGCACGAGCCGCGACCGGTGGTGCAGGCTGGCGAAGGCGCGCGCGTGCTGATCATTGGGCAAGCGCCCGGCAGCAAGGTCCATGCAAGCGGCAAGGCATGGGACGACGACAGCGGCGACCGCCTGCGAGCCTGGACCGGCCTTTCGCGCGAAGAGTTCTACGACCCGGCCAGAGTCGCGCACATGCCCTCGGGTTTCTGCTATCCGGGCAAGGGAAACGGCGGCGACCTGCCGCCACGCCCGGAATGCGCGCCGCTATGGCACGAGCCGCTGCGAGCCCATCTGCCTCGGGTGCGGCTGACACTTCTGGTCGGGCAGTATGCGCAGAAGCTGTACCTGCCGAAAGGCTTCGCCGCCAATCTCACCGAAGCCGTGCGCCGGTGGAGCGATGCTCCCGACGGCCTGTTCCCCCTGCCCCACCCCGCCTGGCGCAGCCGCTTGTGGATGGCGAAGAATCCCTGGTTTGAGGAAGAGGTCCTGCCGGCATTGCGCGAGCGCGTGCGGACGGCGCTTGAGAGTGCATGAACAGGCTTCAGAACGTATAAGCCACTCCGCCGCCGACCGCCCATTGGTTCGGGTTTCCGCGCAGCGAGGTGTAGGGGCTGTTCCTGGCATCGTTCAGCATGCGCGAATAGCTGGCGACCGAGAACAGGGCGAAACCGCCGTCGCGCAAGTCTCCGGACAGGTCCCAGCCGACTACGAGGCCGGCCGTGACGCTGTCCCAACCATGCCTCGCCTGGTACTCGGGCAAGCCGCTCGCGGCTGACTGGGCCGGCGTCACCGAATAATAGTACCGCGCGAAATCGTCGTCGACGTGGCGCGCGCTGGCGATCAGAGTGACCAGCACCGCCTTGCTCAACGGCGTAATGTAGGAGATCGATGGCGACCAGGTCGTCCCCTGGTAGGCTCCGCCCACATCCCATTTCACGTCTGCGGACAAGGTCAGCGAGTCATAGGGATTGAGCAGGCGATAGGCCGTTATGCCGCCGCTGACGCCCAGTTCCACGGCCGTGTCAAGCTTTCCCGCGGCGCGCACGACCGGATCCTTGATCCGCGCGGCGCGGTTGCGCGAGATTGTCGCGACGGGCCCAAGCGAAAAGCCGATCCTGGCATCCCTGCCGTCGGGAATGAAGTCGAGCGCGACACCCGAGGGACGCGGCGATATGGCTATCCCCTTGATATTGCCCTGCACGATCGGGATGGGCGAGACGACGTAATCGTCCGAACCGTCATAGCTCGGCATGTAAACGGCGCCGGCGCCAAGCGTGAGATAGTCGCCTTCCAGCACGTTTTTCGTGACGGAGTCCTGTGCGGCCGCAGGTAGCGCCAGAAAAGCAGCGGCAGCGGCCAGGGCAAGAGCGATCGGGCGCTGGTACATTAGAATTCCCCTGTGGGTTCCCGGCTCAACGCGCCCGACGCGGCGAAGTTGCCGGGTTGGGCAAGCGAAGTAGCCGTCAGGCCATCGCCCGCCGCTCGCGGATGGCGTCGATCGGCCGCGCGGGCATCAGCAAGCCGGTTCGGCAGCAGGCCGATCATCCGGCGGGGGAGGCACGGTCATCCTCGGGCAAAGTCGTGTCCCCTTCGCCGAGCTGACGCTGCATCAGGAACACGTCGATCCACTGCCCGTGCTTCCAGCCGGCGCCCGAGAGCGTGCCGACCGGTCGATAACCGGCGCGGGCATGGAGGACGACCGAGGCCGGTTCGCTGGCGGCTATCACCGCGAAGGCCTGACGGTATCCGCGTTTCTCGCATTCCTCGATGAGGCTCGCCAGGAGACGGCTGCCGATGCCGCGGCCGACGCAGTCGGGGCGGACATGGATCGTCGTCTCCACGCTGTAGCGATAGCCCACGCGCGGACCGTAGGGATGCCCGCAGCCGAAACCGAGCACCCGGCCCCGGCCATCGCGCACGACCAGGAAAGGATAGCCCGCATCCATGATGCGGGAGATGCGGCGTGCGGTCTCGCTCTCGTCCGGTGGCACGGTTTCGAAGGTCGCCGTGCTTTCGAGCACATAGTGCGCATAGATTTCTGTAATGGCCGCGGCGTCTTCCAGGACTGCGGCGCAGACGGTCATATCATCATTCATCAGGACGAGCATGCAGCAAAGCAGCAACCATGCCAAGTTGCGGCGAAGCGTCCGCAACACTAGACGTCGGACAATGCAGCCATTCTCGTGCAATCTGGCGATCCTGGGAGGCGGCCTGGCCGGAAGCCTCATCGCTCTCGCCATGGCGGAACGGCGGCCGGACCTGACGCTGGCGCTGGTCGAAAGCGAAGACAGGATCGGCGGCAATCACGTCTGGTCATTCTTCGACAGCGACATCGCGCCCGCGCACCGGGCGCTGATCGAACCGCTGAATGTCACGCGGTGGCAGGGCTATTCAGTACATTTTCCAGGCCGCTCGCGCGAACTCTCCACGCCCTACAACAGCATTACCGGCGGCAGCCTGGACGCTGCGGTGCGCGCAGCGCTGCCGGCGGGCCATCTGCATCTCGGCACCCGGGTTCAGAGCGCGAGCAGCACCCGGGTCCGTCTTGCCGATGGCTCCGGCATTGCTGCCGACGCCGTGATCGACGCCCGGGGCGGCGAGGGCCTGCCGCACATGGCGGGCGGCTGGCAGAAGTTCCTGGGCCAGACGCTGCGCACCGCGACCCCGCACGGCCTTGAGCGCCCGATCGTGATGGATGCCAGAGTGGAACAGGCGGACGGCTACCGCTTCGTTTACTGCCTGCCATTGTCCGAACGCGAGATCTTCGTCGAGGATACCTACTACGCCGATGATACCGCGCTCGACCCGCCGCTGCTGCGCCGGCGCATCGCCGAATATGCAGCGCGCCGGGGATGGCAGGTCGAAACGGTCGCCTACGAGGAAACCGGCGTGCTGCCCGTGATCGCAGCGGGCGATTTCGAGGCATTCTGGCGCCAGAGCGACACCGGCCCGGGCAGAGCCGGCGCGCGTGCCGCTCTTGTCCACCCGTTGACCTCGTATTCCTTTCCCGATGCTGTAAGATTCGCCATGCATCTCACCACGCTCGACAATCTCTCCGGCGAACGCCTAGTAAGGGAAAGTCATGCATGGGCCGCACAGCATTGGCGCAGGGGGCGCTTCTATCGGATGTTAAGCCGCATGCTTTTCGGCGCCGCCCTTCCCCATGAACGCTGGCGTCTGCTGGCGCGTTTCTACGGCCTGCCCGAAAGGCTGATAGAGCGATTCTACGCCGGGCAATCCACGCCCCTCGACATGGCGCGCCTGTTGGCCGGCCGGCCGCCGGTGCCGATCCGCGCGGCATTCGCCAGCCTTGCGGGGCGCGGGCGCCCCCTTGCCGATCTCGGCGCCGCAAGGGACCGGGCGTGAAGAAAGCCTGCGTCATCGGCGCCGGCTTCGGCGGTCTCGCGCTGGCGATCCGCCTGCAGAGCGCGGGGATCGAAACAACGCTGGTAGAGGCGCGGGACAAGGTCGGCGGCCGCGCCTACGTGTGGGAGCGCGAGGGGTTCACCTTCGATGCCGGCCCGACGGTCGTCACCGATCCCGATGCCTTGCGTGAGCTCTGGACGCTTTCAGGCAGCGACATGGCCGGCGACGTCGAGCTCATGCCGGTCTCCCCCTTCTACCGGCTCAACTGGCCCGACGGCACGACCTTCGACTACTCGAACGACGAAGTGGCGCTGCGCCGCGAGATCGCGCGCGTCTCGCCGCATGATCTCGGCGGCTACGAGGAATTCCTGCGCTATGCCGCAGGTGTCTACCAGGAGGGCTACGTCAGGCTAGGGCATGAGGCGTTCCTGGACTTCTCCAGCATGCTGAAGGCCGCGCCGGCCCTTGCCCGCTACCAGGCCTGGCGCTCCGTCTATTCCATAGTCTCCGCCCATGTGAAGGACGAGCACCTGCGCCAGGCGTTCTCCTTCCACACGCTGCTCGTCGGCGGCAATCCGATGCGCACGAGCGCAATATATGCCCTGATCCACAAGCTGGAGAAGGACGGCGGCGTGTGGTGGACGAAAGGCGGCACCAACAAGCTGGCGCGGGGAATGGCCTCGCTGTTCCAGCGGCTCGGCGGCAGGCTGCGCCTTTCCGACAAGGTCGTGCAGATCCATACGCTGGGCGACCGGGTAACCGAGGTAGAGTGCGCGAGCGGCTGGAAGGATCGCTTCGACGCCATCGCTTCCAACGGCGACATCATGCACACCTACCGCGACCTGCTTGCCGGTTCGATGCGTGGCAAGGCCATGGCCCGGAAACTGGCGAACAGGCGATTTTCCCCCAGTCTCTTCATCGTCCATTTCGGGCTCGAAGGGACCTGGCCGGGAATCCCGCACCATTCCGTGCTGTTCGGCCCGCGCTTCAAGGAACTGCTGCAGGACATCTACGACCATGGCGTGCTGCCGCGCGACTTTTCCATCTATCTGCACCACCCTACCGTCACCGACCCCTCGATGGCGCCGCCGGGCAAGAGCACGTTCTACGCGCTGATCCCGGTCGCCCACCTGGGCAAGCTGCCGATCGACTGGGACGACGTGGGCCCGCTGCTCGAACGGCGGGTGCTCGACGAAGTGGGCCGGCGCCTGATCCCCGATATCGACGACCGCATCGTCACCAGGTTCCATTACGCGCCGACCGATTTCGAGGCCGACCTGTCCGCCTTCCACGGCAGTGCCTTCAGCCTCGAACCGATCCTGACACAGAGTGCCTGGTTTCGCGGGCATAACCGCGACGACCAGCTGCGGAACTTCTATCTCGTCGGCGCCGGCACTCATCCGGGCGCGGGCATTCCCGGCGTCGTCGGCTCGGCCAAGGCGACGGCCAAGCTCATGCTGGAGGACTTGCGTTGAAGCAGGCCTCCTTCTGCGGATACGATCACTTCCAATCGAAGGTCATTGCCTGACATGAAGCGCCTTGCCGTCTACTGCGGCTCCGCAACGCCGGCCGATCCGCGGTACGTCGAACTGGCGCAAAGCGTCGGCACGGCGCTCGCGGGCGAAGGGATCGGCATTGTCTACGGCGGCGGCAGGCTCGGCCTGATGGGCGCGCTGGCGGGCTCTGCCCTGCTGGCGGGCGGCGAGGTCATCGGTGTGATTCCCGAGGCGCTGGTCAGCGGCGAAATAGCCAATTACGACTGCACCGACCTGCACATCGTCGCCACCATGCACGAGCGCAAGGCGGCTTTCACGCGCTATGCCGACGGCTTCCTTGTCCTGCCGGGCGGGGTCGGTACGATGGACGAGCTGTGGGAAGCGGTGAGCTGGTCGCAGCTCGGCTACCACGCCAAGCCGATCGGGGTGCTCAACGCCTTCGGCTTCTACGACGCCCTGCTCGCCTTCAACCGGCATATGGCGGAAGTCGGCTTCGTGCGCCCGGCCCATCAGGCCATCATCATGGCGGAGGCCGAGCTTGACCTGCTGCTGGCCCGCATGCGGGCGCACGAGCCCATCACCCCGATCACCAGGATGGACCCGGATACGCTGTGACGGCAATGGCGGGACATGACCGCGCCGAGCTTGTAACGTCAGCCTTCCGGTCCATCCGGCGCGGCTCGAAGAGTTTTGCCCTGGCCAGCCGCCTGTTCGACCGGGAGACGCGCGAGCGGGTGTGGCTGCTCTACGCCTGGTGCCGCGCCTGCGACGACATTGCCGACGGCCAGGACCATGGCCGGGTACCAGTGGCAGGCATCCCGCTCAATCCGGAGGCCAGGCTGGCGACGATCCGGACATTGACCGAACTGGCCGTCGCGGGCGAGGAGACCGGCGACCCGGCCTTTGATGCTCTCGGCGTGCTGGTGCGTGAAGTGCCCCTGCCCCGTGCGATTATCGATGACGTGCTCGCCGGCTTCGCCCTCGACGCGGCCGACTGGCTCCCCCGCACGCAGACGGACCTGCTGCGCTATTGCTACCATGTGGCCGGCGCCGTGGGGGTGATGATGGGGATAGTCATGGGCGTTCCCGCCGAGGACGAGGACACGCTCGACCGCGCCTGCGACCTCGGCATCGCCTTCCAGCTCGCCAATATCGTGCGCGACGTGTGGGAGGACGATGCTGCGGGCCGCTGCTACCTCCCCGTGGAGTGGCTGGCCGAAGCCGACATTCCACCCGGCGAAGTGACCAAGCCGCACTACCGGGACGCGCTCGTGCCGCTGGTCGCGCGCGCATGCCGCCTGGCGCGCGCCTACGAGGCTTCGGGCAAGGCCGGCGCGGCGCGCCTCGCATTCCGGCAGCGCTGGGCCGTGCTGGCGGCCGCCGGCATCTACGGCGACATCGCGTGCGAAGTGGAAGCGCTCGGCGCCCATGCCTGGGATCATCGGGTGCACACGGGTCCCGTCCGCAAGCTGTACCTGCTGGCAAAGGCATACGGCGAAGCGGGGCGCGAGGCCATTCCGGCCCCGCGCCCCGCCCTGTCTCGCCGCGAACTGGCAGCACTGGCACGCGCCTGACGGCCCAGACGGCCGGCGACACGGCTATATGCGCATGCCTATTGTTTTTTTCGCCCACGATCGTCCGGCCGGCCTTTCGCCATGCCTTGCGGATCGAACCCGAAGGGCCGCGCGATGCGCCCGCAAAGGGCGATTCGCAGTCGCAGGGGCAAAATGTCAGCTCTTTTCGAAAGGACAAGCGAGAGGGGCGTCCTTTGCCGCCGCCTGCCCCCTGCGTACGACGATTCGCTTTAAATACCGGCGGTTCGCACCGGAATGGAGCCTTCGCGGCAGCGGCGCGTTGTTCAGGCGCCCTCTACCGATGGAGCGTTGTCATGCTGTTTACAATCGCCGCGATCCTATTTGTGCTCTGGCTGCTCGGCTTCCTGGTCTTCAAGGTGAGCGGTGCGCTGATCCACCTGCTGCTGGTGATCGCCATCATCGTGGGCCTCGTCCAGCTCTTCCGCGGACGACGCGGTCCCTGAGAGCGGCCGGACCGCCTTATCGGGGCGAGCGCCGGCCGCGTGGTAGGCCGGCGGATAATTGAGACGGCGAAACAGGCGGCCCCTCTCGGAATAGAGCACGGCGAAAAACGTGGCGATTCCCGCTACCAGCATCGCTGCGAAGATCGGCCGGGATGAGCCGTCATAAGCCTGGCCGATCACAACGCCCAGCGTGGAGCCCAGCAGGAGACGGACGAACGATATCACGGAAGCCGCCGATCCGGCAGTGCGGGCAAACGGCTGCAGGCTGATCGCCTGGAAGTTGGCGCCGATGAACGACATCATGCACATGCTGAAAGTCATCAGCACGACGAAGGTCCACAGGGTCTCTCCGCCCGCCGCAGCGACCAGGAGGTGTATCGCCGCAGCAAGCGTGTAGGCGAGCAGGGCGGTCTGCGAGACCCGGCGCGCGCCGAAGCGCTCGACGATCCGGGAATTGACGAAGTTGGTGCTCGCCATGACCAGCGCCATGCCGCCGAACACGGCGGGGAACATCAGACCGGCTCCGAAGTGTTCGCCCACCAGTTGCTGCGCGCTGTTGATGTAGCCGAACATCGCGGCCTGTATCAGCGCCACGCCCATGACATAGCCGAAGGATTCGCGGACGGTGAGCGCCCGGGCCATGTTGCGGGCAATCACCAGCGAATTGATCGGCTGCCGGTGTTCCTCGTGCAATGTCTCTGGCAGGCGCGCCAGCGTCCAGGCGAGGACGGCTACCGCCAGTGCCGCCGTGATACCGAAGATCCAGCGCCAGCTGGCGACCAGCAGGACCCCCTGCCCCAGCATCGGCGCGATCATCGGGATGACCATGAAAGTCATGGAGACCAGCGACTGGGTCCGCGCCATCTGGTCGCCTTCGAAGCGGTCGCGCACGACCGTCATGGGCAGGACCATCAACGGCGCGCTGAAGAAGCCCATCAGCCCGCGCGCTACCAGCAGTACCGTGAAACTCGGCACGAGCGCGCAGATCAGCGCGAACAGGACGTAGGCGCAGAGCGCAAAGACCAGCACCGGCCTGCGTCCGAAACGATCGGCGAGCGATCCGGGCACGAGCGAGCCCAGCCCCGCGCAGACCAGGAATACGCCCACGATCAACTGCCGCCGATTGGGATCGGCAAGCTCCAGATCCTGCGAGATCGTGCCGAGGGCCGGCAGCATGATGTCGATCGCAAGCGCCTGCAGCGCCTGGAACGCGGCCATCAGGCAGACGAATTCCGCGTTACGAAGAGGGAAAGGCTGCTGAACGTCTGGCGGGGAGGACATGGGACTGTGCATGTGCAACATGCTCAGGCCCAAGGCCAGCAGTTTCGCACGAAGATGGCATATCGGCCTGCAAAGACATTATACGTGCGGGCATGTCACGGCAGGATGGCGAATCGAAATCGCGCGATGAAGAAGCCGACGGCCTGCGCAAGGTCATCCACGTCGACATGGATGCATTCTACGCCAGCGTCGAGCAGCGCGACGACCCGTCGCTACGAGGGCGCCCGGTTGCGGTAGGCGGATCGTCGGGCCGCGGCGTGGTGGGCGCCGCCAGCTATGAGGCGCGCAGGTTCGGGGTTCGTTCGGCCATGCCTTCGGCGCGGGCGGTCAGGCTCTGCCCGGAACTGGTCTTCCGCAAGCCGCGCTTCGAGGTCTATCGCGAGGTCAGCCAGCAGATCCGCGCGATCTTCCATGACTATACCCCGCACGTCGAGCCGCTATCGCTCGACGAGGCCTATCTGGACGTCACCGCCGACCTGAAGGGCATCGGCTCAGCCACCCGCATCGCCGAGGAGATCCGCCGCCGGATCAAGGCCGAGACGGGGCTCACCGCCAGTGCCGGGGTTTCGTACAACAAGTTCCTGGCCAAGCTCGCCAGCGACCAGAACAAGCCGGACGGGCTCTGCGTGATCCGCCCGGGCGAGGGCGCCTCCTTCGTCGCGATGCTGCCGGTCCGCCGCTTCCATGGCGTAGGGCCGCGCGGCGCGGAGAAGATGGCGCGGCTCGGCATCGACACCGGCGCGGACCTTCGCGCGAAGGACCTGGCCTTTCTGCGCCAGCACTTCGGCAGCTTCGCGGAATACCTCTATCGTGCCGCGCGCGGGGTCGACCTGCGTCAGGTCCGCGCCGATCGTCCCCGCAAGTCCGTGGGAGGCGAGCGCACATTCTTTGAGGACATCGCAGGCGCCGAGACCCTGCGCGAGACCATGGATTCAATCGTCGACATCGTCTGGGACCGCATAGAGCGAGCCAGGGCACGCGGCCGCACAGTGACGCTCAAGCTGCGCTATGCCGACTTCCGCACCCTCACCCGCGCCCGCTCGCTGCCCCACTTCGTATCGGGAAAGGACGAATTCGGGCAGATCGGCCATGCTCTCCTTTCCGACCTCATGCCCCTGCCCCAGCCGATCCGCCTTATGGGCCTGACGCTTTCGGCGCTCGAGCAGGAATCGGCGGGTGCAGCCGAAGAGGGGCAGTTGCCGCTGTTGTAGAAGCCGCCGGCTGGGGGCTGTTTTACACTGCCGTTCCGGGAAGGAAGCAGACACAGCAAGACCCCCGCTGGCGAATGCGGGATAACGCCGGAGGAGAAACGCAAAGGCACGCGAAGGAGATCGGGCCGGCGTCGAAGGCGCCCAGCGCCTGGGGCGCGGGCAATCTGCTGAGGCATGTGCGAGTGGCCGGGTTAGCAGCAGGAACAGGCCGGCACAGCCCTTCGGGAAGGTTCGTGCCCGGCGCGTAGGGCTCGCAGATGAGCGCCGGGACCTGAGAGCTGCGTCCGTTGAGGCCCGGACGCGCCTTTCAGCAGAAGAACCGTCCCGATCGGACACTTGAGGCGCGGCCGCGACTTGCATCGCACCCCGGCCCTCGGCGCCGACCCGAAACACCGGCAAGGCAGCGCGCCTGCCCCTCCGGATGGCCGAGGCATATAACCTAAACGGTTCAATTTGTCAAGGCGTTTAGTTTCATGCCGGTGATCTTGGGACGCAGCCGGCAAAGGGCGCGGGGGCCTACTCCCCCTTCTGGCAGGCGACGATCGCGGCGATCACGTTGGCGGTGTCTGCCGGATCGCGCACGCAGACCGTATCGAGCCCCATCGCCTTGGCCGGGTAATCGTTGCCGCCGGGGAAGATGGCATCGCCGATGAACAGCATGTCTTGCTCGGCCACGCCGCTGTGTTCGGCAAGGCGCCTGAGGCCCCAGGCCTTGTCGACCCCCTCGTGCGTGACGTCGACCGAAGTCGCGCCGCCCAGATTGACCGAAACACCGGGCAGGCGCGCAATCAGTTCGGCCTGGATCACCTTGCGCTTGGCGAAGTCCGGGTCCCAGACTTCCTTCGCCTCGAGCGGGGCCTGCTGGCCGAGCGCGGAGAAGGTGATCTGGCTGCCGCGATCCTCGATGCGTTCGCCCCAGGTCTGTTCGGGAACGAAGCCGGTCACCTCGAGCGCGGCGTCGAAGGCCTGAAGGATCGCCTCCTTCTGCGCCTCGGTGAAAAGCTCGGCATAGACCATGTTCCAGCCGCCCTCACGGTGGACGAATAGCTTGGTGCCGCAGGTCGGCATCAGCCACAGGCGCGACCGGTCGGCATGGGCCGGTAGCCGGCTCGCCACCTGCTTGTCGAACTGCGGCCAGTCGCCGCCAGAGATCACCGCGACCTGGGCCACTTCAAGAAGCTGCGCCATCGCATCGGCCATGTCTTCGGTGAGCGGCTGCTTGCTCAGCGCAAGCGTTCCGTCGAGGTCGAAGGCCACGAGTTTCTTCATTGCTTGGATCTCTTACTGGTTCAGGGCGCCGGACAGCTTGCCGACCTTCTGCACGCCATCGGCTGCGGTGATCATCACGTCGTCCCCATCGACCACGACGATGACATTCTCAAGACCGATCACCGACACGCGCGGGCCGTCGGTGTCGACAAGGACATTGCGGCAGTCGACGAGTTCGGCATCGCCGCCGCGCACGGCATTGCCGTTCGCATCCCGGTCGAGCGCCTCGTGCAATGCCTGCCAGTTGCCGATGTCCGACCAGTCCATGTCGGCCGGCACCATGGCGGCGCGCTGGGTCTTCTCCATCACCGCGTAATCGACCGAATCGCTCTCGACCGAGGCGAACACTTGCGCGTCGGGATGGAACCGGGCGCCCTCTTCCCGGCCGCTCGCGACGGCCTCGCGCACCACCGCGGCGATCTGCGGACGGTGCGCTTCGAGTTCGGCCATGAAATCGCCCACCCGGAAAGCGAAGATGCCGCCGTTCCAGGCGTAGATACCCTCGGCCAGGAAGGCCCTGGCGCGTTCTAGATCCGGCTTTTCCACGAACTGCGCGGTGCGAAAGCCCTTCTCGCCGCCAGCTCCATGGATTGCTTCGCCGCGCTTGAGATAGCCGAAGCCGGTCTCGGGCGCGGTCGCCTCTATGCCGAAGGATACCAGCCAGCCCTCCCCCGCCAGTTCCGCCGCCCTGCCGGCGGCTTCGGCAAAGACCTCGGGCCGGCCGATGTGGTGATCGCTGGGGCAGACCAGCATGATCGCATCCTCGGGCAGGCGGCAGGCCGCCAGCGCGATCGCGGCGGCGGTGTTCTTCGCCGCCGGCTCGACAATGACCGAAGCACCCCGAGCATCGCCCAGTTGCGCTTCGACGTGTTCGAGATGCCTGGCACCCGTCACCACCACCGGCGGCGCGAAGCCCGCCGAGGCCGGGCAGCGGGCGAGCGTCGCCTCGAACAGCGTGCTTTCGCCGACCAAGGGCAGGAACGGCTTCGGCTTGGCCGCACGGCTGCGGGGCCACAGGCGCGTGCCGCTGCCCCCGCAGAGTATCACTGGAACGATTGTCGGCATGGGCCTCGTTTTTGTGAACAGACGATATGCTGGGCCCGGGAGTAGTCGGGCACCTGCTGCATTGCAACAGCCCCTGGTAGTTCTGCGTAGCCGCAACATGGGAATTTTGCCGCGGCCCGCCGGGCGTCAGTCACGCCGTCAGGTCAAGTCGGGCCAGAATCGCGACGGTCCGGTTCGGGCCAACTTCCGGAACCCGACGGGAAAACGTTCGTTTACAGCGGTCTGCCGTATCGCAGTCCGTTGGGGGGTTGGCCTTGGTGCCGGATGATGCAAAGGTCGATCCGATGTCGGATGAAAGCGATAGCCTGGCTTTGCCCAAAGCACCCGCACGCGACCTGCCCCCGCCGCCACCGCTACGGCCTTGTCCCGAGGTCGCGCTATTTCTCGACTTTGACGGCACTCTGGTCGACATTGCCCCCCGCCCCGATCTGGTCGAGGTCGCGCGGGCCCTGCCGGTCCTTGTCGAACGGCTCTCCGACAGGCTCGGCGGGCGCGTGGCGGTGATCAGCGGGCGCGCGCTCGCGGTGCTGGACCATATGCTCGGACCGATCGACATCGCCATGGCGGGCTCGCACGGCGGCGAGTTCCGTCCCTCCGGCAAGGAGGAAGTCCACCCCCTTGCCGATCCGCTGCCCGACAGCATCGCCCGCCCCCTCGGCGCGTTCGCCCGCGAGAACGGCGGCCTTTTGGTCGAGCGCAAGCCGTTCTCCATGGCGGTACATTATCGCGGCCATCCCGCCATGCGCGATCCCCTGCTCGCCGCCGCCCGGGCCGTTGCGACGAGCCATGGCGCCGGGGTCAAGGAAGGCAAGATGGTCGTCGAAGTGGTCATGCCCGGATCGGACAAGGGCAGCGCCGTCGCCAAATTCATGGAAATGCCCGCCTTTGCCGGAGCGATGCCCTATTTCGTGGGCGACGACGTGACCGACGAAGACGCATTCCTGACTGTGGCGCGGCTTGGCGGAGGGGGCATTCTCGTCGGTGCCATGCGCGAAACTTTCGCGCACTGGCGCCTGGAGAGCGTCGGGGCGGTCCATGCGTGGCTGCAGGACGGCCTCGACCTGAGCGGCGATGAAGCGAGGCGGTAGATGCGGCTGAAGAATCAGGAGGAATGCGCCGGATGAGCTCGCTGGAACTGTGGCCGATCGGCAATTGCCAGGTCAGCGGCCTGATTGACGCGAGGGGGGCGATCGTCTGGGGTTGCGTGCCGCGGGTCGATGGCGAGCCGACCTTCTGCGCCCTCATGCGCGGCGACGAGGGGCAGGACGCGGGGACCTGGCGCTTCGAACTGGAACACCAGGTCTCGGCCACCCAGGAATACCGGCGCAACACGCCCATCCTGGTGACGCGGCTGGAAGATGCCAACGGCGGCGCTGTCGAGATCATCGACTTCTGCCCGCGCTACCAGCGCTCGGGCCGCACTTATCGCCCGGTCGCCTATGCCCGCATCGTGCGCCCGCTGGCCGGGTCGCCGCGGATCAAGGTCGTGCTCACGCCGATGAGCGGCTATGGCGCGCAGCTTGCCGTGATCACTCACGGATCCAACCACATCCGCTACCTGGTGGAGCGCAATACCTTGCGGCTGACCACCAACGCGCCGGTGGGCTACGTGCTGGACGAACGCTATTTCCGCGTCGAATACCCGCTGCATTTCTTTCTCGGCCCCGACGAACCCTTCGTGGGCGACATCGAACACGAACTGGACCGGATGTGCCACCGGACGGAAGCCTACTGGGCCCTCTGGGTTCGCGGCCTGGCGACGCCGCTGGAATGGCAGGAGGCGGTGATCCGCGCCGCGATCACGCTGAAGCTCTGCCAGCACGAGGAGACCGGCGCGATCGTCGCCGCCCTTACCACCTCGATCCCGGAGGCGCCGAATTCGAAGCGGAACTGGGACTATCGCTACTGCTGGATCCGCGACGCCTACTACACGGTCCAGGCGCTCAACCACCTTGGCGCGCTGGACGTACTGGAGAAATACCTCGCATATCTGCGCAATATAGTGGGCGATGCCGAGGGCGGCGCGATCCAGCCTCTTTACGCGGTCAGCGGCGCCCGCGAGATCATCGAATGGGAAGCGAGGGATCTTCCCGGCTATCGCGGGATGGGCCCGGTGCGCGTGGGCAATGCCGCCTATTACCAGATCCAGAACGACTGCTACGGCCAGATCGTCCTCCCTTCGATCCAGGCTTTCTCCGACCAGCGCCTGCTGCGGATGGCCAACATGGACGATTTCAGGAGCCTGGAGGAAGTCGGCGAAATGGCGTGGAAGACCCACGACCAGCCCGACGCCGGACTCTGGGAACTGCGCACGCGCACGGCAGTCCACACTTACTCGAGCGTCATGAGCTGGGCGGCCTGCGACCGCCTGGCCAACGCCGCCGAGCACCTTGGCCTGCATGACCGTCAGAAGCTCTGGCTTGAGCGCGCCCACATCATTCGCAAGCACATCGACGAAGGGGCCTGGTACAGGCTGGAAGGGCCGGATCTCGACGACGGCGGAGCGGGCGGGCACTATGTCGCAAGCTTCGGCGGCGACCAGCTCGACGCGAGCCTGCTGCAGATGGTCGAGCTCCGCTACGTCCACGCCGCCGATCCGAAGTTCAAGGCCACGCTCAGGGCCGTGCAGAAGGCCCTTCGCCGCGGCGAGCACATGCTTCGTTACGCCAACGAGGACGATTTCGGCCTGCCCGAAACCGCCTTCAACATCTGCACTTTCTGGCTGATCGAGGCGCTTCATCGCAGCGGCGAGGACGAGGAGGCCCGGCGGCTGTTCGACGCCATGCTGGGCCACCGCACCAGGTCCGGGCTATTGTCGGAGGACATGGATTTCGAAACCGGCGAACTCTGGGGGAACTTCCCCCAGACCTATTCACTTGTCGGTATTATTAACTGTGCCGGGCAACTCTCCCGGTCCTGGCGGGACTGGCGCTGACATGCCGATACCGGCACCCGCCGCAATGCGTTACAGGGGATATGGAAATGAGCAGGCTGATCGTCATCTCGAACCGGGTCTCAGTGCCCACTGCGGCAGGTGCCGGAGGTTCGCAGGGTGGGCTGGCAGTGGCCCTCGAATCGGCGCTGCGCGAACATAGAGGCATCTGGTTCGGCTGGTCCGGGCAGGAGACGGAGGAGTTCACCGGCCACCTCAACATGCAGCGCAATGACGATGTCACCACTGCCACCATCGACCTCGAACCGCAGGACATCGAAGAATACTACAACGGCTATGCCAACCGCACCCTCTGGCCGCTGTTTCACTATCGCATCGACCTGACCGAATACGACCGCCAGTTCGGCGAAGGATACGAGCGCGTGAATGCGCGCTTCGCCGATGCTCTTCTGCCCCTGATCGAGCCGGAGGACCTGGTATGGGTCCACGACTACCACCTGCTGCCATTGGGCTCGATGCTGCGGCAGAAAGGCGTGAAAAATCGCGTCGGCCTGTTCCTGCATACGCCGTGGCCGCCCACGCGCCTGCTGGTGTCGCTGCCGTTCCACGAACGTCTCGTCAGCGCGATGCTCGAATGCGACGTCATCGGCTTTCAGACGCAGGAATGGCTGGAAAGCTTCGTGCACTACGTCAGCAAGGAACTGGGACTGACGGTCAGGAACGACGGCACGATCGAATACGCCGGACGGCTCATCGTCGCCAGGGCCTTTCCCATCGGCATCGACTACGCCGAGTTCCGCGAAGCCGCGGAAAGCGCGGAGGCGGACCAGGCGCATGACCGCCTGAAAGCCAGCATCCGGGGCCGCAAGCTGATGATCGGCGTAGATCGCCTCGACTACTCGAAGGGTCTGGGCGAACGCTTCGAAAGCTTCGGCCGCTTCCTGACCGACCATCCGGAACAGGCCGGCAATGTCGTGCTGCTGCAGATCGCGCCGCCATCGCGTGAGGATGTCGCCAGCTACCAGCAGATCCGCGAGGACCTGGAACGCAAGACCGGCCACATCAATGGTGCCCACGCCGACGTGGCGTTCGTCCCCATCCGTTACGTCAACCGCGGCTATCCGCGCAACCAGCTCGCAGGTTTCTACCGCGCGGCGGACATCGGCCTGATCACCCCGCTTCGCGACGGCATGAATCTGGTTGCCAAGGAATTCGTCGCCGCGCAGGCCGCCGAGGACCCCGGCGTCCTTATCCTCTCCCAGTTCGCGGGCGCCGCGCAGCAGCTCACCGACGCGCTGCTGGTCAACCCGCATTCCATAGAGCACGTCAGCGAAGCCATTCAGCGCGCGCTCGAAATGCCCCTGGCCGAAAGGCGCCAGCGTCACGAAAAGCTCCTCGCTTCCGTACGCGACGAGGACGTTCTGCGCTGGCGCGACGATTTCGTCGCGGCCCTTTCCGCCGCTACCACGGGCGATGGAACATCAGGCGAAAAGATCCGCGACGAGGCGGCTTGATCGAGGCCCTCTCCTTCGCCCTTGCAACCGAGCGAAGGTGCCCCGCAGGGCCGCACCCGGTCCCAATGGCCCGGCCATCATCGAAGTGACACACGCCTGAAACGGTTCTGACCACAAGAGCCGCTATCAGGGGCCGGCGGGGATAGCCCCCGTCCGTCACGCGGCTGCCGCGGGACTGCGAACTGCAAGTGGGCCCGCGAAGGCGGGCGGCGTAAAGCGATGGGCGTGATTCTCTACGGCGAATGTGTAAGCGCGCGGGAAACGGCGCGGGTCCGGATTTCGGGCCTGGCAGACCTGGGCTGCAATATCGAAGCCGACGCCAGGGCTGCCATGCCCGACGGCGACGTCGCCTTGTGGATCGGCGCCATCGGCCCGGTCGCGGCCACCGCGACACACGAGAACGCCAACCGCGTCAGGGTTCTTTTCAAGGAGCCGCTCGACGGGAAGATCGTGGAACATTTCCGCACCGCTTGATCGGCGCCGGTCGCCGCGCCAGCGGGGCCGCTTGTCGGCAAAATCTCGGATTTGGCGACGAAACCGCTTGCCCTTCGCGTCGGAGCCTGCATTGTTGCGCTTGCGAAGGCCGTCATCGGGCGCTTCATTCGACCATAGCCGAAGAGTAGCTTTGTGACGCTCAACAGGGAATCGCGAACAGGATCGCGCCGCAACACCACGCCCGAAAGCCCTCGCACGGAAAGTGCCAAGGACATGCGGGATTCGCGGACGGCGGGACATTCCAATTGGGTTCATCCGTAATTCCGATGGAAATCGGATACTCGCTCGCCGGCGCCATCGTCGGCTTCCTCGTCGGCATGACGGGCGTCGGCGGCGGCTCGCTGATGGCGCCCATCCTGATTCTCGGGTTCGGCTTCTCGCCCGCGCTCGCGGTGGGCACAGACTTGTGGTTCGCGACGATCACCAAGTCCGTGGGCGGGCTCATGCACCGGCATTTCGGGGCTCCGGACTGGAAAGTGATCAGTCGGCTGGCTCTCGGCAGCATCCCGGCCGCGCTGCTGACTGTGGCATGGCTGGGCCTGCTGCAGGGAGGCAAGCTCGAACCGACGATACTGCTCAGGCTGCTGGGCGGCGCGCTGGTCGTCACCGCCATGTTCATGCCGTTGAAGCGCAGGTTGCACGTGCCGCTGATACGCCTGCGGGACCGGCTGGGGACGGGCCTGCGTCGGCGCCAGCTCGCCGCGACGATCCTGGCCGGCGCCGTCGTGGGTTGCCTGGTGACACTGACATCGGTTGGAGCGGGCGCCATCGTCGCCGTGCTGCTGATGATCCTCTATCCGCTACGGCTCAGCACCCGCGCGATCGTGGGCACCGACATCCTTCATGCCATCCCCCTCGCCCTGGTCGCGGCCCTGGGGCATTCGTGGCTGGGCAATGTCAATTGGAGCCTGCTTGCCTGGCTGCTGCTGGGATCGATACCGGGCATCATCCTCGGCAGCCTGGTGGCCGGAAGATTCAGCGAAGTCTGGGTCCGCTACAGCCTGGCGGGCATGCTGGTCTTTTCCGGCGTGAAGATGCTGACCTCCTGACCCTGATGCCGGCTCAATCCGCGAGCAGTCAGGACAACCTTCATGGCGGAGGGTTGAAATCCAGGCGTCCTTGCCACGACCGCGCGGAAGTCCCCGGATTTCCGCGCGGCAATGACAATGGCAGATTGAGCGCGCGATGCTCTACAGCGGCTGGAGTTGCAGGCTGAAGTCGGAAAGCGATCCCCGACGCAGGAAGACGCGATAACGCTGTACCGCGCAGTCCGCCGCCGGAACGAAGAAGCTGCTGGAACCATCCGATGAGGAGGAGGTCTGGATCGCCCCGGAAACCTGGCCCCCGGGACGAACGCAGGCCACTTCGATCCGTGCGAGCGCAGGATTGCCTTCACCGGCATGCGGGGCCCGTACCGTCAGCGAATACCTGCCCGCTGACAACGCCGCATGGCGTTCGGCGACCAGGGCTTGCAGGGGTTCGCTGTTATTGGCCGTCATGGTGGTGTTCCCGCCGCTGCCAGCGAGACTGCGAGTGAGGCCGAACTTGTCCGGATAGGACCAGTTCGCAGGGCTTACCCTGGCGCTTTCCGGCTGAAAACCGAAGTCCTCCGGAGAGGAAAGCGACTTGGCATTCGCCGCACACCGGCTTGTCCAGACCTGCTGGACCAAAGCCAGATCGCCCATGCGCACCAGGCCGCTCGTCGCATCGGAGAGTTCGCTGCACTCGAACGACAGTCCGCCGGCAATGCCCGTTGCCAGGATCTGCGAGAACTCCCGCGGCCCCAAATTATAACGGCCCCAGGAAATGAAACCGTCGCGCCAGGCCTTGTCGGTGCGCAGGCGCTCGACCAGGGCCTTGCGCCCGTCTTCTTCCCTCGCCAGCCGCTGGAACACATCGATGATCCGCTGGTCGCGAATTCCGACGCGCCAGAGAGCGACCAGCCGGTCGAGCGCGGCCGGATAGTTCCTGGCGGACATCGCCGCCTCGAACATGGTGGCTTGCGCCAGAGGTTCGCGCCAGCCGCGCCCGGCCGCCAGCATGACCGCACGGCCGGCCTGGTCCGGCTTTCCGTTCGCGTTCGCGGCGATGCCGTAAAGCGTCAGTGACTCGGCCGGCACGGGGTTGTGGCGCAGCAGGGTTTCGGCCTCGCTCACCGCCTGCCCGTTGCCCATGTCGAGCAGCAGCATCGTCAGCTGCGACGCAGCCTGGCTTTGAAACGGTCCGGGCACCAGCAGCGCGAGCCCCGTGTTGGAGCGGCTTTGCTGATCGAACTGGGCAAAGGCCGCGACAATCGCGGTCGCGCCGAGCAGCCCCCACCAGGCGCCTCGCCCCAGCCGGCGGGGAAAGCCGGACCGGCCCTCAGGCACCACGCTCGGAGCCATAATTGTAGTAGTCGTATCCGTAATAGGCATAATCACTGCTCGACCTGCGGAAATCGAACTTGGAAAGAGCCACGCCGAGAATGTTGGCATGGACCATCTGCAGGCGCCTGAGGCTCGATTTCACCGCGCCGCGACGGAATGCAGACGCGTTGACCATCATCAGCACTCCTTCGGCGTGCGTGGCCAGCGTGGTGGCGTCCGAGAGGCCGAGCACGGGCGGGCTGTCGATCACCACCACGTCCGAGCGGGCCCGAAGCTGGGCGATCACTGCATCCAACCGGGCGCTTCCAAGAAGCAGCGAGGGTTCCGGCGGGATCGGCAGGGCGGTGATGTAGCTCAGGTTGTCGATGCCTGAAGGATGGATGACGTCGTCTATTTCGGCCTGACAGGTCAGCAGGTCCGTAAGGCCGTGCGGCCGCCCCCCCGCGATCCGGCTGTGCAGGGTCGGACGGCGCAGGTCGGCGTCGACCAGGATCACCGACTTGCCGAGCCGCGCGAGATCGACCGCTATCGCATGCGAAGTCGTGCTCTTGCCCTCCGACGGTCCCGCGCTTGTCACCATGAGCACCTCCGGCAGGCCATGAGCCGTGGAATAGCGCAAGGTCGCGACAAGGGAGTGATGGGATTCCGCCATGGACGAGGTCGGATCCGCGGCTTCGTCGCGCACCTCGCCGGGATCGACCAGCGGGATCAGACCGAGAAGCGGCAGGCCGAGCTTGCGCTCCACATCGGCCGGCTCCTTGATCGTGTCGTCGAAATGCTCGCGGATGAACACCGCCACTGCGGCCAGCACCACGCCCAGGACGAAAGCGATCGCGAGATTGAGCAGCAGCACCGGCGACGAAGGCTTCTTCGGCACCGTCGCGGTATCCACCAGCGCGACGTTGTTGGCAGCGGCACCCGCCGCGGCGCTCAGGGAATTGTACCGTTCGAGCAGGCTGTCGTAGAGGGCCCGGTTCGTCTCCGCGATGCGCCGCAGGATATTGTACTGAACGCCGCGATCCTGCTCATCGAGGGCGGCCGATTTCAGTTGCTGGACCTGCCCCTGCAGGGTCTGCTCCCTTTCAAGGGAAGCCTGGTAATCGAGATAGACCGACCGCTTGATCGAGCCGCCAAGCGCCTCGATGCGCGCATTGACGTCCACCAGCTGCGCCGTGAGCGCCTGGATCGTCGGGTATGCGTCGCGATGGCGCTCTCGCTCGTCGGCAAGCTTGGATTCGATCTCGGATCTTTGCTGGAGCATGGCCTGGATTGCCGGATTGGACAGAATCTGCGGTACGGAGAGCGTCTTCTGATTGGCGATCGTCTTCCACTTGTCTTCCGCCGTGATGCGGTCCGCCGTAGCCTGGTTGACGCCGGCGTTCAGCTGGACCAGCGAACTGTTCGTCGTCGAAAGCGTGGTCTCGGGAGTGGACGAGGAATCCTGCCCGCTGACCCGGATCAGGCCGGCCGCCCGGGAATACTGGTTCAGCTCACGCTCGGAAGTCTCGAGCCGGGCCCGCGCCTCCTCAAGCTGCTGCGACAGGAACTGCCGCGCATAGGAAGAACTGTCGTACTTCCGGTTGAGATTGCTTTCCATGAAGCTGGCCGCAAAGGCATTCGCGACCTTGCTGGCGTAGACCGGATCCGTCGCGGTAAAATTGATCGAAATGACGCGGCTGTCGTCAGGAAGGATGACTTCCAGATTGTCCGCCAGCAGGTCGGCCGCAGTATCGGCCCGCAGCTGCGCCAGGGCCTTTTCCTTGTCCCGATAGCTGTCGACCATCGAGACGTCGGGCATCTCCGCGCCCATCGTCTCGTAGAATTTCGGATCGTCGGACAGCTTTGCCATTCCCACCACCCGCTGGGCGAGCGCGCGGCTCTTGATCATGTCGACCTGGGTCTTGAGGAACCGGTCCGCGTCCATCGAATTAACCGTGGGCGACAGATCCCCGCCTTCGACGATCTGCGGGGCCTCATCTTCGACCAGGACCTTCGAAGTCGCCACGTACTTCGGAACGATCAGCATGGTGATGACAAGCCCGGCCGCCACGGCCGCCACAATCACGGCGATGATCAGGCGGATATTGCGCCGGAGGATGTCCAGCACGGTTCTCAGGTCGAAATCGAACAGGGATTCTTCTTCGTAGGAATCCGGGTGCATTTGCTCGATCGCGCCAGGGCTCCTCACCAATGAATCCATGCTGTCCTCGAATATTGTTGAAGTTGCGGCTGCAAGATCATGCGGCCCTTCGGCCTGACGTCTAGCTGCCGGTGCCGGGATCGGGCCTGCGGCGGCCCAGCAGGCCAGCCATTGCCCCTGCGATGCACAGGAGCGCCTCGGTGCGCATTGGGTAGTCGATCAGTGCCTGCAAGCCGATTGCGACGAGCACAGCCACGGCTGCGCTGCGCATGGGCGGCCGCAGGTCGCTGCCCCGCCCGATCGCCGTCCGTATCAGCCAGACGATCCAGGCGCCCACCAGCACGAAGCCGACCGCTCCGGCTTCGATGGCGAACTCGAGATAATCGTTATGGGCACGGCCCGCCCGCAGCGGAGTGAGATATTCCAGCGATTCATGCAGCTGGAAGATATCGTCGAACGCGCCGATCCCCGCTCCGGCCGGCCAATAATGGCGGACCGCAGTCAGCGAATCTTCCCATACGTGCGGACGCTCGTCCTGCAGATCCGAGAACCGGCTCACGGCCTGCTCGAACCTGCCGCTCGAAGCGACGACGAAAGTTCCGGCCGCAAGCATGCAGGCGGCCGCACCAAGCGCGATCCAGTGGTGCCGCCTCACCCCGGGCCGGCCCGATTTGGACCTTGCCCGCAGGAACCTGAGCCCCACCAGGGCAAGCGGCACGATCGCTATGAACATGCCGGAGCGCGATTGTGTAAGCACCAGGCCAAGGACCAGAAAGGCGCCGAGGCCGATCCTGACCAGCGGCGATTCCAGAAGGCCGCTTTCGGCCTCGCGCGGCAGACCGACCAGCGCCAGCAGGGCTATGTCCAGGAACAGGGCCGTGGCGTTGTGGTTGGCAAATGTACCGTAGAGCTGCGAGGCAACGTGATCCTCGCCAAAGAGGTTGGCAGCGCCGCTTCCCGTCACCAGCTGGATCGCCCCCAGCGCGACGTTGAAGATGCCCAGCCCGACGATCGTCCAGAGGAGTCTCGTTCGCCACTTTTCGTCAAGGCACGTCGCCAGCATCATCATCACGACGGCCGGTATGAGAGAAAGAAAAGCCACGAGCGTGCGGTGCGGGCTCATCGAAAAGGGAAACCAGGAGCTCTCGAGCCCGATCAGACCGAATGTCTGGGAAATCGGTTCGCGGCCTGGAAGCGCGCTCCAGACCGGCTGCGGCAATGGCACGACCTGAAGAAGCGGCAGGGCGATTGTCGCGGCGGCCAGACAGGCCAGGAGCCGCGACGAGTTTCGATATGATGCCCGGGGCAGGGCGGGAGACAGCCCCAGAACGACAAGCGCTGCCAACTGCACCAGCAGGTTGGCAATGCCGGCATGGGATCCCCCCCCGCCAACAAGCACCGCGACTGCGAGCAGTGCAATCGCCTGCCGTTCGGTCGTGAAACGCGCGCGCCAGCTCTTGGTCGCGGGGCCTGCGTGCGCGCCTTGGCGCGCAACGCGCCGGGACGACGGGCGCCGACGCGTGTCGGACGCATAGGAAGAGGTGCGCGAATCCATCACCTCACCCCTATCTGGACAGGAAAACTCAATCGGCCCTCGCCAGTCTATGGCCCCGAAAAACCTTGACGCGGCCATACGTAGCCGCACCCGCCGCAATCACGACCGCCACCGCGAGGCTCGTCGCGGCCTTCTGATCCGTGGCCGAGGGCAGCGGCCTGCGCGCGCCGGCGGCTGCCTGAGACGCCTTGGCAGTCACCGCAGATGCCGCGGTTCCCGCCTGGACGGCGAAAGGCGACAGCATGAGACCGCCCGCCGCAGCCGATGCGAGGATAGTCCGGTTCATAGCGACCTTCTCTGGTTTTTCGTCCGTGGACATCGTCACCGGCGGCTTAGTACTGCGCTGCACAATGGTAGGCAAGGCGACATACGTACATTTACGGGTTCGGGAGACCCGGACCGTCGCGTCCCATGGCCGGTTCAACGCATTTGATTCCGCACCGTTGCTGCGGCTGTGCAGCTTGCCGCCGTCGATTCGGCATGCCCGGAAAACCGGCCTGTATGGCCGGCAAAACTCGTGCCTTTCGGCCAGTTGCGCCCCAGTCCCGCAAAGCGGGCGGAGGGCAGATACGTGAACCCGAGGATACCCGCCGTGCTGCAGCATTAACGCTCGATTAGGGATTTCGCACTCGCAGCATGAGGCTTGCATTGCGCTCCCTTGCGGCTAACCCTTAGGCCCGATCCAATCCCAAAACGCGAGAACAAGCCTTGAGCAAGAAAGTCGCCCTGATTACGGGTGTCACCGGCCAGGACGGTGCCTACCTTTCCGAATTGCTGCTTGAGAAAGGCTACGAAGTGCACGGCATCAAGCGCCGTTCGTCGTCTTTCAACACCGGCCGGATCGAGGACATCTATCAGGACCCGCACGTCGAGGGTGCGCGCTTCCACCTCCACTACGGCGACCTGACGGATTCCACCAATCTGATTAGGATCGTGCAGGAGACCAAACCGACCGAGATCTACAATCTGGCGGCGCAAAGCCACGTGCAGGTCAGCTTCGAGACGCCAGAGTACACGGCGAATGCCGACGCGGTCGGCACCCTTCGCCTGCTGGAGGCGATCCGCATTCTCGGCATGGAGAAGGAAACCCGCTTCTATCAGGCGTCCACCTCCGAACTCTACGGCCTTGTACAGGAAGTGCCCCAGCGCGAGACCACGCCGTTCTATCCGCGGTCGCCTTATGGCGTCGCCAAGCTCTACGGCTACTGGATCGTCGTCAACTACCGTGAAGCCTATGGCATGCACGCGTCCAACGGCATCCTCTTCAATCACGAGAGCCCCCTGCGCGGCGAGACTTTCGTCACCCGCAAGATCACCCGCGGCGCGGCCGCGATTGCGCTGGGGCGGCAAGGCAAGCTCTACCTCGGCAACCTCGATGCCAGGCGCGATTGGGGCCACGCGCGCGAATATGTGCGCGGCATGTGGATGATGCTGCAGCAGGACGAGCCCGACGACTACGTCCTGGCCACGGGCGAGACCACATCGGTGCGCGATTTCGTCCGCTGGGCCTTCGAGGATGCGGGCATTCCCGTCGAATTCGGCGGCCACGGCGTCGAAGAGAAGGGGTATTGCCAGCGGACCGGCAAGGTGCTGATCGAAATCGACCCGCGCTATTTCCGGCCGACGGAGGTCGAACTGCTGATCGGCGATCCTTCGAAGGCCAAGCAGAGGCTGGGCTGGAGCCACGAGACCAGTGTACGCGAGCTGGCGCGCGAGATGGTCATGGCGGACCTCGAGGTCATGGAAAACGCGCCCATTGCCAAGGATGCGTGACATGAACGTGCCTTACGAACTGCGTGGCAAGCGTATCTATGTCTCGGGCCACAAGGGCATGGTCGGCTCGGCGGTGGTTCGCCGGCTGGAGCGGGAGGACTGCGAGATCCTGACGTCCGACCGCTCCGTCGACCTGCGCGACCAGGCGGCCGTCAACGCCTGGATGGCGAAGCACCGCCCGCACGCTATCGTCGTTGCAGCCGCCAAAGTAGGCGGCATCCTCGCCAATGACAGCTACCCTGCGGATTTTCTCTACGACAACCTGATGATCGCCGCCAACCAGATCCATGCGGCTCACGAGACCGGCGTGGAGAAGCTGCTGTTCCTCGGTTCCTCGTGCATCTACCCGAAGCTTGCGCCGCAGCCGATCCCGGAAAACGCCCTGCTTACCGGTCCGCTGGAGCCGACCAATGAGTGGTATGCAATCGCCAAGATCGCCGGGATCAAGCTATGCCAGGCCTACCGCCGCGAGCACGGGGATGACTTCATCTCGGCGATGCCGACCAATCTCTACGGCATCGGCGACAATTTCGATCTGCAGTCGAGCCACGTGCTCCCCGCCCTCATCCGCAAGGCGCACAATGCCAAGGTTTCGGACGCGCCGAGCATGGAAGTCTGGGGCACTGGCGGCCCCCGCCGGGAGTTCCTCTATGCCGACGACCTCGCCGACGCGCTGGTCTTCCTGCTCAGGAACTATTCGGAGCACGAACACGTCAACGTGGGCTCGGGCAGCGATCTCACCATCAGCGAAGTGGCCCAAATCGTGAAAGAAGTCGTCGGCTTCGAAGGCGAGCTGACCTGGGACACTTCCAAACCCGATGGCACCCCGCGCAAGCTGATGAGCGCCGACCGGCTGCGGTCAATGGGCTGGTCGCCCTCCACCCCGCTGCGCGAAGGCATCGCCAGAGCCTATGCGTGGTTCGTGGAGAACGAGGCGCAGTTTGCAGGCTAAGGCATCGTGAGCTCAACCTTCCCTATCGTCCTTGCGAGCGGCTCCGGCGCAGGCCGGGCCCCGCGCGGCAATCCGGATTTCAAGCACTCCACTGCAATGCAGATTCGGAACCCTGCTCGAGAGCATTCAGCGTGCCGGTGCGGTCTCCAGCGCGCCGCGGATCGCGGTGAAGATCGGCTTTGGCGAGAAGTTCTTGTCGAACGGAGCCGGGCGCCGCTTCAATCCATCGGCGCGCGGGTTGAGGTTGCTCATGCCGTCGAACTTGTCGGTGACGGACCAGGTGTAGAGTTCGCGCACGGCAGGGTCCTGAAGCGTCGCGTCGAGAAAGCGCCTCATGCGCGCGCCGGCCAGCCGGTCGCGGTCCGCCGGGTTTCCCGGAAGGCCGTTGTCGACCACGTCGAGTTCGGTGAGATTGATCTCCACGCCCAGGCCGCGGACGTCGGCAAGGAAATTCGCCCACTGCTTCAGGTCGGCATCCGTCGGATCGCTCCAGAGATGGCCTTGGATTCCGAGGGCATCGATCGGAACGCCGCGCTCCTGCATGCCGCTGATGAGCGCGAGAATGCCTTCCTGATGCCGGGGCTTTCCGGGCACGACGTAGTCGTTGTACATCAGCCGGGCGGCAGGATCGCTTTCATGCGCGGTATGAAAGGCGATATCGATGAAGTCGCGGCCGAGCGCCTTGTAGAAAGGACCATCCACCGGACCGCCGGTGTTGGGCCGGATCGCCTCGTTCACCACGTCCCACAGCGCCACCCGGCCTCGAAAGTGCGAAACGACGTCGCGGGCACGGGCCTCCAGCGCCGACGCCCATTGGCCGGCGCGGCTCCAGTTCTGGGCGAGTATCCATTTCGGAACATTGGGGGCCTTGTCCCAGATTATGTTATGCCCGCGCATCGGCATGCGATGCCCGGACGCAAACGCGGCGAACCGTTCGGCAAGCGAGTAATCGGCCTGAGAGCCGGACGGATTTGTCTGTGTCCACTTCAACGCGTTGCAGGGGCCGGTCAGCCCGCACTCCTCGACAACGATCTCGACGATCTGCGGCGTCTTGAGGTCGGGCGGGATCAGCATCATGCCAAAACGCATGCCTTTGCTCCGCGCGATGGCGTCGAGACCCGCTGGCGCTGCGAAGGCGGAGCGGATGCCTGCAGGAACAGCCAGGGCCACAAGGCTGGTGACGGCAATGAACTGTCGTCGCGTCGAACGCATCATGATGGTTGTCCTTCGTGCAGTTATCCGCACCAGGCCCGCGCAGGCGTGATCGGCGATGGGTGCGCTTCGGTTGCAATGCAGCATAAGTGACGAACCTGAACTGTCGATGAGAGACTTCGCCTGGAATGATCCGAATGAGCTCCAACCGTGACTGAAATGCCGGCGAATGCAGCCTTGCGCGAACCGTCCAGCGGCACGGTTCTGCTGCGAGCCACCATGGCGGCCGCCCTCAGCCGCGCGCTGGGTTTTCCATTGACGCTGCTTATCAGCGCCTGGCTTGCACGCAGCCTTAGCCGCCCCGAATTCGCCTTTATGGGGGTCCTGACGACCTTTTCCGTCCTTTTCGGCACCCTCGCGCAGATGGGCTATCAGAGCGGGGTGGTTCGCCAGTTGGGCGAGGCGCAATCGGGCGGTTCCGGAGAATCACAGAACGCGATCTACTTTGCCGCCGTCCTGACAACACTGGCGGCGGGCGTCGTTCTGGGGATCGGTTTTCTACTCTTCGGAACGGGCTGGCTGCCGACTCTGCGGGGCGCGACGGACACGCTGTTCCTGCTGGCGGCGGCCCTGCTCGTGGCGCGTTCGCTGAACACCGTCACGGGAGAGGCTTTCCGCGGCATAGGCATGGTCGGCACCGCTTCGAATTTCAGCGGCATGGGCACGCAGGGCGGCATTGTGCGGTGCCTGCTGATGCTTGCCGCCCTTGGGGTGGTGGCGATCGGCTGGCACGTCACCCTCGAAGCTGCGCTTGCGGTGTCGATCTTCGCGTCGGTAGCCTCCTCGCTGGCTGCCGCCGCCATCATACGGGGCCGCCTGGACGGAGAGCTTTCGTTCGGCCGGATCCTGGGCAGCGCCCGTTCCCGCTTCGATTCGAACTTCGTCAGGATGATGTCTGAATCGCTCCAGTACTGGACCAGTTCCTCGGCCGCCCTCCTGATCGGCGGCAATATCCTGGCCGCGGAAAAAGTGGCCGACGTCGTCGCTGCGCTCCAGATCCTCAACCTGATCGCAAGCCCGCTCACCCTGCTGCTGGGCGCGGCTCCGGCTGTCCTCATCAAGCTGCGCCAGGAAGGCAGGAATGCGGAGTTGGAGGGGCTCATGCGCGGCAGCGCCTCGGCGGCGCTGCTGATGTCCCTGGGCGCATGCGGCGTCCTGATGGTGATCGGCCCGAAGGGCTTTCAGCTCATTTTCGGTCCTTCCTACAGCGATGCCTACTTTCATTATCTCCTGCTGATGATCGGCATCATCTTCAACGTGCTGGGCGGCATGGCCGGAAAGGCGCTGCTGATGATAGGGGACGTGCGGGATCATCGCCGCGCCATGGGCATAGCGCTCGCGATCTCCCTGCCGATCTTCTATTTTGGAGCCTTGATCTTCGGGCCTTATGGGCTTTCCGCAGCGATAAGCGTCTCTGTCATCGTTCAGAACGTGCTGCTCGTCAGCGCCGCCCGGCGCAAGCTGGGGCTGAAGACCTACGCGTACCTGCGGCCCGCCTACTACATCCGTCATGCAACGAACCTGCCCGCGTTGTTCAAGACCATGAGGACGAGATGACGGGCACGATATCGGGGCGAGCGCCCGACGGGAGACCGAATTTGGCCACTAAGGGAAGACAGGACCAGACGGTCTTCACCCGCGTCCGCCTGAATGAGGCGGGGCGCAGATCGCTGGATGACCTGCGCGCGCGCGTGCGGGGGCGCAACGCCGTCTATCTGGACTATCCTCTTCACTACAACATCGGCGACCTGCTGATCATGCTCGGCGCCATGAAGATGCTGCGCAAGGAAGGCGTCCAGGTAAAAGTCCATTCCACCTATCATTCGAGTTCGCCCGCAAAGCTCGCCCGAATTCTCGGCAAGGACGATCTCATAATCTTTCATGGGGGCGGCAACTTCGGGGACATCTATCCCGCGTTCCACAGTGATCGCCTTGAGATCGTGGAGCGCTTTGCCCGCAACGAGATCCTGTTCTTTCCGCAAACGGTCGATTTTCAAGATCACGCCGTCCTGGAACGGACACGGGCCATCCTCTCGAAAGCCCGCCGCCTGACCCTGCTGGTCCGCGATCGGCAGAGCCTCGCTGTGGCGGAACAGATCTGCGACAACGTCTCCCTCTGCGCCGACACCGCCCATTATCTGGGCGTTCCGCACCATCACGCTGAAAACGACAGTGTTCTCCTGTTCCGCCGCCGCGATCCCGAGGCTGCGACAGGGGAAACGGGTTTCGACTGGTCGGAGATCGTCTCGGGCGCGGACCGTAGGGTCTGGCTGGGACTGAAGGTCCTCGCCAGAGCCGCCAGGATCACGCCGGGCACCACGCTTGATCGATTCATCTTCGATCAGTGGATGGGAAGGAGCGAAACCCTGTTCGAGCGCGCCTGCGAAAAGTTCCGCCAATACGAATTCCTGGACGCCGACCGCCTGCACGCCGTGATCCTGGCCACACTGTTGCAGATGAAGATGCGCAACAAGGACACCATGTACGGGAAGATCGGCCGATATCGTGAGGCTTGGCTTGAAGCGGAATGACGCGATCGCCGGTCTCCTGCTCTGCCACGAACCGTCGGCCGAGCGGATCCTCGAACGTGCCGGCATCCTGGCGGGCGCGGTCGATCACTTGTTCATCCACTACGACGGCCGTGCGCCCGAGGAAGTCTTCACCCGATTGCAGGCAGGCGCGGCGAACCTGCCGCGCATCACGGTTCTCGATACGCGGATAGGTGTCCACTGGGGCGGCGACGACATGGTCGAGGCGATGCTGCTGCTGCTCGGCGCGGCGGCAGGGGCCGGCGATTTCGCCTATTTCGCCTTCCTATCCACCTCGCATTATCCCCTGCGCGACGCCGCTGACGCACGCGCGACGCTTGAGGCCATGCTGCGCGGCAAGTCCGGGCTCGAAGCAAAGCCGATGCCGGCGAGGCAAGTCCTTCTGCGTCTCGTTATCCCCTTCGACAAGACGAAACGCCGAAGCCATCTGGGTCCGTCCGGTCTCATGCGAAACCTGGCAACGCTCGTGCGCCTCGTGGCCCGCCACGGCCGCCCGCACTGGGGCAGCCAGTGGATGGTGATCTCCCGCGCCGATCTGCCTGCCCTTGGGGGGCTGCGGAACCGGCTGCGGGAAGGCGAGTTCGCGTCCTGGAAAATCCCGGACGAGGTTTTGCTCCAGACGGTGCTGCGATCCTCCAGGGAGCCGTATCTCAGCACCTATTTCGAATTCGATCCCGCGAATACCGGCAGCCCGCGAACGCTGGATCCCGCAGCCGTCTCGCGGCTGAAGGCCGCTGACACAGCGCACCTCTTCGCCCGCAAGGTGCCTTGAATAGGCTTGGGAACCGTCCGCATGACAAGCAATCCCCGCTCCCCAGGGAGGAATGGAATTCCCGCATGAAACTCGGCTTCATCTTTTCGCTCCCTCGCGCCGGCTCCACGTACACGCAGCGCGTGCTCTCGGCTGCCCAGGGCGTGCGCACGACATCGGAGCCCTGGCTGATGCCGGCACTGCTGGGCATACGCCACGGCACTGCGCCTCACGCCGATTTCGCCTACGACCACGTGCGCAAGGGTCTGGACGGCATGCTCGGCAGCCTGCCGGATCCCGAGGGCGCCTGGCGCCGCGCGGTGCGCGTCATGGCTGAGGCAATCTATGGCAATTTCGCCGGACCGGATGAACTCTTCATCGACAAGACGCCGCGCAACGCGGTATTCGCGAAAGAGATCATCGAGACTTTTCCGGACGCCCGCTGCCTCTTCTTGTGGCGCAATCCGCTCTCGGTCGCCAATTCGATCAACGAAACCTGGGGCGGCGGGGACTGGAAGACCTACTTCTACGAGTATGACCTCTATGCTGGCCTCGAAAGCCTCGTCTCGACATGGCAGGCGCTAGGGGATCACCCCCGCATGAAAGCGATACGATATGAGGACCTCGTGCGTGCACCGGACCGGCACTGGCCCGGGATCTTCGCGCATTTCGGCCTCGAATACAGGCCCGAGTACGTGGCGAGGCCTCCGAAAATCGACGTAGCCATGGGTGATCAGAGCGGCCAGGCCAAATATGCGGAGACCAGCTCCGCCTCAGTCGACAGTTGGGAAAAGGGCTTCGACACCGAACTCAGGAAGCGTTGGGCCCGCAAATACCTCAGGCATATTGGCGCCGAGCGGCTGGCGGTCATGGGTTACAAGCTGGATGAACTCCTGGCGCGGCTTGAGGCGGCGCCCAACCGCTTCCGCGCCTCCGACCTGCCTCGCATTCTGCTGAGCCCGGCTTATCACCGGCTGGATACTTATGTCCTGCGGGACAACTGGCTGAGCCGCCACTCCCGCCGTTTCAGCCGGCGCTGAACCTTCGGGGATGCCGCCGCCGCGCGTGCCTGGCCGGCACTGTACGAGAGCATGACGCCCACGGAAAACCACACCGGCACGATCAGGTTCGGCTCGACGAAGAAAGGGTTGCCGCTGGCGGCTACCGCGTAGAACGGGAGCACGCACCAGAAGTAATGGACCGGCGTGAACTGCTTCCCGCGCAGTGCAAAGCTGCGGAACGCGGCCCTGTTGATCACCGCAGGCACCATGACGATCAGGATCAGCATGGTGCCGATCACCCCCGATGCGGCCAGCGCGTCGAGAATGTCGTTATGGCTGGGCACGTTGACCCCGAACTTCATCACATCGGCCGCGTTCGCGGATGTCGCAAAGAACCTGCCGTAAATCGGGCTGTCGAGGAACTGGTGCCACCGAAACTCATAGACCACGCGGCGGGGATCATAAGTGTAGCGTTGGCTGCGCTCATCGATGATGAGAAACACGACCACTGCCGCCAGCGCCAGGACCGACATCGCGATCGGCGCCAGAAGGGTCAGCATCGCCGTGCGCTGCCTCGCCGTCTCCCGCCCCGTCACCCGCCTGAAAAAATGGACGAGTTCCGGCCCCAGCCCGATCGCGAGGAACACGATCGCCAGAAGGTAGAAGGTGGACTTGCCGGCGAGATAGCCATTGAAGATGCACAGAAGAACCATGCCCGCCGTCAGAACATGCGACGAGGTTCGCCGGGCGAAGTAGGCGAGGCCTGCAATCAGGATCACGGATTCGACGTGAAGGACCTGAGCCCACTGGTTCAGCACCAGGTGCACGCTGTGCAGCGTGACAATGCCAAAACCGATTGCGCCGGCAATCGCCGAGACAAGAACCAGATGCCGCGCCATCCAGTTTCTGAGGACGGGATGGAACCCGATGATCGCGCCCGGGAAGACAGCCAGAAGATTGAGCGCGCGGCCCAGGTACGAACTGTTGAGGTCGCCGTGTTCAACGACGATCCAGTAGATCGAGCCGCCTGCCTCCAGCACGAAAAGGAGCAACGCCGCCACGAGGGGGCGGGTCAGCAATCCCGGCCGAATAGCCCGCCCTCGCGCGAGGAACAGGATGGACAGGGCCATGAGCATCGTCGGCAGGTATTTCAGTATGGGGTTGGTACCCATGCCGAACGCGTCGCCCCGGGGATCAAGGCACGCCGCGAGGCTGAGCGCAAAAGCGGCCCAGGCGATGACTGCTCCGACCGCGGCGGCACGCGTCAGCCCGTGGCCCGGGCCTTTCGCAAAAGCAGCAGGCGAATGCTTCGCTTCCATGATGTCCTTGTCACAATCGATTTCGCACAAAACCGTGCACCGGCCCGCGACGTAAACAAAGGATTTAAGAGGCTTGAAGGGATGAGGTTACGCCGCTTTGCGACGAACCGTGCCATTCCGCGGCCTATGCCTCTGGCCTCCCCAAGCCTCTGTGTTATTGCAGATGCGAAGAGACCGGGTCGGCCCCGTCAGCGGCTTGGACCTGCGCAGCATCGGAAGACCCGCTCCGGTATGGCCCGTTCATGCAATACAAAATGAAGTTCGCCCCTCTCTCCGAGCCTCTGAGCTTCTGGCTGGACTTCGTGAGGGGCAGCGCGGCCGTGCTGGTGCTGCTGGACCACTCGCGCGGACAGCTCTTCGGGAGCTACGGCCCCTCCTTTTCCGGTGCCGATCACGCGTTGACGAAAGTGTTCTTCGTCCTGTTCGGCATGGGGACCCAGGCGGTCATGTGCTTTTTCGTCATGAGCGGCCTGCTGATTGCGCCAAGGTTCCTTTCCGGAAAGGAACTCAATGGGCGCTTGCTGAAAGACTATTCGATAGCCCGGCTGAGCAGGATCTGGGTGGTCGCCATTCCCGCGCTGATCATTTCGGCCGCAGCCGCAAATCTTTCGATGGCGGTTTTCGGCGCAAGCACCTCTGCATTCGGCACGCATTGCGCGCCTGGAGCCACCGACATCGCGGCCAATCTTCTTTTCCTCAACAAGGCCTATTTCCCGACGATCTGCTCGAACGGGCCTTATTGGTCGATACACAACGAGATGTTCTACTACATCATGTGGCCTGCGTTGATGTTCGGGATCGCGGCCGAAAGCAGAAAGCTCCGGTACGGTTGTACGGCCTTGCTCGCCCTGATGGTGAGTTCCCTTCTCGTCTTCGACGAGCCGGGCCTGCACAATACGTTGCTTCTGTTCCCGGTCTGGATCGCAGGCGGGCTCTGTCTCGCGCTTCCGGAACCGCGTGGTCCGCTCTGGTTGTGGGGCGCCCTGGCCGCGCTTGCGGTCGTTGCACCCAACATGCTCAGGCTGGAGGGCGCCTGGTTGATCGAGGCCTACGTGATCGCCATCTCATTTGCCCTCTTCTTCAGAAAGGCGTCGTCCTCCACGTTCGTTCCGCCAGCGCCGGCCGTCGCCTTCTTCCGCTGGCTCGCGAACATTTCGTTCTCGCTTTATCTGACGCACGTGATTCTTGTGAACCTGACCAGGACATTTCTTCAGTTCGGCCTGAAGGCGGACGTCCCGTTCCGCTCATTCTCGGCGCTGAGCCTCGGGGTCTACGCGGGGCTGCTCCTGGCCGCCATGTGCCTGGCACAAGTGTTCTATCTGCTTTTCGAGCGCCATTCCCATCACGTCCGCAGGCTGGCGATGACCCTCGTGGATCGTCCGGGCGCCAACCGAAAGCGGGCTTTGGCGAACGAATGAAACCACACCAGCAACGAGGCCGGCCATTCTGACACGCAATCCCAAATTCTCGATCGTCACCGTCACCTGGAACGACCTTTCCGGTATCCGCGAGACGGCGCGGAGCGTTCACGCCCAGACGTTTCGTGATTTCGAATGGCTCATCATGGACGGCGGCTCCACGGATGGAACCGTCGAGGCTGCGGCGGCAGGCGAGTTCGCCGGTGCCAACTTCTCGTCAGGCCCGGACAAAGGGCTCTACGACGCAATGAACAAGGGCCTGGAACGGATCACCGGCGATTACGTGATCTTCATGAACGGGGGGGACACGTTTGCGGATGCCGGCGTCCTGCACGACATCGCGGCGCTCGACCGCTTCGGCGAGGCTTCGGTGATCTATGGCGACGCCTTCGAAGTCGACGGTGCCTACGCGGTCTACAAGCCCGCGATGTCGCACCGGGCAATTCCCTACACGATGTTCGCGCACCACCAGTCCATCTTCTACCGCCGCGCCGACATCGGCTCGCTTCGTTACGAGTTGGACTATCGGATCGGCGCTGACTGGGTTTTTACCGCAAGGATGATCAGGAAGACGGGCAAAGTTCTGGGCATGCGCCGTGCGATCTGCCGGTTCGAACGAGGCGGGTTATCGCAATCCAACGACCCGAAGGTCCTGGCGCAGATCCACAGCGAGCGCGTTCGCGCCCTGAAGGAAGTGTTCCGTGTGCCAACGCCCGCGGCGCGAACTCTGCTCGCGGTCAAGGAAACGGTGGAAGCGGTGCGCCGCCGTTATCCCGCCCTCTACGATCGCCTGAGAATGCGCCGCGCCTGACCGGTGCATTCCAGGTGCGGCCGCATGTGCCGGATCAGATGCCTCCACGCACCATGATCTGCTTGCCGCTGCGCGTTGCGGCAAGCCAGAAGGCGTGCGGCGTCGTGGTGAAGTAGCGCCAGAAAAGCTGTTTCGGCCGGGTGGCCATACGATGCAGCCATTCGAGGTTGGCGTTCTGCATCCACTGGGGCGCCCGTTCGTAATCGCCGGTGATGTAATTGTAGCAGCCGCCGCAGGTCACCACCCACGCAGCCTGGAAGCTGTTACGGTTCCTGAGGCAGAAGGCCTGTTCCAGCGGCTTGCCGAGCCCCACCCACAGGACGTCCGGCTGCGCCTCGTTGATCTCGGCAATGATTGCTTCCTCTTCCTCGCGCCGGAAATAGCCGTTGCGGCGTCCGACGATGCGCAAGTTCGGATAGGTTTGCCGCAACAGTTCGCAGGCCCTGGCGTTGACCTGCTCCGTGGCGCCGAGAAGATAGAACGACAGGCCCGCCGTGGCGAAGTCATGGATCATGTCCGTGGTCGCCGATCGCTCGGCGATCTTCCGGGCCGCCAGCATGCGCGAGGCACTGATCAGGAATCCGCCATCGGCGTGAACGACATCGCCCCCTCCCAGGACTTCGGCAAAGGCCCGGTCGGACGCAGCCATCGAGAGGCCATGGCCGTTGGCATCGAAAATCAGCCGGGCGCGGCGGCCCTCGGCAGGCAGCGCGGCGTCGTGCTGTGCCGCCCTGACGAGTTCGTCACGCGATGCGACGGCTACCCAGACCCCGCCGACCATCACGTGCTCCAGCGGATACCACCGGGCGAACGACACGACCTTCTCGTTGAGTTGTGCTGACATGATCCTCGGTCATCAACCTGTTGCCCAGCCGCGCCAATGAACACGGCAGAGGACTTTTGCTGCGTCGCACAATCGGTCCGTGCCGCGCAAGAGACTTTCCGGGCTGCTTCGTTCAGGCTGCCTCATCGGCAGGTCAGGTCGTCCCCCTGCCTGATTCTAGCGGCGGCCGACGGAAACATAATCGAAGCCCGCTTCCTGCATGACTCCGGGCTTGTAGATGTTGCGAAGATCGACGAGGACCGGAGCCTTGGCGAGCGCTTTTACCCGGATAAGATCGAGAGCCCGGAACGCGTCCCACTCAGTGACGATCACGACGGCATCGGCTCCCCTGATCGCCTCATAGGCATCGGACTTCATCTCGACGTCGGGCATCAGCGGCCGCGCCTGCTCCATTCCCTCCGGATCGTAGGCGGCGACGCTGACGCCGGCGTCAGCGAGCATCTGCGCGATGGCGATCGAGGGGGAATCGCGCATGTCGTCGGTGTTCGGCTTGAACGTGAGGCCGAGCAGGGCGACCCGCTTTCCGCGGGCATTATCCGCCCCTCCAAGCGCCTCGACGACCTTGCGGCCCATGGCCCGCTTGCGGCTGTCGTTCACTTTCACCACGGCCTCGACGATCCGGACGGGGCTTTCGTAGTCCTCGGCCGTCTTCAACAAGGCAAGCGTGTCCTTCGGGAAGCAGGAACCGCCGTAGCCTGGTCCGGCGTGGAGAAACTTGGAACCAATGCGGTTGTCGAGACCGATGCCGCGCGCGACGTCCTGGATGTCGCCGCCCACCTTCTCGCAAAGATCCGCCATTTCGTTGATGAAAGTGATCTTAGTCGCCAGGAAGGCATTGGCGGCGTACTTGATGAGCTCCGCCGAGCGGCGGCTGACGAACAGGATCGGCGATTCGTTAAGGAACAGCGGCCGATAGACCTCACGCATGATATCGCGCCCGAAATCGTCCTCCGCGCCGATGACGATGCGATCGGGCCGCTTGAAGTCGCCGATCGCCGCGCCTTCGCGCAGAAATTCCGGGTTGGAGACCACGGACACGCGATGGGGCGTCTCGCTTTCGACTATGATGCGCTCGACTTCATCGCCGGTGCCGACAGGAACGGTCGACTTGGTCACGACGACGACATCGTTCGAGAGGTTCTGGCCCACCTCCCTCGCGACGGCGTGGACGAACGATAGGTCCGCGTGACCGTCGCCGCGGCGCGAGGGAGTGCCGACGGCAATGAAGATGGCGCTTGCCCCCCGCACGCCTTCGGCCAGGTCGGTCGTGAACGACAGGCGCCCTGCCCGCACGTTGCTTTCCACCAGTGCGGCCAGCCCGGGCTCGTAGATCGGCATCGCGCCATCATGGAGCCGGTCGATCTTGGACTGGTCCTTGTCGATGCAGACGACGTCGTGCCCGAAATCGGCAAGGCATGCTCCCGATACCAGGCCTACATAGCCCGAACCAACCATAGCGATTTTCATAGAGTTCCCACTGTGCTGTGAACGTCAAAAAGGTACTGCTGGCGGCTGCCGAACCATTCCCTAAGTGAAAAGTGCAGGCAGTTCATCCCAATTAACTCCCGGGTCGGCTCCTTGCGGTGCCGCAAGCCTGCGCCGGTCAACCGGCGCCCCATCACGCGAAGAGCGCCGGCATGCTGCTGGAATAGCTGACAAAGCCGCTGTGGATCGGGCATGTGTCGAGCATATTGCAGCGCAAAAGGGAAGGCTTGATCTTCGCGCAAACTCGGTGGCATTCACTCGCACGCCCCCAATTCCCGCGGCTGCCGTTGCGTGGCCCGGTGCCGGGAACAGGGGGTTGGTGTCAACCGAATACCGCACAGGCTGCCGAGCGGCCGGGCGGAGGAGACAATCGAACGTGCCAGTCCCGCAGTCTCGTCTTGTGATTGCAATTGTCAGCTCCTGCGCGGTGCTCGGCGGTTGCGCGTCGAGCGCCACCAAGGTCGACCTCCCGACAGGGAACGCTGCCTACCAGACGATAGCACCGCAGAGCATACCCGCGCCGGCGGAATACCTCATCACTCCCTCCGACGTGTTCAAGCTGCAGGTTTTCGGGGAGCCGGACATCAGCAACGACAGCCTGAGGGTGGATCAGGCCGGAAACATACAGGTCGCTCTCATCGGCCCGGTCAAGGCCGCTGGACGCACCCCGACGGAGGTGAGCAGGGAAGTCGCCGATCGGCTGGGCAAGTCCTACATCATAAATCCGAAAGTGAACCTTGCGCTGGCAGAACCCGCCAAGCGCTTCGTCACCGTCGAAGGAGAAGTCAACAGGCCCGGCGTCTACGACCTGGAGAACAACTTCACGCTGCTTTCGGCACTCGCAGCCGCCGGAAGCCCCACCCCTTCGGCCAAGCTCGATCAGGTCATCGTCTTTCGGACCGTCAATGGCCAGCGCATGGCCGGCCGGTTCAATCTGAGGGATATTCGCGGCGGGGCTGCTCCGGACCCGACGATCATGAGCAACGACGTGGTCATGGTCGGCTACTCGAACGGCAGAGGCCTGTGGCAGGACATTCTCAAGACCGCGCCGCTGCTCAACGCATTCTCGCTCATCGCCACCCGCTAGACGCCAACGGCGGCCGTTCTATCCGCCGGTGTAGCCGCGGTACCAGTCCACGAAGCGGGGCACGCCGATCTCGATCGGAGTGGACGGCACGTACCCCGTGTCGCGGGTCAAGGCCGTTATGTCCGCATAAGTGGCAGGCACGTCGCCGGGCTGCATGGGCAGGAGGTTGAGCTGCGCCTTCACGCCGCAGGCTTCCTCCAGTACCTCTATCAGCCGCATCAGACGCTCGCTGCGGTTGTTGCCTATGTTGTACAGGGCATGGGGTTTCAAGCTGCCGCCGGCCTTCTCTCGTCCGTCATCCGCCGGAGGACGGTCGAGGCAGGCAAGCACGCCGCCGACTATATCGTCGATGTAAGTGAAATCGCGGTACATCTCGCCATGATTGTAGACGTCGATCGGACGGCCCGAGAGCAGGCGCTCGGTGAATTTCCACATGGCCATGTCCGGCCGCCCCCAAGGCCCGTAGACGGTAAAGAAGCGCAGGCCCGTCAGAGGAATGCGGAACAGGTGAGCGTAGGTTTCGCTCATCAGCTCGTCCGCCCTCTTGGTCGCCGCGTAGAGCGAGACGGGGTGATCGGCGCGGTCCTCAACCGCGAACGGCAGCTTGTCGTTCCCGCCGTAGACAGAGCTGGAACTGGCGTAGACCATGTGGCCGACATTCCTCGCACGAGCCACTTCGAGCATGTTCACATGACCGGCCAGGTTCGAGGCGACATAGGCCTGCGGGTTCTCGAGCGAATAGCGCACCCCCGGCTGCGCCCCCAGATGAACGATGGCGCCGAACCGATGCTGCTCCAGCGCCTTGGCCAGCGCATCGGTGTGCGAGAAGTCGAGATCGAGAAAAGTGAAGAGATTGCCGAAGCGGGCGCGAAGACGGTCACGCCGGGCCTCCTTCAGGGAGACCGCGTAGTAGGTGTTCATGGAATCAATGCCGATCACCGGCTGGCCGCGGGCCATCAGCGCTTCTGCCGTAGCCGCGCCGATGAAACCGGCCGCTCCGGTCACCAGAACCGTCGGGAGTTGCGAATCCATCGATGCTCCAATCCGGATGATCCGGGCGCGTCATTGCGCCCTGTGTCGTGAAAGGCGGTACACCAACTGCATGGGAACAGGCCTGAAAACAACCGCTGATTTCGTCGGCGGGGCATCTCGCCGGATCGGATTTGACGCGTCGCAACATGAGCCATATGCCTTAGCCGTCGCTCGCCAGTTCCCCGTGATCCCTCCTCTGCATCTCCGGACAATCAGACCATGACTCCCAAGCTTCCCGTACTCGTCACCGGCGGCGCCGGCTACATCGGCAGCCATGCGGTGCTTGCCCTGCTCGATGCAGGCTGGCCCGTTGCCGTGATCGACAATCTCACCACCGGTTTTCGCTTCGCAATTCCCCAGGGCGTGCCCTTTTACGAAGGCGACATCGCCGACGCGGATCTGCTTTCGCGCGTTTTCGCCGAACAAGGCACGAAAGCGGTGATGCACTTCGCCGGCTCGATCATCGTCCCCGAATCGGTGGAGAACCCGCTCAAGTACTACCACAACAACACCGCGAAGAGCCGCGCTCTGATGGAAGCGGCGGTCAAGGCCGGCGTGCCGCATTTCATCTTCAGCTCGACGGCAGCGACCTACGGCATCCCGGAGGTGTCGCCCGTCACCGAAGACAGCCCGAAATCGCCGATCAATCCCTATGGCATGTCCAAGCTGATGACCGAGATCATGCTGGCCGACGTGGCCAGGGCGCATCCGCTCAACTACTGCGCGCTGCGCTATTTCAACGTGGCGGGCGCCGACCCGCAGGCACGCACCGGGCAGTCGACGGCGGGGGCCACGCACCTGATCAAGGTTGCTGTCGAAGCCGCCCTCGGCAAACGCAGCCATGTCGCCGTGTTCGGCACCGACTTCGACACGCCGGACGGGACCGGGGTGCGAGACTATATCCACGTCTCGGACCTGGCCGCGGCGCATGTTCTCGCCCTGGAGGCGCTGATCGAGCAGCCGCGGCGTTCGCTGACGATGAATTGCGGCTACGGCCGGGGCTTCTCGGTGCTCGAAGTTCTCGACGCGGTCGACCGTGTCACCAACCAGAGCATCGAACGCCGCATGGAAAGCCGCCGCGCCGGCGATCCGGATTCGCTCATCTCCGACAATCGGCACATCAGGACGACGCTGCCCTGGCAGCCCAGATATGCCGACCTGCCCACGATCGTCGAACATGCCCTCGCCTGGGAACGAAAGCTGACGGAAATTCGCGCCGATTCGTGAGCACCCCGCTGGCGAACGTCCGGCGAAAGAATTGAGTACAAGCCGCTGGCGGAGCCTTGTCTCAACACTGTCTTGGAATTGAAATATTTTCGCTGTATCGGGCGCACCAGCAATTCTGTTACGCGATTCGCGTAAGGCCTGTTACAATGCCACGATTCAGCGAGGCTGAGGTCCTGCTGCATCCAGAATTCACGAGGTGACCGTTCCCGTCGTTCTTGCCGCTCGGCAAATCGACGGCGGGAACGCGGAGCGGGAACGGGAGGGACGTGTCCCTCTCTCCCGTACCCGCTCCGCATCCTCGCAAATATCCCGTCACGTTTTTGGCAGCCGTGCTCTCGCTCACCACTTCTCACAAGCTCGACATGCAAAGCCCCTTGCACGAGCCCACGCCCCCCGGTAAAGGCCGGCGCCTGTCCCTGAAGCGGGACAGATCCGGATCACCGGACAAGCCGCAGTAGCTCAGCTGGTAGAGCACGACATTCGTAATGTTGGGGTCGGGGGTTCGAGTCCCTTCTGCGGCACCAGTGGCCTTTCGCGCAGGGCCCGGATCACCCCCTTGGCACCGTCGCGCGCAGGGGTGATGCCTTCGCCGCCGGCGGCCCGACGAAAGCCGATATAAACCCGCTCCGTCAGATCTCGAGCTGGCTTCCCAGCTCGATCACGCGATTGGTGGGGAGCTTGAAGAATTCCATCGCGCTCTGCGCGTTGCGGACCATCCAGGCGAAGAGCTTTTCGCGCCAGATGGCCATTCCCGGCCTGCTGGAGGGGATGAGCGTCTGCCTGGAAAGGAAATAACTCGTTTCCATGGCCCTGAACGGGCCGCCGGCGCGCTCTTCGCTCGCGAGGACCGAGGGAATGTCCACCTCGTCCATGAAGCCGTAGCGCAGGGCCATGCGATAGAAGCCCTGGCCGAGCCCCTCGACCTCGCACCGCTGCGCGAGCGGGACATGCGGCACGCTCTCGGTCAGCACTGTCAGGATCACCACCCGCTCGTGCAGAATGTGGTTGTGCTTGAGGTTGTGGAGCAGCGCCGGTGGAACGCCGTCCTGGCTCGATGACAGGAACACTGAAGTGCCGGCGATGCGCCGCGCCTTCTCGCCGACCGAATGGAGGAACACATCGAAGGGAAGGCTGTCCTCTTCCAGCCGGTCGCGCATCAGGCGGCGGCCCGTGGCCCAGGTGGTGAGCATCGTGAACACCACCGCCGCCACGATCAGCGGGAACCAGCCTCCGTCCGGGATCTTGGTGATGTTGGACGCGAAATAGAGGCCGTCTATCCCCACGAACAGCAATGTCACCACGCCCGCCACCAGCGGATGCCATTTCCAGACCGCGAACGCGAGAATGCCCAGCATGAGCGCGGTGATCAACATCGTCCCGGTGACGGCAATGCCGTAGGCCGCTGCCAGGCTGCTCGAACTGCCGAAGCCGAACACCAGCAGCGTCACCATGATCAGCAGGCCCCAGTTGACGACGGGCACGTAGATCTGCCCGGCGGCCCTGGCGCTCGTGTGGAGTATCCTGAGGCGCGGCAGATAGCCGAGCTGCACCGCCTGTTGCGAGACCGAATAGGCCCCGGAAATAACTGCCTGGCTGGCGATGATCGTCGCCATCGTCGCCAGGACGACAAGCGGCAGCCGAGCCCATTCGGGCGCCAGCAGGAAGAAGGGATTCTCGATCATGTCCGAATCGCGCATCACCAGCGCGGCCTGGCCCAGGTAGTTCGTGAGCAGGCACGGAAAGGCGATGTAGAGCCACGAGATCATGATCGCCTTGCGGCCGAAATGGCCCATGTCCGCGTAAAGCGCTTCGGCGCCGGTGACGGCCAGCACGATGGAGCCGAGCGCCAGGAAGGCGAAAGCCGGGCTGGCGAGAAAGAACCGCACGGCATGGACCGGACTCAGGGCTGCCAGCACCTGCGGCGTCTGCGCAATGGAGATCGCCCCCAGCAAGGCCAGCACGGCGAAATAGACGATGATGACGGGGCCGAAGAACCTGCCCACCGTGGCCGTTCCGTGCGACTGGATAGAGAAGAGGCCGACAAGGATGCCGATCGAGATCGGCAGAACCCACTCGGCAAAGCCCTGATGCACGACTGTCAGCCCCTCGACCGCCGACAGCACCGAGATGGCCGGCGTGATGATCGCATCGCCGTAGAACAGCGCGGTGGCCACGACGCCCAGGATCACGATAGCGGGACTCCATCTGCTTTCGCCCAGCCTGCGCCGGATCAGGGCCAGGAGGGCAAGGCTGCCGCCTTCGCCATCGTTGTCGGCGCGCAGGACGATGAAGACGTACTTGACGGTGACGATCAGCGTCATCGTCCAGAACATCAGCGAGATGACGCCGAAGATGTGCGGCTGATCCACCACGAGCGGATGATGACCGACGAAGCTCTCTCGCAGTGCATAGAGCGGCGACGTGCCGATGTCGCCGAACACCACCCCGATCGCGCCGATGGCGAGAGCTGCGAGGCTTTCCTGCTGGTGGCCGTGGCCAGGAGTATCGTTCATGGCGGCTCTTTAAGCGCGCCTATCGGGCCGGGCCACGAACTTTACGGAATCTTTATGCCAGGGACCTGCATTCCCCATGGATTCTTAACGCCGCCAGGATGCAATTGAATCTCCGGCACAATCGCTGTCGGGAGTCGCCGCGAAATGGCACGGATCAAGCTGAAGCAGGCCCTCGCCGCACTGCACGAAGGAAAACGCTGGTGGCCCGCGGAGTTGGTCCTGCGCGGCGCCGGATTGCTGTTGCTCACGGGAAGCTGGCACCTGGCGCTGGCACTGCGCCGGATGGCGGCGATGCCCGCCCCGCATGAGGCAAGCATCGCCGAGCTCGCGGTCTGTGCCGCGATCGTCTTCCTGCTCTGCGGCGGACTGGTACTCGCCTTCGCGGGACCGGTCCTGTTCCTGGACATCCCGCTTCCGCCGCATTTCACCCGCCCGACGAAATAGGGATGATCCCCTGACGCGCCCTGAGCCGCTTCCTTTCAGGCGAAATCGAAGCTACCACGAGAGGGTGCCTGAGCCATCGGAAGCCGAACCGCGCCCGTATCGTGAGGCACCGCTGCCCGCGGGACAGGCGGTCGACGCCCAGATGCTCGGATACGTGTGCGCTCATGCCGCTGAGAAGGCTTGGGGGGAGAGCGACCGGCTCGTGGTCGCGGTCAGCGAACAGCCCTGCTCGCTCGAACTCGTGTTCGCGGCCAAGCGGATGGCCGACGCGTTGCGCGCACCCTGGACCGCGCTCCATATCGAGACGCATCGCGCCGCGATGTTCACCGATGCTGAGAACACCCAGCTAGCCGATGCGCTGCACCTGGCGGCCCAGCTTGGCGGCCAGGTCGCGACGGTGCCTGCGGAAACCGTCCTCGACGGTCTGAAGCATTTCAGCGCCGAGGCGCGCGCGACCCAGCTCATCGTCGGCAAGTCGATGCGTTCGCGCTGGTTCGAGCTGCGCTACGGCTCGATCGTCGACCGGCTCGTGCGCGAGACGCCCGGCGTGGCGGTTCATGTCCTGCCCACGAGCGAGCCGTCGCCGCGCCGGCTCGTCAGGCGCAAGCTGCCCGGAGCATGGGGCAGCCTTTCGGGATATCTGGTCTCTCTGGCGCTCACCGTCATCGTGACCGTGGTCGGCGCAAGCATCCTGTCGACCGGCAATATCACCGACCTCGGCCTGCTCTATCTCCTGCCGGTAATGGTGGCGGCAACCCGCTATGGACTGCGCACCGGCATCGTCACCAGCCTGGCCTGCTCGCTCGGCTATAATTTCTTCTTCATCCCGCCGACCCACACGCTCACGATCGAGGACCCGCGCAACATCATCACGGTCTTCGTGCTGCTCGGCGTGGCCATCGTCAGCAGCCAGCTTGCCGCCCGAGTGCGCGAACATGCCCTGCAGGCCCAGGCCAGCGCCGCGCAGAACAGTGCGCTGGCGGGCTTCGCGAGGCAGCTTACCGGGATCAGCACCGTCGACGACCTGGCGCAGGTGCTCTGCGCCGAGATCGGCCGCTTGTTCAACGCCAACTCGGTCCTGCTCATGCCGGGCGAGGACAGTCTTTCGCGGCGCTGGAGCCGCCCGCAGGGCGTGCATCTCGAAACGCTGGATCTTGCCGCCGCGAACTGGGCGTTCGAGAACAACTGCCCGGCCGGACGGGGTTCCGACATCCTCACCTCGTCCGAATGGCTGTTCCACCCGCTCGCGGCCGGAGGCGCTGCCATGGGCGTCTTCGGTCTTTCCCGCAGCGATGCGCGCGTGCCGGTCCGTCCTGACCAGCTGCCGCTGCTGCTCAGCCTGCTCGACCAGGCCGGCCTGGCGCTGGAACGGATTTCGCTGGAGGCCCGCATGACGGACCTGTCGCAGGCGCGTGAAAGGGACCGCCTGCGCCATGCGCTGCTCTCTTCGGTGAGCCACGATCTGCGCACTCCGCTCACCACAATCATGGCGACGCTTGCCGCCATCGACGCCCCGGAGCCCCAGCAGGCAGCGCAGATGGCAGCGGCGCGCGGCGAGGCCGAACGGCTGCACCGCTTCGTCACGAACCTGCTGGACATGGCCCGGATCGAGGCGGGCGCGCTGCACGGGAAGATCGAGCCGGTCGATCTCGACGAAGCCGTTGCCGAAGCACTCCACGAGTTGAGGACCATCCTCGCCGGTCAGGCGGTCCACACCGAAATCGCGCTCGACGTGCCGATGGTCCTGGCGGACCCGCACCTGTTCCACCATTGCCTCACCAACCTGATCGAGAATGCTGCCAAATACGGCGATCCCAAGGCGGCGATCGCGATCGCCGCGGTGCGGACCGGTGACGGTCTCGCCCTGTCGGTCTCCGATCGCGGCCCGGGTATTCCCGAGGGGGCGGAGGAACGGATCTTCGAAACGTTCGCACGCATCGAGGGGTCGGACAGGAAGGGCGGTACCGGCCTCGGCCTCGCCATCGTCAAAGGCTTCGCGCTGGCCATGGGGCTGACGGTGACGGCTGCCCGCCGCAGCGACGGTCCGGGCGCCGTCTTCACCATCCATTTCGAACAGTCGCACATCAGGGAATGGCCCGAACCGTGACTCCTTCCGATGATCCCCCCGTCACGCCGGACAAGGCACCCGAGCCGGCAGGTTCAGCCGACCGCCGGGCGCGGCGGCTGCTGATGGAAATGTTCGAGGCGGCCGTAGCGTCCGCAAATCCGGCGAAGATGCTCGCGAGCCACCTCCCCCCGCTCCCGAAGGGCCGTTGCATTGTCGTTGGCGCCGGCAAGGCGGCGGCTTCGATGGCTGCTGCGGTCGAAGCCGCCTGGCCTCATGTCGACCTCACAGGAGCGGTGGCGGTTCCCTATGGATACGGCATGGCATGCCGCTGCATACGCGTGATCGAGGCTGGCCATCCTGTCCCGGATTCCAATTCGGTCGCGGCGGCGCAAGCCATTCTGAACTGCGTGGAAGGATTGCGGGCGGACGACCTCGTCCTCGCCTTGGTCTCTGGCGGCGGGTCTGCGGCCATGTGCCTGCCGGCTGCGGGACTTACCCTGGAGGACAAGCAGATCACCAACCGGCTTCTGCTCGCTTCCGGGTTCGACATAAGGACGATGAACGCCGTTCGCAGGCGCATATCCGCGATCAAGGGCGGAAGGCTTGCCGCCGCAGCGGCGCCGGCCCGCGTCGTGACCCTGGCGATCAGCGACATTCCCGGAGATGGCCCGTCGGCGATCGCGTCGGGACCGACAGCCCTCCCGAGACAGGTGGAACCGGACTTGCGCGAAGTCGCGCGCAAGCTCGGGCCGGGCCTGCCGCCGCGTGTGGCCGAACTGCTTGCCCGGCCGCCCGAGCCCGTCCGCGAAGGACGCGCTTCACCGATCACGGTGGTTGCCGCCCCGGCAGGGGCGCTGAAAGCAGCGGCCGACGTGGCGAAGGCCCACGGCGTAACGCCGCTGGTCCTTGGCGACGACATCGAAGGCGAGAGCAGCCTTTTCGCGCGCGAGATGGCCGCGTCCCTGAGCGGCCCGCTTAAGCCCACGGTCTGGATTTCCGGCGGCGAGACCACGGTCACGATCGGCAATGGCGGCGGCGGACGCGGCGGACGCAACACCGAGTTCGTGCTGGCACTTGCACGCGAACTGAACGGCCGAGCGGACATCTGGGCACTGGCGGCGGATACCGACGGGCAGGACGGCGCCAACCTCGGAGCTGCCGGAGCCTTCGCCGGGCCGGACACGATCCGGCGGGCCGAAGCCATGGGAATGGACCCCGCCGAATACCTGGCGAAGCATGACAGCGGCAGTTTCTTTCAGGCGCTGGGAGATCTCGTCACCACGGGACCGACCCGGACCAACGTCAACGATTTCCGCGCCATCCTCTCATGCCCCGGGGATTATCGGGCCGTCGATTGAAGGGCTTGCGGCACGGGCCCGCCGGTCGCCCAGTCGAGCAGTTCCACCGTGTGCACCACAGGGATCGCGGTCCGGGCGCCGATCTGCATCGCGCAACCAATATTGCCGGCGGCGATGACATCGGGCGCCAGACGCTCAAGGTTTTCGACCTTGCGCGCGCCGAGCTTGCCGGCGATCTCGGGCTGGAGGATGTTGTAGGTGCCGGCTGAACCGCAGCACAGGTGCGCTTCGGCAGGCGTCTCGACCGCATAACCTGCGCTCGCCAGCAGCCGTTTCGGCGCGTCCACGACCTTCTGGCCGTGCTGCAGCGAGCACGCCGGATGATAGGCCACATGCAACCCACGGCCATCGCCCGGCGGCAGTTCTATCTCCGCGAGAAATTCGCTGATGTCCCGGGCAAGCGATGAAATCCTCGCAGCGTTCCCGGCATAGGCCGGATCGCCGCGAAGCATATGGCCGTAGTCCTTGATCGTCGTCCCGCAGCCGGATGCCGTGACCAGAATGGCGGCAAGGCCGCGTCTCTCCAATTCGCGGGTCCAGGCATCGATATTGCGCCGCGCGGACGCGAGCGAGGCGGCTTCGCGGCCAAGGTGATGAACCAGCGAACCGCAGCACCCTTCGCCAGGCACGGACACGACCTCGTAGCCGGCCCGAGTGAGCAGTCGTACCGCCGCCTCCTGCACATGCGGTGCCAGGACGGGTTCTGCGCAGCCGCGCAGGAGCGCCACCCTGCCCTTGCCTTGTACCGGCGGCGCCGGACGGGCACCGCCGGCCGGCCGCACGCGACGTCGCGGCGCGAGGTCGAGCATTGCCGACAGCGGACGAAGCGCCTCGACCCGGCTGAACAAGGGGGCCAGCAGCCGGCCGATCGCAGCGGCCCCGAGCGCGGCCCGGAAACGGCGGGGATGAGGCAGGATCGATGCCAGGAGGGCGCGGTAGAACCGATCCCTGAAGGGGCGCCGGTAATGCTCTTCGATATAGGCGCGCGCATGGTCGATCAGATGCATGTAGTTCACGCCCGACGGGCATGTCGTCATGCATGACAGGCAGGATAGACAGCGGTCGATGTGCTTGACCACTTCCGCCGTGGGCTCGCGCTCGTTCTCGAGCATGTCCTTGATCAGGTAGATACGGCCGCGCGGGCTGTCGAGTTCGTCCCCCAGCAGGACGTAAGTAGGGCAGGTGGCCGTGCAGAAGCCGCAGTGCACGCACTTGCGGATCACCGCTTCGGAAGAGGCCATGGCCGGATCGGCGAGCTGCTCGGCGGAGAAGGCAGTCTGCATCAGAAGCGCCCTGTTTCGAAAATACCCTGGGGATCGAAGGAGCGGCGCACGCGGTCTTCCAGTGCTGCCACGCCCGGCAGGGGCGGGTGGAATGCCGGTACGGCATCCCGAACGATGCGATCCGCGCGGATGAGGCTGGCGTGACCGCCCGCCTCCGTTGCCGCGCGCCGCAGCTCGCCCGCGCCGCCTTCGAATGCCGCCCAGACCTGCCCGCCGCCCCAATCGAGCGCCCAGCGCCCGTCAAGCGCGCGGACGACGGCGGCAATCGCCGCGCCTTTGCTCGGCGGCACGCTGACACGCCAGAGCGGCCCGGAACCAAGCATGGAAAGTGTCGTCAGGGAATGCCAATGGCGGTCTGATTCCTCCTTCTGCAGGCGGACGGCGGCACCGATCGGCGTGAGCAAATCCTCCAGCGCCGCAGCCCTCGCGGCTACCGAGGGGCCGACGCCCTGAAGCCGGATCAGCGTGAGCGGGCGCCCTGCCCCCTCCCCCTCGGGCAGGTGCGCACACGCCGCCACATCCGCGGGCGAGCCGAGCGCCTTCGCCATGGCGGAAATCGCGGCCATCTCATCCAGCCCGCGCAGCGCGAGCGTCATTCTCTCGGGCGGCCGCGGGAGTACCTTCAGCGTCAGTTCGGTCAATGCCGCCAGCCTGCCCCAGCTTCCCGCCATGATTTTCGGCAGGTCATAGCCGGTAACGTTCTTGACCACCTTGCCGCCGCCGACGAACATCTCGCCCCGGCCGGAAACCGCCCTGAAACCCAGAATGTGATCGCGAGCGCCGCCGCAGGCAAGCCGCTGCGAGCCGGCGACGCCTGCCGCCACCACGCCGCCGATCGTCGCGGCACCCGCTTCCTTGCCGAACAGGGGGCCGTGATCGAAAGGATCGAACGCCAGCATCTGCCCTCGTTCTTCCAGCAGGGCCTTGACCTCATCTAGCGGCGTTCCGGCCAGGACCGTGAGCACGAGCTCGGCCGGATCGTAATCGACAACGCCTGATAGAGCGCGCATGTCGAGCAGTTGCACGCCGTCGATGGTGCGGCCCACGTCGGCCTTGGTCCCTCCGCCGCGAATCTCGATCTTTTCTCCCGCTCCAAGCGCTTCAAGAACGCAGTCACGCACTTCCTCGGCCGTCCTGGGCTGCATCGGGTTCACGGACATCAGAACCGGGGCAGGTCGGGAAAACGCGCTTCGCCGCGATGGACATGCATGCGCCCCAGTTCAGCGCAGCGGTGAAGCGTCGGAAAGACCTTGCCGGGATTGAGCAGCAGGTCGGGATCGAAAGCGCACTTGATCCGCTGCTGATGCGCCAGATCCGCTTCGGAGAACATTTCGGGCATCAGGTCGCGTTTCTCCACCCCGACGCCGTGCTCGCCAGTCAGGACTCCGCCCATTTCCACGCAGAGCCGCAGGATATCGCTGCCGAAAGCCTCCGCGCGTTCAAGCTCGCCCGGTCGGTTGGCGTCGTACAGGATCAGCGGGTGCAGATTGCCGTCGCCGGCGTGGAAGACGTTTGCGACGCCCAGGCCGTAGCTTTCGGAAAGCGCCTGCATTCGCTCCAGTACTTCGGCAAGACGTCGGCGAGGGATGGTTCCATCCATGCAGTAATAGTCCGGCGCCAGCCGGCCTACGGCGGGGAAGGCAGCCTTGCGCCCGGCCCAGAACGCCGCTCGTTCTTCCTCGCTGCGGCTCAACCGGGTCGATAGCGCGCCGTGAGCCAGCGCTATGCGCTCCACTTGCGCGATCAGGTGGTCGCACTCCGCGGCCGCGCCGTCGAGTTCCACGATCAGCAGCGCGTCGACATCCAGGGGATAGCCGGCCTGCACGAAGGCCTCGGCCGCATGAATGGCGGGGCGGTCCATCATTTCCATCCCGGCGGGGATGATGCCGCTTGCGATCACTGCCGCTACGCACTGGCCCGCCCCTTCGACCGTCGCGAAGCCGATCAGAAGCGCGCGGGCGGTTTCGGGCCTCGGCAGGATGCGCACGGTCACCTCCGTCACCACTCCGAGCAGCCCCTCCGAACCGACCATGAGCCCCAGCAGATCCAGCCCCGCCGGATCGAGGTGGCGCCCGCCGATGCGCAGGACTTCGCCATTCATGAGCACCACTTCCAGGCCAAGCACGTTATTCGTGGTCAGCCCGTACTTGAGGCAGTGCACGCCGCCTGAATTTTCGGCGACATTGCCGCCGATGGAGCAGGCGATCTGGCTCGAGGGATCGGGGGCGTAGTAGAAGCCGCGGTCCTCTACGGCCTTCGTCACTGCAAGATTGGTGACGCCCGGCTGCACGACCGCGACCCGATCGTCGTAGCAGACGTCCAGCACGCGGTTGAACTTCCCAAGCCCCAGCAGCACCGCGTCGGCGAGCGGCAAAGCCCCGCCCGACAGCGATGTACCCGATCCGCGCGGCACGACCTTCACACCCTGCGAATGGCACCACGCCAGGATCGCCGAAACCTGCGCCGTGGTCTCGGGAAGCACCACGAGCATGGGCGGCTGACGATAAGCCGTAAGCCCGTCGCATTCATAGGGACGCAACTCGTCGGGATGATCGATCACCCCATCGCCCGGCACGATTTCCCGCAGAGCACGGGCGATTTCGCCCCGTCGGGCGATCACCTCGGCATCAGGCTCGGGCATTTTCAACGTCATGTCAGCACACCCACCCCTTCCGGCCGCCGTGCCGCCGGCGGACTGCGGACTGCGGTCGCGGCTCTCCGGCTGTGCTTGCCGGCATACCAGCCGGCCGATCGCACTTTCGATCGTCCGCGTCGGTCACTTTTGCGCCATTCGCCCGGAATATCCAGATATACCGGTCGAGAAAATTGCCGACGATCGCCGGCGCTCGGGCAGCCGGAGACAGGAATGACCTTGCCGGCCGCCTCACGCAGCCTTCTAAAGCAGGGAGCCTGTCACAAATGCGGCGATCAAGGCCCACATCAGCAGCGAGAACGGCGCGGCATAAATGAGGCCGCGAAAAATCCGCAGCTCGATCCCCGGTGCCTGGCCGTCGCGCCAGGACCGGCCGCTGGTGCCGCTGCGCGCGCGGCCTGAAGCCCAGGCAAAGGTCCGCTGTTGTCGATGTCCTTGCGGCCGTCCCGGCCGGGAAGGATCGGGAATTTCAGAACGAACGAGGCGTAGGGCCATGACTGCCGCTCCATCGCTAGTGACATTCAGGCCGGTCGACTCGGACTACGTCCCGGTGGCCAATCCCTAAACATAACTTTTTTGGTAGACAATAGGCCTGCGGCGAACGGAGCCGCTACGGCGCGGTCCGGAGTGAGCGGCTACTTACAGAAAGCGGCCTCCGGCTCGATACGGTCGGCCAGAGTGATCGAATCGAGCACCGCCGCCGTCTCGTCCCGCACTTTCAGCATGAGGGCTCTCAGGCGGCATTCGCTTTCGGGCAGGCAGCGGTCGCAATGGTCATGGGCGAAGCGGCTGGCGCACGGCACCAGCGCGAGCGATCCGCGCGTGATCCTGATGATGTCGCCATACCGGATGTCGACCGGCGGGAGGGCGAGCTGATATCCACCCTCCGGCCCGCGCTGGGAAATCACCAGGCCTTCCCTGCCAAGTTCGGAGAGAATGACGGTCAGGAACTTGCGCGGGATGTTCTGTGCTTCGGCGATCTCCGCCATCGGCACCCGCCGGCGCTGGTAGGCATCGGCCAGATGCTGCAAGGCGCGGATGGTATAACGGCACTTCTGGGAAAGCATGGCGTCCCATTATCAGCAGCATGGGAGATTGTTCAGCAAATAATGACCCCGGCCGCAACGTCCGGCTGCCGCCTGCCAGGTTGATCGGGCGGCGCCAGCGGCTAGACAGGCGGGGCGAAGCTGCGAAGCCAGGGGGGAATGCACGGGATGAACACCAGGGTGATCGGGCTGGCGGCAGGACTGGCCCTGTTCGCCGCCACGCTCGTGCTGCCACCGCTGGCGGGAATGCCGCCACAGGCCTGGTCCGTCGCCGGCCTTGTCGCGCTGATGGCCTGCTGGTGGATGACCGAGGCGGTTCCGCTTACCGTCACTGCCCTGATGCCGTTTCTGGTTCTGCCTTTCGCGAGGGTCATGGATGCGAGCGAGACGGCTTCCAGCTATTATTCGCCGATCCTGTTCCTGATCCTCGGCGGGGCCTTCCTCGCACTGGCGATCGAGCGCACGGGGCTCCACCGGCGGCTGGCCCTGGCCCTGCTCGAAAGGCTCGGTTCGTCCGGAGGCGCAGGCAGGCTGCTGTTCGCCTTCATGATGGCCGCGGCAATCATCTCTATGGCGATCTCCAACACCTCGACCGCGCTCATCATGATGCCCATGGCACTGGCGGTGATCGAGGCCGGCGGCATCGGCGAGGACGAGCGCGAAGGCCTCGCCGGCGCGCTGCCGATGGGAATCGCCTTCGCCGCATCGATCGGCGGGCTGGGCACGATCGTCGGATCGCCGACCAACGCCATTGCCGTCGGCCTGATCGACACCATCGTCGGCGTGCGCATAAGCTTTGCGCAATGGAGCGCGGTCGGCGTTCCGCTGGTCCTCGTCGGCATTCCGCTGGCGGCGTGGATCATCGCACGCGTGCAGGCAGTGGCGAGCCATCCTTTCGACATCGCCGCGGCGAGCAGCGCCATCAGCGTCGATCAGGCCTGGACCCGGCCCGAACGCCGCCTCATGCCGCTGGTGATCGCCGCTTTCGCGCTGTGGATCTTCACGCCGCTGATCGCCCCTCATCTGCCGAAGGGATCGCTGACCGACGGCACCATAGCGGTCGCGATCGGCGGGCTGCTCTTCGTCATCCCCGATGGAACCGGCCGTCCGCTGTTGACCTGGCAGGAAGCCAACCGCGCGCCCTGGGACGTCATCATGATGTTCGGTGGCGGCCTTGCGCTGGCGGAAGGCATGGGAAGGTCGGGACTGGCCGGATGGCTGGGTCAGTCGCTGTTGCCGCTGTCCTCGGTGCCGCTGCCGATCGTTGCCCTGGCGATCGTCGCCGTGGTGATTGCCATCACCGAGTTCGCCAGCAATGTCGCCACCGCCAGCGGCATCATGCCGGTCGTGGCGAGCCTTGGCGTGGCGCTCGGCGCGGATCCCATCCTGCTCGCCATGCCAGCGGCACTGGCGGCAAGCTGGGGCTTCATGCTGCCGGCCGGCACTGGCCCCAATGCCATCGCCTGGGCAACCGGACGCCTCGAACTTCCGCGCATGATAAGATCCGGCATCCTGCTCGACATCGTCGGGGCGCCGCTGATCGTCGGCGTAGTATGGGCGGTTGCGCTGCTGAGCGGGCGTTAGGCAGAGCAGGAATTCCAATCAAATCCGCTCACCCTGGACCTGTCGAGATCATCTTGAGCCTGTCGAAGGGTGTTGACTCGATCGCCGCGTCAACCTGCGTCGACAAGCCCGGCACGGGCGGAGGTAGAGCGTATCCTGGCGTCCGACCCCGCCGCCCCGGTCAGTTCACGTCCATGGCATAGCCCGCCGCGCGTACGGTGCGGATCGGGTCGGTATCGCCCGCCCTGTTGATCGCCTTGCGCAGGCGGCGGATGTGAACGTCGACCGTGCGCTCGTCGATGTCCGAATCCATGCCCCAGACGCCGTCGAGGATCTGCTGGCGCGATACGACGCGGTTGGGCCGCTCCATGAAGTAGCGCAGCAGGCGGAACTCGGTCGGCCCCAGGTGCAGCGGCTCGCCGCCCCGGCGGACGCGGTGCGAGGTCGCGTCGAGCTCTATGTCGCCCCACTGCAGCACCGTGCCGGCCATGGCCGGCCGGGCGCGGCGGATCAGCGCCTCTATTCTCGCCAGCAGTTCGCGGGGGGAGAAGGGCTTGGTGACGTAATCGTCGGCCCCGGTCTTGAGGCCGCGGATCAGATCCTCCTCCTCGCCCCGGGCGGTGAGCATGAGGATGGGGATCTGGGCGGTCTCCTTGTCCTTGCGAAGCTGGCGGCAGACCTCGATGCCGGGCACGTTCTCGATCATCCAGTCGAGCACGATGGCATCCGGCGTCTGCTCCTGCACCATCAGCAGCGCTTCCTCGCCATCTCCGGTGCTGCGCACTTCATAGCCCTCGGCACTGAGGTTCCAGGTCAGCAGCTCGCACAAGGCGCGGTCGTCCTCGACGACCAGGACAGTGGGATTCATTCAATGTTCCCCGTGTCGTCGGTGTGGCTGTCGCGCTCGGTGCAGTATTCGCCCGTCGCGGCGTAGTAGACCATCTCGGCGACGTTCGTGGCGTGATCGCCGATGCGTTCGAGATTGCGGGCGATGAACAGGAGCTGCGCGGCCACGCTGATGGTCGCGGGGCTTTCCATCATGTGCGTCAGCAGCGAGCGGAACAGGGTGTTGTAGAAGTGATCGAGCTTCTCGTCGCGCCGGATCACCTCGACCGCCAGCGCCGCATCGCGTGATCCGTAGGCGTTGAGAACGTCGCGGACCATGCCCTCAGCGATTTCGGCCATGGCGGGCACCAGGGTGATGGGCTCGACGCGGTTGCGGCCGTCGAGCGCGTTGACGCGCTTGGCGATGTTCTTGGCATAGTCGCCGATGCGCTCAACCACGCCTGAGATCTTGAGCGCGGCGATGACGTCGCGCAGATCGTCGGCCATCGGCGCGCGCAGGGCGATGGTGCGCACCGCCAGCCGATCGACCTCGGCCTCCAGCGCATCGATCCGTGCGTCCGCGGCGACCACCTGCCTGGCCAGTTCCTCGTCATGGTTGGTCAGCGCCTGGATGGCGTCCCGGATCGCGACCTCCGCCAACCCGCCCATTTCGGCGACGAGGCCGCGAAGCTGCCCGATCTCGGTGTCGAAGGCCTTGACGGTATGATCTACCATTGGCTTTTTTCCTCGTGAACCGGCCGTCAACCGTAGCGGCCGGTGATATAGTCCTTGGTCTTCTCTTCGCGCGGGGCGGTGAAGACCTGGCTGGTCTCACCATACTCCACCAGGTTGCCGAGGTGGAAGAAAGCGGTGCGCTGCGAGACGCGCGCCGCCTGCTGCATCGAGTGGGTGACGATGACGATGGCGTAGTTGTCCTTGAGCTCGTCGATCAGTTCCTCGATCCGGGCGGTCGCGATCGGGTCGAGCGCCGAACAGGGCTCGTCCATCAGGATGACCTCAGGGCTGACGGCGATGGCCCGCGCGATGCACAGGCGCTGCTGCTGACCGCCCGAAAGCGCGGTGCCGGCGTCGTGGAGCCGGTCCTTCACTTCGTCCCAGAGGCCAGCCTTGGTCAACGACTTCTCTATCACCTCGTCCATCTCGGACTTGTGACTGACGAGACCGTGGATGCGCGGACCGTAGGCGATGTTCTCATAGATCGACTTGGGGAACGGATTGGGCTTCTGGAACACCATGCCCACCCGCGCGCGCAGTGCCACCGGGTCCATCGCGGGCGCGTAGATATCCTCGCCGTCGAGCCTGATCTCTCCGGCAACCCGCGCATCGGGGATGGTGTCGTTCATGCGGTTGAGCGAACGCAGGAAAGTCGACTTACCGCAGCCCGAAGGACCGATGAAGGCGGTGACGAGGCCGTTGTCGATATCGATCGAAACGTCACTGATGGCCTGTTTCTGACCATAGAAGACGTCGACGTTGCGGGCTGTGATCTTGGTTTCGGTCATGTCCCTACCAGCGGACTTCGAACTTGTTGCGAAGATAGATCGCAAGGCCGTTCATCGCGAGCAGGAAGACCAGCAGGACGATGATGGCAGCGGAAGTGTTCTGGACGAAAGCCTTGTTGATCTCGTCAGACCACAGGAAGATCTGCATCGGCAGCACGCTCGAAGGATCGGTGACTCCTCCTGGCGGCGTGACGACGAAGGCGCGCATGCCGATCATCAGCAGCGGGGCCGTTTCACCCAAGGCCCGCGCCATGCCGATGATCGTGCCGGTGAGGATGCCCGGCAGCGCCAATGGCACGACGTGGTGGAACACCGTCTGCACCTTGCTCGCGCCCACCGCCAGCGCCGCGTCTCGGATCGAGGGGGGCACCGCCTTGATGGCGTTGCGCCCCGAGATGACGATGACGGGCATGGTCATCAGCGCCAGGGTGAGCCCGCCCACCAGTGGCGAGGAGCGCGGCATTCCGAGCGTGTTGATGAATACGGCAAGGCCGAGCAGGCCGAAGATGATCGAGGGCACGGCGGCAAGATTGTTGATCGAAACTTCGATCCACTCGATCCAGCGCGTGCGGGGCGCGAACTCCTCAAGATAGACCGCCGCCAGCACGCCCATCGGGAACGAAAGCAGGAGCGTGACCATCATGGTCAGCAGCGAGCCCTTGGCCGCGCTCCAGATGCCGGCGGTGTGCGGGTCGGTGGAATCCGACCCCGACAGGAAGCGCCAGTCCAGCCCGCCCACGCCGTTCTTGAGCATGATCACAAGCAGCAGCGCCAGGAAGGCGAGCGAGACGACGATCGCGCCAAGGCCGAGCAGTTTGAAACGGCGTTCGGCGGCATTGCGGCGCGCAACCCGCCGCGCCGCCTCCGGGGAGTGCCAGCGGTCGGTTTTCACCGGAGGATGCCAGTGCGCGTCATTCATAAGCTTCCCGGAAGCGCTTCACCACGCGCAGCGCGATGATGTTGAGGATCAGCGTCACGATGAACAGCACCAGGCCCAGCGCGAAGGCGGAGAGCGTCTTGGGACTGTTGAACTCCTGGTCGCCGGTGAGCATCTGCACGATCTGATAGGTCACGGTCGTCATGGATTCAAAGGGATTGGCGGAAAGGCGCGCGGCAGCGCCGGCGGCCATGACGACGATCATGGTCTCGCCGATGGCGCGGCTTATTGCCAGCATCACGCCCGCGACGATGCCGGGAAGCGCGGCGGGCAGCAGCACTTTCCTGATCGTCTCCGACTTCGTCGCCCCCAGCGCCAGCGAACCGTCGCTCATCGCGCGCGGTACGGCGGCGAGGGCATCGTCCGCCATCGAGGAGACGAACGGGATGATCATCACGCCCATGACGAGGCCCGCCGCCAGCGCGCTTTCGGTCGAAGGGTTGGCCATGCCGAGCAGCCCGCCCAGGTCGCGGATCATCGGCGCAACCGTCAGCGCGGCGAAGTAGCCGTAGACGACGGTGGGGATGCCGGCGAGGATCTCCAGCACGGGCTTCAGGACCCGCCGGACATTCGCGGCCGAATACTGCGTGAGGTAGATCGCGCTCATCAGGCCAAGCGGAATCGCGACCGCCATGGCGATGATCGCGCCGATGTAGATCGTG
>DATEJH010000011.1:0-2637 GCA_035278205.1 Novosphingobium sp. | reverse complement strand
TCAGCGGCGAAGGATCGTGGGGTGGCGGAGAAGAAGGCCGGCGCTGGGCGGTGAATGACGCCAACTTGCATCGCCTCGAGCAACGGCTGTTTATCGGGAGCACCCGGCGAAAACCGACATTCAGGACACGCCAACATTGCGCACGTTGCCTCAATGTCAGATGAGATTGCTCGACACGAGCTTGATGTCTCCGTCGAATGGCGTAGCGACGTAGGCGCTGATACAGTCTGAGAATTCGTCCAAAAGCGCCAGGCCGTCAGCATCGAAGCTGTTTTCGGCTTCGAGAACGAGCTTCCCATCATCAAACGTGCAGCGGACATTCTGATGATGAGGTCGGTGCTCTCTAAACTCGCGTTCAATGTCCGCTGCAGCTTCCGCACCTTCCGCAGCGGGCACGCCCATGCACTCCAGAACAACTCGAAACATCGCACTCTCCTGCACCTCGTCTGTGGATAACAGGATCAGCGCGGGATGTCCGCTTCCCCCGACTAACCTGCCTCTGAGACAACCTGGCGCGTCGCCTGAAAGCTGCCAACCGCGTCATGCGGTTGCCGCTGCCCGTGCTTATCCGTTGAAAGGACGCGTCGATGCGCTGGTGATGTTGCGGCACTTGCCGGCATCTGTTCGCAGCATTTTCCTACTCGCCCGTCATCTGTCACAATGCGCCGGCTTTCGCTGCCCTTGCTCTTTGAACCGTTCATTTCAGCACCGATCCACTCACGCGGGAGGTGTGAAGTTTCGATGCATGCAAGTCATTGAAGCAGAAGAGATACTTCGCAACTCTCCATGGCTCCTGCGGGTGAAGTTCAAAAAATCGGTCGCACCGAGAATCGCCCCGGCTTCCCGGCCATTCCGAAACCAGTTCCGTTCCCTTCAAATCGGCCCACGGGCGTTCTGAGGGGCCCGGCATCCGCCGCCTGAGGTCACTCGGCGGGTGAATTCGCCGCCCGCTCCTCTTCAGGCGCCATCTCCAGCTTCGCCTTCTCGCGCGCGTCGCGGCGTTCGGTGAACCACATCACCACCAGCGTGCCTTCGTAGAGCAGGAGCAGCGGTATCGCGAGCAGCAGCTGCGAGACCACGTCCGGGGGAGTCGCGATGGCGGCGATGATGAAGATCCCGACGATCGCGTAACGCCTTGCCCCGACGGTCTGCGCGCGGGTGATGATGCCAGCGCGGTTGAGCAGCATCAGCAGCACCGGCAGCAGGAAGCTTATGCCGAAAGCAAGGATGAACTGCATGACGAGTGCAAGATAGTCGCCGGTACCCGGCAGCGCCTCCAGCTTGAGCCCGCCCTTGTCGCCCTGGAAGCCCAGGAAGAAGTGAAAGGCCGTGGGCATCACCACGTAGTAGGCCAGTGCCGCACCCATCGTGAACAGGATCGGCGTGGCGATCAGGAACGGCAGGAACGCCTTCTTTTCCTTCGCGTAAAGCCCCGGTGCCACGAAAGCCCAGATCTGGTTGGCGATGACCGGGAAGCTGACGAAGAAAGCCGCAAAAAGCGCGATCTTGATCTCGACGAAGAAGGCCTCGTACAGCTTGGTGTAGATCAGCCTGCCCTGCCCCGCGGGGAAAGCCTCGGTCAAGGGCCGCACCAGGAACGCGAAGATGTCGCTGGCGAAGTAGAAGCACACGCCGAACGCCACCGCGAACGCGGCGAAGGCGCGCAGAAGGCGGGCGCGCAGTTCGATCAGGTGGTCGAGCAGCGGCGCCTGGGTTTCGTCGATGTCGGAAATGCGGAATGCCATGACGGGAACAATCAGGGCGGCGGTGGCGGGAGATTCAGTTCGGCCTGCCGGCTGTCCTGGTCATTCGCGTCTCGCGGGGTTTGGATTCCAGTTACCTGCGGCGGCGCCGAGGGTTCGCCCGCGCCGGCGGGACGTGTGGCGATGGGCGCCATCTCTTCGGCGCTCGGCAACGCGGGCGTCGACTTCATGATTGCCTCGTTCTGCTCGCGCCACTTGCGTTCCATTTCCTCCAGCTCGGCCTCGCGCACCATGGCGTCTATGCCGGTCCGGAAATGGTTGGAGAGCCTGCGCATCTTGCCGATCCAGCGGCCAGCGGTCCGCAGGGCCATCGGCATATCCTTGGGACCGATGACGACGACCGCCACGATGACGATCATCAGCAGTTCGGATGCGCCGATGTCGAACACGGCCGTTCGCTCTTTCGCGCGGCCTTAGTGTCGTTCGCTCTTGTTCTCGCTGGTGCTCGGCGTGGCCGAGGTGTCAGCGGGCTTCGAGGAAATCTGTGCCGGCGGGGTCGAGGCCTTTTCCGCCTTCTCTTCGTTCATGCCTTCCTTGAAGCTCTTGATGCCCTTGCCGAAGTCTCCCATGATTTCGGAAACGCGGCCCCGGCCAAACAGCACGAGTACGATCACGAGCACGATCATCCAGTGCCAGATCGAAAAGCTACCCATAACATCAACTCCAGATCGTGCGGCCGATTCCGGCCGCCACGACGCTCATCTAGGCATTTTACCCCGAACTTGCCAGTCCGTCATCGTTCTGTCCCCCGGCGGTCAAGGCGTCGTCATCTTCGGCGTCTGGACTGGCCGGGGCACCGCCCAGCGCGGCCTCGATCATGTCGTCGTCCACAGGATCGAGCAGGCCGGCCGCCCGCAGTTCGTCGATGCCCGGC
>DATEJH010000010.1:0-3154 GCA_035278205.1 Novosphingobium sp. | reverse complement strand
GTCCTGGGCAAGACAAAGCAGGTCATTGGGATCATCATCGGCAACGACAGCCTGGTCGACGAGGGCAAGGCTCAACAGGACAAGGCGGAAGCGCAACGCAACGCCGGCAAGAAGGAAGCCGCCGCTGAGAAAGCCCGTGGTAAGGCCAAGGCCTACGAGCAGCGTGAGCGGGCCGAGCAGAACTAAGCGGCCAGCCAGGGAGCGGGTCCGGTACTGACCGGGCCCGCTTCGCTGTGCAAAACCCTTCTACTGCAACGCGGTTTCCAGTAGCCCCAGGCGTCGGTATGCATTCTCGATCTGGGCCTTGGCCTCTGCCGGTAGCTCGGCTTGCGGCGGGCGGGAATGCGGATAGGCACCGATGGGCAGGCCCAGCAGCGACGCGGCGTACTTGAATGCGCCGCCCCAGTGCGTGAAATAGTCCGCTCGCCCCGGGTAGCAGGTCCACCAGGATCCTATGTCGAGGTCGAACTGGTCCAGGCCCGAGTCGCGGCCGTAGTCCATGGCCTCGACGAGCTTGTCGCTCTGCAGCAGATCCCAGTATTCGGAGAACAATCGACGCGTCGGCGTTTCGAAAAGGTAACCGGAGGTGCCCAGTTGCGCCGGACAGACGATCCCGTCGCGCAGCCAGCCGGCCCGGTACACCGTCTTGTCGCATTCCCACACGGCCAGACCGGGCGCCAGTTCATGCAGCATCCGGCTGGCCGCCGGCCGGAAGGCGCCCTCCTTGGTGGCACACACCGCGGGCACCTCGTGGTAGATCCGGGCGCTTTCGGCAGGCGTGAGCACGTAACCCGACGACGGCGAATTGAACATGCCCAGGGCGATATTCGTGCGGGCGGCCACGTATTTGAAGAAGCGCAGCACGCCGTCGCCGCCGTGGGCCTCCATCATCGGCGTTTGGATGTAGGCGATGTCAGCGCCCGCCTCCTGGGCGTGCAGCGTCAGGTCCACACAGTCCTTCGCCGACATGGCCGCCGTGCACGCCTGCACCACCACGTCGGGGTTGATGCTGCGTGCTTCCTCGACGGCGACCTCCAGCAGGCGTTTCCGCTCGTCGAGGGTCAGCGACCAGAATTCCGCGATTCCACTGGTACACCACAACATTGGATGCCCGAGATCACCCACGCAGTAGCGCACCAACGTCCGATAGGCGTGCCAGTCGATGTCGTCGCCGTCGGTGCCGCAGAACGGGGTGTAGAGGGAGTCACCGATCCCCCGCAATGCGCCGGGCGCCCACGCGCGCGCCTCTGCTGCCGTTGCCACAATCGACTCCTCTTGTCTGCCAATCGATTTCTTCGACCCTAGTCAGGTGAAGTCTGAACCGCCGTCGACGTTGACGTTCGCTCCGGTCATGTAGGAGTTGCGCCGCGAGGCGAGGAACGCGGCGACCGGGCCGATCTCGTCGGGCAGGCCCGCCCGCGGCAGGTGCGCGGGGTGACCGAAATGCTTGGCAATGGCCTCCATCAGGGCGTAGGGGTCGTTGCCGTCGACCCCCACCGACTTCGCCCAGCCGATCAAGGATTCGGACGCGATGCTGCCGGGCGACACCACGTTGACCAGGATCTCGTCCTTGGCCAGCAGCAGGGACAGGTTCTTCGAGACGCTGGTCAGCATCGACTTCGCGGCCGTGTAGGCGGGCAGCATGATGCTTTGCCGCTGAGTCGAGTGCGCCGAGAAGGTGACGATGCGGGCCCATTGCGCCTTGCGCAACAGCGGAAGCGCGGCACGCACGCAGCGCACCATCCCCAGCACGCCGTCTTCGACGGACTCGCGCCACTGATCGTCGGTCAGATCCTCGAACGTGCCCGCGGCGCCCGGCCCCACCGTGACGACCAGAGCGTTCAGTTCGCCGTCCCAGCGCTGGGCGAGCTCGCCGAACACCGCGCCGACCGCATCGTCGTCGCCGATGTCGGCGGTCAGTCCAACCGCGTCCGGGCTGCCGCGTTGCAAGAGATCGGTCACCGCCGCATCGAGGGCGTCTCGGCTCCGGCCGACCACCGCCACCCGGGCGCCTTCGTCGGCAAAGCAGCGTGCCGTGGCCAATCCCATACCGCGGCTACCGCCGACTACGGCCGCAGCGGCATTCGCCAGCCCTAGATCCATTGCTTGATCCGCAGCTCTAGTTTGGTCATTTTCGCCTGCCCAGCCGATTTACCAAAAAGCCTACGATAGGTATTACAGTAGCAGAGGAAGAATGCGACACGAAGGCGTATACGCAGGTCAGAAGAGAAGAGCCGGTAAATTCAACTGTACCGGCAGCATGGCTGTCAGACCGCATGCAGGGAACAGATTTTGATGGAGGTGCCCGTAGTGGCAAAACAGGCAACCGCCGATAAGCGTCAGCGACGCGAACGCGGATCCATCAATCCCGACGACATCATCAGCGGCGCATTCGAACTCGCCGAGCAGGTGTCGATCGACAACCTGAGCATGCCGCTGCTCGGCAAACATCTCGGCGTCGGTGTGACGAGCATCTACTGGTACTTCCGCAAGAAGGACGACCTGCTCAACGCGATGACCGACCGCGCGCTGAGCAAGTATGTGTTCGCCACGCCCTACGTGGAAGCCAGCGACTGGCGTGAGACGTTGGCCAACCATGCGCGCTTGATGCGGAAGACGTTCATGGGCAACCCAATTCTGTGCGACCTGATTTTGATTCGGGCGGCGCTTTCGCCGAAGGCGGCGCGGATGGGCGCTCAGGAGATGGAAAAGGCGGTGGCGAACCTGGTGGAGGCCGGCCTGTCACCGGAGGATGCGTTCGACACCTATTCGGCGATTTCGGTTCATGTGCGCGGATCGGTGGTGCTGCAACGGCTCTACGAGAAGAACCAGTCGTCGGACATCGGACCCCGCGCCATCGAGGACGCCGTGTCCATCGATCCGGAAAAGACCCCGCTTCTCGCTCAGGTGACCCGGATCGGTCACCGCATCGGCGCGCCCGATGAAACGAATTTCGAGTATGGCCTCACCTGCATCCTCGACCACGCCGGCCGGCTCATCGAGGAGAGCACCGGATCGAAGGGCGGCAAGGCGGCGCCGTCACGGCAGCGCAAGCCGGCCAAGTCGGCGACCACTCGGGGCCCGGCCAAGGCGGCCGCCCGCTGAACCGAAACGCCTTGTCAGCGTTCGGGTTCGGGAACGTGGAAGTGCTCGT
>DATEJH010000009.1:0-4455 GCA_035278205.1 Novosphingobium sp. | reverse complement strand
GACGACGAGGATTGAGGAACCTGACATCGCCAGCGCGGCGAGAAGCGGTGTGACATAGCCCGCAATGGCGACCGGCAAGGCCACGAGATTGTACAGCGCCGCGAAGGCGAAATTCTGGCGGATCAGGCGATCTGCAACGCGCGCGATTTTAATCGCATAGGGCACGCTTTCGAGATCGGGATGGAGGAACACGAAATCCGCCGCCTGGCGCCCGACGTCGGCGGCGTTACCAGGCGCGATCGAAACATGCGCCGCGACGAGCGCGGGCGCATCGTTCAGGCCGTCGCCGACCATCAGGGCCTTGCGCCCGGCTTGGGCCAACGACTCCAGATAGGTGGTCTTTTCCGCGGGAAGCAGTCCTGCCTGGACGATGGTGATTCCGAGTTCGCCCGCAACCGGAGTGACCGCTTCCGGGGTGTCCCCGGACATAATCTCGAGATCGTAGCCGCGAGCCCGAAGTGCAGTGACGGCCGCTGTTGCGCCCGGCCGCAATTCGTCTTCGAATGTGAATGCCTGCGCGAACTTACCATTGCACGCCAGGACAGTCCCGCCGAAATCGGAATGAGCATTCTCGCCGAGCGCCCATGCGCTCCGCCCGAGGCGCCACACGTCGTCACCGCTCCTGGCTTCGAGGCCGAGGCCCGCGCGCTCGACAATGCGGTCCAAAGCGATATCGGCAGGCGCAGTTCCTGCGGCGAGCGCCTGGGCATAGGGGTGACGTGAATTCGCACCGATCTGGGCAGCGATCGCCAGATAGGCCGGATCCGGAGCGGCGTCGCGGCGCAATCGAGGCCGTCCAAGGGTCAGCGTGCCGGTCTTGTCGAAGACGACCGTATCGACCTCGACGAGCCGCTCCAGGGCGGAGCCGTCTTTGACCATGATGCCACGCTCGAAAAGCGCTCGAGCGGCCACGACCTGCACCATGGGAACGGCGAGCCCCAGGGCGCAAGGGCAGGTGATGATGAGCACCGCGACCGCGATCGTGAGCGAGCGGTGCCAGTCGCCGGTGGCCAACAGCCACCCGATAAAGCTCAGTAGCGCCGCGCTGTGGACCACGGGAACGTAGAGGCTGGCCGCGCGGTCCGCGATGCGCCGAAACTGCGTTCGCCCGCCCTCCGCCGCCTCCATGAGCCGCATCATCTCCGCAAGGAAGCTCTCCTGCGACGAAGCCGTGGCGCAGATGGTGAGCGGTCCCGTCAGATTGAGCGTACCGGCACGCAATCGGCTGCCTGGGATGACATGCTCCGGCAAGCTCTCCCCCGTGGCCAGCGCGGCGTCGATATCCGAGCGCCCCTTGAGCACGACCGCATCGACCGGGATACGGTCGCCCGGGCGCAGAATGATGGTCATGCCCGGTTCGAGCTCTTCGGTCGCGAGATAGGCCCGGCTGCCGTCGGGTCCGACGACGGTGGCTCCATAGGCTGCGAGCCGCCCAAGCCCGTTCACGGCCGTTCGCGCTTTCTCGCGCATCAAGTGGTCGAGGGTCCGGCCGATGAGCAGAAAGAACAGGAGCGAGACTGCCGCATCGAAATAGGCGTGAGGCAGGCGCTGAATCGTATCATAGAGGCTCATCGCAAAGGCGAGGAGCACACCGAGCGAGATCGGCACGTCCATGTTGGTTTGGCCGCGCCGCAGTGCCTGCCAGGCCGACTGGAAGAAAACCGCGCCCGAGTAGGCGAGAGTCGGTAGCGCGATCGCCGCCGACAGCCAGTGGAACAGCTCCCGGGTCTCGCCGGCGGCGCCCGACCAGACCGAAATCGAAAGCCCCATGATATTCATCGAAGCGAATCCGGCTGCCGCCAGTGCTCGGATGAACCGGCCGAGCTGGGGATCTTTCCCATCGGCCTGCACCTCGTGGAGATAAGCCTCGTAGCCGAGCCGGGTCAGGGTTTCGCCGAGCGGCGGCGGCCCCTCGCTTTCCCGCCAGTCCACGGCCACGCGCCGGGTCGAAAGGTTGACGCGCGCCCGCGCCACGCCGGGCAGACGGCCGAGCGCGTCCTCGATCTTGCGGATGCACCCGCCGCAGCTGATGCCGGGTATTGAGAGGTCGGTATGCCACAGATCCACGTCGACCTGACGGCTCGCCAGGAGAAGCTCCTCGGCCGACAGCCGAGTGTGGGCGGCTGCACCTGTCACGGCATCAACGGACCGCACGGTAGGCATGCCAGGTCGCATGACCCAGCCACGGGAAAACTATGATCAGCCCGAGAAGGCCCGTCGCAACCGAGAGGAGGAAGAGAACAAGCACGAGGACGCCCCAGACCATCATTGTCGGCAGGTTGTTCCAGACCAGCGCCCAACTCGTGCCCATGGCCGTCAGCGCATCGACCCGCTTGTCCAGCATCATGGGAATGGAAAAGGCGGAGATCGCGAAGGAGAATGCTGCGAAGAGGCCGCCAACGAGCGTTCCCACGACGAGCATGGCGATCCCCGTCGTGGTGGTGAACAGCATCGGTGCGATGTGATCGAGGCCGGGGAAAGGCCGCACGCCGAAGAACAGCGCGTAGATGATGACCGCCGCGCGCATCCACAGCAGCATGACTCCGCACAGAAGCGCTCCGGTGAAGAGAACCTGACCGCCTGCGCGTGCATGGGGCAGCAGCATGTGCCGCAGCGAAACCTGTTCGCCGACTTCGAGCGCGCGGCTCTTGTCGTAGAGCCCGATGGCCAGCGCCGGCGCGAACACCAGAAAGCCGGCGATCGCGGGGAACAGCGCAAAGTCCCATGCCTGCCAGATCAGTCCGGCAACGATGCCTGTGGAAAGCAGGAAGACGAACAGGCCGTAGAGCAGGCTTGGGCCGGGATTGATGGCAAGATCGCGCCATCCGTCGCGCAACCAACCGAACGCAGCCCCGGACGCCAAATCGCGGGCGTAGCGTTGCTCGATCGGAAGCGGGGGAACGACAGGCGGGATCGTGGTCATCATCTTCTCCCGATCATCTCAGCACGACGACTCGGCGGCACCGAACGCACCACCGGCCTTCTGGGTCCCGTCGTTCCTGGCGTGCTCGACGCATTTAGGCTCCGAGGTCGATGCGACATAGACGAGATGGGCATTGGCCAGCAGGATGGCACCCACCGCCGTGATCGCCAGTGCGACGTAGAAGCCGCGCGAACGGGGGAGCCTCATGGCCTGTCGCCCTTGTCGAGCAGGAACACGGTCAGGATCTTGCGGTCGATCGGGCTGAGGCGATGCTCCCATGCCGGCATTTCGCCTTGCCGGCCGTTGTAGATCGTCGTGTAGATCGTTTCGATATCGCCGCCGTAGAGCCAGGTTCGATCGGTCAGGTCGGGCGCACCGACCTGCGGATTGCCGCGCCCCTGATCGCCATGGCACGCGACGCAATTTGCGATGAAGACTTCCCGGCCCTTGGCGACCGATCCTGCTTTGCCTTTCGCCCAGGCGGAATCCGACAGGGTCTTCACATAGTCGGCCACCGCGAAGACCGCATCGTTATCGAGAATGCCGTCCTTGCCGAAGGCGAGCATCTGGCCGACGCGGGTCTCTTTGCTCGCCGGACTGTTGATTCCGACCGCGATCGTGTGCGCGACCGTGTCAGGTGCGCCACCCCACAGCCAATCCCGGTCGGTAAGATTGGGGAACCCGGCATTGCCGGCTGCATTCATGCCATGGCACGCGGCGCAGTTGTCTCCGAACAAGCGATGGCCGTCCTCGCGCACATAGGACATGAGGTTCGGATCGGCCTTGATCTGCTCATAGCCCATCGCCGCGATCTGCCGTGTCCAGGGGGATCGCGCGTCTGCGGCTGCGACCACGCGCTTGGCGACGATCGCCTTCTGATCGTTGTCCAGCAATCCGCGGGAATAGGTCTTGCCGAGCGGCCAAGCCGGCATGAGGACCCAGTAGCCGACCGAGAACAGGACGGTCAGGATGAGGAAGAACCAGACCGCCTTGGGAACCGGCGTGTTGAGCTCCTTGATCCCGTTCCACTCGTGGCCGGTCGTCATGTGCCCGCTAAGGGGATCGCGCTCGGTTACCGCCACGGCTTGTCCTCGTCGTCGATGATGTCGCGTGCCGCCTTGTCGAAGCGGTTCCGGTTGGCCGGCCAGCAGGCGTAGAGAAGGGCCACGCCCGCCATCGCGAGCAGGTAGAAAAGCCCGAAAGACTTGGCGAAGCCTACGAGCGTTTGATGGTCAATATCCATCTGGTCCTATTCCTTCGGGGCCGGGGTGGGCTGCGCGGCGTTGCTGAGCTTGCCGAGGACCTGGAGATAGGCGACGAGCGCATCCATCTCCGAGGTCGTCCCCTTGTCGCCGTCGAACCCGCGAATTTGCGTGGCCACGCCGTAGCGTTTTACCAGGCCGGCTGTATCGTCGTCGGGCGAGGCCTGCGCCACCGCGTCGGCGGGTGCATTGGCGATCATGTCGTCGGTATAGGGCACGCCGACGGCCCTGAGCGCGCGCAGATCATCGCCGAGATACTTGGTCTGCAAC
>DATEJH010000008.1:0-15585 GCA_035278205.1 Novosphingobium sp. | reverse complement strand
GAGGCAGAAGCGGTCCACCGCCGCGGCGGCAAGCAGATCCTTGCCCTCGATCCCGGCAGTCCAGATCTCGACGTCGTCCCGCACGTGGACGGCCTTGTCCTCCAAGGCCGCGAGCGTCTCGTAGATGTCGACGATGGCGGGGCCGGATACGACGCGCTCCACCGAGACGCGCATGTGCCGTTTTCTCAGACGGGATAGAATGGTGTCCTCGATCTGGTCGAGGGGGGCGAAGTCGACATGCCCGCCCTCGGTCGCCTGGACATGATAGCCGCCTTTCCCGTTCCGCCAGAGGTGGGCGACGCCCAGGCCGGTGCCGGGGCCGATCACGCTGATCGTGCCGGAGGCGGGCAGCGGCGCGTCCTCGGGACCGGCAAGATGGACAAAGGCCTCCTCGCCCGCCCGAGCGACGGCATGGGCGACGGCGGCGAAATCGTTGACGATGGTATGGCGCCTGGCGCCCAGTTTTTCTTCGATCAGCGCCGGACGGATGATCCACGGGTTGTTGGTGAAGCGGATCACTTCGCCCCCCACCGGCCCGGCCACCGACATCGCGACGGCCGAAGGCAGTTTTCCGCCGCAGGTCTCGCGGAAAGCTTCCCAGGCGGTCTGGAAGCTGGCGTGGTCTTTCGTATGCAGGGTCTTGGGCTCGCCGAGAGTGATGGCACCATCCTTCGCGATCCTGGCAATCGCGAAGCGAGCATGGGTTCCGCCGATGTCAACGGCGACGAGTTCAGTCATGGATGCCTCCTCTTCCGAGGGGAGACGCCTCCGCGTGAGGATTGATCTCCATCATAGCCCCGCCATCGCCAGCATAGCCGAAGCGCCTTGCTCGGCGCCGCAGGCGTTCATGCGGAACATGGCAAACAGTTCGCGGCCCGTGCCCATTTCCGGGAGCGGCGCCGGCGCCGGATCGCGGGCGGACAGATCGGCGCTGGTCGAGAGCGTGCCGTCTGCGGCCGACAGGCGCACCACGTCGCCATCGCGCAGTTGAGCAAGCGGCCCCCCGCCCAGTGCCTCGGGCGTGACATGGATGGCGGCAGGGACTTTGCCGCTTGCGCCGGACATGCGCCCGTCGGTGACGAGCGCGACCTTGTGCCCACGGTCCTGAAGGACGCCCAGCGGCGGGGTCAGCTTGTGGAGTTCGGGCATACCGTTCGCGCGCGGGCCCTGGAAGCGCACAACCACGACCACGTCGCGGTCGAGCTCGCCGGCCTTGAAAGCATGGGCGACCTGCTCCTGCGTTTCGAAGACGCGGGCCGGCGCCTCGATGGTCCAGCGTTCCTGGTCGACGGCGGAAGTCTTGAAAATCGCCCGGCCGAGGTTGCCGGCAACAAGACGCATGCCTCCGTCGGGCTGAAAGGGATCGGCGACCGGACGCAGCATTGCCTCGTCGCCGGTGATGGCGGGCGCGGGAGTCCAGGAAAGGGCGTCGCCGGCCAGTACCGGTGCCCAGGCATAGTCCTGCATACCGCCTTCCGAGACCGTCAGTACATCCGCGTGGGCGAGCCCGGCGCCAAGCAGCTCGCGCACCACCCAGGGCATGCCGCCGGCAGCGTGGAAATTGTTCACGTCGCCCGCGCCGTTGGGATAAACGCGCGCGATTAGCGGCACGGCGCCGGAAAGCTCGTTGAAGTCCTCCCAGTCGATCAGAATGCCCGCCGCGCGGGCCATGGCGGGCAGGTGGATCGCGTGATTGGTCGAGCCGCCGGTCGCCAGCAGGCCGACGATGGCGTTGACAATTGCCTTTTCGTCTATGACTTGCGCCATCGGGCGGAAATCGTTGCTCTTCCGGCCGATCCGCGCAAGCCGGTGGACGGCGGCGCGCGTCAACGCCTGACGCAGCGGCGTGCCGGGAGGAACGAAGGCGGCGCCCGGCAGGTGCAGGCCCATCATCTCCATCATCATCTGGTTTGAATTGGCGGTGCCGTAGAAGGTGCAGGTGCCAGGCGCATGGTAGCTGGCGCTTTCGCTGGCCAGAAGCTCCTCGCGTCCCACCTTGCCTTCGGCGTAGAGCTGCCGGACCTTCTGTTTTTCCTTGTTGGAGATGCCGGTGGGCATCGGGCCCGCGGGGACGAATATCGCCGGCAGATGGCCGAAGCGCAGGGCGCCGATGAACAGGCCCGGCACGATCTTGTCGCAAATGCCGAGCATCGCCATGCCGTCGAACATGGCATGGCTGAGCGCGATCGCGGTGGACAGCGCGATGGCGTCCCGGCTGAAGAGCGACAGTTCCATGCCGTCGAACCCTTGCGTGACGCCGTCGCACATCGCCGGAACGCCGCCGGCGACTTGCGCCGTCGCCCCCGCCTCGCGGGCGAACAGCTTCATCTGCTCTGGGTACCGGCCGTATGGCTGGTGGGCACTGAGCATGTCGTTGTAGGCCGTGACAATGCCGATGTTGAAGGCCCCCCCCGTGGCGATCGCCGGCTTGTCCTCGCCGGCTGCGGCGAAGCCGTGTGCCAGGTTCGAGCAGGAGAGAAAGCTGCGGTCGGCGTGGCGGTCACCTTCCCGCTCCACGAGCGATAGATAGCGGCCTCGGCTGTCGCTGGAGCGCTTGATGATGCGTTCCGTCACGCGGGCCACCACGGGGGCGAGATTGCTCATTCCTCAAAACTCCTGATCCCGAAAGCCATGCCCCTCTCCCCGAGAGCTGGCCTCCAGCCGCATTTCGCGGCTGCTGCTGATTCTAGTCGTGCCAGGTCACTCCGTCGCGCTCGGTCAGGGCGATGGCGGCGGAAGGTCCCCAGCTTCCTGCCGTATAAGTCCTGGGCTGGAATTGCTGTTCCTGCCAATCGGCGCGGATCGCATCGATCCATTCCCACTGCGCCTCCACTTCATCACGGCGTACGAACAGTGTCTGGTCGCCTTCGATAAGGTCGAGCAGCAGGCGTTCGTAGGCGATGCGGCGCTGCGGGCCGGCAAAGGCATCGGGCATGGCGATCGCCAGCGGCACGCTGCGCAGGCCGATACCCTCGCGATCGAGCCCCGGCACCTTGGCCATCAGTGAAAGCGTGATGTTCTCTTCGGGCTGAATGCCGATGACGAGCCGGTTCGGTACCGTCCTGGCGCCGCGTCCCGAGAAGATCGAGTGCGGCACGTCGCGGAACTGGACCATGATCTCGGTCGTGCGGCGCGGCAGGCGCTTGCCGGTGCGCAGGTAGAAAGGCACGCCCTGCCAGCGCCAGTTGTCGATGTGCGCCTTGATTGCGACGAAAGTCTCGGTGTTCGAAGCCTTGCCCAGTTCCTCGTCATAGCCGGGCACGGCCTGGCCGGCGATGGCCCCGGCGCGGTACTGGCCGGTGACGGTCTCGCTCGCCTCGACCTTGCGCAGGGAACGCAGGACCTTCACCTTCTCGTCGCGCACGTTGGTGGCGTCGTAGGAGACTGGCGGTTCCATGGCGACAAGCGCGAGAAGCTGCAGCATGTGGTTCTGCACCATGTCCCGCAAGGCGCCGGCATCATCGTAGAAGGCGACGCGGCCTTCGAGCCCCACGGTCTCCGCCACGGTGATCTGCACGTGGGCAATGTGGGCAGCATTCCACAACGGCTCGAACATGAGGTTGGCAAAGCGCAGCGCCAGCAGGTTCTGGACCGTTTCCTTGCCGAGGTAATGGTCGATCCGATAGATGCGGGCTTCCGGAAACGCAGTGGCTACGGCATCGTTGATGGCCCGGCTCGACGCAAGATCGACGCCGAGCGGCTTTTCCAGGCCGATGCGTACCCGCTCTCCCGCAAGGCCGCTGGCCTCAAGGCCGCGGATGGTTGGCTCGAACAGGCTGGGGGCCGTCGACAGGAAGATCGACAGCCCTTCCTGCGGCGTCGCCACTTTTTCCGCAAGCGCATCGAAGCCTTCCAGAGTACTGGCGTCTAGCGGCTGATAGCTCAGGCGGTTGAGGAAAGTCGCCATCCCCCCGCGGCGGTCTGCCGGCAGGAACTGCTCGAGCGACTGGCGTGCGAAATTCCGGAACGCCTGGTCGTCCATGACCGACCGTGCCGTGCCGATGATCTCTATGCGCGGATCAAGAAGCCCCTCCGCGTCCAGCGCGCATAAGGACGGCAGAAGCATTCGGCGGGAAAGATCGCCGGTTGCACCGAACAGCAGCAGGCGATCGGAAGTGAATTTCGTCACTAGGCAATTCCATTATGGACAGGATGCGCCCTCCGGACGCTCATGGACGCTCGCAGGCGTTCAGCCCCCTCGCAGATGCAGCATAGCAAGCGTGCAATGGGAGCGCCAGCTTGCCAATGCAATTCGATGGCGCGAGGGGCAAGGCAAGGCTGCTCGCCCCGGTGTTGGCGATGGCAGGGCACTGCAATATCATTGTCTCGCAGCACTGATATGCTGGCTGGCCGGTTCGAGCGAACTGCTCCAGAGATCCAGTGCCGAGCGAGGAGACTGCATGAATGGCCGTTGAGGGTGTTAATCTTCTCGAGCATCTTCAGACCCCCGCGCTAGTCGTGGCGCGCGGTCAGGTGAGATTCGCGAATTCGGCGGCGAAGTCGCTGCTCGGCGCGCACATCGTGGGGCAGGACGTGCGCATCGCCATCCGCGACCCCAAGGCGGTGGCTGCCATCCTGGGCGAGACGGGGGGCACCGCGCGGGTGTCCGGGCTCTCGACGGGCGGTAGCGTGTGGGAGGTCGATTGCCGTGTCCTGGATCTCCACGAGCGGCTCGTTAGCCTCTACGATCTTTCTGAGCGAGTGAGCGTCGCCAAGTCGCATGCCGATTTCGTCGCCAATGCCAGCCACGAACTGCGCACCCCGCTCGCCAATGTGCTCGGCTACGTCGAGACGCTGATGAATCCCAAGGCCGGCGGCGACGAGAAAGTGCGCAACCGCTTTCTGGAGACGATCCGGCACGAGGCGCAGCGCATGCAGGCGCTGATCTCTGACCTCATGTCCCTCTCGCGCATCGAGGCGGTGAAGCACGAGGTTCCCGCCGGCACAGTGGATCTGGTCTCCATGGCGCAGGAAATCGCCGGCGAATTCCGCCTGAACGCGGCGGTGGCGGTGAACGCCAATTGCGAACGTGCCGAGATTGCCGGCGACCGCGTGCAGATCGGGCAGGTGCTGCGCAATCTCATCGACAATGCGCTGAAGTACGGCAGGCAGGGCAGCCCGGTCGAAGTGGCGATCGAGGCGGCCAGCACCGGCTGGGTGCTGGTGACAGTGCGCGACGAGGGGGAGGGAATCCCGCCCGAACACCTGCCGCGCGTGACCGAGCGTTTCTACCGCGCCGACACCAGCCGCAGCCGGGCCGCGGGGGGCACGGGTCTGGGCCTGTCGATCGTCAAGCACATCATAGAGCGGCATCGCGGCCGTTTCGACATCGACAGCCGCCCCGGCGTGGGCACGACTGCCTCGATGATGCTGCCGCTGCGCGAGCGCGAGGCGGCAGAGTGAGGCGCCGGAACTCCTGACGGAATCGGCCCCTGGCAGCCGCGTCGTGCGAGCCGGTCGCGCGACGCGGCCGTCTGGCCTGTTTCCGCGCCCTCTGGTCCCGCCGGAAATGGTCCGACATGGATCTGCCATTGACTGGCATCATCGTAGCAATGTTTCCGTTCCGGAATTTTGTCACAAAACGGAAATATTAAGGTCATACCGGCGTCAGCACTACGCAATCAAAGGTTCATGGAAGGACGGGGCTAGTGAAAAACATTCGGGCAGCGTCTGCTGTCGCCATCGCCGTGGCCGCCGGTTGGGCGCTTCCCGCCGAGGCGCAGGTACGCGATTCGGGAGCTGTTCTGCAGGAACTGCGGGACATGCGCACCAGGATGGACGCCATGGCGCAGCGGATCGATACTCTCGAAGCTGAACTTGCCGCCGCCAATGCCAAGGCTGATGCAGCGACCCAGGCGGCTCAGAGCGCGACGACGACCGCCAGCGCCGCTCAGAAGGCCGCTGAAAAGGCGCCGCCGGTCAATGTCGCCTGGAAGGGGGCGCCTCAGCTCAGCACTGACGATGGCTGGAGCTTCAAACCGCGCGGGCGCATGCAGGTCGATGTCGGCAGCGTGAACGGCCCCTCCGGCCTGAGTGCCGCCGACAAGGACCACCTCGGCACAAGCGTCGAGTTCCGGCGCATCTATCTCGGCTTCGACGGCACCATGCCGGGAGGCTTCGGCTACCGTGCCGAAATCAACGTCGCCGACTCCAACGTCGTGATCAACGACATGTATCTGACCTACACGCCCGCAAAGAACGTGACGCTGGCGCTGGGCAACCAAAAGCCGAACTGGGGACTGGAGGAAATGACTTCCGACCTGTTCACCAGCATGATGGAGCGGTCCAGCTTCAGCCAGGCCTTCGGTTTCGAGCGCCGCGTCGGCCTCAATGTCCAGTACACCGGCAAGATGCTCGTGGCACAGGCCGGCGTATTCGCCGACGATCCGAACTCGCTGGGCAGCGACAACGACAAGTCCTGGAGCGCCGACGGGCGCGTGATAGTCATGCCGAAGCTGGCGGGAGGCACGTTGCACCTGGGCGGTTCGGCGCACCTGCGCACGCTCAATGACGCGATCCCGAAGATCACGACCGTCACCTATCAGGCACGGCCCTTCGTCCACACTACCGACCTGCGCTTCGTCAAGGCCGACGTGCCGGACGCTACCAGCGAGTTGGGCCTTGGCCTAGAAGCCGCCTACATCCATGGCCGTTTCCATGCGACGGCCGAGAGCTTCTGGCAGAGGGTCCGCCGGACCGGCTTCAAGGACCCGACCTTCAACGGCGGCTATGCCGAAGTCGGGTACCTGCTGACCGACGACACCACTGCCTACAGGGACGGCACTTACGACCGCATCAAGCCCAGGCACGGGGTGGACAAGGGCGGCATCGGCGCGATCCAGGTCAATGCCCGCTATGACTGGCTCGACCTCGACAACGGCGGCATCCTTGGCGGACGTCAGCAGACGGCCGGTGTCTCGGCGGTGTGGATGCCGACGGACTACGTGCGTTTCATCCTCAACTACGGGCACGTCTGGGTCAGCGGCTCCCCCGTCCTCGTCAACGGCACCGATGATACGTACGAGGTGGACGCGTTGGGCGCGCGCGCTCAGTTCGACTTCTGACGCTTCGCAGTGACGATGTAGTTCAGCGAAAGGTCGTCCGACAGTACAAGGCCGCGCAGGGGCGACCACAATAGGCCCCTGGGCTTGCTCATTGCGAGACCGGCTACGGCGAGCTGCGAGCGCAGCTCGTCGGGCGTCACGAATTCATGCCAGTGATGCGTACCGCGGGGGACTTGGCCCAGGCGTTCCGCGGCCTCGACCAGGAGCAGCCGAGAGGCCGCTGTGCGGTTGGGGCAGGAGAGGATCATCAGCCCCTTCGGGGCCATGGCGTCGGCAAGCCCGCGCAGGAATTGCGCCTTGTCCGCCACGTGCTCGATCACTTCGAGCGAGCAGACCAGATCGAAGCCGCTGAAGCCGAGAGCACCCAGTTCGCCGTGGCGATATTCGATCGCAAGTCCCATCGCCTCTGCGTGAGTCTTTGCCGCCGCGATGTTCTCTTCCGCCGCGTCGACGCCGGTCACTTGCGCGCCGAGCCGCGCGAGCGGTTCGCATAGCAGTCCGGCGCCGCATCCGGCATCCAGCGCGCGCTTGCCCGAGAGGGGGCGGGTTTCATGCGAATCGCTGCCGAAATGCTCGTCGATGGCGTCGCGGATGAATGACAGGCGCACCGGATTGAGCTTGTGCAGCATCGCGGAAGATCCCTTGGGATCCCACCACTCTGCAGCCAAGGCCCCGAAATGTGCGGCTTCGTCCGGCCGGATAGTCGGAGAAACGGCCGTGCCGCTTTCGCCTGTGCTCGTCGCAGTTGCATTGTTCATGGACCACCCCTAACAGCGCGCCCGACTCTTATCCACTCGCGCAATACCACGGGAGCAACGGCACCTTGGCACGTATCGTGATGAAATTCGGCGGCACCTCCATGGCCGGGACCGAGCGCATCCGTCGCGTGGCGGGGATCGTCAAACGTCAGCAGGAAGCCGGGCACGAAGTCGCCGTGGTGGTTTCCGCCATGGCTGGCGAGACTGACAGGCTCGTGGGTTTCTGCCGCGAGGCGAATGCGCTGTACGATCCGGCCGAGTACGATGTCGTCGTCGCCTCGGGCGAACAGGTGACTTCGGGCCTCCTCGCGCTGACGCTCCAGTCGATGGGGTGCAAGGCCCGCTCATGGCTGGGCTGGCAGCTTCCTGTCAGGACCGACGATGCCCATGCCAAGGCACGGATCGAGCACATCGATTCCGAAGCCGTGCTGGCCTCGATGGCAGCGGGAGAGATCGCGGTGATCCCCGGCTTCCAGGGCATTTCGCCTGACGGACGTGCCACCACGCTGGGCCGCGGCGGTTCAGACACCTCCGCCGTTGCCGTGGCCGCCGCTGTCAAGGCCGACCGCTGCGACATCTACACCGACGTCGACGGCGTCTATACCACTGATCCGCGTATCGTTGCGAAGGCGCGCAAGCTGCCGCTCGTCACTTACGAGGAAATGCTGGAGCTGGCTTCGGTCGGCTCGAAAGTCCTGCAGACCCGCTCGGTCTCCCTCGCGATGAAGGAGAAAGTGCGCGTGCAGGTGCTCTCCTCGTTCATCGACGATGGCGCTCCGCTGGCCGACGATCTGCCCGGCACGATGATCGTGAGCGATGAGGAATTGGAAGGAAGCGACATGGAACGCCAGCTGATCACCGGCATCGCCGCCGACAAAAACGAGGCGAAGATCACTCTCACCCGCGTGCCGGACCGCCCGGGCGCCGTCGCCGCGATCTTCGCGCCGCTCGCCGATGCGAACATCAACGTCGACATGATCATCCAGAACGTCCCCAAGGAAAAGGGCGAGACCGACGTCACCTTCACCGTGCCCCAGGCCGATCTCCTCCGGGCGCAGGCGATGCTGGAAGAGCGAAAGGAAGCGATCGGCTACTACCGCATGATCGCCGACGACAAGGTCGCCAAGATCAGCGTGGTGGGTGTGGGTATGCGCAGCCATGCGGGCGTCGCCTCGACCATGTTCAAGACGCTGGCCGACCGCGGCATCAATATCCAGGCGATCTCCACCAGCGAGATCAAGGTCTCGGTGCTGATCGATTCCGACGAGACGGAACTGGCCGTGCGCGTGCTGCACACCGCCTATGGGCTCGACGCGGCAGCCTGATCGGGGGTCCCTCCGGGCTCTGCGGCCTGCACCATATCCAATCCCGTTCAGCCTGAGCTCGTCTGGGGCCGCGCCTTCGACGACTCAGGCTGAGCAGGTTGCGGGCAGGACGGGGCAGGTGCAAAAGGGCTAGGCTATACAAGGCGCCCGTCTTCTCCCCGCTTGTGCGGCACGGCACGTCCGCTTATGGCGCTTGCCCTGATCGGATGCGGGCTATGGGAGCAACGATGGCCGCCTATACCAAGACCTCGGCGCTGATGGCGCGGGGATGCGAATTTCTCGGCAGCGAATACGCCATTCTGTGCGGCGCCATGTCATGGGTGTCGGAGCGTAACCTCGTCTCTGCCATCAGCAATGCCGGCGGGTTCGGCGTGATCGCCTGCGGGGCGATGACGCCCGAACTGCTCGATGCGGAGATCGCCGGGACCAGGCCGCTGACAGCGAAGCCCTTCGGCGTAAACCTCATCACCATGCACCCTCAGCTTTTCGACCTCATCCAAGTCTGCGCCCGTCACAAGGTCGGGCATGTCGTGCTGGCGGGCGGCATCCCGCCCAAGGGCAGTGTCGAGGCGATCAAGGCCAGCGGCGCCAGGGTCCTCTGCTTTGCCCCCACGCTGGCGCTGGGCAAGAAGCTCCTGCGCTCGGGGGCCGATGCGCTGGTGATCGAGGGCATGGAGGCGGGCGGTCATATCGGCCCGGTCTCGACTTCGGTTCTGGCGCAGGAGATCCTGCCGGAACTCGCCGCCGACAATCTCGTCTTCGTCGCCGGCGGCATCGGCCGCGGCGAACTGGTCGCGGGATATCTGGAGATGGGCGCGACGGGCGTCCAGCTCGGCACCCGCTTTGCCTGCGCCACCGAATCTATTGCTCATCCCGATTTCAAGAAGGCCTTCTTCCGTGCCTCTGCCCGCGATGCAGTGGCCTCGGTGCAGGTCGACCCGCGCCTGCCCGTTATCCCGGTCCGGGCCCTGCGCAACAAGGGCACAGATGAATTCACTGCCAAACAGCTCGAAGTCGCGCGCCTGCTGGATGAAGGCGTGGTCGACATGAACGCCGCGCAGCTCGAGATCGAGCACTTCTGGGCCGGCGCGCTGCGTCGTGCGGTGATCGACGGCGATGTCGAGCGGGGGTCTATCATGGCCGGCCAGTCGGTCGGCATGGTGACGAAGGAGGAACCGGTGTCCGCCATCATCGCCGAACTGATGGCGGAGAGCGAGGCGGCGCTGACCAATCGCGGCGCCGCGGCGGCCTGAGGAACAGGCAATGGCCGAGCCGCTGATCCTTGCCCTTTCTTGCGCCGACCGGCCGGGGATCGTCGCCCGCGTCACCGGCTATCTCGCGCAGATGGGCGGCAACATCATCGAAGCGCAGCAGTTCGACGATCTGGCAGAAGACAAGTTCTTCATGCGCGTCGCTTTCGATCTGGGGGCGAGGGGCGATCCGGCGGGGCGGGAGGAGATCCGCGAAGGTTTCGGCGCCATCGCGCACGAATACGGCATGGCCTGGTCGATGCGCCGCCGCGACCGGCCCCGGCGCGTGCTGCTGATGGTCAGCAGGTTCGACCATTGCCTGGTCGACCTTCTCTACCGCCAGCGTATCGGCGAGATCGCGATGGAAGTGGTGGGGATAGTCAGCAATCACCCGCGCGAGGCGCTGGGCGATCCGATGATCGGCGACATCCCTTTTCATCACCTGCCGGTGGCCCGAGAGGCGAGGCATGCGCAGGAAGCGCAGGTCCGCACCATCGTCGAGGAAACGCGCGCCGAACTCGTGGTCCTGGCGCGCTACATGCAGATCCTGTCGGATGACATGGCCGCGTATCTGTCCGGCCGATGCATCAACATCCATCACTCGTTCCTGCCCGGGTTCAAGGGGGCCAAGCCTTATCACCAGGCCCATGCGCGGGGCGTGAAGATGATCGGCGCGACCGCCCATTACGTGACCGGCGATCTTGATGAAGGCCCGATCATCCATCAGGATGTCGAGCCGATCACGCATGCCGACAGCCCCGAAGAACTGGTCCGCAAGGGCCGCGACATCGAGCGGCGCGTGCTCGCCGAAGCCGTGCGCCTGCATCTGGAGGACAGGGTGCTGCTCAACGGCAGCCGCACGGTGGTCTTCCGCAGCTGACGCCTCGCCGCGTCATCCGCCGGGCGTCCGGCTTGTGCACTGCGCGGGGGTGGACCATGATGGCGCGACAGCTATCGGGAGACAGCCCTCATGTGTGACGAATTCACGGCGCGGTCCGAAGATGCCCAGCTTGCCCGGCGCGGGCTCAACCGGCGCCAGTTCGCGGCGATTGGTGCGAGCGCGGCGCTGCTCGGCTGCTCGAAGCCGGTGCAGGGGGACGGCGGCAGTCAGGTGAGCGAGCGGATGGTCTCGATCACGATGGCCAGGGGCGTGGCGGACGCCTTCTTCGTCCATCCGGCCAAAGGCGCGCATCCGGGCATCATCATGTGGCCTGACATCGCCGGCCTTCGCGAGGCCTTCAAGATCATGGCCCGCACCCTCGCCGCCGAAGGCTATGCGGTACTGGTCGTGAACCAATACTACCGCGGCGGTCCGGCGCCGGTCCTCGAAAGCTTTTCGGAATGGCGCACACCCCAGGGGCAGGCGAAGATCGGCCCCTTGCGGGAACAGCTCACGCCGGAGGCGATCGCTTCAGATGCCGCCGCCTTCGTCGCCTTCCTCGATGGCGACGATGCGATCGACCGGACACGCGGCATCGGGAGCAACGGCTACTGCATGGGCGGGCCTTTCACGGTGCGGACCGCCGCCGCCGCGCCCGGGCGCGTGCGCGCGGCCGCCTCGCTTCATGGCGCGGGCCTGGTGACCGGGGACGCGGACAGCCCCCACCGCCTGCTGGAAAAGACAAAGGCCAGCTACCTCTTCGCCATCGCCCGCAATGATGACGAGAAAGATCCCGCGGCCAAGGACGAATTGCGCAAGGCCGCCGACAATGCCCACCGCCCCGCCGAGATCGAGGTCTTCCCCGCGGATCACGGCTGGTGCGTGCCGGACTCGCCGACATGGGATCCCACGCAGGCGGACCGGGCCTGGAACCGCATGCTTGCGCTCTACGCAAAGCTCTGAAGCCGACAGCACGCCGCGGCCGATCGCCAGCGGCGATCCGGTTGTGAAGCTCACCGGCCGAACCCATATCTCGCGCGCAAGGAGACACTCATGACCGACAAGCTCAACCTCACCGACGCCGAATGGCGCGAGCGGCTGACCCCCGAGCAGTACCACATCCTGCGGCAGGCCGGGACGGAGCGGGCATTTACCGGCAAGTACGAGGGCAACAAGCAGCAGGGCATGTACTACTGCGCCGGATGCGGCGAGCCCCTGTTCTCCTCTGAAACCAAGTACAATTCAGGGTCCGGCTGGCCCAGCTATACCGCGCCGGTGTCCGGCGAAGCGGTCGAGGAGCATCGCGACGTGTCGCATGGCATGGTCCGCACCGAAGTGCGCTGCGCGAAGTGCGAAGGGCACCTGGGCCATGTCTTTCCCGACGGGCCCGGGCCGGAAGGCCTGCGCTACTGCATCAACAGTGCCTCGCTTGATTTCGAGCCGAAGGAGTGATCGCGCCGGGGACGACCCGTTAACCCCGGGTTACAAACGGCCGTGCAACGTGTAGGAGGCCTTCGGACAGCCCGGTCCGACAAAGGGGTACGCATCTAGAAGATGGCCAAGAATACCGGCCGGAGCCGCCCGTCAGGCGGTCCCTCATCCCCACCGCCCAGGAAATCGTTCTGGCGCCGCACCATCGGCAGGCTCTTCGCCTGGGGCGCCGCCGTGGCTTTGCTGGGCCTGATCTTCCTTGTCACCGCGGTCGCCTTCACCGCACGCGAACTGCCGGACTACAACGCGCTCAAGAGCAGTCAGAATGGGCAGATGATCGTCGTGCGCGCCCGCGATGGCAGCGAGCTCGTCTCGCTCGGGCCGAGCTACGGCAAGTGGCTCCCCTACGACCAGATCCCGCAGATCATGAAGGATGCGATGATTTCGGTCGAGGACCGCCGCTTCCGCGACCACTATGGCGTCGATCCGGTCGGCATCATGCGTTCGGTGGCTGTCCGCTACGAGGAGGGGCACTGGAAGCAGGGCGCCTCGACGATCACGCAGCAGCTTGCCCGCAACGTCTTCCTCAACAACGCCCGCACTTTCGGGCGCAAGGGCCGCGAGATGATCCTGGCCCTCGCGCTCGAGCGCAAGTTCACCAAGGACCAGATCCTCGAGCTCTATCTGAACAAGGTCTATTTCGGCGGCGGCGCTTACGGCATCGACGCTGCGAGCCGCAAGTTCTTCGGCCATCCGGCGACCGAGCTTACGACCGGCGAGGCGGCGATCATCGCCGGCCTGGTCAAGGCGCCATCGAATTATTCCCCGACGGCCGACGTCCAGGCCTCCATCGACCGCGGCAAAGTCGTGCTCGGCACGATGGCCGACAATGGCGTGATCTCGCAATCCGAAGCCGAGGGCATCGACCTGAGCCAGATCAGGATCGCCAGGGAAAAGGGGCAGAACTCGGTACGCTATTTCACGGACTGGGCCCTGCCGCAGCTCGACGTGCTGCTGCCGGAAACGACCGAGCCGATAGAAGTCTGGACCACGCTCGATCCGAAAGCTCAGGCAGCGGCTACCCGGGCGGTCCTCAACAACGTGCCGAAGGGATCGCAGGGCGCTCTCGTCAGTATCGATCGAGACGGCGCGGTCCTCGCCATGGTCGGCGGCACGGATTACGTCAATTCGAACTACAACCGCGCGACCAGCGCCCAGCGCCAGCCCGGGTCGGCCTGGAAGCTGTTCGTCTATCTCGCCGCTCTGGAAGCGGGCTACACACCAAGTGATCCGGTGGTCGATGAACCGGTGACCATCGACGGCTGGAGCCCGCACAACTCAGGCCGCAGCTATGCGGGACGGATCGACATTCGCTCGGCCTTTGCCTATTCGAAGAACACGGTTGCCGCCCAGCTCGGCAACGAGGTCGGCTTCGGGACCGTCGCCAGCATGGCGCGCCGCTTCGGCATCACCACGCCGATCACCACGGTGCCCTCGATGGTGCTGGGTACCTCCGAAGTGCGCCTGATCGACATGACCCGCGCTTTCGCCGCAGTCTCCGCCGGCGGCACTTCGGTCGAACCCTACGGCATCATGAAAGTGACCACGACCGATGGCGAACTGCTCTATCAGCACAAGTCGGTGCGCGGCCAGGTGCTGGTGCCGCATTATGTGGCGGCGGGGATCACCGACCTGCTGCAGTCGGCCGTCGCCACCGGCACGGGCCGCTCGGCGCAGATCGGGCGGCCTGTCGCCGGCAAGACCGGGACGACCAGCTCAAACAAGGATGGCTGGTTCCTCGGTTTTTCGAGCGGGATCACTACCGGCGTATGGATGGGCCGCGACGATGCGCGGCCGGTGCCGGGGCTTTCCGGCGGCCATGCCCCCGCGCGCGCCTTTGCCGACTACATGCGCACGGCGGTCAGCGGCCGTCCGGTCCAGGAGTTCGATACCAAGCTGCAGCTTCCGGAATGGCAGCTCGAGCCGGACGACGAGGCTCTGCAGGGCAACCCGGACGATTATTACTACGTCGACGAGAACGGCAATCTGGTGAAGCCAGGCAGCGGCGGCGCCAACGACGCGCCGGTCTACGAGGACGGCTCGGTCGGCCCCGGTCCGGGGCCCGGCGCGCCGCAACTGCCGGACTATGGAGGCCAGCCGGCGGCGAACGATGACTTCCTCGACCGTGCGACGGGCCGCGCTACGACCGAAGACCCGGGACTGCGCGCCGGACAGGGCACCGGACCCAAAGTGGTCACCCCGCCACGGCCCGCCCCCACGCGCTCGCCGGGTTCCGGAGCGAACCTGTAAGGTCGGCGCAAAATGCCCGCCTGACCCTCTCTCCCCATGCGGCGAGGCAGCCTTTTGCAGCAGCCCCGTCAAAGGCACCAGCGGAAGAGGAAAGCCGCTGCGCGGCTTGCACTGCACGGGCGTCTCTGCGCCTCTCCGGGATGGTTTCTCTGTCCAATTGGTCCAGATCCTCGGCGTCCCTGCGGCGGGCGGCGGATCGGGTGGGGAACCATGGCACCGGCCAAGGGTTATCTGGATCGATCAATCAGATTCGGAGACCGAGCAATGACTCTCATCCTTATCCTACTCATCGGCGGCGTTATCGGCTGGCTCGCCAGTATCCTGATGCGCACCGACATGCAGCAGGGCATCTTTCTGAACATCGTCGTCGGCATTATCGGCTCGCTGATTGCCGGCGTGGTGCTTACGCCGTTGCTCGGCGGAGCCCCGATCACCAGCGGTAACTTCGACCTGATGTCGCTGTTCGTCTCCTTCCTGGGGGCGGTCATCCTCCTGGCGATCGTAAATCTTTTCCGTCGTGGTTCGATGCGCTGAGACGGCCGGTAACGGTATCCTGCGGCACGCCCC
>DATEJH010000007.1:0-123994 GCA_035278205.1 Novosphingobium sp. | reverse complement strand
GCGCGTATCGCCGCCGAACTTGCGCGGATCGACCTGTTCGATGACGATATTGTAGTTGAGTTCGTGATACCGCAGAAGCGCTTCCTTGCCGCTCACCCGGATACGGTTCGGGTAGAATTCCCAGACCGCCTCATCGATGATTGAATGATCCATGATGCCCTGGAGGTCGCCTTCCATGAACTTGCGGCCATGCTCCAGGTTGAAATGGATCATCTCCTGCGCTGTCATGCTGACGTTGCTGGGGAACTGCTTTGAGAATTCGGGAATATGGACCTTGAAATCGGCATCAGACATTACACATCTCCTTGTACTTGTTTGACGATCGCCAGCCCGTCCTTGAGCACGGTCACGTCCCGCGCCGGCACACTCGCTTCGAAATGCACCACGCCGCTTTCGCCCGGCGTCATTGCGAACCGGATGGTCTCGCCCGGAAAGACCGGGGCGGAAAAGCGGGCCTGGATGTCCTTCAGCCGCCCGCCGTCGTAGTCGCAGAAACCCGCCAGCACCGCCCGCGCCGCCACGCCGAAGGTGCACAGCCCATGCAGGATCGGTCGGTCGAACCCCGCCGCCTTCGCCGCCGCCGGGCTGCTGTGCAACGGGTTCATGTCCCCGCTCAACCGGTAGAGCAGCGCCGCCTGCGGCAATGTCTCCAGTTCCAGCACCACAGCGGGCCCAGCCGCCGCACCAGCCGCCGCACTTGCGTCCGGCAAGGGATCGGACTGTCCGCCACCCGCCGAAAAGCCGCCGTCGCCCCGCGCCAGATAAGTGGCTTCGATCACCGCCACCAACTGCCCGCTCGCCGCGTCGGACATTTCCCGCCGCTGCACGATCACCGCGCCTCGGCCCTCGCCGCGATCGGCGACGACCGCATTATAGGTATGACTCACGATCGACCCGGCCGTGGCGAGCGGCGCTTCAAGCCTCAGGCGCTGGCTCATATGCACGAACTTGCGCCAGTCGAGCCCCAGTTGCGGCTCCTTGATCCACAGTCCCGGGTGGCAGAACACCACCGGCATGGTCGGGGCTACGCACTGATCGTTTTCGGTGACGTAGCGCAACTGCCGTTCGTCCAGCGGGTCCTCGCCATAACCCAGCGCCAACGCATAGAGGATCGCGTCCTTCGCCCCATAGCTCAACGGATCCTTGCGGAATGCAAATCCCTTTACGGCGTCGTAGTCGAGCATGGCCGTCAGATCGCGATATGATAGCCGCCATTCACCGAGAGGCTCTGGCCGGTGATGTAGGACGCGCCTTGCGAAAAGAGATAACAGACCGCCGAAGATGCCTCTTCCGGCTGCGACCAGCGGCCCATGGGGATTTGCGCCAGAATGCCGTCGCGGAATTTCTCGCCACGCACCACGTCCGTCATCGGCGTTTCCACTACGCCGAAGCAGACTGCGTTGACGCGGATTTCGTGCTTGGCCCATTCCCGCGCCGCGCTCATGGTCATGCCCAGCAGACCGGCCTTCGCCGTTGCGTAATTGATCTGGCCGATGGAGCCGCGCTTGCCTGCGTCGGAAGAGATGTTGACGATGGAACCATGCCCGCGCTCGCCTTCGCGCGCGCGCTCAAGCAGGTGACGGCCGACCGCCTGAAGGAATAGGAAACAGCCCGCCAGGTTCACGTCCATGACTTTCTGCCACTGCTCGAGCGTCATCTTCTCGATCATTGCCGGGCGCGACACTCCCGCATTGTTGGCGAGGCAATCGACCCCGCCCCAGGCGGCGGCGGCCTGTTCGACGACGCGGTCCGCAAAGCCGTGATCCGATACGTCCCCCGCGATCCTCAAAATGCTGCCCGCATCCGCGTCGATCGCTGCGAGTCCCGCTTCATTGAGGTCAACCGCCGCCACTCGCGCGCCCAGGTCCAGCGCCCGCCTGACGATCGCCAGCCCGATGCCCTGCGCGGCGCCCGTCACTATGACCCGCTTGCCTTCCAGATTGCTCAACCCATCCACTCCAATGCTCCTCGCGTCGGCCGGCCCGCTCAGCGCGCCCGAAACCGGGGCTGGCGCTTCTCCGCGAAGGCCCTTCGCCCCTCATTGTGGTCCTCGGACTGGACCAGCCGGTCCTGCGCCGTGCTCTCCGCCGTCAGAAAGGCGGAAAACGACGAAAATGGCGTCGCCAGTAACTTCTTCGTCTCAGCGATGGTAAGCGGCCCGACGGACGCGTAGCTGTGTGCCCGCTCTTTCGCGGCGGACAAGGCTTCTCCGTGTCCCACAAGCTGGTCGGCGATGCCCAGATCGAATGCTTCCCGGCCCGACAACGTGCGGCCGCCGAACATGAAGTCCTTGGTCCGGGCCTCGCCGATCCGCTTCGGCAAGGTCCACAGCAGGCCGCAATCGCCGATCAGCCCCACGCGCCCGAATGCCGCGCCCAGCCTGGCCGTTTCGGCAACGACCATGAAGTCGCATGCCGACGCCAGCGAGAGGCCGGCGCCCATGGCAAAGCCCTCCACGGCCGCGACGATGGGCTTGCCGCCCTCCACCATCAGCTTCACCGCGTCATGCAGCACCAAATAGCGCATTCGTACGCGATCCATGTCGATCGCGTCGCCGCTTTGCATCTGGTCCACGTCCGCACCAGACGAAAACACGCCCTCGGCGCCTGTCAGGACAATGGCTCGGCAGCGTTCGTCCGCCAATGCGTCCCGCAGCGCATCCCGCAGCGCGACCCGCATTTCGGTGGAAATGGCATTCCTGCGCGCAGGCGCATCGAGCGCGAGGATGATCAGGTCATCTTCCCGCGTCGCGGCCACCGGCGCTGCCGAAACTCCGTCCACTCCAATACTCCCTCAAAGATCGTGCCGCCTCTGGCCTGCACACTCATTTGTAAATGATGTGCATATAATTGAACAGGGGGATCGTTAAAGCAAGAGATTCTTTCGCGCCGCGCGTGCCGTCAGAGGATCGTTCCCGCAGCCCGCAGGGCGGCGATGCGATCCTTTTCGTAACCTAACAGCTGCCCCAGAACCTCGTCGGTATGCTGCCCCAGCAGCGGGGCAGCCACATGCTCGCGCAGCGGTATCCGCGAAAAGCGCATGGGGCTTGCGATGGTCGGCGTCGTGCCCCCCGCCGGATGACTCAGCTGCGAAATCGAACCGCGCGCCTGAATCTGCGGATCGCCCGGAATATCGGCAAACTCATAGACGGGAGCAGCCACGAGGCCCGCCGCGCCCAACGTTTCGACCCAGCCTTGTACCGCCCCCTGTCTAAGGATTTCGCCGAGGATCGCCACCAGTTCCTCCTCGTTCAAGTCGCGCGCGCCGCGGCTGGCGAAACGTTCGTCGCTTGCCAGTTCGGGCCTGCCGATCGCCTCGCAAAAGCGAATGAAATCCCGGTCTGGTCCTGATACGAGATAGATCTGCCCGTCGGCGCAATCGAACACGCCGCTCGGCACCCAATGCAAGCTGCGCGAGCCGGTCCGGGGAGGCTGCTTGCCTTCCAGCAGCGAGGGGATCAGGGAAAAGGCCATCATGGAAAGGCCGCTGTCGACCAGCGAAAGATCGATATGCTGGCCCTCGCCCGTGTCGCGCCGATGATAAAGGGCGGTAACGATGGCAAGCGCCGCCAGAGAGCCCGTCGCGAAATCCATGACATTGACCGTGGCGCGAAGCGGCGGTCCGTCAGCCTCGCCGTTCAGGCTCATGAAGCCGGTCATGGCCTGCGCGACCGGATCCAACCCCGCGCGCGCGCGGTAAGGGCCGGTCTGCCCGAAGCCGGTGATCGAGCCATAGATGATGCCGGGATTGATCGCTTGTATCGCGGCATAATCGAGCCCGCGGCGAGCGAGATCGCCCACCTTGTAATTTTCCACGAACACGTCAGCCCCGGCCGCCAGGCTCCGCACGATCGCCTGGCCCTCCGCCTGGGCGATGTCCACGGTGATTGACCGCTTGTTGCGGTTGAGCGCCTGAAACTTCCCGCTGTCGCTTTGTCGACCTTCCGCATCCCGCACGAAACCCGGGCCTGCAGTGCGCATCATATCTCCGCCACGCGGATCCTCGATCTTGATGACCTCTGCCCCCAGATCCGCCAGAAGCTGGGTCGCGAAAGGCGCGGCGAAAACGCGGCCGAGTTCAATGATCCTGATATTGTCGAACGGGCCCATCCCAACCTCTCGCTTATGCTTGCCTTTGATCCGCGCAGCCGCCGTCAAGTCCGATGAGCCGCGCCCGCCACAAATGCTTCCCGCTCCAGCGCTTTCCGGTGCGAAGGATGCGCGATGGCGATCAGGGCCTTCATCCGGTCGCTGAAGGGTTTGGCGCGAAGCTCCGCCACGCCTTGTTCCGTGATGACGAGGTCCACGTCGCTTCGCGGGGTCGTCACCGGTCCGCTCAGGCCCGCCACGATCCTGCTCCTGCCGTCAGCGGTAATGCTGGAAAGCGCGATGATCGATCGGCCCCCAGGCGACATCGCCGCCGCCCTGCCATAATCAAGCTGACCGCCGACGGCGCCAAGGAAATTCTTTCCGATCGCCTCCGCATTCACCTGACCCGAAAGATCCACCTCGACTGCCGAATTGAGCGAGATGAAGTTCGAAAGCGCAGCGATAACCCGAATGTCGTGCGTATGCGAAACCGGCGCCAGCTTCACCGCCGCGTTCCGATGGCAGAAGTCATAGAGCTTGCGCGTGCCGAGCAGCGCACCGGTGATCGTCACGCCGCGATCGATCTCCTTATGCTCGTTCGTCACCACGCCCGCCTGGATCAGGTCGACGACACTGTCGCCGATCATGCCCGAATGGATGCCCAGCCCCTTATGATCCTTCAGCATCGGCACCAGCGCGTCGGGGACCGATCCGATCCCCACCTGCACTACCGCCCGGTCGGGGATGAATTGCAGCGCATGGCGCGCGATCGCGATGTCGGTTTCGCCCGGCACGATCGACTTGACCTCCAGCAGCGGCCGATCCGTATCGACCCGCAGGTCGATATCCTCGTCCGTCAGCGGCTCGAAGCAGCTCGTCTGCGGCACCTGCGCATTGACCTCGGCTATGACAATCCGGGCATGGCGCACCGCCGTCCTGATCCAGTCGCTGGTCAGGCCGACGCTGTAGCGCCCCTGTTCGTCGGGCGGCGATACCTGGACCAGCGCCACGTCGCAGCGCAACCAGCCATTTTCGATCGCCCGGTCGCAGCTGGTGATGTGGAACGGCACGACGTCCACGACGCCGGCCTTGGCGAGGTGACGGACATTGCCCACCGCGCCGGTCCCGACGAAATCGATATGGTCGGCATGATCGGCGGCAAAGGTCGTGGAGAAATTGGCGCCGATCAGCGCGCGGAAGCGTCCGATCCTGACCCGCTGCTCCACCAGCAGTTCCGTCAGGCTCTGCGGTTCCGCGCAGGCCTGGCCCCAGACGACCGTGTCGCCCGGTTTCACGAACTGCGACAAGTCCAGCTGATGCCGTTCAACGATTTGCACGCTTCTTTCCCGTCCCGTTGTCATGTGCCCGTAACATCGATGATGCGCTTGCCCCGGTTGGCACCTGCGTAAAGAGAGGCGATGGCGCCGGGTGCGGATTCCAGGCCGGTCGAGATATCCTCGTCATAACGGATCGCGCCATCCTTATGCCATTGCGCGAGCTGCGCCGCCGCCTGGGGGAAGCGGCCGCGATGGTCGAAGATGACGAAGCCGCCCCATTGCAGCCGCCGCGTCAATATCTCGCGCTCATTGCGCGGCCCCTGCGGGACAGGATCCCAGCTCGCGATCGATGCCGTGCCGCACTGAACGATACGCCCACCCACCGCCATGCGCCGGAGCACGCCGTCCAATATGGGGCCGCCGGCATTGTCAAAATAAACGTTCGCGCCCTCGGGGAGTGCGCGCAGCAGTTGCTCCTCCCAATCCGTGTCCTTGTAATTGATAGCGACGTCGTAGCGGTAGGACTCGAGGCAGCGCGCGACCTTTTCAGCGCTGCCGGTCAACCCGACCGTCCTGCAACCCCGCAGCTTCCCGATCTGCCCTACGAAACCGCCCACGGCGCCGGCAGCGGTGGACACCACCAGCGTATCGCCTTCGCGCGGGTGGCCGATCTCTTCGAGCGCAAGGAAAGCCGTCAGTCCGTTGATGCCCAGCAGCCCCAGACACGCCGTTACCGGCACGTCATGCTGCGCCTTCAGCAGGATGGCGTCCGCTCCCGCGGCACAATAATGCTGCCAGCCGAACCAACCGTAGAGAATGTCTCCCTCGGCAACGCCCTTGCACCGGGACGCTCGCACCACGCCGACGGCCAGCGCGCGCATCACACCCCCGATCGGAACCGGTGCCGAATAATTGGCAACATCAGCCGCCCAGCCCCGCTGTGCGGGATCGACCGACAGATAGAGGTTGCGAACCAGAAACTCGCCCTCGCCGGGCAGTGGAACGGGTTCGCGCGCGAGTTCGAAATCTCCGGGCTGCGGAATGCCCGCCGGCCTGCGCATCAACAGCACCCGCGAATTCTCGGCCGGCAAGGCATAGGGCGGGAGGCTCGGTTGGGTCATGATCCTCGTCCTGTTCAGTCGGCTTGCCCGGTGTAGACAAGCCGAGGTTCGTTTACAAGGGAGAACAATGAATATATATGTGACCGATCTAATCCTGAGATCGCCGCAGTTGAAGGAAACACTGATGAGATCGATGTTGTTCGTGCCCGGCGACAGCGCCCGCAAGCAGGAAAAAAGCCTGCAATCGCGCGCCGACGCCCTGATCCTCGATCTGGAGGATTCCGTCGCCCCACCGGCAAAGCCCACTGCCCGCACCATGACCCTCGCTTTCCTGCAGCAGCATCGCTCCGCCGCCCGGCGCCCGCTCCTCTATGTCCGCGTCAATTCACTTGACACCGGCCTTACCGATCTCGACCTCGACGCCGTGATGCCCGGACGTCCCGACGGCATCCTCATCCCCAAGGCGGTGGGCGGCAGGGACATGGCCGACATCAGCGCCCGCCTCAGCCACCATGAAAAACGCAACGGGATCGCGGAAGGCCGCACTCGGCTGATCCCTGTCGCAACCGAGAACGCCGCTGCCGTCCTCGCCCTCCCCTCGATACCGGGATCGACCGAGCGCATGAGCGGCCTCACGTGGGGCGGCGAGGATCTTGCCGCCGACATCGGAGCCGAAGCCAATCATGACGAAAGCGGCGCCTACACCTCGACTTATGTCATGGCGCGATCCATGGCCCTGCTCACCGCCGTCGCGGCGGGCACCGATCCGATCGAAACCGCATACACCAATTATGGCGATGTGGATGGTTTCCGGGCCGACTGCCTGCGGGCCCGGCGGGACGGGTTCACCGGCCGGATTGCCATCCATCCCAATCAGGTCGATATCATCAACGAGGTCTTCACGCCTTCCGAGCAGGCCGTGCAATGGGCAACAAAGATCATCGAAACCTTCGCAGCCAATCCAGGTATGGGTGTCATCGGGATTGACGGGGAGATGATCGACATCCCCCATCTGCGCCAGTCGGAACGGATCATCCAGCGCCACAAGGTGATCATGGCCCTTGGCCAGCCTTGAGGCGACGCGCCGCTCGCCGATGCGAGCGCCGACGAGGCGGACGGATCAACCCGACGGCGTAGCGTACCAATCCGGTTTGCGCTTTTCCTGGAACGAGCGAAAACCCTCCGTCGCGTCCTCGGTGCTCGTCATCACCTGCAACATGGCCTGCGCATATTCGAGCGCCTGATCCATGGTCATGTCCCGCATCGCCGACAGCGCGATCTTGCCGATCCGGATCCCGGTGGGAGAGCTTTGCGCCACACGGTCGGCCAGCCACGCGACTTTCGCATCCAATTCCGCCGCCGGCACGACATAGTTCAGCACGCCATATTGCCGCGCCTGTTCCGCGTCGAACTGCTCGCCCGTGATGGACATCTCCAGCAGGTGGCGCTGGGGTATGACGCGCATCATGTGCGGCAGGATCATCATCGGAAAAATGCCGATGCGGCTTTCCGGCGTGCCAAAGCGGGCGTAATCGACAGAGACCGCCATGTCGCAAGCGCATAAAAGGCCAAAGCCACCCGCCAGCGCATGACCGTTCACGCGTGCAATGATCGGCAGCCGGCAGTCGTTCATCCGCTTCAGCAGCTTGACGACGAAATTGCGCGGATTGGAAAAATCGACGTCGAAGGGTGTCCCGCTCTTGTCCGCGCCGAGATCGCCTCCCGCACAAAAGGCGCGATCTCCAGCCCCGGTAATGATGACAGAGCGGCAAGCCGGATCTGCTTCCGCACGATCGATCGCCTCGACCAGGCCGTCGGCAACCGCTTCGTTGAGTGCGTTACGCCGTTCCGGCCGATTGATCGTGAGGGCAGCCATGCTGTCCCGCCGCTCGAAGAGCACGACTGCATCATCCACGTTATTCCGCTCCCTGCTGATTCACCGGCACAGCGGAGCAAGACGAGCCTTTCACGCCCCGCTCTTTTCTTATACGCTGTTCAGATATATGACCATCTTGCTGTAACGGAGGGATGGTCGTTTATCAAGTCGAATATCGTTCACATATCAGGATACCCGTCAGTGGCCCAACCAGCAACTCACCGCGAAAGTCCCCGGTCCGCCGTCCGCATACTCCAGATTCTCGACAAGCTCGGCGACGAGACACAGGAATGGTCGCTGTCCTCCCTGGGCCGAGAGCTCAAATGCCCGAAGAGCAGTCTTCTGGTGCTGCTGCGGGCGCTGATGGAGACGGGCCATATTCAGGCGGTGGGCGGCACCTATAAACTGGATGGTATGGCTTTCGCGCTCGCAAGCCGGATTCTGGCAAACCGCAACTTCCCGGAGGTGGCACGGCCTGTCCTGCGCGAAATTGTCGAAAAGACCGGCGAAACGGCTGTCATCGGCGTGCCTTCGGATGATGACCTCTCAACCGTCTATGTCGACAAGATCGAGTCCCCCAACGCACTTCGCTTCTCAGCCAAGATTGGCGACAGGCGCCCGCTCTACGCGTCCGCCAGCGGCCATGTAATCCTGGCGTTCGGCAATCGCGAGAAGTCCGATGCCTATATCAAGTCCATCAAGATCGAGCCTCTCACGAAATCGGGCATAGCCAGCAGGAAGGATCTGAAACTGGCAATCGAAAAGGCGCGCGATCAAGGGGTCGCCGTGACCGAGAACCAGTCGGTAGAGGGCGTAACCGGATTTGGCGCACCCATCTTCGGCGAAACGGGCGAACTGGTCGCCAGCCTCGTCCTCGCCGCCCCCACGTCACGCATAGAAGTGCGCGTTGATGAACTGTGCGGCCTCGCCCGGGAGACAGCCGCCCGCATTTCGAAGATCATGGGATATCAGGGCTGAAACAACCCGACCCCGATGCCAGTTGCCGTCCGGGAGCGTTTGCACGATCATGCAACGTCCCACGACGGCGCGGCAATGAAGCGATATTCCGCTGCCGACAACGCACCGCTCGCTTCCTTGCCCAGGTCATCATCGACAGTCCAGGCCATCCTGATGATCTCGAAGCCCGCATCGGCGACTTCCCAGTCATAGCTGTCGGTCAGGACCAGCTTGTGGCTCACCAGATTGTCGACGACCCTGTAGGCGCTGCTGGCCGGCGGCGGCAGATTTCCCGCATCGGCATATGTCCAGATCAGCTTGGTTCCGGGTGTCCGCTGCTCAAGCGGACTATCGATCGTCGGTCCAGGAACGACAGTGCGCTCCTGCGTGACGACGTAGAGATCGAACCCGCTGAACAGTGACTGGTCGTCCTGCAGCACCTGGTTGAAGTCCTCGGCGGAAGCGTAGGCGCGCGACGGGGTGAGCAGATGCATGACATCCGGTACCCAATGTTCCGTGACCGCCGCGGGAAATCCGTCCGTATTGATGATGTTGACGGTGTATCCGCGCAATCCCTGCGTCAGCCTCTTCCCCAGCGGCGCGTGATTGGTGATGTAGTGATGAGCAAAATCCTCAGGTGTCCGATCCGGCTTTCTTCTGAAGAAGAAAATGCTTTTCTCCATGATTGATCAATCCTCCCATCCGTCGCCAGTTCTTTCGCACCAGAAACGCGTGCCTCTCAGTTCTCCGTCATCGGCTCGAAAATGACGAGCGGCGCGTCGTCCTCCACGATCACTTTCGCTCTGACGGCCATGCCGATCGCGACATCATCGGGGGCTATCCCGGCCACGCGGCTCATCATGCGGGGGCCTTCGGCCAGTTCAATGATCGACACATTGTAGGATTCCCCCGGTTCGCGCTTGCGCACCGTCGTGCTGGAATAGACCGTTCCGTCGCCCGATGCCGGCACCCATTCCAGATCGGTCGAACCTGTCCCCGGCTCGGCGACGCGGGGATAGAAGACATAGCGGCCGCTGGAAACGCTCCTTTGCAACATGAAGCGGCCCTCCTGCAGGAACCGGCGAAACTCGGCTTCGGGGTGAATCTCCATTTCTTGCTCCATCACAGCGTGTCCGCCGTTCCCAGGACGAGCGTCGCCTGGCTGGAAAGCACCAGCCCGTTACCATGGGCCACGCCCAGATTGACATTGTCGCGCTGGCGCTCGCCCGCCATGCCCTGCAACTGCCGAACGCACTCCGCAATGGCGAACAGGCCATACATGCCCGGATGAACGCACGACAGACCGCCTCCATTGGTGTTCACCGCCAGACGCCCGCCGGGCGCAATTGCGCCGCCCTCGACAAAGCGGCCGCCCTCTCCCTTCGGACAGAAGCCGAGATCCTCCAGGAACAGGATCGTGTTGATCGTAAAGGCGTCGTAAAGCTGGACGACATCCATGTCGTTGGGCCCATAGCCCGACTGGGCGAAGGCGCGCGCGCCCGACTCCTTGGCGGCGGTCGTCGTCAGGTCGGGCATGGAGGTGATTTCATTGTGCCATGATGCCGCCGCGCCGCCCAGAACATAGGCAGGCCGCGCTGCGAGATCGCGTGCGCGGTCCGCCCGCGTCATGACGATGGCCGCCGCGCCGTCCGTCACCAGGCAGCAATCTCGGGTCGTCAGCGGATCGGACACCATGCGCGCCGACAGGCAGTCCTCGATCGTCAGCGGGCCTCTTGCGAATGCCTCCGGGTTGAGGTTCGCCCAGCCCCGCGCCGCGACGGCAACCTCTGCCAGCTGCTCGCGTGTCGTGCCATATTCGTGCATGTGGCGCGCTGCTGCGAGTGCATAGCTGGAAGCCGGATAAAGCGGCTTGTAAGGCGCTTCATAAGGCGCGGAGCGAGGCGTCGCCACCAGCTTGCCGGCGCCGCTGCGCTGATTGCTGCCGTACATGATGAGTGCAATATCGCAGGCCCCGGCTTCCAGGGCATGAGCGGCCTGCACCACATGAATCATGAACGATGATCCGCCAGGGCGGTTGCCGCTCGCTATGCGGGGCCGAATTCCCAGATATTCCGGCGCGGCGAGTCCGAAGATGTCGGTGGGCAGCGCGGTGAACGTCGCATCGATGTCGGACAGTTTCAGCCCGGCCGCGGCCACTGCGTCGATCGCTGCCTTGGCTGCCAGGTCTAGGGACGAATAGCCGGGTGCCTCGCCCATGCCGAAGGTGGCGGCGCTGACGATCGCAGTCCTGCCGCGTGGAAATGCTTCAACATCGAACAAGGTGCAACTCCATCCTCATGATCAGGCGCCGCCGTCCGAGACCGTGTGAACTGCTCGAGCCGGCGGCGTGCGTCCTTCGAAATAGCGGCGCGGATTGGCGGTCAAAATGGAATCGATGCAGGCATCGTCTATCCCGTTCTTCTTCAAGGCAGGGGCGATGTTTCGAGTGAAGTACATGGGCGGCACCACGGGCAAGGTAGCCTGACCGGCCAGATTGAACATGCAATCGTGCGAGACGATGGCGTGCTGTGCCCTGCCCTGCTTCAGCAGGAACGCCAGATTCTCGACCCGGTTCTCATCACTGTTGAACTGCGCCAGGCCGAATCTGTCGAAACCGATATAGGCCCCCTGGTCGCAAATCCGGGCATGGTAGTGTCGATCGTTCGATCCGCAGCAATGGCCAATGATGATGTTATGCGCCGGCACGCCAAGCCCCGTCAGGAGGCGAAGCTGGGCGTCGCCGTCGACGCCCGCAGTGTGGGTGGTGATGGGCGTGCCCGTCGACGTGGACGCGGCGGCGGCGGCGCGCATCGCGATCGTTTCAAAGTGCGAGAAGGGCGCCTTGCCCGTGGCGATCTTGATGACTGCCGGCTTGCTTGCCGCATCGCCAAGGCCGCCTTCAATCTCACGGACATACATCTCGGTGATATATTGCTCCGCGTCGGGGTCGCGCGCCGCCTTGATCCGCCAGTAGGACCCGCCCATCATCTCGTCATAAAGGCCCGTGGCGAAGAGGATGTTGAAGCCGGTCCGCGCCGCAACCTCCCCCATCAAGTCCACGTCGCGGCCGAGATCGTTGGGACAGGGATCAAGCAGGCTGCTGAACCCGTGATCCTGGAGCTCCTGGACCAGGTCGACGCAGCGGGCGACCATATCGCGCCTGTCGCGAGGGTTTGCCAGGCTGTCGCCGTCCCATCCCGGCAGGGCGATCAGCAGATGCTCATGCATCAGGGTCTTGCCGAGCCTGTCGAGCTCGATCGGGCCGTCGACCGTGTTGATCCGATCCGCCATCCCTCGTCTCCTTCAGGAGTCGACGCGCTAGTCGCGTCAGTTCATCCGCGTACCCTGCGCCGGTCATCGGCCCAGTCGTGGACGAGCCATAGATCCTGATCTTCACCGTGGCCGAGATCACCGTCAATGTCCCATTCAATGAGGCCATTGCTGTCGATGAAGGTGTGGCGATTGATGATGATGCCGCTCAGCCGCCGGCCTTTCGCGCGCAGCACGCGCCCGGCGTCATCAATTGCCTCGATGAAGATTTCTTCCGCCCAGCCGTTGATCGGGCACCTCCTGGTCTTGCGCGTGCCGCTGACCAGATCGCAGGTCTTGCCGTCCCTCGTCAGGAAACCGTAACTGATCGCTTCCTTGCGCCCGTCGGCGCTGGTCACGGCCAGGAAGGAATGATCGGGAGAGGCGATGCCAGTGACATAGGCGCTGGTCTTGGGCCTATGTTCGGGGCGCGGTCCCCAGCTGCGGTCGCGCATCGCCAGGCAGTCGATCGCGATCTCTTCTCCATGAAGGACCATCAGCCCCTTCACGCGGCCGAACTGGTCGAAATGATTGAGATCGCCGAATACAGAGTCCTTGCCCCTCAGCGGGCGCGGCGGCATGACTGCATCGAATGTCAGCCGGATGTCGATGCGATCGCCATCCCTGTAGCTGAGGTCGTAGCTCGTCAGCGGCTCCATGACCTTTATGCCGACGCCGTTGGGAAGCACGCAGTCGTCAAGGTCCATGCCTGCCCGCAGCCGCAGGGCGGTGTAATTGGCCGAATAAAGCACTTCCCAGGGCAGATGAGCGCTGTCGTCCCAGACCCATGCACCTCCCGCGACATTGCCGATGTTTGGCCGGATATGCGTATAGAGCCAGCCCCCCAGCCGCCGCTCGGGCACGCAAAAGGAGAACCAGGCGGTTTCCGTTTCCCACCAGCGATCGCTCATCTTGTCGGTGTGGAGCCGGTCATCCTTGGGGCCGAAGGGCGATTCCGCGGTCATCTGCTCTCTCAATCGGTCAGGGGGGGAAAATGGCGGGTCGCGAGCGCCCCCATCGTTTGCGATGCAAGCTGTGTTTCGAGCGCGGCCGACATGCGAAAATAGGGGAGCAACCGGTCCGTGTCGACCGAGCCTTCGCGAATCGCTTCCGCCAGCGCGGAGCGTCCCGCCGCAACCGACTCCGGCGCCTTGCCGAGCAGTTCCGTCAGTACGGTCATTTCGCGCTGCTCGACTTCGTGGCCCACATTGTAAAGCTGCCGCATGAACTTGATCGCCTTGGCCGCGTCCTTGGCCTTGAGCATGGCTGCCTTGTCGTGGCAGCCCGGCAGAATGACGGTCCGGATGTCCTCCAGCACCTGCTCGAACAGGCGGTCGTGCTCGCGCGGAGGGGGGTCTACCCGCTCCACCGGCGCGCCGCTGTTGCCTTCCACCGCATCGATCGCCTCCATCAGCAGCCGTCGATTCAGCGCGCGCGAAATGACTGAAGCGCCGGCCTGCCCGCTCGCATTGCAATGGCGAATGATGCAGATACGCCAGGACACGAAGGCGCGGTGATAACGGACCCGGTCGAAATCGACCGGCGCGCCGCTCGCAAGCTCATATTCCCGCACGCACGCCGGGAAATCGGGCACGGGCTCCAGCACCGACCGCAGGGAGAACCAGGCCAGGTCTTCCATCGGGTCGCCCAGGTGGGACAATTCCCAGTCTATCAGACAAGTGAGCCGCCCATTCTCGAACATGAAATTGCCGGGACCGGCATCGCCATGGACGAGAACGGCAGGTCCGTCCTCCCGTGGCATATTCTGCGCGAGCCAACGCCGCCCGAAATCGATCAACGGATCGTCGCGTCCGGTCGCGCGATACATTTCGTCCCAGATGTGCAGTTCCGCCAGCACTGCCTCCCGGATCGAGCGATGAGCGCCAAACTGCGGGATGTCGAGCTTCGATGCATCGACCTGATGCAATCGCGCGAGCGCACGCACCGCCTGCCGGGCGAGATCGTCCTTCACCTTCTGATCGGCCAGCGCGCGATAGGCCGCATCACCCGCCGCCCTCTCCGTCAGTATGGCCTGGCGGCTGGGATGACGGCCGATGAAACGCGGTATCTGAACATCCGACGCGGCAAGCGCGGCGTAGATCTCCGCTTCTCTCCCGACCGTGTAGGGGCCGCCGCTGCCATCCTCGAACGCCTGATAGCGCAGGAACAATGGCAGGATGCTGCCGTCCTCCTGGCGCACGTCCACCAGCCAGCCGACGCAGCGATTCCCGCCGGACGCGAGCGTGGCGGCGACAATCGCACCCCGGCCGACCTCCTCCACCCATGCGGCCAGATCCTCGTAGCGCAATGCGCGTTCCGGTTGTTCAACGTGGCCCATCATTCATCCTGGAGGGGCAGGTGCCCCGTATCCTCGAAAAATCCCTTGGGCATGCTCCAGCAAACCCTACCCCATGATACGCTTGGCAAGGTAGGCCGGACTACCTTCATCCGCCCGTGCTTCCCCGGGTTTCCGCCCCGATTCGGGCTACCCGCTTCAGTCCCATATGAAAATAGTGTTCATATATGCAAGGCATTCTCACGCCTTGGACCCACAAATTCCCGCAAAACGATTCCACAGAGCTTGTTTACTCATGTGAATGATGGTCGTATATATGTCCACATGGCCGACTTGTGACGCGAACGGAGACAGACGAGAATGGACATCAGCTTGACCGAGGACCAGCAAGCGATCGACGAAAGCGTCCGCCGCCTTTGCAGCCAGTTCAGCGACGAATATTGGACCGATTGCGAAGAGCAGACTCGTTTTCCCGAGGAATATTATCAGGCGATGGCCGGCGCCGGCTGGCTGGGCATCACGATGCCGACCGAGCTGGGCGGATCAGGCCTTGGCGTGACCGAGGCAGCGATCATGATGCATGCGGCCACCTCCAGCAACGGCGGCTACTCGGCGGCAACGGCCATTCACGTCAACCTGTTCGGCCCTCATTCGATCGTCGTGCACGGGACCGAGGAACAGAAACGGCGCATCCTCGTCCCTCTTCTGAGGGGCGAGAAAAAGGTATGCTTCGGCGTGACCGAGCCTGACGCGGGCCTCGATACGACTAATATCTCGACCTTCGCGACGCGCGTCGACGGCGGATATCGGATAACGGGGCGGAAGATGTGGACCTCGACCGCGCAGGTCGCGGATAAAATCATCATTCTCGCACGCACCAGCTCGAAGGAGGAAGGAACCAACCCGACGAAGGGGATGACCCTGTTCTGCACCGACCTCGACCGCTCGAAGATCGAGGTTCAGCGCATAAAGAAGCTGGGCCGCAATGCCGTGGATTCCAATGCGGTGTTCATCGACGATCTTTTCGTGCCCGACGAGGACCGGATCGGAGAGGAAGGGTCAGGCTTTCGCTATCTGCTCGACAGCCTTAATCCCGAACGCATACTGGTCGCCATTGAAGCCATCGGTCTCGGCCGCGACGCGCTTCGCCGCGCCAGCGCCTATGCGAAGGAGCGCAAGATTTTTGGCCGTCCCATCGGCCAGAACCAGGGCATCCAGCATCCGCTGGCAAGCAACTGGATCTATTTGGAATCCGCCTACTGGATGTGCCTGCGCGCGGCATCGCTTTACGATCAGGGCAAACCCTGCGGCGCCGAAGCCAACGCCGCCAAGTTCCTGGGCGCCCGCGCCGCCTTCGATGCAGCAACTACCGCAGTCATGACGCATGGCGGGATGGGGTATGCAAAGGAGTTCCAGGTGGAGCGTCTGTTCCGCGAATCCATCCTCACGCGTATCGCGCCCATAACCGAGCAACTCATCCTGTCCTTCATCGGCGAGAAAGTTCTCGACCTGCCAAAATCCTACTGAACTCGGGATCGATCAGGAGCATTACGAATGAGAAGCCACGATCTGGACGGAGATACCGCCCCTTCCTCCACGCGGGCACAGGAGCAGAAGGGGGCCAGGCCTCTCGACGGTATCAAGGTGGTCGATCTGACCTCAGTGGTGATGGGCCCTTACGCCACCCAGATCATGGCCGATTTCGGCGCCGACGTGATCAAGGTGGAAAATGCCCACGGCGACACCACCCGCTTCATGCCCGGCAGCCTTGAGCCCGGTATGGGCGGCACCTTCCTGAACCTCAACCGAGGCAAGCGCAGCATCGTGTTGGACCTCAAATCACCTGCCGGCAGGGATGCGCTGATGAAGCTGGTACGCGACGCGGACGTGTTCGTTCACTCCATGCGCGCCACCGCGATAGCGCGGCTCGACCTTGGGTACGAGACGGTCGCGGCAGTCAATCCAAATATCGTTTATTGCAACATGTATGGCTTTGGCCGGCAGGGGCGGTATCGCGACTTGGCCGCATATGACGACGTCATCCAGGCTGCCTGCGGATCCTCGATGCTCCAGGGCATGCAGAACGGCGCCCCGGCCTATGTGACCACGGCCATCGCGGACAAGGTCACGGCGCTCACCGGCCTTTACTCGATCATGATGGCGCTGTTTCACAAGGAACGCACTGGCGAAGGCCAGGAAATCGAAATCCCGATGTTCGAGACTATGGTGTCCTTCAATTTCATCGAACATATCGGCGGTGCATTCTTCACGCCGCCAGTCACCCGCCCGTACTACGACCGGGTCGTGTCCAAGCTGCGGCGCCCCTACTCGACCAGTGACGGCTATATCTCCGCGCTCGTCTACAACGACAAGCAGTGGCGCGCCTTCGTGGAGATTGCCGGCCTGCCCGAAGGGCGAGCGGCCGAGGACCTGGAGACGCTGGCGCAGCGCCTGCAGAACATCGATTGCGTCTACCAGCATGTGGAAACTGCGATGGCGACGCGGACCACTGAAGAGTGGCTGGCCCTGTTCGACCAGAAGGGCATTCCCGCTATGCCGCTCCTGTCGCTGGAGGATCTGCTGGAAGACGAACATCTGAAGGACGTCGACTTCTTCGAAGAACGGGACACGAGGTTCGGCAAGGTGCGTTTTCCGGGCATTCCCACCTGGTTCTCCAAAACGCCGGCGCACATCGGGGACATCGGCCCGGCTCTGGGCGAGCATAGCGAGGAAGTGCTCCGCGAGCATGGCTTTGGAGAGGCGGAACTATCAGCGCTGTTGCCGATGGACGGCACTGGATCAGCCGGAAAATCACGTCGATAAACGGCCTGCGGCACAAGCAGGATCAGGAAAGAATGAACCTATGACGGGCGCCTTGTCTCATATCAAAGTTCTGGATCTGTCTCGCATACTGGCCGGACCCATTACCACGCAGAACCTGGCGGATCTCGGCGCGGAAGTGATAAAGGTCGAACGGCCGGAAGTCGGCGACGATACCCGCAGTTGGGGGCCGCCCTTCCTCAAGGACAAGGACGGCAACGACACCTACGACTCGTCTTATTTCCTGAGCGCAAACAGGGGCAAGAAGTCGATCACGGTCGATTTCTCCAAACCCGAAGGGCGGGACATCATCCGGCGCCTAGCGGCCCGGTCCGATGTTCTGGTGGAAAATTACAAGGTCGGGACGCTGGCCGCCTATGGGCTTTCCTACGAGGATCTCAAGGACGTGAATCCCCGTCTCATCTATTGTTCGATCACCGGCTTCGGGCAGGACGGCCCATATTCGCATTTGCCTGGTTATGATTTCGTTTTCCAGGGGATGGGCGGATTGATGGGCATCACCGGCCATGCCGACGACCAGCCCGGCGGGGGGCCGATGAAGGTCGGTATTGCCGCGGGAGACATACTCACCGGCCTCTATTCGACCATTGCGATTCTGGCGGCGCTCGAACATCGGCATGTCAGTGGCCTTGGCCAATACATCGACATGTCGCTGCTCGATTCCGTTGTCGCGACCAACTCCTACCAGGCGCTGAATTACTTCATCTCCGGCAGGATTCCGCAGCGCCAGGGCAATGCACATCCGAACATGGTCCCCTACCAGGTCTTTCGGTGCCGCGACGGCAACATCATCCTTGCGATCGGTAACGACGGACAGTTTCGGCGCTTCGCGAAAGCCATCGGTCGCGAAGGGTGGGGCAACGACCCCCGCTTCGCCACCAATCCCCAGCGCATCCGCAACCGCGACAGTCTGGTGGCCGAGATTTCAGCGGTATTGCTCGGCCATGACATGCAGGAACTGGTGCAGTTGCTGGAATCGGTACAGGTGCCGTGCGGGCCGATCTATGCCATGGACCAGGTTTTCGAAGATCCTCAGGTTCAGCATCGCGGCATGCGCATTTCACTGCCCCACGGCTCCGGAGTCGATGCGCCTAATGTCGCCAGCCCGATCCGTCTGTCGCGATCTCCGGTGGTCCATGAAAGGGCCGCGCCAATGCTGGGCGAACATACGGCCGATATATTATCGGCCGAACTTGGTCTTTCCGAGGCGGAGATGGAGGCGCTGCGACGCTCCGCGGTGATCTGAACGCAGGCGAACGCGCCTATGATCCGGGAAGCGGACTTCGCAGCGTCTTCACGCCGAAGACCTTCACTATGTCGAATGCATCGCTTTCAGGCGGCGGCAGTTCACTATCCGAGCCGGCATCAATGAAAATGACCGCATCTGCCGGCGACGAAACATCTTCGCCCCCCCGCCGAAGATCGACTTGGACGGCCGCCTGCGATTCGCCCTCGGCCACCTTTTCGGCATAGGCGAAAGCCATCGCTTCAAAAATTCCGCGAGATACTCCTGCGGCGCGGCGCAGCAGAAGTATCTTCCTGGGCCTTGGCTCATCCGGTCTCGGAAGCCCTGAACCGGCCCTTACCACCCTGCTTTCCACCGGCACCATGAAATAGCCGTCCGCGGGAAAGGGCTGCAATATGAAGGGCGGAAGAACCTCGTTCATGGTCTTCGCCGCCGCGTCAGTGCCATAGAGGGCTCGCGCCTTTTGCTTGTCTTCCTCACTTTTCCAGACGAACTCGGTAATGACCTTGTAGATCGGCGGATCGCCGCGCTCCGTCTCCATGATGAAGTTGCGCTGGTAGAGGCTCATGTGCGGCCACTGAAAGCGCGCGTTGATCGAATGCTCCGTCTCGTACCATTGAACGAGTTCGTCGGTCATTCTATCTGAGGGGATCAGAAAACCGACGACCTTCAAATGATCCGGCGGAAAAAGAGGGGCCAGTGCACTTTGAAGGGCGGAATCGTCCGGTTTGTCGTGCACACCCCCTCCTTTTCAATGTCTACGTCGGCTGGCCGCGCCTCGAAGCAGCGACAGCTACATCGATCTTTCCTTCGGGAACGAAGCTCTCGGCCAGCTTGAATTTCTGAATCTTGGTCGCGCTCATCGGCCATTCGGTGACGAAGCGTACATAGCGCGGCACCTTGTAGCTCGCGATATTGCCAGCGCAATATTCGATGACTTCCTCTTCCGACATGGTCTCGCCGGACTTGAGCTCGATGTAAGCGGCCACGACTTCGACAAGGCGATCATCCGGCGCACCGATGATCTGGGCCATCTTGATCTTGGGATGCCGCGACAGATAGCTTTCAACCTCGACCGCGGCGACATTTTCACCGCCGATCTTGAGCATGTCCTTGATGCGGCCACCATAGGCGAGCTGACCATCCTCGTCGATCCACCCGGTATCGCCGCTGCGAAGCCAGCCGTCGGGCAGCATGGTCTGCGCAGTCTGTTGCTCATCCATGAAATAGCCGGAGAAAAGCGGCCCCGCGATCTGGATTTCGCCCTTCTCCCCTGCAGGAAGCTCCACCAGGGTTTCGGGATCAACGATCCGTATCCGGTGACTGCGCAAAGGTCTTCCGACGCGTGCGACCCGCTGCTCCAGCGTATCGCGCGGGCTGCTCATGGTGCTGATGCCGCCGCTTTCGGTGAGGCCGTAGCAACCGATCTGTACCGCCTGCGGAATGGCTTCGGCGAACTTGCGCAGCAGGTCAGGCGCGCCGATATTGATCATCAGGCGCAGCTTAGACAGGTCACGGCTTTTGAAATCCCGGTGATCGATCAACGCCGCTGTCAATGCCGGAAAAGCGGAATAGCAGATGGTCGCCCCCGTCCTTTCCAGTTCCTCCAGTGCGGGACCGGCCTGGAAATGGCTTTGGCAGACAAATGTCGCGCCTACCTGGCGGCAGGCATTAAGCGGCAGATGCGACGAGAGATGATAGAATGGCAATGGATCCCAGAATACATCGTCTTCGACGAGTTCCATACGTTCCGCGATAGCACCGGCAACCTCGCACACCACACCATGACTGATCATGCACGCCTTGGGCTGAGCGGTGGTGCCGGAGGAGAAGATGATCATCGCGGTATCATGGGGGGAAACTGCCGCGACACGCTCGGCCAGCATCTCGTCCGTTACCGCAAGCCCGCCCTTTTCGAACGCGGCTTCGGTCGGCCAATGCTGTTCGTCCGGCGCGTTGAAATGAAACACGCTCAGCAGCCGCGGCACTTCCGCCACGCGCAGTTCTTCACCCGAGCGCCATTTCTCCAGTTCGGGGAATTGGCTGCAAAGCAGTGCCCGAAGGTCCAGATGAGGCCGCGCAGCTCCGGTTATAAACAGTTCGGTAATCTCGGCATGGCGAAGAACGTATTGAAGATCTTCGCCCCTGTAACGTGCGTTGAGAACGACTGCGCAGGCGCCGATCATATTGATCGCGCCCGCCAGGACCGCATATTCCCAGCTGTTGGGCATCAGGATGCCGATATGCTCTCCCGGCTGGATCCCCAAGGCAAGCAGGTTGCGCGCGCAGGCAATCGTCTCGCGCGCGAACTCGCCGTGACTGGCCTGCCGATCGCCCAGGATGAAAGCGGGGCGATCCGGCCAGTTTTGGGCGGCATTCAGGATAGAATGGCCGATAGTATTGGGTCTCGCATGGAGATCCAGCGCAGATGACATACTTTATTCCTTGGCTGCAAATATCGTATCGCGGTAGCCGATCTTCCATTCGCCATTTTCAACTACGAACTTGTCGACATACTTTGCGACGACGTAAGGCGCCTCCAGCTTCGGCTGTCCGGTCGCATTCTGGCGGTAACTGCGATAAACGGTCACGTAGGACACGGCTTCGGCTGTTTCCGGCCCGGTCACCGTGACCAGCAGATTGCTCGCCGCGTGGATCAGGGGATCGGTGGTCAGCACGTCAAAGAAGGCGCCGATCGCGGCATGCCCCTTGATCTCGCCGGTATCGGTGCGGTTAAGAACACCGTCCTTCGCGAAGAGCGACACCAGCCGCTCGAACTGCCGGGTGTCGACGCATTCGCAGTATTCCAGCATCAGCCTCTGGCATGTGCGTTCGGCCAGAAGCACATTCAGATCAGTCATTATCCGTCTCCCAACTTTGCTGAGGGTTAGAGTGGAACGAGGTCAGAGCGATAAACCACCGTCGACGATGATTGTCTGTCCGGTGATGAAACTGGCCTCGCTGGAACACAGGAAGGCGGTGATGCCGGCGACGTCCTCGCCCTTGCCGAACCGGCGCAGGGGCGTACTCTTTTTCGACTGTTCCCAGACGTCGTCGTTGTAGATTTCCTCCATCAGCTTCCCGCCGATGCCCACTTCCATGATCCCCGGCGCGACCGTGTTGGCACGCACGCCGAAACGCCCCTCCTCCTTCGCCACGGCGCGGCAGAGGGTCTCGGAACCGGCCTTGGGAACGGCTGACAAGGCATCACCGATCACAAACCAGTGCGGTGCGACGGACCCGATGTTGACGAGACTGCCTCTTGTCTCCCGCAACACGGGCAGGACCTGGCGAACCAGGGCGATGAAGCCCATCAGTTCCGCCTGCACCACTTCGTGCCATTGTTCGGGCTGCAATTTCGACACGTAGATCTGCGGAATATGCACGCCCGAAGAGAAAACGACCGCCCGCAGCCCGCCGCTTCGCGTATGGGCTGACCGAACCAGCTCGCCAAGTGCCTGTTCGTCCGAGATATCGAGCCGGTGCGCAGCCACGTCTGCAAGTCCGCCGAGTTCCCCGGTCAGCGCCGTGGCCTTCGCCTCGTTGGACCGAAAGGTGAAGTCGACGTGCTCCCAGTCGCTGGCAAGGCGCCGGACGATGGCGCTTCCGAGCCCTCCTGTGCCCCCCAAAACCAGAGCGCCGCCCTTTTCCTTGTTCACCCCTTTTGTCACCTTATCAAAGGGCGTTGTCGGCCCTCATTGAAACTCGCCGGCCAATCTATCGCGGCCGCGCCGCCGGAAACCTATCTTGAGACGAGTATCGACGAAGAGCCTCCAACCGGTGCCGGCAATCCCCTGATCTGGACGAACCGGCCGACGAGGCCCTTTCCTTGGAAAGGACGAGGCAGGATGCGCACCGCCAATATGGACGAATGGCAATGATTCCCCTGCGTAAGATCGAGTTGCGACTATGAACGTTCATCGTGGCGTGCGCCTGCGCGGCGACGGCCTGTCATTGACGGCCGATATATATGGGCCCGCCTCCGGTCGGCCGGTGCTTTTCCTTCACGGCGGCGGGCAAAGCCGCCGGGCGTGGCGGGGCTCTGCACGCCGCCTGGGAACAGCGGGATACAGGGCGATCACGGTTGACCTGCGCGGTCATGGCGACAGCGATTGGGCGGCTGACGGTGATTATCTGCTCGATGCCTATGCCCGCGATGTGGAGTCGCTGATCGATCAACTGGACGGGCCGGTCGTGCTCGTCGGCGCTTCGAGAGGTGGGCAATCGGCCCTGGTGGGCGGTTCCCGCCGTCCCGGACGCGTGGCCCTGACCATGCTGGCGGACGTCGCCCCGGCCATGCGCGAAGAAGGGATAGATGAAATCCGCGCCTTTTTCGCCGCAAGCGTTAAGGGCTTCGGCAGCATCGACGAAGCGGCCGACGCGCTGGCGCATCATCTCGGCCATGAGCGGATGGCCGACGCGTCGCCCTTGCTGTCGGCAATGCGGCGGGGCGAGGATGGGCGGCTATACTGGCGCTGGGACCCGGCAACCGTTCGGCCCGAATTCATCCATCCCCCATCGGAGGGAGAGGCTTTGAAAACCGCGGCAGCACGGCTGCGCCACCCGGTGGTGCTGGTGCGGGCGGAACTCTCCAGCATTGTGACGGACGAAAGCGTCGCCCTGTTCCGCAAGCTGACACCGCAGCTGGAAGTCGTCGTTGCCCACGGTGTCGGACACATGTTCACCGGCAATCAGAATGACGCCTTTGCCGAAACGCTGCTGGGCCGGTTGAGTGCGCTGGAGGGCGCTTGATCGAGCCGCGCGCCTATCGTCGGAAAGGTGCACGTGCGCTCTGCAATGTCACTCCTGGTCGTGAGGTATTTTTAGACCGCTCCGGATGGCAGCGGCATCAGGCACTTTCTGATCACGAAGGGAATGTGAATTGGACCCGCTCAGCAAATTGATGCAGAGATATTGCTTCGCTTATACCGCCACCCATGACTTCAGCGTAGCCGACAAGATCATGGCGGACGACTATCGGTTCTACATGGGTGAACATGTCTTCACCGGCCGAGAGGAAGCCTATAAGCCAGCGGCGGACCGGCAGTTCAAGGCTTATCCCGGGCTGGGTTTCACCGTCCACGACTTTTTTTCGAACGGGGATCGGTGTGCGATGTTCTTCAGCGAGCACGGCCATTCTCTGCAATACGACACGCCGACCGTATGGCATGGCGTCAGCCTCTATCGCTGGAACGGCGAGCGGCTGACGGAATGCCGCATCGAGCAGGACTATTATGGACGCCGCCGCCAGCTGACCAGCAAGGTTCCCGATCCGATCGCGCCGGCAGCCTACGCGCCGTGGACCGTGCCGGTTCAAATGCCGAATGCCGAGAACGAGCGGATCGTCACTCGGTGGATCGAAAACGGCGGCCTGCTGCGAAGCGCCATCGGCAGCCTGGATGACGAAGCGGTCGCGCCGTCCATCGACCGCGTGCTGTTCACCGACGAAAGCGCCAGGGTGATCGACATCCTTTCCGCAGGCAAGCGCGTCGCTTTTCAAGCCTCCATCGATGGCGCCTATGCCGGAGGACTGAAGGAGCTCGCGGGCCATGAGGGCACCCGCGCCACGCTGTATGCCACCGGCATCGCCTATGTGGAAAATGGCGAAATTGCTCGGGTACGCGCCGTGACCGACCGCTACACGATGGAGCGCAGGATCCTGGTGGCGGCAAAACGTTGAACCTCGTGCGGTGGCGGGGCGCGGCGGGCCACCGCCACGTCCATGCCGGACGCGCCAAAAGGGGCCGCAAACGTGGTCGGGAAGATGTTGCCGCAGGCATCGGCAACCGTCGGGGAGAGTAAATATGTTCCAGCTGGACTTGATCGCACCGATCGGCGATCTGCTTGAGCGGCAGGCGCTCAAGGCTGCCGATAAGATCGCCTATCAGGACGCGGTGCGCGGCGTCACTTATGGCGATCTGCAGCGCAGGACCGCCAACCTGGCGGGACATCTGGCGGAAAACGGCATTCAGCCGGGCGATTGCGTGGCAATCCTTCTCCCCAACTCGGTCAACTGGGTCGAAGCCTGCTTCGCGGCCGTGCGGGCCGGCGGCACCGCCGTTCCGATCAGCTTCGAAGCGAGCGAGAGCGAGATCCTTTACCGGCTGACTGACGCCAACTGCCGCGTGGTCATCACCACGGCCTCCCGCGCCTCAAGTGTCCGGACCATCGTCGCGACGGCCGGGATCGGCGCTCTTGTCCTACCCGTCGAGGCGGCGGAGACGGACGGCGTATCCTTCGATTCCTGGGCGGAAATGCCCTGCTCGACCCCGGCGCGCGATCCCGCCGATATCGATACCGTCGCCTTTGTGATCTACACCTCGGGCACCACGGGGCAACCCAAGGGAGTACAGCTCTCCCTTCGGAACATGCTGTGGGTGACGGCCGCCTGCTGGGCGCCGATCCTGGGGCTCAATGACCGGGACAAGCTGCTGTCGCCACTGCCGCTCTACCATTCCTATGCGCTCAACCTGACCGCCATATCCATACTGGCGACGGGGGCCTCGATCCGCCTGATGGAAAAATATTCCACCAAGGAAGCAGTCGATCTGCTCGCCACGGGTGAATTCACCATTTTTCCGGCCGTCCCCACCATTTTCCATTATCTGCTGGACACGGGAAAGAGCGGCAAGGTCGCCTTGCCCGGCCTGCGCGCCTGTGTGACGGCCGGCGCCATCATGGCCGGGACGCTCAACGCCGAATTTGAAGAGATTTTCGGCGTCCCGCTCTTGGATGGCTACGGCATCACTGAAACGGCGACGATGGTCACGATGAACTGCGCCTCGGGCGGCCGGATCATGGGCTCCTGCGGCTTGCCGATCATCGGGCTGGCCGTGCGGATCGTCGATCCGGTGACGCTGGAGGACTGTCCTCCCGGCCAGGAAGGAGAACTGATCGTCCGCGGACCGAACGTGATGCTGGGATATCTCAACAAGCCGGAGGAAACCGCCAAGGCGCTGCGCAAGGGCTGGTATCATTCCGGGGACCTGGCCCGGGCGGATGCCAACGGCTTCCTCACCATCACCGGCCGGATCAAGGAACTCATCATCCGCGGCGGCCAGAATATCGCGCCTGCAGAGATCGAGGAAGTCGTCCAGACGCTGGACATGGTCTTGGACTGTGCCGTCGTCGGCCTGCCTCATGCGCACCTTGGCGAAGTGCCTGGCCTGTTCCTCATCCCGCGCGACAAGGACTTCGACGAAGCGGTGGTGATCGACCACTGCCGGGCCCACCTGTCGTCCTACAAGGTGCCGCAGTCAGTCCATGTCGTGACCGAAATCCCGCGCACCGGATCGGGCAAGATCATCCGCTACAAGCTGCGGGAGCTGGTCTGCTGAGCGAAGCGCGCATCCCGCCTCGTTCATAATCCGAAGCCTGCGGGCAACGAAAAGGCCCGGTACGCCTCCCCTGCGTACCGGGCCTTTGCAATGGCCGGGTCGATCGCGGCCCTCAGGCGATCGTCACGGCCGGCGACCGCCGCGTGACGACGGTCTGCGTGTTCGTATATTCGGCAAGGCCCTCCAGCGAGTTTTCGACGCCGATGCCCGATTGCTTGTGCCCGCCGAAGGCCGCATGAGGCGAGAAGGTGTGAATCTCGTTGATCCAGATCACACCTGCCTCGATACGTTCGCCGATGGAGCGGGCAAGGTCGGCATCCGCAGACCAGACCGAGGCGGCAAGGCCCATGTCGGTGTCGTTGGCGCGCGCGACGACATCGTCGATATCGGTGAAACGCAGTAGCGGAAGAACCGGCCCGAACGCCTCTTCCTTGACCACTCGGGAATCTTCGGGCGGATTGTCATAAATGGTGACGGGCACGAAAAAGCCCCGGCCCTCCGGCACATCGCCGCCCAACACCGCATTCAGGCCGCTCGCCTTGGCATCGGCCAGCAGGTCCTTCACCTTTTCGAACTGCATCTTGTTCTGGATCGGCCCCAGATCGGTGCCCTGTTGCAAGCCGTCGCCGACCCTCACCGTCCGGGCATAAGCGACCAGTTCGTCACGCAGCGCATCGTAAATGTCGTCGTGAATATAGAGGCGCTTGGCGGCGCAGCAGAACTGGGCGCTGTTCTGGAACGCGGCCCAGAAAAGCTCCTTCGCCATCTGCTTGGGATCGACGTCGGGCAGGACGATCGCCGGATCGTTGCCGCCCAGCTCCAGCGTCACGCGCTTGAGGTTCGACGAGGCGGACGCCATGACCTTCTTGCCCGTGGCGGTCGAACCGGTGAAGCTGATCTTCGCGATGCCGGGATGAGCCGTCATCCATCCGCCAAGGTCGTCGCCGCCCGACACCACGTTCAACACGCCCGCCGGCAGCACGTCGCGCAACAGTTCGCCCAGCTTCAGCGTGCAGAGCGGTGTGTACGGCGACGGCTTCAGGACCATCGTGTTGCCCGCGACCAGCGCCGGTGCGACCTTCCAGATCGCCAGCAGCACCGGGAAGTTCCAGGGCGTGATCGCGCCGATGACGCCCAGCGGCACATGGCGCATCTCGACCGTGCGATCCTCGCTCTTTTCGACGACCTGGTTGGGCAATGACTGAGTCGCGATGCCGGCGCACCAAGCGGCCGAACCGCCGATTTCCCAATCTGCGCCCGCCCTGGCCTTGCCCTGCTCGAGCGTCAGCAGGCGGGAAAATTCCTCCGCATGGGCGGACAGTACGTCGCCGATCCTGGCGACCAGCGCCTGCCTTTCCTCGATCGGCCGCGCGCTCCACGCCGGGAAGGCCGCCCTGGCCGATGCCACCGCCTCGTCCAGCTGTGCCTTCGACGCATCGGGCACGGTGGCGATAACAGCTTCGGTAGCGGGGTTATAGGCTTCGAAGCTGGAGGAGGCGCCTACCGCCTTCCCGTCGATCGTCATCGAATAATTGGAATAGAAATCGATAGACATGCCTCTGCTCCTGACAACATCCGCGCACGGTTTCGCGGACGATTTTTCCAGCGCCTCTTACCATCATGCCGAGGAGAGCGCGCCTATCGCAAGAAAGGAAATACGGGGCCGAAGTCCTCTTATCCCCGACCGAACGCCAGCCGCCGTCTTAACGGCCGGTCCAGCGGGCAATCGCTTCAGCCGCCGAAACGTTGCCCGGTTCGATGATCGAGGGCGGAGTGCCCAGGGTCCGGGGCGCAGGCGCGGGCTGCGCTATGCCGCCGCGCTCAACGAAGCTCTGCCGCGCGCGATTGTGCGGGTGCAGCGGCGCTTCGGACATGGCGAGGACCGGCGTCACGCAGGCATCGCTGTCGGCGAAATGCGCCGCCCATTCGTCCCGTGTGCGGGTGGCGAACCGCTCTGCGAAGTCCGCCTGCATGGCAGGCCATCCAGCGCGATCGTCCTGATTGTAATTGCGATTCTCCAGCCCCAGGCCCTTCACCATCTGGTCGAAGAATTGCGGCTCCAGGCAACCAACGGCGACATCTCGGCCATCAGCGCAGCGATAGCAGCGATAGAAGGGGGCCGCCCCGTCCAGCAGGTTGGATGCCGGCGCGTCCTGCCACAGCCCCTTCGGCTCCCAAGCGTAGAAAAGGCTCATGAGTGACGCCGCGCCGTCGCTGATGCAGGCATCTACCACCTGCCCCTTCCCCGTCCGTTGCGCCGAAAGGATCGCCGCGAGCAAACCGGCGATCAGGAACATCGCGCCGCCGCCATAGTCGCCCACCAGATTGAGCGGCACAGGAGGTGGCGCTTCAGGCGTCCCCATGGCGTGCAGAGCGCCGGTAATCGAGAGATAATTGATGTCGTGCCCCGCCCGCTGAGCCATCGGACCCGACTGTCCCCATCCCGTCATGCGGCCATAGACCAGGCGCGGATTGCGCTCCAGACAGACATCCGCCCCGGCCCCCAGACGTTCCATGACGCCGGGGCGGAAGCCTTCGATCAGCGCGTCGGCCTGCTCGACCAGCGACAGCAGGGTTTCGAGGTCGCGAGCATCCTTCAGATTCAGGTGCAGGACGTTGCGGCTGCGGTGCAGGACATCGCCGCCGACATCCTCCCACGCGCCTGCCCCCGCGCTCGCATCACGCGCGACGCGGACGATGTCCGCGCCCATGTCCGCCAGAATCATCGCCGCGAGCGGCACGGGTCCGATCGCATCGATTTCCAGGATGCGGATACCAGCCAGCGGCCCGGTCCCGGCCGTCATCGGACCGAGCCCTCGCCGTTCAGGCCCAAGGCTCCTTCGTCGATTCGTCTTGCCACGACAATCCTCACTGCATGCCACACGCTGACCTGCGTGCGCGGGACCTGCCGAGAGCGAACCTTCTGTTGGATAGGCTGCCTGCGATCAAGGGAAGAGGCCCAGCCTCTTCGCCCGCAGCGCCGCCTGCGACCGGCGCCGAACGCCCAGCTTGTCGTAGATCTGCTGAAGGTACCATTTGACCGTGCCTTCGGTCAGCCCCAGCCGCTCGCCGATTTCGCGGTTCCGCAGGCCCCCGGCGACCATCGTCAATATCTCCTTCTCCCGATCCGCCATGCCGGACATCATGCAGGCTTCGGAAGCCTCATCATCCCCCTCTTCCGTTTCGATGTCAGGTTCGCCGCGGATAAAGGACACGAGGCGGGATGCGAAAATATCTGCGGGCGTTTCAACATCGGCCTTGGAGCCGTAGGATTCGCTCAGCAGCGTGCAGATCACCTCCCCTTCGTCCAGGAAGATGCGGACCCAGCCGCACGGCTCGGCCACCTCGATCGCATTGCGAACAGCGCGCCTAGCCTTGAACCGGTCGCCTTGCTGGGCGGCGATTTCGGCCAGCAGCAGGTGGAACATGACCATGGACCGCTTGGCGCCGTTGCGCTTCGCGATCTCCAGCCAGCGGGCTGCGACCTTCTGCGCGCGGGCCAGGCGGTGGCGCTGAATTTCTATCCTGAGCCAGGCGATCGCGATGGCCTCATTCTTCTTTGTCGGCGTGAGCGTGGGGACGGGTTCCTCGTCGATGCGGATATCGCCCGCCAGCAGCGCCGCTTCGGCCGCCGCGACTTGCCCCGTCTTCACCAGCACTCGCACCTGTTCCGCTACGACGAGCGCACGAAGCCGATCGAGGCCGCATTCGATGGCAACGAGATGCGCGTCCTCCAGCCCCGCCAGTGCTTCGGCCGCATCCCCTCGCGCAAAGGCCAGCCGGGCGCGGACGATATATCCGGCCGCCACTTCGTCAACCAGCCCCCACTGGCGGATGACCGGCTGATATTGGTCGATGAGGCGGGCTGCGTGATCCAGCTCACCCAGATCATAAAGCAGTTCCGCCAGCGGCAGTGCAGGGACCGCCGCGACGCTCGACCCCACGCCGACATGCTCCTCGGCATAGGACAGGGCTTCGTCGAGGAAACGGCGCGCCATTCCCATCTTGCCCTGATCGACGAAGGCCGGCGCCACGGTCGCCTTGAGCGCGATCGAGGCAAATTCGGATCCGGGCCGCGCCAAGGCCCGCTTCGTTTCGGCTTCCAGCTTCAATATGTCGTTGAAGTGGTAGAGCTCGCGTCGGGCGGACATGAGCTGCGCGACCAGGGTGCAGCTCAGATAGGGTTCGTCATCCCCCAGTTCTAGCAGCAGCTTGCCGGCGTCCGCCTCCACCAGATGCAGATTGTCACGCGCCGATTCCAACACCAGCCGGCGGTGCCTGACCAGATAGCCGAGCATGACGTTGTCCGGATCGCGTTGGGCGATTTCGGCGGCTGCATTGATGAACCGTTCGGCCGTCGTATAGGCGAGCGCGCGGGTGCGCCGCCACGCCAATGCCAGCAGCAGCATGGGCCGCGTGCTGATCACCGACCAGGGCAGGTCCGCCGCCAGATCGTCGATATAATAGAGATAGCCGGCGTAGATCATCTTGTTGGCCAGCGCGTCGAGCTGGTCGGCGATGAACTCGCGATCCTTGCTGAGCTGGGCGTGCTGGAGTGAGAGACAATCCTCGCCGTTTTCCGCATAGTAGCGGCTGGCGCGACGATGCAGCTCGGCCACAAGCTCCGGCATCCGCTCGGCAAGGAAATCGATCGTCATCTTGCGGACAAGCGGATGGCACACATAGCTGTGCCGCTTGTCCTCCACGGCCGTCAGGAACAGACCGGCACGGTACACATCATCAAGCGTCTCGCGAGCGGCATCATCCGCCATGACGGCCGCGCAGGCCGACGGGGTGAGTTCGGTGAGGATCGAGGTTTCCGCCAAAAAGCGGCGGAACCGCTCCGGCACCTCGGCGGCGACCTCCTCCTGGAAATAGCTGGTCAGTTCCGCATGCAGGCTCTCGGAAGGGCGCTTCCACTTCGCGCCTCTTGCCTTTTGCCAGAGGTAATTTTCGCCGGCCATGACAAGGCCCGAGGCCCAGCCGTCCATTTCCTCGATAATCTCCTGCATGGCATCAGCGTCGATCGGAATCCCGGCGATCCGCGTCACCAGTTCCGTTGCTTCCTCAGGGCTGAAGCGCAGGTCCAATGGCCCCACTTCGACCAGGAACCCCAGGGCACGAATGCGCGCGATGGGAATGCCTATGGCTTCGCGCGAAACCAGAATGGTCGTAATGGCGTCCCGCGCTCCGGCGATCAGCGCGCTGAGGAAATTCCAAACACTGGAGGGCAGCAGCTGGGCGTCATCGACGATGAGCACCGGCTTTTCGGCGTGCTGGACCGCAAGCCTTGCCAGCCACTCTTCGGCACTTGCGGAAGCCTCCAGCGCAGGCCAGCCGAAGCCCGCTGCCCTGCCGGCCTCCTCAAGCGCCAGCAGGAAGGAAGGCAGATCGCCGATACCGGCTCTTACCGCCAGCCAAAGGGCAGGCCGGCCGGCCTGCTTCAGAGCTTCGAACCATTGCAAAGCCGCCGTGGTCTTGCCGCTGCCGGCGGGACCGATGATCGTCGTGAGACGCGAATCCGAGACTTTCCGGACCAGTCCTTTCAGGGCGGGCCGGTTCACGAGCACGGTCCTGGGCTGCGGAGCGACTATCGCCGTGGGCACCAATGCCATTTGCCTCTCCTATGTTTTACCCGGTTTTCCCGGTTCTATATGCAGAATGAAGCAGCTTCACCTTGGCATCACCCCTATCTATGGATAGGATTAAGATAGGCAGCCGCGCTCCGCAAGGGGATAGTTCGACCGCAAGAGGGACAGACCATGGTCTCGATCCCTATCCCTCGACAGGTCCGTTCGATTTCGAGGCGGCATAGCCATTCCGCACATTTTGCAGGAAGGGAGCCTTGATGATCGTGCCACCCCAGAAGGCGAACGGCAGATGAGCCAGGACCTGTTCCGACTCGAAAACAAGGCTGCGCTGGTCACGGGCGGTGCCCAGGGGCTAGGCCGCATGATCGCGGAGGGGCTGCTGCGCGCCGGCGCCACCGTCGCGATAACCTCGCGGAAAGCAGATGTCTGCGAAGAGGCTGCGGAAGAGATGTCGACGCTCGGCCGCTGCATTCCTCTTCCGGCCGACCTCTCCACGCCAGAGGCCGCTGTCGAATTGGCCGTGCGGTACCGCCAGACCATGGGGTCCTGCCACATCCTCGTGAATAATGCCGGCAAGACCTGGGGCGGGACGATCGACAGCTTTCCCGACAAGGCATGGCCAGGCGTGATGAGCGTCAATGTCCAGGCCCCCTTCACCCTGGTTCGTGAGTTGCTGTTCGATCTGAGCGCAGCCGGCACCCCGGACGACCCGTCGCGGATCATCAACATCGGATCGGTTGCCGGCGTGAAGACGGAAAAGCTGCAGGCCTACAGCTATGCCGCGTCCAAAGCCGCCATCCACATGCTGTCCCGGGATCTGGCAGGAGACCTGGCCGAGCGCAACATAACCGTCAATGCGGTGATCCCCGGTTATTTCCCGACGAAGATGACGGCCCATATGCGCGACGAGGATGCGGTCGATCCCGCGCTGCTGTCGCATATTCCGATGAAGCGGCTCGGCAGGGCGGAGGATATCGCAGGCGCTGTCATCTTCCTCTGCTCGCGCGGCGGCAGCTATGTCACCGGCACGCTGCTGCCAGTCGATGGGGGACTGATCGGCTGCGGATGAAAGTCCGCGTGATCCCCGCAATGGACGGGGATCACGCCGGCTTCAAAGTGACCACCCGCCACCCGCAACGATGGTCTGGCCGGTGATATAGTCTGCCTCGGGCAGACAAAGCAGGTAGACCGCACCCGCTGCCTCCTCGGGCGTTCCCGCTCGTCCCAGCGGTATGCCGCTTTCCATTGCGTCGAGAATTTCCGGGCTGACCCCGGCCTTGATCTCCTGCCCCTTCATGGTGATCGAGGATTTGCCCGCTTCACCTGCCGTCATCCGCGTCATGATCACGCCGAAGGCGACGGCATTCACCGTCACGTTATAGCGCCCCCATTCCTTCATCAGCGTATTGGTTACGCCCACGATACCCATCTTGCCCGCCGTATAGGCGACCTGTCCGGCATTGCCGCCCAGCCCGGCGACGGAGGAAATGTTGATGACGGTGCGGCGCTTTGCCCTGCCGTCGGCTGCGATCTCCGCTTTCGCCGCCATCGCGATGATCGGCTGCGCAGCCCGCAGAACGCGGAACGGCGCCGTCAGGTGGACGTCGATCATCGCCGCCCACTGCTCGTCGCTCGTCTTCTGGATCACCGAATCCCAGGCATATCCGGCATTGTTGATGATAATGTCGATCGTGCCGAACGCATCAAGCGCCGCGTTGACGAAATTCTCCGCGAACTCCGGCGCGGTGACATCCCCCGCGCACACGACGGCGCGGCCGCCCATCGCTTCGATCTCTCCGGCGGTCTCGTCCGCGAAAGCTTCATCGAGATCATTGACGACGACGCTTGCCCCCGCGGCCGCCAGTTTGAGGGCAATCGCCTTGCCTATTCCCCGACCCGAACCTGAAACAAGTGCGACTTTATTCTGCAGAACCTTCAATCCAACCCTCCCCGCCGGTGAGTGCAATAACGTTCGCGCTCGACGCCTGGTCAACTCAGCTTGCGCTCATCCAGCCCGAGCGACCGCCCGATGATCTCGCGCATGATTTCGGATGTGCCCGCAAAAATCCGGCTGATTCGCGCGTCCGTGTACATGCGGCAAATCCGATACTCGTTCATATAGCCGGCGCCGCCATGCAACTGGACGCATTCGTCCATCACGCGTCCTTCCAGTTCGCTGCTCAGCAGCTTTGCGGCGGACGCGTCTTCCGCCTTCAATTCCCCTGCATTCAGCAGCAGCACGCACTGGTCGACATAAGTTTGCGCCATGTCCAGTTCAGCGCGCATCGTCGCCATCTTGAAGCGCGTGTTCTGGAACGCTCCGATCGGCTTGCCGAAGGCGCGGCGCTCTTTCACGAAGTCCAGCGTCAGGTCGAATGCGGTCTGCGCCGTCGCCATGAATCCGATCGCCGCGACCAGCCGTTCCTGCGCAAGAAAGCGGGCCAGATAGCCGAACCCCTGGCCGGGATCGCCCAGCACGTTCGTCTTGGGCACCTTCACATCGTTGAAGAACAGTTCGGCCGTATCCTGGGACTTGAGGCCCATTTTGTCGAGCTTGCGCCCCCGCTCGAACCCTTCCATGCCCCGCTCGACCACGAACAGGCCCAGGCTGTGCTTCACATCCGGATCGGTGCGTGCCGCCACGATCACCAGATCGGACAGGATGCCGTTGGAGATGTAAGTCTTGGCGCCATTCAGCAGCCAGTGATCGCCCTTGTCCTCGGCGCGGGTGCGGATGCCCGCCAGGTCCGATCCGGTGGAAGGCTCGGTCATCGCCACCGCGAGTATCTTCTCGCCGCTGACGATGCCCGGCATCCACCGGTCCTTCTGCTCGTCGGTCCCGAGCTTGGCTATGTAGGGGGCGACCAGATCACTATGCAGGTTGATGTAGAAGCCGATGTCGCCATGGCGCATATTCTCTTCGATGATGATCTGCTCGAACCGGAAGTCGTCGATGCCGGCCCCGCCATATTTCTCGCCGGCCCAGGTGCAGATCAGGCCCTGCTCCCCCGCTTTCAGGAAAAGTTCGCGGTCAACCATGCCCTGCTGGTGAAAACGCTCCACATGCGGCGCCACCTCCGCTTTCATGAACCTGATAACGCTCTCGCGGAACTGCTCATGCTCCGGTTCGAAGATCAGCCTTTTCATGCAAATTCCCGATCCCTGACCGGCCCTGCTTCCCCGTAGAAAGCCTGGCCTCGCTCAGCCCTCTCGCGAAGCCAGGCGGAAGGGAGAAAGCGGGGCCCGTACTTCTGGGCCAGCCTGTCTGCCTGCGTGACGAAATTGTCGATGCCGACAGTGTCGATATAGCTGATCGTGCCCCCCGTCCAAAGCGGGAAGCCCCAGCCATAGACGGCTCCAAGATCCGCGTCCTGCGGTGTTTCCAGCACGCCCTCCTCAAGGCAGCGCGCCGTTTCCATAGCCTGCGCATAGAGGAAACGCTGTTTCAGTTCCTCCACGTCGTAGTCCTCGCGCGCCGGGAAATGCTCGTCAAGGCCGCTCCATAGACGTTTCTTGCCGCCGTCCGGATATTCATAGAAGCCGCCGCCCGACTTGCGGCCGGACCGCCCGATCTCGTCGCGCATCCTGCGCAGCGTCGGCACGCCGGCGGGCGGGGTATATTTGTCGCCGTCTTCGGCAATCGCCTGATCGACGATCTTGAGCGGCAGGTCGAAGGTCAGCTCATCCAGCAGGGCGAGCGGCCCCGTCGGCATTCCGACGGACTTCGCCGCATTTTCGATGACGGCAGGCGGCACGCCCTCGCCCAGCATCGCGGCGCCTTCGTGAATCAGCGTCTGAAACACACGGCTGGTGTAGAAACCGCGGCTGTCGTTGACGACGATCGGAGTCTTGCGCAACTGAGCGATGTAGTCGAGCGCCTTGGCCAGCGTTTCCTGCGAGGTCTGCTTGCCCATGATGACCTCGACCAGCCCCATGCGGTCTACCGGCGAAAAGAAGTGGATGCCGATGAACTGATCGGGACGCTGCGAAGCCTTTGCCAGCTGGCTTATCGGCAAGGTCGAGGTGTTGGACGCGAATACTGCGCTCTGCGGAATGACCGCTTCGGCCTTGCGCGTGGTTTCGGCCTTGATGCCGGTATCCTCGAACACCGCCTCGACTATCAGGTCGCAGCCCGTGAGGAGCGCATAATCCTGGGTCGGGGTAATCCGGGCCAGCACCTCGTCCGCCGCTGCCTGGGTCAGCTTGCCCTTCTCGATCAGCTTCGACTGGACCTTGGCGGAATAGCCCCTGCCCTTCTCGGCAGTCGCGACGTCGCGGTCGAGAAGCACGACCTCTATGCCTGCTTTGGCCGAGACATAGGCGATCCCCGCGCCCATCATCCCCGCACCCAGCACGCCCACCTTCTTCACCTCGCTCCTGGGTACGTCGGCGGGACGGCGAGCACCTCTTTCGGCCGCCTGCCTCGAAATGAAACTGGTGCGGATGATGTTCGTCGCCACCGGGCTGCTCAGCAGCTTGGCGAAATATTTGCCTTCGACGGCAAGAGCCTTGTCGAACGGCAGCTGGAGTCCTTCGAACACGCTTGCCAATATCGCGAGCGGTGCCGGGGTATTGTAGCCCTTCTTGGCGATGCCCGCCGCCGCGAGCGTGTAGGCCACGGCATCCTCCGGCACCGTCATGCCCTTCTTCTGCGGCGGCACCCAGCCCTTGACGTCCCAGGGCCTGACCGGATCCGGCCCCGTTGCCAGCCAGGTGCGGGCGCGCGTGATCAGTTCACCAGCCGGAGCCACCTCGTCCACGATGCCCAGCTCCAGCGCCTCGGCGGGGGCCACGCTACGGCCCGACAACAGCAGGTCCAGCGCCGTTTTCATTCCGGCGATGATACCCAGGCGCACGGTGCCGCCCGAGCCCGGCAGCAGGCCGAAATTGACTTCCGGGAGGCCAACCGGCGCCTTGGGGTCGTCGACCAGGATGCGATGATGGCACGCCAGCGCCAGTTCGAAACCGCCGCCAAGCGCCAGGCCGTTGATGACGGCCACCCACGGCTTGCCGCAGGTTTCCATCGCACGGTGCATCTGCGTTGCCCGCTGAGAAAAGGCGAAGGCTTCCTGCTTGCTGTAGCCGCGGACCAATTGCTTCAGGTCGGCGCCCGCCATGAACGCCTTCTTCGCGCTGGTCAGGATAACGCCCTTGATGCTGTCGTCCGCCGCGATCATGGCGGTCGCTTCCGCCATGTCGGCGATGAAGGCATCGTTGACGATGTTCATCGACTCGTCGGCATTGTCGAGGACGAGGGTGGCGAAGCCGTCGGCCGCCTTTTCGATCTTCATGTGTCGCATATTCTCGGCTTTCGCTTGAACGCTCAGACGCGCTCGATGATGCAGGCGGTGCCCAGGCCATTGGCCGCACACAGGGAAATGGCGCCGGTGTTGAGGTCGCGCCGCTCCAGTTCGTCGAGCACCGTGCCGACCAGCATCGCGCCGGTCGCACCCAGGGGATGGCCCATCGCGATCGCACCGCCGTTCACGTTCATCCTGTCGTGCGGCACCTCCATCTCGTTCATGAAGCGCATGACGACGCTGGCGAAGGCCTCGTTCAGCTCCCAAAGATCGATGTCGTCCTTGCTCATGCCCGCGGACTTGAGCGCCTTGCGGCAAACCGCTGCGGGGGCCGAGAGCATGATGGTCGGTTCCGACCCGATGTTGGCATATGCCCGCACCCTGGCGCGCGGCTTCAGACCGGCCTTCTCCCCGAATTCCTTCGAACCGACGAGCACAAGGCCGGCGCCGTCGACAATGCCGGAGCTGTTGCCGCCATGGTGGACGTAATTCAGCTCCTCGATCTGCGGATAGCGGTCCTTGACTACCGCCTCGAAGCCAGCTTTGCCGAAGCCTTCGAACGAGGCCTTGAGCTTCCCCAGATTTTCCAGCGTCGTGCCGGGACGCATATGTTCGTCATGGTCCAGGATAACGTCGCCAAGCACGTCCTTCACCGGAACGATCGCCCCCTTGAACCGCCCTTCCTCCCACGCGCGCGCAGCACGCGCCTGGCTTTCCACGGCGAACGCGTCCACATCTTCGCGGCTGAAGCCGTCGAGCGTGGCGATCAGATCCGCGCCGATGCCCTGAGGCGCATAGTGGTTGGTGTAGGCAATCGTCGGGTCCGCGGTCCAGGCGCCGCTGTCATAGCCCATGACCGTGCGGCTCATCGATTCCACGCCGCCGCCGATGCCGGCCTGGATCATGCCCGAATGGACCTGCGCCGAGATCAGGCTGACCGCGTCCAGACCCGTTGCGCAGAAGCGATGGATCTGCTGGCCGCCCACCGTCTGGGCGTAGCCTGCCTGAAGCACCGCCGCACGGGCAAGCACGCCGCCCTGCTCACCCACCGGCTGGGCCATGCCGATAATGACATCGTCCAGTAGAGCGGTGTCGAGCGCGTTGCGATCCCGCACCGCCTGCAGCAGTTGCGTTGCCAACTGCACGGACGGAATCTCATGAAGCGCACCGTCCGGGCGACCCTTGCCGCGGGGTGTGCGCACATGATCGTAAATATAGGCTTCCATCGACGTATCCTGCTAAGCGCTCGGGCATTGCGAGCAAGGCAATGCGCCCACATTGAATAGAGCGGCGCTCCCGCCACCTATCGAAGGGCGGGCCGCGGTGACGTTGCGCCTGCTGGACGCGTGTCTACTCGGTGTACATCGCGCGCAGGCGGGCGATCTTCGACTGGCCGAGTCCCAACTCGTCCCGCAAGTAGCCCGTCGCCCCATCGGGGTGTCCGTCGAGGACCCTGAAAATCGCTTCGATGGAGGGCCGCGCAGAGCTTTCCATGACCTTCGCCATAGCCGGAGGGATATCTCCCCACGTCTGTGCGGCGGGGCCGGTTCGGGTCAGTTGAAAATAGCGATTCGTCAGCAGATAGTCCTGGATCACCGTCTCGCGAGGAACGCCAAGCGCCGTCAGCACGAGGGCGGCGGCGGCCCCCGTGCGGTCCCGCCCGGCAGAACAATGGAACGCAAGCGGTGCATTGCCGGCCAGCAACTGTTCGAACAGGCGACGGTATTGGCCGTTGAATTGACCGAGGATGATCGGATACATCTCGACCATCTTCGCTCCCACTTCTTCCGGCGTCATATCCTTGAGGTTGGTCATGTGCCGGCCCAGAACGGCGAAGTCATAATCCTCGGCAAGGATGCGCGGGGCCTGAGGTGCCGGCCAGTTGTCGGGTTCTGCAGCACGCTCCTGCCTCGACCGAAAATCAATCACCGCGCGAAGACCGATCTTCTGGAGGTAAGCGAAATCGGCCGGGGTAAGGCCATGCATGGAGCCCGATCGGAACAGCAGGCCCCACCGAACATGACGATGCTCTTCCGTCGGATAACCGCCCAGGTCTCTAAAATTCTGCCCGCCCTCCAAGGGCAGCGCCCGTTCGTAACTGTATTGCGCCGGAGGCTGGGGCAGAACCGGCACGGCCTCCTTTGCCGAGACGGCCTGCGCCATCGAAGCAAGGATTACGGCAATCGCTACGCACAGGGCGGCAAGCCGGCGACGCTGAAGTTCGAACACCCTGGACTCCTCTGAGCAAACCGACCCCGGCAATTGGCCGAATTCGAACTAAACCAGCTCAGCGTGAATTAGCCCTGTCAATGGATAGGGAAAAACCAATTTCCAGCCCGGCGGCATGCAGGATCGAAAGAGGCAACCTCCCCGGATTGACCTCACGAGAGCTCACTGCCGAGGAGGGCTTCTGTCCAATTGGGCTGGAGGTTTAGAGGCCCCGCTGCCAAGCGAATAGTTCAGCCTGTAGCTTACCTCTCTCGGATCGAGACGATGTTTGCAGTGGCTGCACGCAACCACCGGACGGAAATCCTGACCGCAGCCCATGTGAGTCAGGATAAGCGGTGATTCATGTCCCAGCCACCGATCTCCCCAGCGCAGCATCTGGATCAGGGGGAGGAAGAGATCGCGACCCATCGCGCTCAGGCGGTACTCGTACCGCAAGGGCTGCCGGCTATAGGGGACCTTCCTCAGGATCCCCCTTTCTACCAGGTGTGCGAGGCGATCCGCGAGGATATTGGATGCGATACCGAGTTTCTCGCGCAACTGCTCATAGCGGCGGACACCGAAGAAAAACTCTCGCAGGATCAGAAAGGACCAGCGGTCGGCCAATATCTCGAGCGTTCGCGAAACTGAAGACGGCCTGTTGCGCTCGAATGGGCTCTCGCCCTTGCTGCGACGGCGCTGCCGCTGAACCCGCAGAGGCGATCGTCCGGCACCCGGGCCATCGCGATAGGCCACCTGCTGGGCACCTACGGGTTCCCCACATTCGGAGCAGAGGGTCTCCGGCTTGCAGGGATGGCCGCAGCCGGCGTGTACGAGGGTAAGCGGAGCACCTCTGTCATCGCACAGATGATCATCACCGAATCTCATGAGAGTCAGCATCACGAGATAAAGGTCCATCCCGCTCTCGGTCAGCCGATATTCCAGTCGGCCATCAGTCCCATTCTGCGGAACCTGCCGGATCAAGCCGGCCTCGAGAAGCCTCGACAGCCGCTCGCTCAGGGTGCTGCGGGGCGCCTGCAATACGGTGCGTATCTGCTCGAAGCGGCGGGCGCCCATGTAGAATTCCCGCAGTACCAGGAAGGACCAAGCATCGTCCAGAATCGCAAGGGTCCGCTCGACCGAGCAGTTGCGAACAAATCTGCCGTTGACGGGCGCGCTGGTCATGCGGCCGTGTGATGCAAGCCCGCATTGGACGCAAGGCGCGTCGAGGTCCCGCCGTCAGGCAAAGCGAGACCTCGGCCGTCCTGCCGACGGCGGCGTGCGATCCGTTCTCGGCATTCTGTCACGCATTCTCGCCCACCGGCGAGCGGTCGAGGATGATGGTTGTCGGCTGAACGGCGCCAAGGCGGCCAAGCAGGAATCCCGCCAGCCCGACCAGCACGACTTGCACAATAACGCTGGGCAGGCCCTGCGTGACCAGGAGGGCCGCACCGAGCGCGCCGACGAACAGCCCGACCAGAAGCCATATCCAGCGCTCCTGCCCCTTGGCAGGTGTCGCGTAAGCGAGCGGCACGGGTGCGGCCGGCAGGTCTTGCCGGCGCCCCGTTCCGGTTCCGGCCGGCGCGGCCGTCCCGGCAATTCCTGAGGGCACGGCTTCGGCCGGCGCACCCGTACCGCCGATTTCTGCCGCGAACTGACGGAAGAAAGCCGCGGCCATGGTGCGGGCCGTGGCGTCGATCATGCGGGCACCGAGTTGTGCCAGCTTGCCACCGATCTGTGCCGAGACCTGGTAGGTCAACAGAGTGCCGTCACCATCTTCCTCGAGACGGACCAGCGCGCTCCCGCGGGCATGGCCGGCAACGCCGCCCTGCCCTTCGCCGGAAATGCGATAACCGTTCGGCGGATCGAGCTCCGACAGAGTCACCCGGCCCTGGAAGCGAGCCGCAATCGGACCAACCTTGACCACGGCGAGAGCCGTCATCTCGGTGTCTGATTCCTTTTTCAGTTCCTGGCAGCCGGGAATGCACCGCCTCAGGATCTCCGGATCGTTCAGAGCGTTCCAAACCGTCTGGCGATCGGCCGGAATACGCTGTTCTCCATTCATTTCCATCGGAAGCTCCTGCCCTGTGTGCGCATCCGCCCGGCAGCCGCCCTCCGGGCCTGCCTAAACCTCACGCCTTGTCACCAAAGTCGACCACGAGGCGCACGACACTGCCGTCATGCAGCCGATCGAAACCCTCGTTGATGCTTTCCAGCGCGATCTTGCCGCTCATCAATCTGTCGATTGGGAGACGACCGCGCTTGTACAGATCGAGATAGCGGGGAATGTCGCGCACAGGGACGCAAGTGCCGATGTAGCTGCCCTTCAGCGTGCGCTCCTCGCCCACGAGGCTGACAATATTGATACCCAGCTTCGCATCGGGCGGCGGGAGGCCGGCCGTCACCGTCATACCGCCGCGCCGGGTCATTGCATAAGCGTTCTCCAGCGCCCGAGCGACCCCCGCGAATTCGAACGCGAAGTCGGCTCCGCCGCCAGTCAGGGCGCGGACTTGGTCGACGCAGTCCTCTGAGCGGGCATTCACCGTCGCCGTGGCGCCGAGTTCACGCGCAAGGGCCAGCTTGGCATCGTCAAGGTCGACCGCGACGATCTGGGCCGCGCCGGAAGCGATCGCACCCAGCACGGCGGCAAGGCCGACACCGCCAAGTCCCACCACGACGACGCTTTGCCCCGGTTTCACGCCGGCGGTGTTGACCACGGCTCCCATACCGGTGAGCACCGCGCAGCCGAACAGCGCGGCGTGGTCCAGCGGCACATCCTTGTCGATCTTGACCAGCGAACGGCGGGAAACCACCGCGTGGTCGGCAAAGGCCGAGCAGCCCAGGTGATGGTGCAGACGATCGCCCGTGCCGGCTTCGTGCAGCCGGATCGCGCCAGTCAACAGTTCGCCCTTGCCGTTGGCTTCGGCGCCCGGCACGCATAGCGCCGGACGGCCTTCCGAACACGGAAGGCAGTGGCCGCAACTCGGCATGAAGACCATGACGACGTGATCCCCGGGCGCCAGATCGTCCACGCCGTCACCCGTCGCGACGACGATTCCGGCCGCCTCGTGACCGATCGCCATCGGCATGGGCCGAGGGCGGCTTCCGTTGATCACCGAAAGGTCCGAATGGCACAGGCCCGCCGCGACGATACGCACGAGCACCTCGCCCGCACCGGGCGGGTCGAGCTCGACATCCTCGATCCGCAAGGGCTTCGAATTTGCATAAGGAGCCGGCGCTCCCATGGCCCGCAAGACCGCTGCCCTGATCCGCATCTTCCTAGTGTCCTCTCCTGATGTGCAAGCCTGAAACCACATAACGTCCTGGCGCGGCTTGACGCCACCCTTGTTAGTCCACTAATGCAAGTGACAGCCACTAGTCAATTCGGGGACCATCGCCGTGAGTGCGATCGATCAGGGCGAAGCCAATGGACGTGATCGCGCCAGCCGCGCCGAGTTCGCGCAATTCCGCTCGATTACAACGCGTTGGATGGACAACGACGTCTACGGACACGTGAACAACGTGATCTATTACAGTTTCTTCGACACGGCGGTGAACGCGACACTGATCGAGAAAGGCTTGCTCGATCCGGTCTCAAGCCCGTTCATCTGCCTGGTGGTGGAGACCGGATGCCGGTATTTCGAGCCCCTCACCTTCCCCGACGAAATCGAGGCAGGGATACGCGTCGACCGACTGGGCAATTCGAGCGTCCGCTACGGCATCGGCTTGTTCCGCAAGGGCGGCGAACTGGCCGTCGCGCAGGGGCATTTCGTGCACGTCTGCGTGGGTGCCGAAACGCGCCGGCCTGTGCCATTCGCCGATGATTACCGCGCATTTCTCTCGTCGCTGGTCGTAGCGCCATGACCACGCCGGGAATTGTCATCGAGCGCGAGGGCGCCATCGCCACCGTGAGGCTGGACAGGCCGGATCGCCACAACTCGGTCACGTTTCAAATGTGGCAGGCGCTGGAGACCATCTTCACCGATCTGGGCACGGACAAGGAACTGCGCGGCGTGATCCTCACGGGCAGCGGCAAGTCCTTTTCCGCCGGCGCGGATATTTCCGACTTCGAGCAAACGCGCGGAACACCGGAACAGGGCATTACCTACGAAGTGGCAGTGGATGCCGCCTGCGATGCCATAGCCGCGCTTGGGGTACCGGTCATCGCCGCGATTCGGGGTTACTGCTACGGCGGCGCCTGCAACCTTGCCATGGCCTGCGACTTCCGATTCGTCGCTCCCGACGTCAAGTTCGCGATCCCCGCGGCGAAACTGTCGATCGTCTACAGCGCGCGCGGCATGACGCGGCTGGTTTCGCTCGTCGGACTGGCCGAGGCCAAACGTGTTTTCTACACCGCCCGGCCCTTCGATGCCGAACGCGCAATCGCCAATGGCTTTGCTGATGAACTTGTGGCGGACCCCGTCCTCGCCGCCCGCTCGTGGCTGGACGAGACCGCGCGGCTGGCGCCGCTTTCCCTCGCCGGATCCAAGGCTATCCTCAACATGGCCGCGATGACGGACAAGCCGTTCGACGCAGAGCTTGCCCACAAGGTTACCTATCGCGCGCTGACCAGCACCGATTACGTCGAGGGCCGGGCCGCCTTCGCCGAAAAACGCGCGCCGGTCTTTCGAGGCGAATAGGGGATGAAGCCTGCTCCGTTCTCCTACGTCTCAGCCACCAGCGTGGAGCATGCCGTGGCGACGCTGGCCGCGGCCGGCGGCGAAGGGAAGATCATCGCCGGCGGGCAGAGCCTTGTGCCGATGATGAACTTCCGACTGGTGCGGCCCCGCGTTCTGGTCGACATCAATCGCATTCCCGGCTTGGACCGCGTTGCCGAGCTCGGCACCCGGCTGCGCATAGGCGCCCTCGTTCGGCATCGCATGACCGCAGCCGACCCTCTGGTAGCGCGGCATGTGCCGGTACTGCATGAAGCGATGAAGCATGTCGCCCATCTGACGGTGCGCAACCGGGGCACCTTTTGCGGCAGCGTCTGCCATGCCGATCCGGCGGCGGAAATGCCGATGCTGACGCTTCTGCTCGATGGCGAAGTAGAAATCGCAGGTCCCGCAGGGCTGCGGCGGCTGCCTGCCCGCGAGTTCCTGGTCTCGTCGCTGACCACCGCGCTGCAAGGAGACGAGATGGTCACTGCCATCGAGATAGACAAGCTGGCGCCCGGCACCGGCTGGGGCTTTGCCGAATTCGCACGCCGTCATGGCGATTATGCGCTGGCCAGCGTTGCAGCGACGGTAACTTGCCGCGATGGCCGCGCGCATGACGTGCGGATTGCCGCCATGGGAATTGGCCAAACGCCGATGCGGCTTTCCGCTGCAGAAGCTGTTCTGGAAAATTCCGATTTCGGCGAACCGGCGATTGCCTCCGCCGTGGCACGGCTGCGCCAGGAAGTAGAGCCGGCCTCGGACCTGAGCGCCTCTGCGGACTACCGGCGCCACCTGGTGGGCAATCTCGCGCATGAGGTGCTGCGCGATGCCTGGCGCCGCGCCGGTGAAGGCGTACCGGCATGAGCGGCAAGGTCGAAATCACCGTCACCGTGAACGGCGTGGGTTACACGAGAAGCATCGAGCCGCGCCTGCTGCTGAGCGATTTCCTGCGCCATGAGCTGGAGCTGACAGGCACGCACGTCGGGTGCGAGCATGGCGTGTGCGGCGCCTGTACGGTGCTGCTGGAGGGCCGCAGCGCGCGCTCCTGCCTGACGCTTGCCGTCCAGGCGGACGGGCTGGCGGTCGAGACCGTCGAAGGCCAGGGCACGCATGACAACCTGGGCCGCATCCAGGCCGCGTTTCGCGACCATCACGGGCTGCAATGCGGCTATTGCACGCCCGGTTTCATCATGACGATCGCGGACATGCTGGCCCACCATCCGCTCGAAGACGATGAGCAGATCCGCGAAGCGTTGTCCGGCAACATCTGCCGCTGCACGGGATACCAGAACATCGTCGCGGCCGTCCGTGAACTGGCCAAGGAGCGAGGACCCCTGACATGAAGATGCACTTTCTTTCAGGCGGGCGCCTGCGGATGCGCAAGTCGGTCTATTATCCGAGCGCGGAGCGGGCCGACACCGTCGAGCTTCCGGTCCTGTGCACGCTGCTCAGGCACGATCAGGGCAACGTCCTGTTCGACACCGGCTGCAGCCCCGAAGCGGCAGAGCATGGCGACGAACGCTGGGGCGGCATCGCCAAAGCCATGACGCCGATCTTCGCGCCGCAGGACGCGGTGGTGAACCAGCTCGACAAGGCCGGCCTCTCCGCCAGCGACATCGACGTGGTCATCTGCTCTCATCTGCACCCCGACCATTGCGGCTGCAACGAGCACTTCCGCCGCGCGACGATCATCGCCCATGCCGCCGAAGTGGCAGCCGCGAAGGCGGAGAACGGCCCGGCCGTCGGCTATCTGCCTCAGGAGTGGGATCAACCGCAGGGTTTCGACACCTTCGAAGGGCAGCGCGACATTTTCGGCGATGGCCGGATCGTGCTGGTGCCCGTACCCGGGCATACGCCTGGCATGATCGGGGCGCTGGTTTCGCTCGACAGAGACGGCGAGTTCTTCCTCGCGTCCGACGCAGCGGCGGTCGAGGCGAACCTTGTGGAAGGCTACGCGCCCAAGAACAGCTGGGACCTGGAAAAGGCCAACATCGCCATCGACGAGATTCGCAAGTTCGGCGAACGCGGGGCGCAGATCATATTCGGCCATGACGACGCGCAGTGGAACCGGCTGCGTCGCGGAGCCGAGTTCTACGCATGAGCGATCCCGGCATTTCGGTGGAGATGCGGCCCAAGCTGGTGGGAAGCCGCATCAAGCGCAAGGAAGACCCGCGCCTGCTCTCGGGCACCGGCCAATATGTGGACGACATGCATCCGGCCGGCATGGTCCACGTCGCCCTGGTACGCAGCGACCAGCCTCACGCGCGCATTGTCGACATCCGCGCCGACGCCGCGCTGGACGTGCCGGGCCTGATCGGCATCTTCGACGCCACTGACCTTGACGGCGAAGTGACGCCTGCCATCCCGACCTCGCGCATGAAGAACTATTATGCCACACCCTATTGGCCGCTGGCGCGCGGCAAGGTGCGCTATGTGGGCGAGCCGGTGGTCGCGGTGGTGGCCGAGAGCCGCTATGCTGCCGAGGATGCAGCCGGGCTGATCGGGGTGGATTACGCCCCGCTTCCCTTCGCCGGTCGGCAGGTGGACGCCGTAAAGGACGATGCTCCGCTGCTTCACGAAGAGGCAGGCACTAACGTCATCATCTCCCGCGAGTTCCGCCGCGGCGAAATCGAGGATGTGTTGGCCAGCGCGCCGGTAGTGGTGCGCGCCACCTTGCGCATGACGCGCAAGGCATCGAGCGCGATGGAGTGCCGCAGCTACCTGGCCGAATACGATCGGCGCAAGCAAGCGCTCACGCTCCATTCCTCCACCAACATTCCCGGCATCGTGCGCGACGTGCTGGCCAAGTCGCTGGACCTGCCGGGCAGCCGCATGCGGGTGGTCGCGCCCGATGTCGGCGGCAGCTTCGGCGGCAAGGGATCGCTGTATCACGAGGAGATCCTCGTCTGTGCGCTCGCCCGCAAGCTGGAGCGCCCGGTGAAATACGTCAGCGACCGGCTTGAGGAGCTGAGCGCCTGCAGCCAGGGCTTCGACGAGCTGATGGATGTCGAACTGGCTGTCGACAAGGCCGGGCACTTCCTGGGCCTGCGGGCAGACGTGATCGGCGATATCGGCGCCTATTCGATCTACCCCTGGACGGGCGCTCTCGAACCGGTGCAGGTCATCAGTTTCCTGCCCGGCCCCTATCGGATCGAGAATTATCACGGCCGGGTGCGCGGCGTACTGACACCCAAGCCGCCGACCGGCCCTTATCGCGGCGTCGGTCGCCCGTCCTCCACCTTTGCGATGGAACGGGTCATCGACATGGCGGCCCGCAAGCTGGGAATGGACCCGGCCGAGATCCGCCGCCGCAACCTCATCACCACCGAGGAATTTCCCTATCGCACCGCGCCCGGCATCATCTGGGATCAGTCGGCCTTCCAGGAATGCCTGCAGGCCGCGTGCGACAAGGCCGATTACGCCGCGTTGCGGACGTGGCAGGAACAGGCGAGGCGCGAGGGCCGCTGGGTGGGGATCGGTCTTTCCAGCTATGCGGAGCTGACGGGCATCGGATCGCGCATCGCGGTCGCACCGGGCATGCCGATCAACACCGGCACGGAAACGTCCAGCATCCGCATCGATTCCACCGGCGCGATCACCGCAGCCTTCGGCATTTCCTCGCATGGACAGGGTCTGGAAACGACGCTGGCCCAGGTCATCGCCGATGAGCTCGGCTGCCGGATAGAAGACGTCGAGGTGCAGCACGGCGACAGTGCCATCGTACCTCAGAGCAGCGGCACCTACGCCAGCCGATCGGCAGTGCTGGCGGGCGGTGCCGCGACGAAGGCGTCGCACGTGCTCAAGGCCAAGGTCCTGCGCGCTGCGGCGCTTCTGCTCGACGTGCCGGTCGAAGATCTCGACGCGAGCGGCGGCGTCATTCGCGCGCGCAGCTCCAACCGTTCGCTCACCTTCAACGAAGTGGCAGACGCGGTGTATAATCGCATGGGCGCAATCCCGCACGAGCGGCGAGAGGACCTGGTCGCAACCGAGACTTACGATCCCTATTTCGGCACGGCCTGCTCATCCACGCACTTGTGCGTGGCGGAGGTTGATCCCCGGACTTTCGGCGTGCGCCTGCTTCAATATGTAGTGGCCGAGGACTGCGGACGGATCATCAATCCGATGATCGTCGACGGACAGGTTCACGGAGCGGTAGCGCAGGGCGTGGGCGCCGCGCTTCTGGAGGAAATGCACTACGACGCGGACGGACAATTGCTGACCGCCAGCTTCGTCGACTACCTGCTGCCGCTCGCCACTAACATGCCCGAGATCGGCATCGTCCATATCGAGGCGGAGCTGCCCAACAACGTCGGCGGCTTTCGCGGCATGGGTGAGGGCGGCACGATCGGCGCACCGGCCGCGATCGCCAACGCGATTTCCGACGCGCTTTCGCCGCTCGGTGTCGAGATCGACACTTTGCCGGCCACGCCGGAACGGATTTTCCGGCTCGTCACTCAGCACACCAAATTGGAACACACTCAGGAAGGATGCGAATTATGAGCGGAATGCTCGAAGGCAAGGTCGCCCTTATCACCGGCGCGGCGCGCGACGTGGGGCGGGAAATCGCCCTGACAATGGCCGCCGAAGGCGCGGCGGTCGCGATCAATTACCATTCCAGCGCCGATGCCTCAGAGAAAGTCGTGAGCGAGATCGCTGCGGCGGGCGGGAAGGCCAAGGCTTGGCAGGCCGACGTCGGTGATTTCGACAGCACCCGGGCCATGGTCGATGATATCGTGCAGAGCTTTGGCCGGATCGACATCGTCGTCAACAACGCCGGCGTCGCCGAACGCGCCCGCTTCGTCGACACGACCAGCGAACAATGGAAGCGGCACATCGACATCGGCCTGATGGGTTCGGTGAACACCGCGCGCGCCGCGCTTCCTCACATGGTCGAAGCCGGCAAGGGCGGCCGCATCATCTCCATCGGCGGCGACAGCTCCCGCGTGGGCGAGGCCAACCTTTCAATGGCCGCGGCGGCGCGCGCCGGCGCGATCGCGCTCATCAAGTCGCTGGCCAAGGAATTCGGCCGTTATGACATCACTTGCAACGCCGTGACCCTGGGGATGATACAGTCGGCGCATTCGGATCCCAAGTGGCTGGAAGAAATGCTGCCCAAAATGGTGAAGAATTACCCGCTGAAGCGGATCGGGCAGCCGACCGATGTCGCGCCGATGATCGCCTTCCTCGCGTCTGAGGGAGCGAGTTGGATCACCGGACAGACGATCAGCATAAACGGCGGCTTCGCGATGGTGTAAGCTGGTTTGAGGGGATTCTAGGCAAGGATCCCCTCACCTCGCCGGGTTCCTCTCAGAGGCCACGCGCCCAGAATTGCAGGGGCTTTGGGCTTTCGTCGTCGTCACCAAGCTCCTTCCATGCCAGCGTGGTAGTCATACCCGGAACGGGTGCGTAGCCGCGCCTGGCCCAGAAGCCGTCAAGGGGCACATAACCCCTGGGCTTCGCCGGATGATCGTCGTCCCGGACGACGGCGGCAAAGGTAGTAGCGGCTGCACCGCACGCGGCAGCATGGGCCTCCCTGGCATCGAAAAACGCATGCCCCGTCCCCCTGCCCCGGTATTCCGGCAAAAGGACACTCTCTCCAAAATAGAACAGCAGCCTCGTGTCGATCCCGCATTGTTCGAACGGAGCGCGGAATTCTTTCTTTTGCGCTTGCATCGGTGAGGCAGTCGCCGCACCCACGATCCTGTCCCCGTCATAGGCGGCGACGATCAGACTGTCCGGGGCGTCAAGAAATTCCCTCAGGTATTGGGTCTCGTAATCCAGCTCACCGTCGTACAAATACGGCCACGCCGAGAATACCGATATCCGCAGCCGCGCGAGATCGGTCATGGCAGCGCGCAGATCCGCGCCGACGAGCGGCCGGACCGTAAGATTCATCCGCTCACCTGCCGGATCCAGTCGGCCAGATTGTAGTAGACGGCGATGCGGGCGATCGCTCCGTCCTCGATTTCGAAGAAAGCTCCTGCGGGCAGGACGTATTCCTGCCCCGAGGCTTCCGGCAGGCCATCGTCGGTGGCCAGGTATTGGCCATGCACCACGAACTCTGCGCTCGCCCGCGTCCCTTCGTCGTTGGCCATGATGGCCACGTCGGAAAGGCGCTCCCGATAGCACTCGTCCATATGGCTCAAGAACGCGCGGAATGCAGCTTTCCCGACCTGGCAGCCGCCCTGGTTGACATGATGCCTGACCCCTTCCGAGACGCAATCGAGCATCGCCTCGCCGTCACTGGCGTTGAAGGCGGCGTAGTAGCGCTCCACGAGCGCGATTGTTCTGGTGCGGTCCATGCGTTTTCCTGCTCAGCCGTCAGCCGGGCTGCCTGCTCCGCTGCGGGCCCGAGTCTTCACGGCGGATATCTTCCATTTCGATTCTGGTGCGACTGCGATATCATTGCCGCTATGAACCCGGAATTCGCGCTCAAGCAATGATTAGTTTCTGTTGAGGGATAATTGATGGACAGGTGGGAGGGCATTGAAGAGGCCGTTGCAGTTGCCGATGCGGGGTCCTTCGTCGGTGCCGCTGCTTTGCTCAAGGTTTCGACCTCCCACGTAAGCCGGGCAATCGCCCGTCTCGAAGATAAGTTGGGCTCATCCCTTTTCCACCGGACGACAAGGAAAGTCAGCCTCACCGACACCGGCCGCAGCTTTACCGAGCAGTGCCGGCGCCTGATCCAGGAGCGTGACGAAGTCATGGCGTTCGTCTCCGGCGACGGCGAACCGCAGGGCGAACTGCGACTGACCTGCTCGATCGCGATGGGAGAACGCTTCATTTCCCCTCTAGTGCGGCGATTTGCCACGCGCCATCCCCGCCTCTCGATCATCCTGGACCTTGACAACCGGGTCGTCGACATCGTCAGCGAGGGCTATGACGTGGGCATCCGGACGGGCGATGTCGCGGACCGTAGGCTGGTGGGGAAGAAAATTGCCGTTCGCGAACTCGCGACCGTCGCGTCGCCGCAATACCTGGAGAAACGCGGAAATCCCCTCAGCGTCGATGATCTCGCCGGCCACGACTGCATTGCCGGGACCACGGCGAACTGGATCTTTCTGGAAAAGGGCAAGCCGCGCATATTCGTTCCCCAAGGCCGCTGGCGGTGCAACAGCGGCGATGTCGTCGTCGCAGCGGCTCTTGAGGGCTGGGGTATTTGCCAGTTGCCCGAATTCTACGTCCGCAGCTACGTGGCCGAAGGCAAGCTCATGCCGGTGCTCCAAAATTCCCGAAGCGAACCTGAAGTAGTCTGGATGGTCTATCCGCAGCGCAGGCACCTGCTTCCCAAAGTACGCCTTCTCGCGGAAGAACTCGAACGTTCGCTGCAATCCTCGCTGGACCGGGTCGAATCGCTTCACAGCGATGCCGTGCGCCTGAAACACCTTATGCTGGCTTCTCCAATCCCCCCGGCGTCCTGATGACGGCGCGGCCCCGGACGAAAGGCAACTTACGCCGCCCTTTTTGCGTTACCCCTCCAGCCTCGGCCTTACGCCGAAGCTAGAGGAATTCGCTTACCCCCGCCGGATTCCTCGGGAAGGCGGACCAGAAGTGGCCCGCCTTCTTGAGCACCCGGGCCGTTCCCCTGCAATTCTGTCAGGTCACGCCTCGGTGCCGGATGCGAGGCTCCCGATCAGTGTAGCCGCAGCGGTGACGCCGGCCGGCTCGTACCTCACCTCCACCGCGAACATGTGTTGTCCGGCAAACAGCTTGGACCCCAGGCCTTTTCGTTTCGGCGGAGCAACGGGCGGCCCGCCGGCTTCACGCCAATCGAGCCGGAAGGGATGTGGCTCGGCGGTCCAGTTGACATGCACTCGTCCGGTCTCGACGCGCAGCGCGCCGTGCTTGAGGGCGTTTGTGCACAGCTCATGCAGTATCAGGACCAACTGGTAGCAGGCATCCACCGGCAGTGTTCGCGGGGGCCCGGCCAAGGCCATGCTGCAGTCCCGTCTGAACGGTGCCACGGCCTGCGCTATCAGTTCTTCAACGCTCCTGCCGGTCGAAGTGCCGTCCTTGAGGACACGATTGGCTTTGGACAGCGCCAGTATCCGCCCCAGCAAGTCCTCGCGAAACTGCGCCACGTCATTGGCCTTGGCCATTCCCACCAGGGCAGTCACCACGCTCAGGACATTCTGGACCCGATGATACAGCTCGCCGTTGAGAACGTCGCGCTCGCGGGACAGCCGCTCCGTTTCGCGAACCGCCCGCCGCAGCGTGTCGCCGATCAGAATCAGCACGGCGCAGGAGGCGCAGAAGAAAAACAGGATGGTGATCTCGGATTGACTCGGATTCTCGAGCCAAGGCCGCGACAGGAAAAGGCGGTTCACGATCAGCGCCGAAGCTACGGTGGCAATCGCCGCCCAGCGCCACCCGAGGAACACGGCAGCGAGCATGATCGCCGGAAAATAGGTGACGAAGGGCACCGGATTGGCGCTGTGACCCAACAGCAACCGCAGGGCAGTCGGTGCGGCAATGACAACTGAGGTCCAGAACACCTTCTGGGGGCCGGTGATATTGCTGAGGATCGCGCCTCTAACGGCCTCGAATCTCGTCATGCCCGCCCCCCTGCTGCAAGCGAGAGGATCACATCGGGATTGGCCCTGCAAGCGGCGATTGCAACGGAGCATGTCGGCCGCCGGTTTCGGGAAAGCGCCGCTGCGCCGCGTCGGCTGCAAAAACAACGGAAGCCAAAAGCGTTCCGGGCCTGTATAGGGCCTCGCAAGCGTTGACGGATTGGCTCTGGTTGATCGCGCCTTCCGCGAACCGGTGTCGGCCGAACCAGCCTGATGTCATGTCCCGCCGCCGTAGGCGACTTCTTGTTGATGTGCGAGTTTCATGCCTTTTTCCAAACTACCGCCGCTGCTTGGCGATGCCCTGTCAGAGCGCGGCTACGTCACGCCCACGCCCGTCCAGGCCGCCGTGCTCGAACCACACGCGGAAGGCCGCGATCTTGTCGTTTCGGCGCAGACCGGGTCCGGCAAGACGGTCGCTTTCGGCCTGGCCATGGCAAACGATCTGCTGGGCGACTGGTCTTCGGCTCCATCTGCCCTCGTCGTGGCGCCCACACGCGAACTCGCTCTCCAGGTCAGCCGCGAACTCGAATGGCTCTATGGCAAGGCAGGCGCCCGCATTGCCACTTGCGTCGGCGGAATGGACCCGGGCAGGGAACGGCGCACGCTGGGTCAGGGGGCACAGATCGTCGTCGGCACGCCCGGCCGCCTGCGGGACCATCTGGAACGGGGCGCACTCGACCTGTCCGCGCTTCGGGTCGTCGTTCTCGACGAAGCGGACGAAATGCTCGACATGGGTTTCCGCGAGGATCTGGAGGAAATTCTGGACGCCACGCCGGCCGAGCGGCGCACGCTCCTGTTCTCGGCAACGATGCCCAGGCCGATCGTCGCGCTGGCCCGGCGCTACCAGCGCGATGCGCTGCGCATATCCACTGTAACCGACGATCGCGGCCATGGCGATATCACGTACCAGGCGATGGCGGTCGCCCCGGCGGACATCGAACATGCCGTGGTCAACCTGCTGCGGTTTCATGAGGCAGAGACCGCAATGCTTTTCTGTGCCACCCGCGATGCCGTCCGGCGGCTGCACGCGAGCCTCGTCGAACGCGGCTTCACCGCGGTGGCGCTGTCAGGCGAGCACAGCCAGAATGAGCGCAACCACGCTCTTCAGGCACTGCGCGATCGCCGGGCGCGGGTCTGCGTGGCGACGGACGTGGCGGCGCGTGGCATCGACCTGCCCGGCCTGAGCCTTGTCGTCCATGTCGAGGTGCCGCGCGACGCCGAGACGCTGCAGCATCGCTCTGGCCGCACCGGCCGCGCCGGCCGCAAGGGAACGGCGGTGCTGATCGTGCCTTATCCGCGGCGCAAGCGCGTCGAAGCGATGCTGCGCGGCGCCCGCATTTCGGCGCAGTGGATCGCGCCGCCTTCAGCGCAGGACATTCGCAGCGCCGACAGCGAACGCCTGCTTGCCGCGCTGCTCGCTCCCATCGAATTCGACCCACAGGATCATGCGCTTGCCGAACGCCTGCTGGCCGAGCGCAGCCCGCGCGATATTGCCGCAGCGCTCGTCCATGCCCATCGCGCGCGCCTACCCGAGCCTGAAGACCTGCTCGGCGAAGATCCCGCTCAGGCCCCGCGCCGCTCCCGCCCCGGCTTTGAGGAGAGCACCTGGTTCCGTCTTAACGTCGGCCGGCGCCAGAATGCGGATTCCCGCTGGCTTCTCCCGCTTCTGTGTCGGCGGGGCCATGTGAGGCGCGGCGAGATCGGCGCGATCCGCATCGCCGCGAACGAAACCCTGTTCGAAGTACCCAGCGCGCTGGCATCGCGCTTCCTCGACGCCGTGCGGCGTACGGGAAGCGACGAGGACGAGGTGGAAATCCGGATGTTGGAGGGCAAGCCGCGCGACGAGGGACGCGGCGACCGCCGGGACAAGCCCCGGCCGGCTCATGCTCCCAAGCCTTACCGCTCCCGCCCGCATCGCCCCGAGGACGGCCGGCCCGGCCCGGGCGGCACCGGCAGGAAGAAGGACGCGCGGCGCAGGAAGCCGGAACGTACCGATTGAGGGGGCAGCCGGGGCGGCCCTGTGAAGATTGAATCCGTGGCCGGGCAGCGTCAGCAAACGTTGAACATCGATCGCCGAGAGCACACGTTATGGCCATGCAGCAGATGGTCAAGGATCTCATCGTCGACCGGGTGCGCGGCTTCTTCAACGATCGCAGCCGTGGAGAGCGGCCCGTGGAGCGGCGGGATGACGGGCTTTTCGGACCCGGCTCGGTGGCATGGAAAGTGCACGGCGACGTCACCACGATGATGGTGGGCGGCGTTGCCGCGCTCCTGATGCAGATGCTCCATCCCGCGGTTCTGGCCGGCGTGTGGGATCATTCCAATTTCCGCACCGACATGCACGGCCGGCTCCGCCGTACCGCCCGTTTCATCGCGCTGACGACATATGGCAGCCGGAAGGAAGCGGAGCAGGCGATCGAACGCGTGCGGGAGGTCCACAGGCACGTGAAGGGAACGCTCGCCAATGGCAGGCCCTACTCGGCCGAAGACCCGGACCTCCTGGCCTGGGTCCACATCACCGAGACATATTGCTTCCTCGAAGCCTGGAAACGTTATGCCGAACCGGCGATGCCGCTTGCCGAGCAGGATCTATACTTCAGCGAAATGCGCGAACTGGCGATGCGGCTGGGCGCTCATGACGTGCCCGCGGCCAGGCAAGCCACTGTCGCCTGCCTGCGCGCGCGGCGGGCCGAGCTGGAGGTGAGCGGACGCACCCGCGAAATCGTGAGGCTGCTGCTGAACCCGCCGGTCCAGAACACGGCAGTCATGCCGCTGCAATCGATGACGGCCCAAGCCGCCATCGATCTGCTGCCGCCATGGGCCCGGCGCATGCATGGCCTGCACTCGTCAAAGCTCAGCCGCCCGATGGTATACGGCGGAACCGCAGGCCTTGCAGGCCTGCTGCGATGGGCGTTCCGCTAGGGGCAGGCGCACCGCGCTGAAGCACATCGAGGTCGGCGCCAAGTTGCTCGTTCTCATGTCGGCCTGAGTTCGAATGTCGCGACGCGGATAGTGAAGCTGCCATCCTCGGCGATGGCGAAAGCGCGGCGCACTTGGCTGGAAGCGGCGACCTGCAGGGACCGGATGGCATCGACGTGGTGCTGCGGGGTGCGCATCCGTTCGACCCATGAGGCGAATCCCATGCGCAGTTCATGCGTGGCGCTCCGCTCGAGATAGAAGCCCGCACGTGCCAGCGCCGTGCACCACTCCTCCACCCGGTAATCCCGCACGTGGCTGGGATCGCGCAGCAGCTCGACCGCCTGGAGATGAGTATCGCAAGCGGGATGGGCGGGAGAGACCACGTCGATGATGACCGCCACTGCACCGGGTTTGAGAACGCGGCGGGCTTCGCCCAAGCCGCCGTCCAGATCCTGCCAGTGATGCGCGCTCAGGCGGCAGACCAGCATGTCGAAGGCGCCGTCCGCGAAAGGCAGGTCCTCGGCGGCCGCCTGCTTCGTCGAGACGTTGGCGAGCCCTCGCCGTGCTGCTTCCGCTCCAACCGCCGTGATCATGTCTGCGGAAAGATCGCATGCCACGACCTGCCCCACATGAGGCGCGACACGGTACGATGCGTGACCGCCGCCGCAGCCCAGATCGAGCACTCTTGCGCCCGGGCGCTCGCGCGCGATTGCCTCCAGCCTTTCCAGGTCCGGTCCGCTCGAATGAGCGGCGCTCGCCACATAGGCCTGCGCTCGCGGGCCGAATTGCCGATCGACGATTTCGTTGTGAGCGTCTTGCACGTTCATCTCCTTGCCGGCGCACCCGAAGCTTCGTCAATGACGATGTCTTTCAGGCTTATCGGCGTCTCTAGACCGCTGGACGGCGCCTACAATGCGGAATATCCAGTACCAAGTTTCGGATAATGCGAAAGCTTTCATGCGGTTCGATCTGGTTGATCTTCGTCTCTTCACCGCCGTGGTCGAGCAGGGCAGCATATCCAGGGGCGCCGACGCGGTTCACCTCGCGCTGGCGTCGGCGAGCGCGCGGATCAGCGGGATGGAGGCGGTGCTGGGCATTCCGCTGCTCGAGCGGGGGCGGCGCGGCGTGGTTCCGACCCCAGCCGGACGGACACTGCTCCAGCACGCCCGCGTCGTACTGGCGCAGGTCGAGCGGATGCGCGGTGATCTCGGCGTTCACCTCGGGGCTCAAGGGGCAGGTCCGCCTGCTGTCGAATACGGCTGCCCTGGTCGAACTGCTGCCTTCGGCGATCCGCACTTTCCTGGCAGCGCACCCCGAAGTGGACGTCGAGATCGAGGAAAGGACCAGTTCCGACATTCTGATGGCCGTGGCCGAGGAACGCACCGCATTCGGCCTGGTAGCGGATTCGATCGACCTCGGCCGGCTCGAGGCGATGCCCCTCTCCCGCGACCGTCTCGTACTGCTGGTCCCGGACAGTCACGCGCTGGCCAACCGCAAGGCCGTGCGGTTCATCGACCTGCTCGACGAGCCTTTCGTCGGACTCAGCGCCGGAGCGCTGCATTCCCATCTCGCGGACCAGGCGGCGCGGTTGGGCCGGCGGATCAGCTATCGCGTGCGTCTGCGGAGTTTCGAGACCGTCGCCCGGCTCGTGGAGGCAGGGATCGGCATCGGCGTGCTGCCGCTCTCCGCGGCCGAACGCTGCCGTTCGGAAGGACTGGCGATCGTACCGCTGGCTGACGCCTGGGCGCATCGCCGCCTCATGATCTGCGCCAGGCGGTTCGACGATCTCAGCCGCCATGCGCGCGCGCTCGTCGACGAAATCGTGCGGCAGGCGGCGAAGCTCGACGAACCGGGAGGCGATCACATCGCCACGGCCGCCGCTGCCGTCAGGCCGGCTCCATCCGGTTCTGGATAATGGCGTTGGCGAGCTTGCCGTTGACCTCCTCGAAATGGTCGAACTTCGTTGCGAACTGGGCCATTCCCTGGCTGAGGGAGCGCAGTTCGGAATCGAGACCGTGCAGTTCCGCGCCGGGCAGCAGCGTCTTGATCACGTCCCAGCGTGACCAGCCCTCCCTCGGGGCGATCCCCAGCATCTGACCGCGCCTGCTCGCCAGGAACGAGGTAACGCGCGAGGTTGCGCTGCCCGGCACGTGGATTTCGACCAGCACGAAAGGCTCCAGCAGATAGGGGCCGGCCGCCGAAAGGGCCTCCGACATGGCAAGGCGGCCCGCCAGACGGAACGCCAGTTCGGAACTGTCGACGCTGTGGTAGGAGCCATCGACCAGCGTGACGGCCGCATCCACGACCGGGAAGCCGAGCGGGCCGCTTTCCATGGCATCGCGCACCCCCAATTCGACAGCGGGTATCCATTGCCTGGGTACCGCCCCGCCGGTGATGCGTTCGTCGAACCGGAACCCCTCACCCCGCCCTAGCGGACGGACCTCTATGATGACGTCGCCGAACTGCCCGTGCCCGCCGGACTGTTTCTTGTGGCGTCCACGCTGGGTCACGGGTTTGCGAATGGTTTCCTTGTAGGCAACCGAAGGCGGACGAGTGCTCACGTCGACGCCGTAGCGCCGCTTCAGGCGTTCCAGCGCCACGGCCAGATGCTCGTCTGTTCCACCGTGGAGCAGCATCTCCTCGGTCAATTCGTCGGGCGCCCATTCCAGTCCCGCATCTTCCTCGATCAGGCGGCTGATGGCGGCCGAGAGGCGAACCTCGTCCTTGTGATCCTTGACCGAAATGGCGATGGCGCAATTCGCCGCAGCCTTCTGCCTCAGCGGCGCGGGCGCCGGCCTTTTTCCCGTCACGCTCAGGCGGTCGCCCGCCTTCAGCCCCTCCAGCTTGGCGATGCCGACGACGTCGCCCCGGCCGGCTTCCCGGACTTTCGCGGCGGCCCCGCCCTGCAGCGCGAACAATGCGCCCGCGCGCATCGCGTGGCCTTCTCCGTCCGTCCAGTCCGAACCTTCAGGAACGGGTCCGCCGAACAGCCGTGCCAGGGCAAGCCGGCCGACGGAGCTGCCGTTCATGACCTTGAACACCTGGGCGGTGCCCTCCCCGATGCCCAGCCGCTCCGCAGTGAGTTCCATGGCCGGCGTGTCATGGCGCAGCATCTTGAGCAACCGGCGAACGCCGAAGCCGTTGAGGGCGGAACCGAACAGCACGGGCACCGCCTGCCCCGCCGCCGTCTCCCGCGTCAGATCGCCGAAAACGACCTCCAGATCAGGCGCTTCGTCGCTAAGCAGCTGTTCGAGCAGGACGTCGTCATAATCGGCGAGCTGTTCGAGCATATGGAAGCGGGCGGAGGCTTCGACCGCTTCGACTTCGGCAGGTATGGGAATCTGCTCTGACGGCTTGCCTGGGCGATAGTGATAAGCCCGTTCCAGCGCCAGATCGACGAAGCCGTCGACGTGCTCGCCCGTGCGGATGGGGATCTGCCTGGCCACCAGAGCGGCGGCGCTCATAGGCTGAAGCGCCTCCAGAAGCTCCTCGGTGCTGGCGCGCGCCTGATCAATCCGGTTGACGAACACCGCACGCGGCACGCCCATGGCCTCCAGCCGGCGCAGGATCGGCTCGATCTGCGGGGCCCGCATCGGGTCGGGATCGATCACCACGAGCGCGAGATCGGCGATGCTGAGTGCCGGATCGGCGTCTCCCGCAAAGCCCGGAGACCCCGGGACGTCGAGCAGTACGTAAGGCTCATCCATCCATGTGAAGCGCATCAGGTTCAGCTCGGTCGAACCGCCCCGCGCCCGTGCTTCGGAACTGGCGTCGCCGATGCTGGTGCCGTCCTTTACCGAACCGAGCCTGGGGATCGCGCCCGCCGCGAACAGCATTGCTTCTGCCAGACTTGTCTTGCCCGCGCCCGCCGGTCCGACGAGCGCAATGACTTTCGAGCCACTGCCGGTTGCCTTCATGTCGCTCTCCTTGCGCTTGCCTGCCATGCCCGCTCGAGCGGATGGTGCGCCGGAGTCGCGAGGATCAACCCAACGGCACGGTAAAGCAAGAGCCAGGATGTCGCACCCCGAGATGCTTGCAAAATGGGAGGACCGATCCTATGAATGACATGAGCCGATTTCATTCACAGGAACGATTATGGCGACGCAGTTCCGCCACAATGCCGACGAAAACCGCGTGCTCAGCCGGGCGGTTGGCCGTGTGGCGACATGCTGGAACCTGACGAACGAGCAACTCGGCGCCATTCTCGGCCTTTCGCCCGCCACTGCCTCGCGGCTGCGCTCGGGCGGTTATGAGCTGGCCCGCTCGACCAAGGCCTTCGAGCTGGGACAATACCTCGTGCGCCTGTTCCGCAGCCTCGATGCGCTGATGGGCAACGACGATCAGGCCTCCATGTCCTGGCTCAAAGCCGCCAACCTGGATCTGGGCGGCCGCCCCATCGACCTGATCCGCACGATAAGCGGGCTAAACGCCGTGACCGGTTACGTGGACGACTACCGGGCGCGTGTCTGAGATCCTTCCCCGAGCGTCGAACCTTGCGCCCTATGCCGGGACGGTCTGGCGACTGGTCGAGGCGCAGCATCGCATCTCCACCAATCGGCTGGCTGCAAGCGTCGAGGATCAGGCGTTGCTCGAACAGCTCGTGGAGGAAGTGAAACCGGCGCTGCCCTCGGCTGCGCGCGACCTCCATTATCTTCTGGCGACGCCCTTCCGCTACGGCCACGCCAAGGAATCGCGTTTCCGCAGGGCCAACGAACGGCCGGGCATCTTCTACGCCTCCGAGCATGTCGGCACGGCCGTCGCAGAGACGGCGTACTGGCGCCTTCACTTCTTCTCGCGCTCACCGGAATTCGTGCCTCCCACCAGCGTCGTCGAGCATTCGGCATTCAGCATTGCCGTAAAGGTCCGCCGCGCGATCGATCTGACGATCGCGCCCTTCGTCCGCCACGCTGCCGTCTGGATCCATCCCCAGGACTACGTGCCGTGCCAGCAATTCGCCGCCAGGGCGCGCGCTATCGATGCCCAGGCGATCCGCTATCAGTCGGCACGCGATCCCGGCCGGGGCGCGAATATAGCGCTGCTCGATCCGGCCGCCTTCGCTGCTAAAGCGCCTCGTGTCAGCCAGACCTGGCACTTGCGTTACGAGCGGGGGCGGCTGACCGCGCTTGCCGCCCTGCCTTCCGACGAACGCTACAGCTTCACGTTCGAGCAGTTCGGTCTGGCGCCGCCGCGATAGTCCCGGCCTCGTCACATGATGGGCTTTTTCGCCTTAGCTCACGGTGGGCCCCGAATACCCGAGGCAAGGAACCCTGACTGCCGATGCGCATTCCAGAATCATAACCGGCCGGTGGGGTCCCACATCGACACCCCTGCAAGTGCCCGACAGGCATTCATATGAGCCGGACCGAAAGGCATTCTCGCCATGAAGCCACTGACAGAGGAACATCTCGCGATCTACCGCCGGCACATGGTGGAAGTGATCGACATCCATTTCGATCTGCTGAGCGACGAACTGGGCAAGTCGCACATCGGCGAGCGCCTTCGTGCCGCGCTGCTCAAGGTCCCGCGCCATGTCTTCGTTCCGCGTGAGTTCACTCTGGCCGCCTATCAGGACGGCCCGCTTCCCATCGGCTTCGACAAGACCATCTCGCAACCGTTCATCGCGGCTCTGATGATCGACCTCCTCGACGTCCAGGCGAGCGACCGGGTGCTCGAAGTCGGTACGGGTTACGGCTACCAGGTGGCGCTGCTGGCGGAACTGGCGCGGCACGTGTCGAGCATCGACGTGGTCGAGGAATTCATCGAAATGGCCGAAGCCAGGCTGTTCCTGCTCCGTCATCGCGACGTCGAGTTGCGCGTCGGCGACGGTTCGCGGGGGTGGCCCGACGAGGCGCCCTTCGACAAGATCCTCGTGACCGCGGCTGGAGAAGACATTCCCGAGCCGCTGGTCGAACAGCTCAAGCCGGGAGGGAGGCTCGTGATGCCGCTGGGCGGCGCGGACGTTCAGCAGATCACGCTGGCGGAAAAGCAGGAAGGCGGCGGCCTGGTCCGCCGTCCGATCATGCCGGCGAGGTTCACCCCGCTGGAGACCCTATAGGACGAGGCAGGGCGCAGGAGTCAGCCTCCCGCCCCCTGCTTGTCCTTGCCTATGAGCCTTCAGGCGGCGTGTCTGTGCCGCTCGGTCGCCTCGAGGTTCAGCAGGTCTGCCATCTCGAACGCCAGCTCGATCGACTGCGCGCCATTGAGACGGGGATCGCAGTGCGTGTGGTAGCGGTCGGCCAGTGCCTCATCCGTAATGGCGATGGCGCCGCCGGTGCATTCGGTGACGTCCTGTCCGGTCATCTCGACGTGGATGCCGCCCGCGTGCGTGCCTTCGGCGCGGTGGACGGCGAAGAAGCCCCGCACTTCGGCAAGGATGCGGTCGAACGGCCGGGTCTTGAAGCCGGTATCCGTTTTGATCACGTTGCCGTGCATCGGATCGCAGGACCAGACCACCGGATGCCCCTCCCGCTTCACGGCGCGGACCAACCTGGGCAGGCCTTCCTCGACCTTGTCGTGGCCGAAGCGGCTGATGAGCGTCATCCGGCCCGCCTCACGCGACGGGTTGAGCGCGTCGAGCATGCGCAGCAGCGCGTCGGGATCGAGCGAGGGCCCGCACTTCATGCCGATCGGATTGCCGACCCCGCGCAGAAACTCGACATGGGCCGAACCTTCGAAGCGGGTGCGGTCGCCGATCCAGAGCATGTGCGCAGAGCAGTCGTACCAGTCGCCGGTGAGCGAATCGCGGCGGGTCATCGCCTGCTCGTAAGGCAGCAGCAGCGCCTCGTGGCTGGTGAAGAAGCTGGTGCCCTGAAGCTGGGGCACGGTCGTCGGATCGACGCCGCAGGCCGCCATGAAGTCCAGTGCCTCGCCGATGCGGTCGGCCATCTGCGAGAACTTCTCGCCCCAGGGGCTGCGGTCGATGTGATCCATCGTCCACTGGTGGACCTGGCGCAGGTTGGCATAGCCGCCGCCCGCGAATGCACGCAGCAGGTTCAGCGTCGCCGCGGACTGCGAGTAGGCCCGCAGCATCCGTTCCGGATCGTTGCGGCGCGTTTCGGGATCGAACTCGATGCCGTTGATGATGTCGCCGAAGTAGCTGGGCAGTTCCAGGTCGCCCACCTTCTCGGTCGCTGCCGAGCGCGGCTTGGCGAACTGGCCGGCCATGCGGCCGACCTTTACGACCGGCTGCTTGCTGGCGAAAGTGAGGACAACCGCCATCTGGAGCAGCACGCGGAAAGTGTCGCGGATATTGTCCGGGTGGAACTCGGCGAAGCTTTCGGCGCAGTCTCCGCCCTGGAGCAGAAAACCGCGGCCGGCGGCGACCTCGGCCAGTTCCTTCTTGAGTTCGCGCGCCTCGCCGGCAAAGACCAGCGGCGGGAACTTCGCAAGCGTGGCCTCGACCTCGCCCAGCTTCTCCGCATCGCCATATTCCGGAAGGTGGCGCGCTTCATGCGCCTTCCAGCCGTCCGGGGTCCAATTGCTAGCCACGTCTTTCACTCCTGACAGCGCGCCGTTCCATCAGGCACGCTCAATATATGCAAGAGGCGCGCCATAGCCTCCGCAGGCAAGTTTTGCAAAGCCGGTTTGGGCGATCACTGTGATCGGCGGCGCGGCGCAGTCGCGCCGGGCCGGCGCACCCGGACCCGGCAAACCTCAGCGGCGGACCATCGTTCCCGACGCCGTTCCTTCGGGCATGACCTCCAGCCGCCACGAATTGTCCTTGCCAAGATAGCGGGCGGCCAGTTCCTGCATCTTCTGCGGCGTCGTCTGGGTGTAGTCGTACAGCACCGTGCGAACCGTTCCAAAGCGCGAAGGCTCCCCGGTGGCGCCTTCGAGCTGACTCATGAAGAAGGCCGTACTCGAAGCGGCGCGCGTCACCTGCTGGCGTAGCGGCTCGGTCACCAGCGCCAGTTCGTCGGCCGTCGGCGGGTTGTTGATGAGGTCCTGCGCGATCTCGTCGGCGGTCTGGAAGAACACCGGAACCGACTTGGGATCGAGCTGCGCCATGGCCGTTATCGATCCGCCTGCCTTCAGGTCCACCGGCCAGGACGAATACACGTAAGGCGCGTAGCTTACGCCCAGCTTCTCGCGCACCGCGGCAAGCAGGCGGTTGGTGAAGAGCTGCGTCAGGATCTCGAGTTGGCGCGATTCGCGGATGCCCATGGAGCCGCCGCCGGTCGGCCAGGAAATGACCGCCGCCGCCTGGTCGGGATCGCCATGGTGGTTCAGCACGATCGGCTTGTCCGATGGGCGCGGGACCGTGATCTGCGCCAGGTTGGCGGTGGGCACGGCGGGCGTTCGGGGCTTCAGCGCGCCGAAGCTCTTCTCCAGCGCGGCGATCGCCCCCGCCTTGTTGAAGTCGCCGAAGATCTGCACTTCGACCGGCCCTTCGCCGAGCGCCTTGCTCCAGAACTTCCTGAAGCCTTCGGTCGTCGTCGCCTCGATCTGGTCCGGCGTGGGCGTGGCGAAACGCGCATCCTCGCCGCGCTGGTAGAACTGCAGGTCCCGGTTGAGCACGCCCTGCGGCGAAGTCGCGAAAGTATCGTACTGGATCCTGGCCGCGGCCTTGCCGCGCAGGAACGGACCCGTATCCCAGCGCGGCAGGTCGAGTTTCGCGGCGAAGAGATAGAGCTGGTCGGCAAGATCCGCCGGCCGGGTCTCGGCCGAGAACTGATACGAGCCGTCCTGCACTTCGAAATCGAAGCCCATCTTCCGGCCGGTGGCGATGCGGTCGAGATCTTCCTGCCCGAGCGTCGCGACGCCCGAGCCGACCAGCGCGTACTGGCCGAGGGCGAGATAGGGCGCGTCCTTCGGGTCTACCGAACGATAGCCGCCGCCGAACCGCACCTTGACCATGACCCGCCCCGGCTCTTCCTGGACCGGCCACAGCAGGACCTTGACGCCGTTGGCGAAAGTCAGCTCCTCGATGTCCAGCAGGCCGGTCGGGGCATCCGCCTGCGGCTTGGAAGGCTTGCCGATCGCCGGCAGCTTGTCGAACGAAACCGGCGGCGCATTGGCTGCCAGGCGTACGCTGTCGTCGGGCCTGACAGGCTCGAGCAGGGCCTGGCGCAGCTGCGCATCGCTCGCCTTTCCAGCCTTCTGGGTGGTGAACAGCGCGCGCGTGACGGTGCCGGTGAAGAGCTGGCGCGTGTGCTTCAGCACTGCATCGGGCGTGAACAGCGGCCTGGTCTCGCGGAATATCCGCAGGACGTCCTTGGGAGCGGCGACGGTTTCGCGAATATCCAGCGCGTTCACGAGATCGTCAGCGAACTTCGATCCGGGCAGGATCCGCTCCTGCTCGACCGGAACCTGGAACGCCACGTCGAGTTCCGCGGCCTCGCGGTCGATCTCCTCCTGCGTCGGCGGGCGGTTCACGGCGTCGGCAATCACCGCCCTCACGTCGCGCAGCGCCGCTTCCCAGTCGTCGCCAAGCGGCGTCACGGAAACGAATGTCGCATCCGCCGAGCGCGAGACGTCGTCCTGGTTGACCGAGGCCGACAGGAAACTGCCGCCTGCGCGCGCCTTCGATTCAAGCCGGCGGTTGATGATCGCCTGGGCGATCGAGTCGATCATCAGGCCCTGGTTGTAGGCGATATTGTCGTTGACCTGCCGCCACGGGCGCAGGACCGCATACATCAGCGAAGGCGGCAGATCAGGCTCGACGAGGACGCGCGTCTCTCCAACCGGATTCCTGGGATCGACGTCCCTGGGAGCGACCGGATCGCCGAAACTGGGCGCCGGGGCGAGCTTGCCGGACGCCTTCCAGTCGCCGAACCACTTCCCGATATAGCTCTCGAGCATGGCAGGATCGACGTCACCGGCCACGATCACGGCCACGTTGTCAGGACGGTACCAGCGCTGGTAGAAGGCCCGCACCGACGTTGGTGTCGCCGAAGTGAGGCTCTCGACAGTGCCGATCGGCTCGCGGTCGGCAAGCGGCTGCCCCGCGTAGAAGACCTTCTGCATGGCATTCTGCACACGCTTCGATGCACCGCCCCGCTCACGCATTTCGGCGAGCACGATTGGCAGGTCCGACTTGAGGTTCGAAGTGGACAGCATCGGCGCGGTGACCATGCCGGAAAGCAGCTTGAACGTCTCGTCGAGGGCGGCCGGCGTCGCATTGGGCAGGTCCAGCTTGAACACCGTCTGCGTCGTCGAGGTCTCGGCGTTGGTATCGCTGCCGAAAGTGGCGCCCAGCCGCTGGAACGCGGCAATGGCCGTCCCTTCGGGAATGTACTTCGACTGCCGGAACAGCAGATGTTCGAGCAGGTGCGCATAGCCGCGCTCGGAATCCGTCTCGTAGAGCGAGCCGGCATCGACGCGGATGCGGATCGAAACCTGCCCCGGCGGCACCCCGTTCTTGCGCACGGCATATTTCACGCCGTTGCGCAGTTCGCCGAAATGCCAGCCCGGATCGGGCGGAATGTCGCTGCCGCGATAGAGCCAGGGGACGCCGGCGGCCTTGGCACCGGCTTCTGCCGCGGCCTGCTGTGCCAGGACGGGCTGGACCGGAGCCTGGGCAAGAAGCAGCAGACAGGCAATCGAGCGAACGGCGCGCGAAGAAGTCGTCATGCTGCAGGCTATAGGGCGGCTGTGCCTTAAGGACCAGTGAATAGCGCCGCGCCGGCCCTCTTCCACTTGACCCCCCGCCCACTTTACCTAAATCGGGACCACCATGTTCATCGAAACCGAAACCACGCCCAACCCCGCGACGCTCAAGTTCCTGCCCGGCCGGCAGGTGATGAGCTCGGGCACCCGCGATTTCGCCTCTCCCGAGGATGCGAGCGCCTCGCCGCTGGCCGAAGCGCTGTTCGGCCTGGGCGATGTGACCGGCGTGTTCTTCGGCCAGGATTTCATTTCGGTAACGGCGGCACCGGGGGCGGAGTGGCCGACCTTCAAGGCGCAGGTCGTGTCGATCCTGCTGGATCACTTCGTGTCGGAGGCTCCGCTCTTTGCCGGCGGCGATGCCAGCGGCATTGCGGTTCCGGCCGAGGAGGAGGCCTTCGACGAGGACCCGGCCGACGCCGACATCGTCGCGCAGATCAAGGACCTGATCGAGACGCGGGTGCGGCCGGCCGTGGCTAACGACGGGGGGGACATCATCTACCGCGGCTATCGCGAGGGCGTCGTTTATCTCGTGATGCAGGGCGCATGCTCCGGCTGCCCATCCTCGACGGCGACGCTCAAGCACGGGATCGAGAGTCTCCTCAAGCACTACGTGCCCGAAGTCACTGAAGTCCGGGCTGCCTGAGGCAGGGCGGCGCGCGGAGATGGACAGCGGGCGCATACTCGTCATCGACAGCGCAACGGAGGCCTGTTCTGTTGCGCTGCTCTATAATGGGGAGCTTGTCGCGGCCGACTTCCGCCTGCTGGGACGAGGACACGCCGAAGCACTCGTGCCGATGATATCAGCCTTGCCTGAACGCGGCCGGGCGGACCTCATCGCGGTGGGCCTGGGCCCCGGCAGTTTCACCGGCGTCCGCGTGGGACTGGCTGCGGCCCGCGCCCTGGCGCTCGCCTGGGGCGCGGAAACACGGGGCTACTCGACCTTGGCCATGGTCGCGGCAATGGCCCGTAGCGAGGCGGGTACGCAGCCCGTCGGCGTTGCCATGACCGGCGGACACGGGGAATGGTTCACCGAAGGCTTTAACCCCCGCGGCCAAAGCACGCGCCCGCTCGCGTCGCTTAGCCCCGCTGAAGCCGCGACCGCGACGATCGAGAATCTGGTGGCCGGGAACCAGGCCCAGGCACTGGTCGGCGCACGCGGGCACGGCGCCGCCATCGAGATCTGGCCCGATGCCCGCGCCTACAGCTTGCTCCCCCCGGATGCGTTCGCGCAAGAAACCCACCCCTTGTACGGCCGTGCGCCCGATGCCAGATTGCCGGCGCGGCAGGAATGAACGACGATGTCGACCAACTCATGGCGGTAATGTCCGCCGCATTTGACCCATTTTGGGGCGAAGCGTGGAATCGTCGCCAAGTTGAAGACGCCCTGAAGCTGGGCAACACCCACTATTTTCTCATTTCGCCTGACGGGACACACGCGATTAACGGCGAGATCACCGCTGGCTTCTCTCTATCCCGGACGGGCTTTGAAGAAGAAGAACTTCTCCTTCTGGCCGTTATGCCGCAATATAGGAACAGAGGGCTGGGAAAATCGCTACTCTCTTCTCTTGGCTATGCCGCACAAGAACGGGGCGCAAGGCGTCTTTTACTTGAAATGAGAAAAGATAATCCCGCAGAATCGCTATATCGTTCTTTCGGTTTTTATATCATAGGTCATCGGCCTGATTATTATCGAACTTCCGATGGTCAGCGCGTGGATGCCATTACGTTCGCCTGCGATCTCGGTGGACAAGGCGACCTAGATTGAAAGACGCAACTATAATTCCTATAGAAGTTTAGCGAGTCGCCGAAATAAACTTGTGTTTTCGACCGAGATAGCTCAGTGCACTCAGCGGCAGGCAAACAACCGAGCCTTGTCCCGCATAGCGGTCGCCAAAAAGAGGGTTAAAAAAATGGAAAACATTCAGCCTGATACCAACGAAACGCTAATCACTCTGACATCAGACATTGTTGCCGCCCATGTGAGCAACAACAGCGTTTCCGTGGAAGATCTGCCCGCCCTGATCACCAATGTCTACGGCGCCCTCGCCGGACTTGGGACCGCTGCGGCCGTAGAGGAAGAAAAACCGGAACCCGCGGTATCTGTTCGCGCATCGGTAAAGCCCGACTACATTGTATGTCTTGAAGATGGCAAGAAGCTCAAGATGCTCAAGCGTCATCTCATGACTCATTACAATATGACCCCGGAAGAATATCGCGCCCGGTGGAACCTGCCTGCGGATTATCCGATGGTCGCTCCGAACTACGCGGAGAAGCGGCGCGAACTGGCCAAGAAGATCGGGCTGGGCCGCAAGCCCAATGCTCGCCGCGGCCGCAAGCCCAAGGCTGCCGCCTGACCGGATAACCGGGCCATAAGCTCATCAGCCCGGTGTTGTGATTGCGGGCGCATCGGCCTAACATGGCTGGTGCGCCCTCTTCATCTTACAGGTTACACGTGCATCAACCGATCGACATTGAAGCTCTTTGTCACGAGCGTGGTCTGCGGATCACCGAACAACGCCGCGTGATTGCAAGGGTGCTGTCCGAAAGCACCGATCATCCCGATGTCGAGAAACTCCACGAGCGCGCCACCGCGATAGACCCGGGCATCTCGATCGCCACCGTCTACCGTACCGTCCGGCTTTTTGAGGAAGCCGGCATTCTCGACCGCCACGACTTCGGCGATGGCCGCGCCCGCTACGAAGCGGCACCAGAAGCGCATCACGACCACATGATCGATGTCGAAACCGGCGCGGTCATCGAATTCGTGGACCCGGAGCTCGAAGCGCTCCAGCGCCAGATCGCCGAACGCCTGGGCTTTCGTCTCGTCGACCACCGCATGGAACTTTTCGGGGTGAAGCTCGACCGCGAGGGCGGCGACAGCCGCAAGTGAGCAGTCACAGCCTGACCCGGGTTTCGCGCGTCGCGCCCTGGGGCTGGCTACTGGTGGCAGCTCGAGTATCGGCGCTGCTGGTGCTGGTGCTGGTCTGCGTTGCCCTCTATTATCTCGTCGCGTCTTTCACCGTTTCCAACCCCGTGCCCCGCCTGTTTCTGCGCCTCGTCGCCTCGACGGCGGGCGTGCGCCTGCGCCGGACCGGACCGCCTCCGGCGCCCCGATCGTTCTTCCTCGCCAATCATGTAAGCTGGCTGGACATTCCCGCGCTGGCGGGCCTTACCGGCTGCGCCTTCGTCGCACACGACGGGCTGGCCTCGGTCGGGCCGCTGCGTTGGCTCTGCAGCCTCAACGACACCGTGTTCATTGCCCGCCACGACCGCCGCAGCGTCGCCGCGCAGATCGAGCAGGTTCGCGACGCGCTACGCGAAACGGGCGCGCTCGCCATCTTTCCGGAAGGAACCACTGCGGACGGCGCTCGCCTGCTGCCCTTCAAGTCCTCGCTGCTTTCGGCGATCGACAATACCAGCGATCGCGTGGCCGTGCAGCCGGTCTGGCTCGACTACGGCCCGCGCGTCGGCGAACTGGCATGGGTCGGTGACGAGCCGGGGCTCGCCAATGCGCTGCGGATTCTTGCGCGCTGGCGGCCGATACCGCTCACCATTCATTTCCTTGACCCGCTCGAAGGCGAGGCCCGTGCGGACCGCAAGATAATGGCCCGGGTCGCGCGCGAGCGGATAGAGGCGGCGATGCACCGGGGATGAGTTCCCGGCTTTAATTCCGCAAACGAAATGGATCAGCGCCTGGCGTTGTAGGCCAGCTGGTTGTCGTCAAGCTGGAAGCCGACCAGCACTTCGAAGCTGGCGCGCGCGACCGCAGCTTTCACTTCGGGATCGGCAAGCGGATCGAGGGCAGCGTCGGTGTCCCCGGCCTCGCGCTTGCGGGTGATGCGCTCCCGAATAGCGTCAGGCAGCGTCGCCGCGGCGCGGTCGATATAGGCGGTGCCCGTGGCATGCGCCTGCGCGCGGGCCTGCCCGTCGGGGAAATCGAGCGTGACGTTGCCGACCCGCTTGGAAACGACCGCCGTACCGCCCTGCAGGACGGTGACGAAGTAAGGCAAGGTGACCTGGCGCGCGCCGCTCGTGTCGTTGCGGCGGGCGAGTACGTCGAAATCGACCTTGGCGAAGACCTTGTCGGCCGCTTCCTCGTTGCATTGGCTGCGCACGTTGGTCATTGCCGCGACCACGTCGATGTTTGGAGCAGTGTGATCCGCGCCGCCCCGGAACAGGGTCACGTCGCCAGTGTAGTCGGGAATGCCGACCGCCGGGCAGCGGCTGCGCACCGCGGTGATGCCAATACCTGAATCTACGACGAGATCACCCTTCTTCGCACAGCCGCCGAGCGCCGTCAGCATGGCGGCGGAGCAGAGAACAGCGAAGGTCAGTCGGCGTGCATTCATCGTGGCTTCCTCGAATGGCATGCGCTTGCCCTAGCGATGCAAGCGGCAAAGCGCTAGAGGCGGCATCATGAATGCCCCCTTTCCGTCCACGAAGAAGCTGCCTTTGCGGCTCCTGATCGCTGCCCCGCGCGGATTCTGCGCCGGAGTCGACCGCGCCATCGAGATCGTCGAACGCGCGCTCGATATCTACGGCCCGCCCGTCTACGTGCGGCACGAGATCGTTCATAACAAGTTCGTCGTGGACACGCTCAAGGCCAAGGGCGCGGTCTTCGTCGAGGAACTGGACGACGTGCCGGATGGAGTGCCAGTGATCTTCAGCGCGCACGGCGTTCCCAAGGCCGTTCCCGCAAAGGCGACCGAGCGGGGACTCGAATGGCTCGACGCCACTTGTCCGCTGGTCAGCAAGGTCCATCGCCAGGCCGAGCGGCAGATCGAGGCGGGGCGGCACATCCTGTTCATCGGCCACGCCGGCCATCCCGAAGTGATCGGAACTTTCGGGCAGGTCCCGGAAGGTAACATGACCCTGGTGGAAACGCTCGCGGACGTCGCCTCCCTGCCCTTCGGCCCGGACGACGAACTGGCTTACCTTTCGCAGACGACGCTCTCCGTGGACGACACCGCGCAGATCATCGCCGCGATCCAGGCGCGCTATCCGAGGGTCGCTGCACCCAAGGCGGAGGATATCTGCTACGCCACCTCTAACCGGCAGGCGGCGGTGAAGCAGATCGCACCCCAATGCCAGCTCATGCTGGTGATCGGCGCCCCCAACAGCTCGAACTCGCTGCGCCTGGTCGAAGTGGCCGAACGTGCCGGAACCCGCGCACAGATGATCCAGCGCGGCAGCGACATCGACCCCGCCTGGCTCGAAGGGGTCGATGTCGTCGGCGTCACTGCCGGAGCTTCCGCCCCCGAGGAACTGGTGCACGAAGTCGTCGCCAGGATAAAGGCCCTGCGCGACGTGGACTTCGAGGAAGTCGTGACCGAAAAGGAGCACATGACTTTCAAGCTCCCGCGCCAGCTGATGCGCTGACGGAGGCATCAATGGCAGTCTATACCCGGCTCGGCGCTGAAGAGATGGCCTCGATTATCGAGGCGTTCGATGTCGGCACGCTGACTTCGGCGAAAGGGATCGCAGAAGGCGTTTCGAACAGCAACTGGCTGATAGAGACGCAAGGTGCGGATGGCGCCGCGCGCCGCTTCATCCTGACGATGTACGAAACCCGCACCGACATCGCGGACCTGCCCTTCTTCCTGGACCTGCTCGACCATCTTGCCGCCAGGCATTGCCCGGTGCCGCGCACGATCCACGATCGCGAAGGCTCCAGCCACCGCTTCCACAAGGGCAAGGCGCTGGCGCTGATCGAATTCCTCCCCGGCGTTTCGGTCAGCGAACCGACGGCAGGCCAAGCCCGCGCGGTGGGCGCCGCGCTGGCGCAGGTTCATCTCGCTTCGCAGGATTTCCCTGCCTTGCGTGACAATTCGCTGGGACTCGGCGCGTGGAAGCAGCTGCTTAGCGCATGCGGGCGCGAAGGACTCGAATCGATCCATCCCGAACTCGGGGGGATCGTCGAGCACGAGCTGAAGGTGCTCTTCGCGCATTGGCCCTCGAACCTGCCGCGCGGCGTCATTCACGCCGACCTGTTTCCCGACAACGTGCTGATGCTCGGCGACAAGGTCACCGGTCTCATCGACTTCTACTTCGCGTGCACGGACATTATCGCCTACGATATCGCAGTGACTCATGCTGCCTGGTGTTTCAACGCTGATGGTTCCCGCTTCCTGCCGGAGCTCTCGACGGCGCTGCTCGAAGGCTACGAGAGCGTGCGCCATCTCGCGCCCGAGGAACGATCCGCCCTGCCGCTGCTTGCGCGCGGCGCGGCGATGCGCTTCCTTGCGACGCGTGCCTATGACTGGATGAATACTCCCGCCGACGCACTGGTCACGCCCAAGGATCCCCTGGCCTTCGCGCGCCGGCTGGAATTCTACGCGGATTCGGGGAATGCGGAGGTCTTCGCGGCATGAAACGCGTCGAAGTTTTCACCGATGGCGCCTGCAAGGGCAACCCCGGCCCGGGCGGCTGGGGCGTCCTGCTGCGCATGGGGCCTCATGAAAAGGAACTTTCGGGCGGCGATCCCGAGACGACCAACAACCGCATGGAAATGACTGCCGTGATCAAGGCGCTCCACGCGCTGATCGAGCCCTGCGAGGTCGTCATTCACACGGACAGCCGTTACGTGATCGACGGCATGACCAAGTGGATCCACGGCTGGAAGAAAAAGGGTTGGATCAACGCCAGCAAGCAGCCGGTGCGGAACGCTGACCTGTGGCATGACCTGATCGAGGCCGTCTCCCGCCACAAGGTTCATTGGCAATGGGTGCGCGGCCATTCCGGCCATGTCGAGAACGAGCGGGTGGACAAGCTCGCCTGCGATGCGGCCAAGGCGATCGGGAAGTAGCGGTCTCGCCGGCCCAAGATTAAAGCGCCGGCCAACATGCAGCGCTGACCTGCCAGATTGCAGAAAATCGGAAATCAAAACCGCTCGCCCTGAGTCTGTAGAAGGCTTGGTCGCGGCACCGCGCCAACAGCCTTTTCGGCTGACCGCCTGCAAGCCCGCGGCGGTCACAACGCGCAGCTTTCCTTCGTTCTCACAGCGAGTTGCTCGCTCGAAACGCGCGCCCTGGCGGTTACGAACCGCGTTTCCGACTGCAGCCTGTGCGAAACTTCCTCCCGGCCGGCACTTTAGTTGACATGTAACGTCCATAATGACATTATTAGTTCAATATGAGGAGCGGGCTGGGCAGCGAAGCCTTAGGGCGAAGAAATCCTCGCCGTCCAGCCCGTCCAGCGTTGCAAAAGTTCGCCGGCGCGCTTCGCGCACCCGGACCAAAACGGAATTGCAGCGTGTCGGGATGTGCACGGCCGAACGGCCCTGTGCATGGGTCAGGAGAGGGAGGCTATCATGTTGAAAGGCTTGCACACCAGGCGTCTTATCCTGTGCGGAGCATCAGTTCTGGCGGCAGCGGGGTTTGCTCAGGCGCCGCGCGCGCAAACCGTGGAGGCAGCGCAATCGGAGAACGAGGCCGGGTTCGGCGACATCGTCGTGACGGCTCAAAAACGGTCCGAACGCATTAACGACGTGCCCCTGTCGATCACTGCCGTCAGCGGCGATCAAATGGCCAAGCAGGGCATTTCGTCGACCGCGGATCTCGTCAAGGTGACGCCCGGCCTCACTTATACGGAAAGCGCTTCTGGCCTTCCGGTCTATTCGATCCGCGGAATCGGCTTTTACGAGGACACCACCGCCGTCGCTCCGGCGGTGAGCATCTATACGGACCAGGTTCCCCTTCCCTTTGCCGTGATGGCGCCGGGCGCCTCGCTGGACCTTGAGCGGGTGGAGGTTCTGAAGGGCCCCCAAGGAACCCTTTTCGGTCAGAACAGCACCGGGGGCGCCATCAATTACATCGCCGCCAAACCGCAGGCGACCTTCGGCGCCGGCGCCGACCTGACATACCAGCGCTTCAATGAGATCGACGCGCAGGCCTTCGTCACCGGCCCGCTGGCTCCCGGCCTGACCGCGCGTCTGTCCGGCCGGACGGAACAGCGCATGGACGGCTGGCAACGCACCTATGTCCCGGGGGATGACAGGCGGCTGGGGAAACGGAACTTCATGACCGGCCGCCTGCTCCTCGATTACGAGGCGAGCGATCGACTGAAGTTCGAGCTGAACGTGAACGGCTGGAAGAACAAGTCGGACAGCCAGGCCGCGAAGTTCATCGCTTACGCGCCGATCATTCCGGCGGACAGCATCAACTCCAGCCCGGCGCAACTGGCGGTGCTGCCGAACTATCCCGTCGCCCCCAGCGATCCACGCGCCGCGGAATGGGATCCCGGCGTCCGACTTAGGAAGAACGACGGTTTTTACCAGATATCGCTTCGTGGCGATTTCACCGTGGCGGACAACGTCGTCGTTACCTCGATCAGCGCTTACGGCAAGCTGGACCTTGACGGACCGCTGGATTCCGATGGAACCGCGTTCAGCGACATTTACCAGGACACGCTGGTGAAGGCGAAGACCTTTACGCAGGAATTGCGGATTGCCGGGTCCAATGTCGAACGCCTCAAGTGGATGATCGGCGGCAATTACGAGCATGACAAGGCCGACGAGGACCGCGTCTTCACCAATTTCAACGGCTCCAACGCCTTCATCAACATCGGCATCCCCGGCCTTAATCCCATTTTTTCGAACTTTATCGAATCAAACCATCAGAAGATCTCGACAAAGGCGGTCTTCGGCAGCCTGGACTATGAGTTGACCGACACGCTGACGGCACAAGGCTCGGTCCGCTACACCAAGCAGAACCGCACTTTCCACGGCTGCCTTTTCGACACGGGGGCGGGAGACCTTGCCAGCTTCTTCTCCTTTCTGTCGAATCTCGCTCACGGCGCGTCGGGACCGGCGCTTTTCAACCCCGTTATCGGGCCGGGCCAATGCGTGACGCTGGACGACAATTTCAACGCCGTCAGCGACGTCCCCTCAAAGCTGAACCAGGACAATGTGTCATGGCGCGTCAGCCTGAACTGGAAGCCTGACCGCGATACCCTGATCTACGGCAACGTGACGAAGGGGTACAAGGCGGGAAGCTACAGTACTTTGCCGGCATCGCGCGTGTCGCAGCTCCTGCCCGTGCCGCAGGAATCGGTGCTTGCCTATGAAGCCGGTTTCAAGCTCTCCCTGCTTGACCGCACGCTTCAGCTGAACGGCGCTGCATTCTATTACGATTATACGGATAAGCAGATCCTCGGCACGATCGACACGGGCTTTCCCTTCGGGGGGCTGCCCGCCCTTGTGACCATTCCGAAATCGAAGGTGCAGGGGCTTGAGGTCGAGGTGACGTGGCGCCCTGTCTCCGCGCTGCGCTTCTCGGGCGCCGCGACGTATGTGGACAGCAAGATCAAGTCCCACGGGCCTCGCGTAGGCCTGCCGTTCGATCCCTTCTCAAATGTAGTCGATTTCCGGGGCGAAGCCTTCCCCAACACGCCGAAATGGACGTTGCTTGGTGATATCGAATACAATTTCAGTGTCGGACATGGCCTGAATGCCTATGTCGGCGGGGGCGCCAACTATCGCAGCGAGACAAACGCCCTGCTGGGTGATGCCCCATTGCTCGACATCAAGGCATATACGCTGGTGGACTTGCGAGCGGGTGTGGAAGCTGCGGATGGGAAATGGCGCTTCCAGGTGTTCGGCCGCAACGTGTTCAACAAGTCCTATCCGGTCAACATCACGCACGGGGTGGACACCGTCTCATCCTTTTCCGGCATGGGCGCGGTTTATGGAGCTACCGTGAGCTTCCGGATGTAGCCGGTCCTGGCAGCGAAGTTGCGCTTGCCGGCTGTCGATCCGGGTGGTTCAGCAGGCGTCGATCTGTTCAAAACCTTCGAGCAGGTCCAGCCCCGCGAGGCTTTCCGCATGGTGCGCTCTGGCTCGGGGAAGTAACAGCGTCAGCCAGTGCCGTCCGGCGGCGCGGAGCCGTTCGGCCTCGCGACTGCTATCCTCGATCGCCACAAGCCTGGCCGCGATCCAACCGGTCGCCGCCAGCGCCGCGAGATGCAGGAATGCCGTCGCGCCCGCTTCCGCCGCGCGGGGATCGGCCGTTGCGATTAGGCGCTCGGCGGCGTCTTCGAGCAAGTCCAGCACGGGAAGAAGCGCGCCGCCGGCCTGCGCTGAGACGGCGTCCTTCCGGGCCAGGGCCAGGAAAGTGCGCAGCCCGCGCCGGTCGCCATGCAGCCGGCGATGCAGAAGGTCGAGCGCCTGGATGCCGGTGGTGCCTTCGAAGATCGTCAGAACGCGGGCGTCGCGCAGCATCTGCTCGGCGGGCCATTCGCGCGTGTAACCTGCCCCGCCAAGAACCTGCACGGCGTCGCTTGCAACCTCGAACGCGAATTCGCCCCCGGTGGTTTTCACCAGCGGCAGCAGCCATTGCAGCAACGCAGCCGCATCCTTGCGGGCCCCCTCATCAGGCTCGCACGCCCCCAGATCGCCGTAGTTGGCGGCGGCCAGCAGCAGGCCGCGTAGCACCTCCACCTTCGCGGCCTGCTCCAGCAGCATGCGTTGCACATCGGGATGGCGGTTGATCGGAACGGGGTTCGGGCTGCCGCCCTGACGCCGGTCGCGCGCATAGGCCAGCGCAAGATCGGCCGCGCCGGCGGCAATCGCCAGGCCTTGCGCGCCGGTGGCCAGGCGCATGTTCGTTATCATCACGAACATCTGCTGCAGCCCGCGCCCTTCCGTGCCGATCAGGTGGCCGCGCGCGCCTTCGAACCCGAGGGCACATGTCGGCGAAACATGAAGGCCCAGCTTCTCCTCGATGCGCCGCACCACCACGCCATTGCGCTCTTCCCCGAAGCTGTCGGGTACAAGAAACAGGCTAAGCCCCTCGACCCCCGCTGTCCTCGCCAGCAGGCAATGACCGATCCGCGCGGTAAGGTCATGATCGCCGAACGAGATCCAGTTCTTTTCGCCCGTTATCGCCCACTCGCCATCGCCGAGCCGCTCGGCACGCGTGCGCAAGCGGCCCAGGTCCGATCCCGCATCTGCTTCCGAGATGCAGATCGTGGCGGCCCACTCGCCCGCTATCAAGGGTTCGAGCCATTCCGCCTTCATCGCGGCGTCGCCGAAAGCGGCGATCAGGCGGGCGGCCGACCGCTGCGGCACCGGCAGCATCCCGAAGGCGGGGCAGCCGCGATCGAAAATCTCCTGCACCGCGAAGGCGAGCGAGAGCGGCAAGCCCTGGCCGCCCCGGTCGACCGGTTGATCCAACGTTGTCCATCCGCCCGCGACATAAGCGTCGTAAGCTTCGCGATGGCCCGCCGGCGTGCGCACCCTGCCATCGATCAGGGCACATCCCTGTCGATCGCCGATATCATTGAGCGGCGCGAGAAAGCCGGACGAAAAGCGCGCCGCCTCGTCCAGCACGGCTTCGACCAGATCGGGCGTGGCCACGCCGAAACTTTCCTTGAGCGCGCGCAGCCGGGAAAGGCCCGGCGCCGCTTCGAACTGTATCGCGATCAGCCGGCTGTCGGCAGGCGGAACAACGCCTCTCATCTCATCATCCTTCAGGGCAGGCTGGGATCTATCAGGTACTTCTCGCCCGTCGCGCGGCGGGCGATGGCGGACAGCCGGACGGGGTCCAGCAATTCCCGGAAGGAGACGGTCGCGGTATAATGGCTGGCGAAAGTGGTCTTGAGTTCGGCCGCCACGCGGCTGCGTAACCTTGCCGCGCCCTCCGGTCCCAGCTTTTGCAGGAACGGCGTCAGCAGGAACCCGCCGATCCCCCAGGCCATGCCGTAAGTGCGGTCAAGCGCGGTGGGGCTGCGATCGAGCGAGCCGTAGATATAGACCTGCTTGTGCGTCGTGGACCCATACCGGCTGAATGCGGCCGTGCGGCTCAGCGATCGCTCCATGGCGTGAAGAATGGCGTGCGCGAGCCGCCCGCCGCCGACGGCGTCGAAGGCGATGGTCGCGCCGGTGACTGCAATCGCATCTTCCAGGGCCTCGGCGAAATCGGCGGCGCTGCTGTCAACCACATGGCGCGCGCCGGCGGAGCGCAGCAGCTCTGCCTGGCTTTCACTGCGGACGATGTTGACCAAGGGCACGCCATCGTTCAGGCAAATGCGGTTCAACATCTGCCCCAGGTTGGACGCGGCGGCGGTATGGACCAGCGCCCGGTGCCCTTCGGCGCGCATCGTTTCCACCATGGCGAGCGCGGTCAGGGGATTGACGAACATCGATGCCCCGTCGGCCGCGCTGGCCCTTTCGGGCAACGGCACGCAATCGGCGGCAGGCAGGGTGCGAAGCTGCGCATACATCGCCCCGCCGAACATGCCGACCTTGCGGCCGAGCAGATGGCCGGCCGCCGAACCGGCCGCCACCACCGTCCCCGCGCCTTCGTTGCCGACTTTCATGGACCGGTCGATCCGCGCCGACAGAGAGGGCATGGCGCTTTCCGGGATGGCCGCGATCACGCGGGGGCGGTCCGCCGTGCCTGCGACCGTCATCGTCGACATATCCGCCGGACCCAGCAGAAGGCCAAGGTCAGAGGGGTTCAGCGGCGCAGCTTCGACCGCCACCACCACTTCATGCGCTTCGGGCGGAGGGACCGTTACGGATTCCAGCGACAGGATCAGCCGGCGGTCCGACGTGACGGTCGAGCGCAGTTCGAGAGCCTCGGCGGGCAATTCCATGTGGTTGGAAGTGGGATCAGAAACCGACATTGTCGCCTCCCTTGAGCTGAAGCATCGCGCGCGCTTCGGCGGGCGTCGCGATTTCGCGGCCGATCTCCTCAAGGATGGTCCGGACCTTGCGCACCTGTTCCGCGTTGGACCGGGCAAGCCGTCCCCGCCCCAGCATCAGGCTGTCCTCCAGCCCCACGCGTACATTGCCGCCCAATGCCGCGCTCACGGCGGCAAGCGGCATCTGGTGCCGTCCCGCCCCCAGGACTGAAAGATACCAGTCCTGACCGAAAAGCCGGTCGGCCACCCCGGCCATGTGAATGAGATTTTCGGGCTCCGGCCCCATGCCGCCCAATATGCCGAGCACGCATTGCACGAGGAACGGCGGCTTCACCACGCCCCGATCGGCAAAATGGGCAAGCGTATAGAGGTGGCTTATGTCATAGCATTCGAATTCGAACCGCGTGCCGAAGCGTTCCCCCAGTTCGGTCGCTGCCATCTCGATCTGTTCGAAAGTGTTGCTCATCGGCATGCGGCGCGAGCCTTCGAGAAAGGGCTTTTCCCAATCGTGCTTCCACTCGGTGATCCTTTCCGCCGCCGGAAACACGCCGAAGTTCATCGTGCCCATGTTCATGGAGGTCAGCTCCGGTTCCGCGCGGCGGGCGGCGGCGAGCCGCTCGTCCATCGACATGCCCACCGCGCCGCCGGTCGTGATGTTCACCACCGCGTCGCATTGCTGCTTGATGCGAGGCAGGAACTGCATGAAGACCTCCGGGTCGGCGCTCGGCCTGCCGTCATGCGGATCGCGCGCGTGAAGGTGCAGGATCGCAGCGCCCGCCTCGGCCGCCGCCACCGCCTGCTGCGCGATCTGGTCGGGCGTGATCGGCAGATGCTCCGACATGGACGGCGTGTGCACCGACCCGGTCACCGCGCACGTAATGATGGCCTTGTTGTTCTTAATCATGGTCGACCGACCGCTCCCTGAATGTGTTCTTTGCTTCTCGGATAGCGTGGAGGACGTGCATCCGCTCCTCGCCGGGATCCCGCCCGCCGCGCGCGGCCAGGGTTTGCTCGATCCCTTCGATGGTTTTCCGCTGGAGTTCCGGCGTAAGGCTCGGGGAGCCCAGATGGCTCCACATCGCCTGCAATGCGGGGCCGAGATGTTCGAAGGCCCGGCGCGCGCCGCCTTCTCCACCGGCCAGGTGATGCGTGATGAACGGGCCCGAGACTGCCCAGCGTGCGCCCGGTCCCTCCGTCACGGCAAGGTCGATGTCCTCGACGGAGGCGACGCCCTCCTGCAGCAGGTGGAACGCCTCGCGCATCAGCGCCGCCTGCAGGCGGTTGCCGACATGGCCCGGCACTTCGCGTTTCAGGCGGATCGGAATTTTGCCGATCGAGCGGTAGAAGGCCATCGCCCGTTCGATCGCCGCCGGCTCGGTCAGGTCGCCGCCCGCCACCTCCACCAGCGCCATCAGCGGCACGGGAATGAAGGGGTGGCCCAGCACCACCCGGTCAGGCCGGCGGGCCTCGGTCTGCATCGCGCTGACAGTGATGCTTGAGCTGCTCGATGCGATGATGGTATGATCTGGAGCCGCGCGGGAGATCTCCGCAATCAGCGCCCGCTTGGCCGCGACCGTTTCCGGGCCGTTTTCCTGCACCCAGTCCGCGTCCGCCACCGCTTTCGCCAGATCGGGTTCGAAGCGAAGGGACTCGATTGCTTCGGCGGCCCGTTCGTCGCCAAGGCGCAGGAGGCGGAAATCCGCCTTCACGCCATCCCACAGGCGGTCCTCCGCGCCCGGCGCCGGATCGATGCAGGTGACTTTCAGGCCGTGCGTAAGGAAGGTCGCGGTCCAGCCGATACCGACAAGGCCGCAGCCGACAATCGCTACCCGATCTACAAGCATTCAGGCGGTCTCCGCAGGATAGGGCCCTAGCCGCGAGAGCAGGATGGCCGCGCCGGTGAGCAGCAGGGCGGCGCAAGTCAGCGCCAGATGGTAATTCCCCGTGGAGTCGAACGAGAGGCCGACCAGATAAGGGCCCGCGGTCGATCCGATGGCGAAAGTGCCGTAAAGAACGCCATAGGCCGAACCGTAAGCGGTCAATCCTATGTAGCGTGCCACCAGAAAGCCGATAAGATCCACCTCCGCGCCCATTGCCAGGCCGATGAGCATGGCGGCAACGCCGGCCAGGTGCGTGCCCGCGGTGGCCAGCAGCACGCAGCCGATTGCGGCAGCGATCAGCATGGCGGCCGCAACGAAGGGGGCATGGACACGGTCGATCAGCGCCCCCGCGCCGATCCGCCCCAGGATCACCGCGATGCCGATCAGCCCCGCGGTGCGCCCCGCCGTCGCCGCGTCCAAGCCGCCGTCCAGCAACATGGGAACGAAATGAACGATCAGGCCGCCGATGCCCAGTGCGAGGCTGAAGAACGAGGCAAGCATCAGGCGAAACCTCCAGTCGCGAAACAGGACGAAGAAGCTGATGCGCGCGACGTCTGCCCGCGGCGAGGCGCTGCCGGAGTTGAGCACGGGCCCCTTGTCCCGGCCCAGGCCGATCAGCACGACCGGAAAAGCGACGATCAGGATACCGGCCAGCAGGCGGTAGCCCTCCCGCCAGCCGTGCGTGGCGACGAACGGCGTGAAGAAAGCGGGCGCGAGCGCCGCCGCCACGCCGGTTCCCGACAGCAGCAGTCCAAGCGCCAGGCCGCGATGGACCTTGAAACGAACCGCGATAAGGCGGGTAAAGACCACCGGCGACGTTCCGGCTCCCGCCAGGCACAACAGGCTGATGGCGCAAAGATAGAGGAAGAGATTGCCCGGCAGGAACGACATGCCCACCGCCGCCAGCGCCAATGCGGGCATCGCGAAAGACAGGACCGGACGAACTCCCACGCGGTCCACCAGGCGCCCCACGAAGGGCGACGCGGCGGCCAGGACAAGCCCGGAGATCAACACGGCCAGCGACAAGGAGGCGCGGCTCCAGCCGAACTCCGCCTGAAGCGGCCGGATGAAGATGCCGAGCGTATAGAAGAACAGTGAGGAGATGCCCACGGACAGCCCGATGAAGCTGGCAGCGAGCGTGACGCCGCCGCTTGCAAATTCTCCGCGCGCGCTCATCGAACGCCCGGCTCTTCCAGGATGGCGACGGCACGGGTCCAGCCCGCCGATGCCCGCTCGATCTTCACCGGGAAGCAGGCGACGGTGAAGCCGGAAGGTGGAAGCATTTCGAGGCCGTGCAGCTTCTCCATCTGGTAATAGCTGCGCTCGCGGCCCGCCTTGTGCCCTTCCCATATGATCGAAGGGTCGCGATCCTCAGCAAAACGGCGCGCCGTGTGGGAAAAGGGCGCGTCCCATGACCAGGCATCGGTTCCCACGACTTTTACGCCGCGCTCAGTGAGATAGAGCGTCGCCTCCCGTCCCATGCCGCAGCCGCTGTCCATGTAATGCGGCTGACCGAAGGCGGCCCCGGCAGACGTGTTGACCAGCACGATGTCAAGCGGCTGCAACTGATGCCCGATGCGGGCCAGCTGCGCCTCCACCTCCGCGCCGGAAACGACATGACCGTCAGGCAAGTGGCGGAAATCCAGCTTCACGCCGGGCCGCAGGAACAGATCGAGCGGCGCTTCATCAATCGTGGGGGAGCGCACCCCGCCATCCGTCGAGGAGTGATAATGCCAGGGCGCGTCGATATGCGTGCCGCTATGCGTGGTGAGCGACACCTCCTCCACCGCCCATCCCTCGCCATCGGGCAGATCGGCCGGGCTAAGGCCGGGAAAAACGGCCGCGATCTGTGCCGCGCCGGTTTTGTGGCCGATGTAAGTGATGCGCGGCCGCATGACTTCGGGATCGCTCACCACCTCGGCGCTGACCGGGATCGACAGATCGATGATGCGTCTCATATGTCCTCTCCTTGACGACCGGCGATGCCTCAGGCCGGGCTCCCTCCGCGCAACTGGGGCCCTCTGACCCGATTGCGGATGGCGCCGATCCCCTCTATCCGCAGCTCGACCACGTCGCCATCGGCGAGAAACCGTTGCTGCTCCAGCCCGCAGCCGCCGCCCACGGTCCCGGCGCCGAATACCTCGCCGGGATAAATGGTCTCACTCGCGCTGACATGCGCGATCATGTCCTCGAAACGCCAGTGGATCGTGCTCGTGGACCCGTCGGACCAGAGCTCGCCGTTGACGGTCGCGGTCATGCGGGCCTGATAGGGATCGGGCATCTCGTCCGCAGTGACGATGCAGGGCCCCAGGATGATGCTGCCGTCGAAGTCCTTGCCCTTGGCAGGGCCGAATGGCCCGGTCATCTCGTGACCTTGCGCATCCCGTGCCGAGAAGTCGTTGTAGATGGTGTAGCCGAAGATATGGCTCTTCGCATCGGAAGCGGGGATGTCGCGCCCCTGCCGGCCGATCACGGCCGCCATTTCCAGTTCGTAATCGGCGAGCTGCGAATAGGACGGCCACAGCACGTCGTCGCCGGGATTGCCGACGGCAAAGCGGTTGGCCTTGTAATAAATGGGCTGATCGTACCAGACCCTGGGAAGGGTGATCGGCCCTTCAGGGGGCTCCTTGCCCGCGCGGATTGCGTCCAGCGTGAACACGACCTTTCCCGATTGCAGCATGTGCTGCTCAAAAGCGGAGAAGTCGCGGATCTGCGCCGGACGCGGAAGGGGTGCCAGCAGCCGGATCGTGGCGGCGCCGAGAACGGCTTCTCCCGGAGGAGAAGCCGCCAGGGCGCGGGCGCGGTCCAGCGCCCGCTCGCCGTCATTGATAAGCGACTGCATCGAAACGAAAGCGGGATCGGCGGCTCCCGTCAACATGGCGCCGGCGGCAAGATCGAGGATATCCCCGCGATCCAGAATGGCGCCGAGCCGCACCGCACCGCCGCGCTCGAAGGTCACTAGTCGCATAAGTCTGCCTGGTTTGAAGTGTCAGAAGGAGTAGCGCGCCTGGATACCGTAGCGGCGCGGTTCGTTCACTGCCGCCACCGGGAGGCCGAACAGCGAAGAGACCTGGGACAGATGCCGGTTGTCGGTCAGGTTCTTGCCGAAGACCGCCAGTTCCCATCCGGCGCGATTGGTCAGGGAGAGGCGCGCGTCCAGCTCGCCCCACGCCTTCGCCCGGTAAGTGTCGGTATCCTGGCGGGTCTCAAGGAAAAAGACCGAGCTTTGGAAGCGAACGCCCAGCGATGCCCGCACCGTGTTGTCCGCGCCGGCCGCCGTTTCGTAGCTGACGTTCGCTCCGCCTTGCCATTTGGGCGCGCGGGTCAACCGGTTGCCGGCGATATCTTCAAGGCCCACGGCCGGATTGGAGCCGGCGACGAAGGAATCGACCAGAACCGCGCTGAGCGCGCCGGCGGTGAAATGCGCGTCCAGATAGGTCAGGTTGCCGCTGATCTGCAGGCCGGTAAGCGGCCGGATCGTGGTCTCCACCTCGACGCCTTTCACCCGTGCCTTGTCCGCCGTTTCGATGCCGACACCGCCGGAGGGGACCGGGGTCCGCACTTGAAGGTTCGAATAATCGTAAGAGAAGGCGGCCGTGTTGATCGTCAGCTTGCGGCCAAGGGCCTGGAGCTTGATGCCGAGTTCATAAGCGTCGATCCCTTCGGGCCGGAACGCGGTAGAGCCGCCGAAGGCATTGAAGCCGCCGCTTTTGAACCCCTGGCTGTAGCTGGCATAGGCCATGAAGTTCCGGTCGGGCTGGAAGGTCAGCACTACACGTGGAGAAAAGTCGGTGAACTTGGCCCGCGTATCCACGTCGGGCGGCGCGGCCAGAGTCGAACCGGCGGGGAACACCACTGGGCCGGGCGGGTCGAACGGCAATATCGTCGTGACCCCGAAGGAACGGGTGAAATGCTTGCGTTCTTCGCTGTAGCGGCCGCCCAGCGTCAAGGAGAGGCTGTCCGTGAACTTATACGTGATGTTGCCGAAGAAGGCGTAGGACGTGGTCGTCTGATCCGCCTTGAAAGTCGCGGCCGTTCCCGCCCCGCCGGGCCCCGCCAGACGATTGAAGATGGTGAAGGGCCCGAAGCCGAGATGCTCCTCGAAATAGATGCCGCCGGCGACCCAGTCGAAGTGACGGCTCGTACCGGCGAGGCGCATTTCGTGCGACCACTGCCATTCGAACTGCTTGCCGCCGTTGTCGCCCACATTGCTGACGTCGCCGGTGACGAAGAGCGGCGTCGGCGGATTGACGGCGGTGCCATCGGAGTCAAGCTGGCCGCGTACGCGCCAGTCGCGATAATTGGTGATCGAGGTCAGCGTCGCCCAGTCAAACACCTGATCGCCCTGCAGCGTGATCGTCCGCCCCTTGGTGCGTGTGAAAGTGTCGACATTGAGCGCGGCGCGCCGGTCCTTGAGCAACTGCTGCAGGTCCGGCCGCAAGGTATAGGGCAGCAGCACGTTGCTTCCGCCGGGGTTGGTAACCTCGTCTCGAAGATTGCTCACGTCCGATATGGCGAGCAGGGCCGGGTGGGAATTCTGATAGGAATATTCTCCGATGAGCTTCAGCGTCAGCCGGTCGGTCGGTTCGGCCTGAAGGGTGCCGCGGATCAGGAAGTCGCGGCTGCCGCCCAGATGCGCCCCGTTGAAATTGCGGGCCCAACCATCGTAGTCGGAATAGCCCACGGCAAGCCGCGCCAAGAGATGCCCGTCGCGGTCGAGCGGGCCGGAAAGCGCACCGCGTACCCGATAGTCGTGATAACTGCCGGCGCTGCCCTCAATATAGCCGTAAAGGTCCTTGGTCGGTGCGCCGGACTTCAACAGCACCGCGCCGGCGGACGAATTGCGGCCGTAAAGAGTGCCTTGCGGGCCGCGAAGCACTTCCACGCTCTCAACATCGACCAGATCGAGCGAGGCGTAGCGCGGGCGGCTGACCACGGCGCCGTCGAAATAGACCGCCACAGGCTCGTCAGCGAAGACGTTGCCTCCGCCATTGGCGCCGCCGACGCCGCGGATGCTGAGCGGGGCTGCGCCGTAATTGGAATTGGCCGCGACGGAGAAGCTCGGCACGGCGGCGCTCAAGTCCTCCAGCGAGCGGACATGCGCGTCCTGCAACGCTTCGCGGTTCACCGCCGAAACCGAGATAGGCACGTCTTGAAGCCGCTGCGTGCGGAACTGCGCTGTGACGACGATTTCGTCGGCGTCCGGCGTGCCGGTTCCCGCAGGGGCAGCAGGCTGCCCTTCGGCCGAAGTCTGGGCTTGCGCATGCGCCGCGCCGGCGCACAGCAAGGCTGCCCCGGCCACCGACGTGGCCAGGCGAAACTTTCCAAGCATCTCTATTCCCCTATTTTGCTGTTGCTACGGACCGCTCCCAGTCCGCGTTGAGTGGGCCGCTCAGGCCGTTTCCTTCCAAATTCCCCATTGGTCGAGAACGTCGAGGGTGATGGTGATATGCCTGGCCATCATGCTGACCGCGGCTTCGACATCCCGCGCAAGCACCGCCTCGACGAGGTCCACATGCTCGCGTTCATGGACGTTGAAGTCTATGGGTATGCGATACAAAAGCTGGCGGTAGCGCGAATGCTGCACCAGCAGCCGTTCCTGCATTTTCTCGATCCTGGGCGATCCGCTGCCGGAGATGAGCGCGCGATGCAGGTCGTCATGCGCGGCCTGCCAGGCCCGAAGGCTGTCAGCATCGGACGTGTCGAGATCGCGGCTGGTCAGCCGATAGGTATGAAGCGCCGACACGAGCGAAGCCTCCCACGCGATCTCGCCGCGTTCCATTGCGCGGCGCAGCGCCGCCGTCTCGATTGCCGTCCGGGCAAAGGCGATATCGGCGAGATCATCCCGGCTGAGAGCGGGAACGCGGAAGCCCTTGTTGCTTTCGAGGCTGACCAGCCCTTCCGCATAGAGGCGCGACAATGCCTCACGCACCGGCGACATGCCGGCTCCGTAGCGTTCCGCCAGCTTCTCCATCTGCAGGCGGCCGCCGGGCGGATGAATGCCGCGCACCAGGTCGGCCCGCAGAGCCTGCTCCACATTATCAGCTAAAGTTGTCACAAATCCTCCGTCGATTCGAATGATGTACAATTTTTCGAAAATATGCAAGAGATAATCAAATTTAGCTGTTCAGAGTTTCCAATAGCCGTCGTAAGCCCTCCTGCAACGCTTCCCACTGTCCCGGCTCCAGCAGTGCCTGGTAACGGCTCTCCAACTCCTCCATTGCCTGCGTTGCAGCAGCGCGTGCTTCCTCACCTGCGGGTGTGAGCGACAGGGCATAAGTCCGGCCATCGCCAGCCGACTTGCGCACCAGGTCTCTGGCCAGCAGCCCTGCCATCAGCGGCACCATGTTGGCCCGCTTGATGCCCAGCAGCCGCCCCGCGTCGCTTTGCGAGCAGCCGGGGTTGGCGGCGATCAACAGCAGGATCGTCGCTTCGACGGGGCGCAGGCCCAGCGGCGCCAGCGCGTTACCCAGATTGGCCATCATCGCCGCCGATGCGCGGCGCGCCAGATAGCCGAGATGAGAGGCGACCGGATCGGTCAGCCGGGCGTCGGAGACAGTGTTGTTCATGCACGCACTATAGCTATTGCTCATAACAATCCAAATAGCTATGCAACATAGCAATCCGGAAAAGGGAGTTCGGGAATGCCTGCAACATTGGTTCCGCTGTCCATCGGCGGCCATCACCGTGATGCGTCGCGCCATTTCGACCGGTCCAGTCCGGTCACTGGCGACATTGCGTCCCGGGCGGCCGCGGCCACGCCGGCGGATGCGGTCGCCGCTGTCGAGGCGGCCGAAGCGGCGCTTCCCGCGTGGTCGGCGCTGACGCCCAACGCGCGCCGCGCGATGCTGCTGAAGGCTGCTGACGCTCTTGATGCGCGCGCGGACGATTTCATCGATGCGATGATGAGCGAAATCGGCGCGACCGAGGGCTGGGTCCGCTTCAACCTTACCCTCGCCAGCGCGATCATGCGGGAGGCCGCTTCGCTGACCACGCAAGTGGGCGGCGAAGTCATCCCATCCGACAAGCCGGGCTGCCTGGCCATGGCGGTCCGCGAACCCGCCGGCGTCGTCCTGGGCCTCGCGCCCTGGAACGCGCCGATCATTCTGGGCACTCGCGCGATCGCTGTGCCGCTGGCCTGCGGTAACACCGTGGTGCTCAAGGCCTCGGAACAATGCCCACGCACGCATGCCCTTATCGTCGACGCCCTTGTCGAGGCAGGGCTGGGTGAGGGCATCGTCAATCTCGTGACCAATGATCCCGCTGACGCAGCCGAGATCGTCGGCGCGATGATTGACCATCCGGCGGTCCGGCGGGTCAATTTCACCGGTTCCACCGCGGTCGGCCGGATCATCGCCCGCCGCTGCGCCGATAATCTGAAGCCGGCGCTGCTCGAACTGGGCGGCAAGGCCCCGCTGGTCATTCTGGAGGATGCCGATCTTGACGAGGCGGTGAAGGCGGCGGCGTTCGGCGCCTTCATGAACCAGGGGCAGATCTGCATGTCGACCGAACGGATCATCGTTGTCGACGCCGTGGGCGATGCCTTCGTGGAAAAGTTCCGGGCAAAGGTTGCCGCTATGCCGGTTGGCGATCCGCGCGAGGGCGTCGCGCCGCTCGGCGCTGTAGTGGATGGCAAGACGGTCGGCCACGTCCGCTCGCTCGTGGACGAAGCTGTAGCCGCCGGCGCGGTGCAGTTGAACGGCGGCGAGGCGGACGGTGTGCTGATGCCGGCGCATGTCGTCGACAAGGTGACGCCGGCGATGCGGCTGTTTCGCGAGGAAAGCTTCGGGCCGGTTGTCGGCATCATCCGGGCACGGGACGAGGCGCATGCGATCGAACTGGCCAATGATACCGAGTACGGCCTTTCCGCCTCCGTCTTCACACGCGACATCGCCCGGGGCCTGCGCGCCGCGCAGCGGATAAAGTCGGGCATGTGTCACGTGAACGGCCCCACCGTGCATGATGAGGCGCAGATGCCCTTCGGCGGCGTCAAGGCGTCAGGCTACGGCAGGTTCGGCGGCCGCGCCGGCATCGACAGCTTCACGGAACTGCGCTGGATCACGGTGGAAACGCAGCCGGGCCACTATCCCATCTGAAGCCGTCGCTCATTTCTCCCCACAAGCACGATTGGATTTTTTATGGAAACCTCACCGAACGGCACCGTCGCCTGGGAAATCGTCGAACGCATCGCCTGGGTGAAGTACAACCGCCCGGACAAGCGCAACTGCATGAGCCCGACGCTGAACCGGGAAATGGCGCAGGTCCTGGACGAGCTTGAGTTTCGCGAGGATGTCGGCGTGCTGGTACTGACCGGCGAGGGCACCGCTTTTTCCGCCGGCATGGATCTCAAGGAGTACTTCCGCGAGACGGCCCAGCAGGGCCTCGGCGCCATACGCAAGGCGCAGCGCCAGGCTTATGGCTGGTGGGAACGGCTGCGCTGGTACCACAAGCCGACCATCGCAATGGTCAATGGCTGGTGCTTCGGCGGCGCTTATGGCCCGCTCTTCGGCTGCGACCTGGCCATCGCCGCGGACGAGGCGCAGTTCGGCCTGTCGGAAATCAACTGGGGCATCCTGCCGGGCGGCGGCGCGTCCAAGGTCGTCAGTGAACTCCTGCCGTTCCGTAAGGCGATGTACCACGCGATGATGGGCGAAAACCTGACCGGCCGGCAGGCCGCCGAATGGGGGCTGGTGAACGAGAGCGTGCCTCTTGCCGTGCTGAAAGCGCGGGTGGCGGAAGTGGCGGGCGTGCTGCTCGGCAAGAACCCCGTCGCCCTCAAGGCCACAAAGGACGCCATACGCCGCGTGCGCGAGATGACTTACGACAATGCGGAAGATTATCTGATCCGTGCGCAGGAAGCGGCCGACAGCTTCGATGGCGAAGGCCGCAAGGAAGCGACCCGCCAGTTCATCGATGAAAAGAGCTTCAAGCCTGGCCTCGGCGCTTACGATCTTGGCGACAAGCCATCCTGAATCGGGGAGGTTTTACAATCCGCTCATGAAAACCGCGAAGGCGAGAAAGGCGCGGGATCTATCAAGCCGCCCCCGGCACCCATGAGCAGCCGCACGCCAAGATCGGCTGCCGCCGGAGCGGTCTGGATGCCGAAACCGCCCTGCCCGGCAAACCAGAAGAAGCCCGGCTCCCGATGGGCGAAACCGTAGACCGGCAGGCGATCGGGCGCGAAGCTGCGCAGGCCCGCCCAGCGGTGCTCGAGCCGTTCGATCTTCCAGTCGGCGACGTGCTCGAAACGGTCCATGGCAAGGGCGACGTCGATCTCCTCGGGGGCGGCGTCGCAAGGCTGGCTGGGCGTCTCGTCATGAGGGCTGAGCCAGAGCCGTCCGCTCTCGGGCTTGAAATAGAAGGTACCGGAAATATCCAGCACCAGCGGCATGTCCGGCGGAGCCGGGGGAGAAACCCCCAGCTGGAGCACGGTGCGGCGATAAGGCGTGATCCCCAGGGGCCTCGCGCCGGCGAGACCGGCCACCGCATCCGCCCAGGCTCCGGCCGCATTGACGAGGATCGAAGCTGAAACCTGGCGTCCGTCGGCCAGCGTCAGGGTCCATCCGCCGGCGGTTCGTTCGGCGCCCGCCAGTCCGGCCCTGCACCAGAGCTCGACCCCGGCCTTGCGCGCTTGTGCCAGATAGTGCTGGTGAAGGCCGGCAACGTCGATATCGCAAGTGCTCGGTTCCAACGCGCCGCCAGTCCAGCCTTCCCTCAGGCGCGGGACAAGGGCCTCGATCTCACCCCGGCCTAGAAGCTGCATTTCGACCCCGGCGCCGCGGTAGGCTTCGGCGAACGCCTCCAGTTCCTCTTCCTGGCCCGCCCTTCCCAGAGTGAGCGCACCTCGCGGCGCAAGCAGCCCGAGCGTGTGCAGCACCGGCCCCGAAGCAGTCGTCAGCGGCTGTATGCCGCTGCCGCCGTAGCTTTCCGTCCAGAAAGCGGCGGACCGTCCGGTCGCGTGGTAGCCGGGACGCTCCTCGGCTTCGAGCATGAGCACGCGCGCACCTGTGCCGATGCCGGCGGCAAGGGATGCGCCGGCCATGCCGGCTCCGACGATGACGATGTCGAAACGCGCGTCCATCACGGTCAGCGCCTAGCCGGTGCGGCCTGATCGAGAAAGAATCTGATCGCATCAAGCGCCCGGCCGCGCACGGCATCGGCCTCGCGCAGGATCTCGTGCCGGCATTCGGGCCCAAAGGTCACCAGCGTACTCTCGGGCAGCCGCTCAGCAGCTCGCCGGATGGCACGCCACGACACCAGACGGTCGGCGCTGGTGCCGAGCAGCAGCACAGGCACTTGCACTGCTTCCAGAACGCCGGGCTTTTCCAGCATGCGAATCGAAGCCAGCGCCTGTTCGATCCATCCCCAGCTTGCCGCCCCCATGGTGATCGCGGGACGTTTCCCGCGCCACCATTGTTCGTCGTCATAGCGCGATGGGTCGTGGGTCAGAAGGCGCGAGCGTGCCCGGTGAATCAGTTCGGGCCTCTCATTACCCCGCCATGCCGAACGCCGAGGATCCCCAAGCCCTTTCATGAACCTCGCGATCACGTGCAGCAAGGCGCTAGGCGCCCGGTTCGGCAGCAGCCCGAGCATGGGTGCGGAAAGGACGATGGCATCCGGCACAACCTTTCCTTCGGCGACCGCGCGCAGGGCAAGGTGCCCGCCCATCGAGTGGGCGACAAGGACGTGAGGTGCCGGGATCGTATCCCGCCAGTCGTTCCAGAGCGCGGCGAGATCATCGATCCATGTCGAGAAATTGTCGACGTGGCCAGTCATGGCATCCAGACCGAGACGGCCGCTCAGGGCCTGGCCCCGCCAGTCGGCCGAAGTGACCGCCCAGCCTTGCGAATGCCATTCGTTCAGGGTCTCCAGCCACTTCTCATAAGCATCGCCGCGGCCGGGCAGGAACAGGATCGACCCGCGCGGACTTCGGGCCGGCGCCGGCCAATCGATGCGGCGGATCGCGGTACCGTCAGGCGCGATCCATTGCCTCTCCACCGCAGCGGCGGGTATCTCCCTCCGGGCATTGCCGGGCGTTCTGCAAGTCTCTGCGGCCGTCACTTGGCTAGATCGGGCACTTGGCTATTGGGGGCACTTGGCTAATTCCGGCCTCAGCGGCTTGGTTACCGTTTGGTAAGTGATACCCTGTAAATCGTTCCCCGATCGGGGGACTTTCGAATGCAAGGCGGATATTTTTCGTACGCATTGCTGGCTGCCTTGGCAACCGCTCTGCTGGTCGCCGCCTTCACGGATATCAAGCGGCGCGAAATCGACAACTGGCTGAACGCCGCAATAGCGCTCGCCGCGCCCATCTGGTGGCTGGTGACGGGCTATACCTGGATCGATGCCGCGCTGCAGCTCGGCCTGGCGGTAGCCACTTTCATTGTCACCGCCCTGCTCTTCGCAATGCGCCAGATGGGAGGCGGCGACGTGAAGCTCCTCACGGCCCTGGCCTTGTGGTTCAGCGCGCCCAGCTTCCTGCAGGTGATCGTGATGATGGCGTTGATCGGCGGGGGCGCCTCGGTTGCCATGGCATTCTTCAACATGAAACGCGTCCACGGCGAAGTTCTGCGCGACGTGCTGGCGGGCGTGGCGGCCGCCTTGTGGGTTTCCTTCGCTTGCGCCGCCGTCTACTCCGTGATGACCCGCCGCCCGCCGGTCGGACCTGGCATGCTGGCAACGATCGGCGCGGCGATGCCACCGCCGTGGGTCATCGCACTCACCATCACCGCCGCTCTCGCGATCCTCGCTTTCGGGCTGAGCCACATGCTGCGGCGCCAGAAGTCCCGCCTGCCCATTCCCTATGGCGTCGCCATATCGCTGGCCGGTCTCTGGGTGCTGACGCAGCAGGCGCTTGCCGCGGTTAGCTGAGCGCGAATCTGCAATGAACTCCATTTTAACCAATTTGCCCGATGCTGCGCCAATGATGTCGGGGAATTCTAGGGGGCTTCACAGCCATGGATAAGAAGAAGCTGGTGCTGCTGGTCGTTGCCCTGCTCATCGCAGCAGGCACTGCCTTTATCGCCCGTTCCATGTTCGCGGGCGCTGCCGCGCCGCAGGCCGAAGCCGTGCCTGCCGCGCCTACGGGACCGAAGGTCCTGGTCGCTCAACGGGCGCTGCCGGTCGGCACGATCATCACTGCCGATGCCGTATCCTTCCAGGCCTGGCCCAAGGAACTCGTGAAGGACGCCTACTTCATCGACGGCGAGGCCGACATGACGAAGCTGCTCGGCACGGTGGTACGCTTCCCGGTAACGGCAGGCCAGCCGGTAACCCAGGGCTCGCTGGTCGCCCCGGGAGACCGCGGCTTCCTCGCCGCCGCGCTCGGCCCCGGCATGCGCGCGGTCACCATCCCCGTCTCTGCCAAGACCGGCGTCGGCGGCTTCGTCTTTCCCGGCGACCGCGTCGACCTCCTCCTGACCCAGAGGATCAGGGGCGAAGGTGAAGACGGTCTGGAAACGGCCGAAACGATCCTGCGCAACCTGCGCGTGCTGGCCACTGACCAGGCGACCGACAGCGAAGTCGTCGACGGCAAGACCGTGGTTCGCCAGTTCCGCACCGTTACTCTCGAAGTCACCCCGCGCATCGGCGAGAAGATTGCCGTCGCGCAGGAGATCGGGACCCTGAGCCTGTCGCTGCGCTCGATCGCCGACAACCAGGGCGAATTCGAACGCATCCTCGCCAACGGCGACGTCAGGGTTCCTGAAGGCGCGAGCAAGGAGCAGGAAGAACAGATCATGCGCCAGGCGATGGGCCGCCCGATCGAGAGCAACACGACCTACGTCACAGGCGGCGACGTATCGCGCTTCCAGCGATCGAGCCGCCCGGCGACCGCAGAGGAACGCGCCGCACGCGCCGCGGGTGTGCCGGCCGCTTTCAGCGGGCCCTCCATCGCTTCGGCTGCCCCTGTCCGCACCGGCCCTGTCGTGCGCGTCACGCGCGGCAAGACGACGACCGCAGAAGTCGTAGGGAGCAAGTGATGGCTTACCGCAACGCCACCAAATTCACGAAGGGCAACGCAATGAAACCGCGCCTTCTCAAGTCCGTGCTGACCGCCGCCTGCGCCCTTGCGCCGCTGGCACTGCCGGTCTCGGCCCCGGCCGCCGCCCAGTCGGTCGTCCGCCCGGCGCAGGACATCTCGCTTTCGATCGGCAACGGCCAGTTGATCAACGTGCCGGGAGCGATGGCCGACGTATTCGTCGCCAACGACGCGGTCGCGGACGTGCAGGTCAAGTCGCGCAACCAGCTTTATGTCTTCGGCAAGGCCGGCGGCACTACCACGGTCTATGCCAGCAATGCGGCCGGGGCCGTGATCTGGTCGGCCAATGTCCGGGTCGGCTCCAACCTCGACAGCGTCGATTCGATGCTGCGCCTGGCAATGCCCGAAGCGAAGATCGGCGTTTCGACCATGGGCACCGACACCTTCCTGCTGACGGGCACCGTCAAGACCCCCGAAGACGCGGCTGAGGCCGAACGCCTCGTCCAGGCTTATGTCGGCGACAAGGCGAACGTCATCAGCCGCCTGCGCATGGCGACGCCGCTGCAGGTCAACCTGCAGGTGCGCATCGCCGAAGTCAGCCGGTCGCTGGTGAAGACGCTGGGCGTGAATCTTACAACGATCGACGGTACCGGCGGCTTCAAGTTCGGCATCGGGCAGGGTTCGCCCATCGCAACGGGGGGCAAGTTCGCTCCGGGCCGCGTGCTGGGTGTCGGCAATCTGCCGACCCAGTATGCCATCGACCCGATCACGGGCAATCTGACGCAGGTTCCGGGGACCGGGGTAGCGCGAACCGCTACCGGCACGACTCTGGGCATGGCGGGCAAATTGTTCGGCCTGGACATTCTCGGCGCGCTTGATGCCGGTGAAACCGTCGGTCTGGTCGCCACGCTCGCCCAGCCCAATCTGACGGCGCTTTCGGGCGAAACCGCCGAATTCCTTGCCGGCGGCGAATTCCCGATCCCGATCAGCCAAGGGCTGGGCTCGACCTCGATCGAGTACAAGAAGTACGGCGTCAGCCTGAGCTATACGCCAACCGTGCTCGCCGACGGCCGCATCTCCATGCGCGTGCGTCCGGAGGTCTCGGAGCTGTCCAGCCAGGGCGCGATCGTGCTCAACAACTTCGAGGTGCCTGCCCTCACCACGCGCCGGACCGAAACCACGATCGAACTGGGTTCGGGCCAAAGCTTCATGATCGCCGGCCTGCTCAGCAACAATTCGGCCAACACGATCACCAAGATGCCGGGCGCGGGCGACCTGCCGATCCTGGGTTCGCTGTTCCGCTCTACCAACTACAAGCGCGGCGAGACCGAGCTGGTCATCGTTGTCACCCCGTATCTGGTCAATCCGGTCGATGCGAATCAGATTGCACTGCCGACGGACGGCTTCCAGGCACCCAACGAGTTGCAGCGCCTGCTCGGCAACATGCAAAGCGACGGTGTAAGCGACACCAAGGCGCCACAACCGGGCCAGACGCCTTCGTCAGTCAATGGTCCAAGCGTCGGCGACGCGACGCAGGCCAAGGGCTCGACGAAAAAGAAACGCAGCGCGTCCGCCGAGGACGCCAGGCCCGGCTTCAGCCTGAAGTGAGAAAGGTGATCACGATGCAAACACCGAAGATGGCACTCGCCGGCCGCACCGCTCTCGCCGCAGCACTCGGGCTTGCCCTAGCGGGCTGTGGCGGCATTCCGACCAATCGCTCGATGAACAGCATCCACCAGCCGGTGGTCGAGAAGGTCAACTACACTCTCGATGTCTCGACCAGCGGCTCGGGCCTTGCCTACGGAGAGCAGCAGCGTCTTGCCGGATGGTTCGATGCCATGGGTGCGAAGTACGGCGACAAGGTATATGTAGACGACCCCTCCGGCAATTCCGCCACGCGCGGCGCGGTCGAAGCAGTCGCTTCACGCTATGGTCTCCTTCTCAGCGACGATGCTCCGATGATGGGAGGTACCATGCCGGCGGGAACCGCGCGCGTGGTCATCACTCGCACCACGGCTTCAGTGCCCGGCTGCCCCGACTGGTCCTCCAACAGCGATTTCAACCCGAACAATGGTCTGAACAGCAACTACGGCTGCGCCACCAATGCCAATCTGGCCGCGATGGTCGCCAATCCTGAAGACCTGCTCCGCGGCGCGGACACCGCCGGCCATACCATGGTGATGAGTTCCTCGAAAGCGATCGAGACTTACCGCAAGGCTCAGCCGACCGGCACCGAAGGGCTGACCAAAGAATCGACGAGCAAGGAGGGGAGCTGAGCCATGAACGCACACTGGAAAGGCGGCGGCCCGAATGGGCGTGACCAGTTCGCGGCATACCTCTGCGACGAAGCCTCGCTCGACGTGCTGCGCCCCATCGCCGTGGAAATGGGCTGGCAGCCGGAGAAGTGCAACAAGGGCGGACTGCGCAACGCGGTCCAGTCGCTTTCGATCACCGCGAGCCCCAACATCCTGATGGTCGACCTGTCGGAAAGCGGTGATCCGCTCAACGACATAAACGCGCTTGCCGAAGTCTGCGAACCGGGCACCATCGTGGTGGCCGTCGGGCAGGTCAACGACGTGCGCCTGTACCGCGACCTTATCGCCAGCGGCATCCACGATTATCTGCTGAAGCCGCTGTCGCCGGGGCAAGTCCGTGACGCGCTCGCCCATGCGCAGTCGGTGTTCGCAGCTCCGCGCAGCCACGACGGCGGCGGCGCGCGCCAGCACGTGTCGGCCGCGGTCATCGGCACCAGGGGCGGTGTCGGCGCATCGACGCTGGCGACTTCGCTCGCCTGGCTGTTCAGCACCGACCACAAGCTCCCCACCGCCCTGCTCGATCTCGACATCCATTTCGGCACTGGCGCCCTGTGCCTGGACCTTGAGCCGGGCCGCGGGCTGACCGACGCGATCGAAAACCCCAGCCGCATCGACGGCCTGTTCATCGAGCGCGCGATGATCCGCGCCAACGACAATCTTGCCATCCTCTCCGCCGAGGCGCCGATCAACAGCCCGCTGATGACCGACGGCGCGGCCTTCGTGCAGCTTGAGGAGGAGTTCCGGCAGGCGTTCGAGATGACCGTCGTAGACCTGCCACGCAACATGCTGATCAATTTCCCGCAGCTAGTCGCCGGGCTGAATGTCGTGGTGCTGGTGACGGAAATGACGCTCGCATCGGCGCGCGACGCCATTCGCCTGCTCTCATGGCTCAAGTCCAACGCACCGCAGGCGCGAGTGATCGTCGTTGCCAACAAGGTCCAGTCGGGGCTTGCCGAGATCAGCAGGGCGGATTTCGAAAGCTCGATCGAAACCCAGATCCAGCTTCCGATCCCTTATGACCTGAAGGCGGCGTCGATGGCGGCCAAGCTGGGCCGGACTTTCGCCGATAGCAACCGCACCGGCAAGGCAGGCGGAGCAATGCGCGATCTGGCCCGCATGGTTCTCGACAAGAGCGACAGCGACGATGCCTCGGCGGTCTCCGGCAAGTCGCTTCTCGGCAAGCTCGACCTCAAGTCGATGATGAACAAGGTCGGCAAGAAGGCGGAAGCCGAAGCGTGATCCCGCGCTCTGAACGGAAGGCTTAGGGCGGCATGAATATACTTCAGCTCGTACTGCTGGCGGCCGGACTGACGGGCGTGATCGCGCTCCTCTTTTCGGCATTTTCCGGTCCCTCGCCATCGAAGGAATTGGCGCGCCGTCTCAGTTCGGTGCGCCTGCGCCACTCGGAAAGCGCGACCGCCCGTCTCGAGGCGCAGATGCGCAAGGCCGTTGCATCACGCAAGCCAAGGGTCAACCGCACCGCCGGTTCGGGTTCGCGCATCGAGGCGCTTGCGCTGCGCCTGCACCGCTCGGGCCTGTCATGGACGCTGAGCCAGTACATCTATGCCTCGGCGGGGATTGCCGGGGTTGTCACGCTCATCATCTTCCTCAAATTCGGTGCGCTTCTGCTGTCGCTGGCGCTTGGGCTGTTCCTGGGTGCCGGTATCCCGCACCTCGTGCTCAACCACTTCATCAAGCGCCGCAGCAACACATTCACCACCAAGTTTCCCGACGCCATCGAACTGCTCGTGCGCGGCCTGCGCTCGGGCCTTCCCGTCACCGAGACGCTGGGCGTCGTCGCCAAGGAAGTGCCCGGCCCTGTGGGCGAGGAATTCAAGCTCATCACCGAGCGCATCAAGATCGGCAAGACCATGGAGGACGCCCTCCAGGATACCGCAGACCGCCTGGCGATGCCGGAATTCAGCTTCTTCTGCATTACCCTTGCCATCCAGCGAGAGACCGGCGGCAATCTGGCCGAGACACTGGCGAACCTCGCCGACGTGCTGCGCAAGCGCGCCCAGATGAAGCTCAAGATCCGCGCCATGAGCTCTGAATCGAAGGCCTCCGCATATATCGTGGGCTCGCTACCATTCATCGTCTTCGGACTGATCTGGTGGGTCAATCCGGGCTACCTCAGCCAGTTCTTCATCGACCAGCGCCTGATCGTTGCGGGGCTCGGCGGCATGGTCTGGATGGGCATCGGCGCGTTCATCATGGCCAAGATGGTCAGCTTCGAGATCTGAGGGAGGGGACGGCAAGCACATGATACAGCAACCGTCCGGCCCGACGCTCCTGGGTTTCGACGTCATCATGGTCGGCACCCTGCTGGCCGCCATCGCCGCCTTCGCGGCGGTGCTGGCGGTCTATGCCGCCGTCACCGTGCGCGATCCGATGGCCAAGAGGGTCAAGTCGCTCAACCAGCGCCGCGAAGCGCTGAAGGCAGGCATCGTCGTTACCCCGCGCAAGCGCCAGAGCGTGATCCGCCGTAACCAGACGACCGACAGGATCGGCGAATTCCTCGGTGCGCTGAAAGTGCTGCAGGACAGCCAGCTCAGAGAAATCGAGCAGAAGCTGGCCCAGGCCGGCATCCGCAAGAAGGAATGGGCAGTCGCGGTCGTCTTCGCCCGGATGGTCGCGCCGATCGTGCTCGGCGGCATCGCGGCGCTCGTCATCTACGGCATCAACTTCTTCCCTGAATGGAGCGCTTTCAAGAAGTTCATGGCCTTTGCCGCCGCCCTGTTGGCGGGCTACAAGGGGCCGGACATCTTCATCCAGAACATGGTCACCAAGCGCACCGAAGCAATCCGCAAGGGACTGCCCGATGCGCTCGACCTGCTGGTGATCTGCGCCGAGGCAGGCCTCACCGTAGACGCGGCGTTCGAACGCGTCTCACGCGAACTTGGCCGCGCCTACCCGGAATTGGGCGAGGAATTCTCGCTCGCCTCGATCGAGCTTTCGTTCCTTACCGAACGCCGCCAGGCCTTCGAGAACCTAGCGTGGCGCGTGAAGCTCGAAGCGGTGCGCGGCGTGGTCACGACCATGATCCAGACCGAGCGATACGGCACCCCGCTGGCCTCGGCCCTGCGCGTGCTCTCGGCCGAATTCCGCAACGAGCGCATGATGCGCGCCGAGGAAAAGGCCGCCCGCCTGCCTGCGATCATGACCGTGCCGCTGATCCTGTTCATCCTGCCGACGCTGTTCATCGTCATTCTCGGCCCGGCAGCCTGCTCGATCGCTGATGCGTTCTCCGGCGGCGGTCCTGGCAGCCACTGATTTCGATGCAGTCGATGCGAGGCCCCTTCCCAGCTCCGGCCGGGGAGGGGTTTTCGTATGCGGCAGATTGTCGGGATTTCTGAACTTCATCCACATGACGTATGGAAAGTTCACATAATCACTATATTTCTCAAACGGTTGGCCAATGAAAAACTTCACACGCGGGACACACCGCGCGGCGAAGGGGATTGACGGTTGAAAGAGCCCGGCACGACAGGTGCCGCGCGCAGTGTGGCTTGGGGCAGTCGTGTAGGAAAGCGCAAATGCGAAGCGGCGCATCCCGTCCGCGGCGATGGATTCCTCCGAAAGAGGCGCTCCCTACCTCCGAATGCCCGTTGTTGGATTGCTTTCCGGGAGGCACCCTGATGCCGGCCCGGCCGCCCGGCCCGGCACCGTCGGAGGGAGTGTCCGTGATTGAAATGATGGTGGACAGTGCACATCTGGCCCTCGCGGCTTCGACCCTGACGATTTCCGCTACTGTCTTCAACCGCCGCCACCTCGACTACTTGCGCAGGCATTGGGTGGAAGCGCCGTCCCGATACGTGGTCGACCGCTGGGTCCTGCCGCGCTTCGGCATGAAACCGATGACCATCAGAAATCTCTGTCAGAAGGGATGGCCCACGGTTGCGGCGCTGACCCTGCCGCGAGCCGATGATGAGCAGGTCGCCTCGATCCGATGGGACAGGGGGCAGGACTCCGATGGCTCGGACCTCCTTGAGGAGTATGCCCGCCAATCGCGGGCCCTGGTGCTCAAAGACTACGTATCTCCTCCCAAGGGAGGTTCATGGACACTGGAATGGGTCAGGCAGGTCGCAGGAGATTCAGATGTGACGATCCGGGTGGGCGATTACCAGGCCGAACTGGGAGATGCCCGGATGGTTCCCATGCGGCTGGGCGCATTCATCGATTCCCTGCTTGGCCACTCTCCCTTTCCCGGCCGGAAGCCGACCCCGGGCGCACTGCTGCCCTATCTGGGAGATGCTCCGCTGCCGCTTCTCGACCAGTACCTTGCCGCGCCGCGCTTCATAGGCAAAGCGGCGGGCGTGGCGCGCTACTGGATGGGCAGTTCGGCGCGCACCGCCATGCACTGCCATCAATCGTACGATTTCTTCGTCCAGCAACTCGTCGGCCGCCGCAGCTTCATCCTGCTGCCGCCCCACCAGGCGCTGCTTGCCGGATTTTGGCCGCGCAATCCCAACATCGCGATTACTGCCTACGATCCTTTCAGGACCGACCCCGAGCACGCCGAGGCCATGCGGTACGTCAGGCCGATCCATGTGGACCTGGAACCGGGCGACGCCCTGCTCATCCCGGGATTCTGGTTTCATGCCGTCGAGGTCGCGGAGCAATCCCTCTCCGCAGTCATCTCCAGCGAGAACATGCCGGCCGCGGTCGGCGGCGGCTCAAGAAGAGCGTGGCAGGAACGCCCTTGGTCAAGAGGGTGGTGAAGTTCGGTCCGGCAATGCGCGGAACGCCGCAGGCTCGAGGTTGCTGCGCCCCTGCCCCGTCCCCGCCGAGAGAGGCTCCCTCACCTCTCCCCGAATAGCCGGCATGCCACCGCGTCCAGCCTCGCCGCCAATGCCGGGTCGCGCGCTTCTGGGGCCGTCACCAGCGCATGCTCCAGCGCCGTGTCGATCGGGCTCGGCTCGCGCGTTTTCGGCAGGGCGGCGGCGAGCGCCCGCACCGTCTGCCGCGCCAGCCAGGCGTTGGCGTGCATGACCTCCAGCACGTGGCTCACTTCCACGCCGGCCTCTTCCGGGCGCCAGCAGTCGTAGTCGGTGACCATGCCGAGCACTGCATAAGGCAGTTCGGCCTCGCGGGCGAGCCGGGCCTCGGGCATGGCGGTCATGCCGATCACGTCACCGCCCCATTGCCGGTACATGAGGCTTTCCGCCCGCGTGGAGAACTGCGGCCCTTCAATCGCCACGTAGCAGCCGGAGCCATGGACCGTGCCCCCGGAGCGGCGGGCGGCATCGCTCACCATGTACGAGAGCCGTTCGCACACCGGGTCGGCCATGCTGACGTGGGCGACGAGGCCGGGTCCGAAAAAACTGTTCTCGCGCCCCACGGTCCGGTCGATGAACTGGTCGATGCAGACGAAGTGGCCCGGCGCCATTTCCTCGCGCAGCGAGCCGATCGCCGAAAGCGAAAGCACGTCGGTCACGCCGCAGCGCTTCAGCACGTCGATGTTGGCGCGGTAATTGATCGCCGAGGGCGGCAGGCGGTGCCCTGCCCCATGACGAGCGATGAAAGTGAAGCGCACGTCGTTCAGGCGGCCGGTCGTGACCGCGCCGGAAGGCTCCCCGAAAGGACTGGAAACCGGAATTTCCTGCGCCTCGTCGAGATCGATGCCAGCGGCGAGGCCGGAGCCGCCGATCACGCCGATGTGCCAGGAGGAACTTTTTTCAGCGCGCAAGAATGCCTGCCATGATGATGTCGATCGTGTGCTCGCGGTAGCGGTCGCGCAGTTCCTCCGTCAGCGTATCCTGGTCGAAGCAGTGCTTCAGCACCAGGCGCGCCGAGAAGAACCGATCGACCGCGCCCGTCACCGTGAAGTAGAAAAGTTGCGGATCGATTTCACGGAACACGCCGGCCTTCACGCCTTCGCCGATGAGCTGCTCGTATGCGCGGTAGATCGGCGAAAGGTAGCAGTCGGCGATGCGCCGCGCCTCCGCATCGTCGCTCTCGCGCACCATGCGCATGGTCAGGCGGTTGAGATACGGCACCTCGTAGAAGGTATCGACGACCTTCCACAAGTGGCGCCGCAGCTTCGCCTCAGGCTCCCACTCGCCCTTCGCGACAAGCGCATCGACGCTGGTTACGATAGCCTGCCAGTCGCGATCGAGCAGGGCCTTCAGCAGCCCGGCCTTGTTGCCGAAATAGTACTTGACCAGCGCCGAGTTGAGACCGGAGCGCAGGGAGAGCTCCGACAGCGAGATATCGACCACGTCGCCATCGCGCATGATCGCGCTCGCCGTGTCGAGCAGCAGCGCCCGCGCGCCCGGAGGTGCCGCAATATCCGCATCTGCCATGGCCCGGCCTCTCATCGTCCTTGCCGCTCCATTCACTTCGGGCCCATGCGGATGGCGCCGTCAAGGCGGACGGATTCGCCGTTCATGTAGTCATGCTCGATCATGAAGAGCGCGAGGCTGGCGTATTCCTCGGGCTTGCCGAGGCGCTTGGGGAAAGGAACCATCGCCGCGAGCGCATCCTGCACCTGCTGCGGCATGCCGGTCATCATCGGCGTTTCGAAGATGCCGGGCAGGATCGTGTTGACGCGGATGCCCTCGCTCATCAGGTCGCGCGCGATCGGCAGCGTCATCGCCAGAACCCCGCCCTTCGATGCGGAATAGGCGGCCTGGCCGATCTGCCCGTCATGCGCCGCGACAGAGGCGGTATTGACGATCGCCCCCCTCGATCCCTGCTCGTCCACCGGATCGAGCGTGACCATCCCTGCCGCCGACCGGGAGATGCAGCGGAATGTGCCGACCAGGTTGATGGCGACGGCCTTTTCGAACAACGCCATGTCGTGCGCCCGGGGCTGGCCGGTTTCGCGGTTTCTGCCCACGGTCTTGGCGGCCGGCGCGATGCCCGCGCAGTTGACGAGGATGCGTTCCTGCCCGTTCGCCGCGCGTGCTTTTGCGAAGCCGGCATCGACGCTGGCATCGTCCGTCACGTCCACCTCGCAGAAAATGCCGCCGATCTCTTTCGCCAGGCCCTCGCCCGCCCCGGCATTGAGATCGAAGATCGCGACCTTCACGCCCCTGCCGGCCAGCGCCCGCGCCGTCGCCGCGCCAAGGCCGGAAGCAGCGCCGGTAACCACGGCGGCGGCGTTATCGAGATTCATCTGCGTATTCCCTCTTCATCGGGGCGTCCAACCGCCCCCTGCACTCCAGGTTCCGAGCCCGATTTAAGCGCACGGTTAAAAGCGACAGCGCCAAGGGTCAATGCGGTTACGGCACTCCGCCCCGCGAGGGCAACAGCATTTCACCGGAGCGATCCCGCCGACAACATTTCCTTCGCCGCTGAATGGCCTCCAGGCACTTCCGTTGCGGGCTCTAAGCGGTTGAGATCACTTGGACCCGCGGCAACCCTTCCACCAAGGCCACAATAGTGTTGCAAGGTGACCACACCTCGCCCCCACAATTTTGCATCTCAGCGAAATGCATTGAAAGCGGACCTCGCTAGCGCAAGGATCACGGCCGTGGCAGCAGCATGCGCCATGCGCCTGTTCTGCCCGCATCCGGGTTGCCCGTCGGGATTGGTCACGCACCTGTCGGGTGAACCAAAACAAGGGACACGCAACAGTGAAAACATCCTTCAAGAAAGCCGCACTGCGGAGCGCAACCTGCGTTTCCGCAGTCGCCGTCCTGTACGCCACCGCCGCACAGGCGCAAGAGGCGCCTGCTCCGCAGCCAGCCGAAACCGACGAAGCTCCTGCCGACGTCATCATCGTCACAGGTACGCGCATTTCTCGTACCGAGCTTGAGGCGCCGACCCCGATCAATGTAATCAGCGCGGCGGCCGTCGAACGAACCGGCCAGACGAACATTTCTGAAACGCTGAGGCGCCAGCCGATCTTTTCCACAGGCGTCAGCGCCGGAAACACCAACTTCTCGGTGGCCGGTAACGGCCTTAACCTGCTCGACCTGCGCGGCCTGGGTGAAGATCGCACGCTGGTGCTCATCAACGGCAAACGCGTCGTTGCAGGTTCCGGCGGCACGGCGGCTGTGGACATCAACATGATCCCGACCGATCTCGTTGAGCGGGTCGAGACGATTACCGGCGGCGCATCGGCCGTTTATGGTTCGGACGCGATGGCGGGCGTGGTGAACTTTATCCTCAAGGATCGCTTTACCGGCGTGGAATTGCGCGCGCAGAACGGAATCAGCAGCCGCGGGGACAGCAATAAGTATCGGCTCAGTGCCACCGTAGGTACCGATTTCGGCGGCGGCGCCGGCAACATCTGGGTCAACGGCGTGTACGACGTCGACAAGGGACTGCTGTCGCGGCAGCGCTCTTTTTCAGCGAACGACGTGTTCGGACGCAGCACATTCGCCCCACAAGGCGCCTTCAATCTCAACGGCAGCATTTTTGACCAAACCGGCTCTTCGCCGACTGGCGGAGCAATTTTCGGCAACGACTATACGTTCGACGCTAACGGCAATCTGAAGCAGGGGTTCGTCCAGAACGAAGATGGCTTCAATCGCAACGGTTTCCGTCGCCTTACAGTTCCGCTCAAGCGCTATCTTTTCAGCGGCGGGCTGACCTACGATTTTTCGGATTCGGCCACGTTTTATGCGAACGCACAGTATGGCCGCACCAAATCGGCCTCGCGGCTTGAGCCCTATCCGATGGCTGGTGGTGATCCCAATATCGACGGGGCCGGATCGATCGACATCGTGGGCGGACTGGCGATCGACAACCCCTTCATTCCCGCGCCCATCGCGGCCGAGATCGCTGCTCGCAACTCCGATCGAGACGCGACCAACGACGTGTCGTTCATCGCCTTCCGACGTCGTCTCAACGATGTCTTCGACCGCAGCAATCGCAACACTCGCGACTTCTACCGTGGGGTGGTCGGCCTGAAAGGCGATGTCATGACCAACTGGTCTTACGACGTTTCCTACGTGTACGGCCAGACACGTGAACGCACCAGTTCTGAGACTGTGGCTACCGACCGCATTACCAATGCTCTCGACGCCGTCCTCCTTGGCGGACAGATCGTCTGCCGCAGCGCAGCGGCCAGAGCCGAGGGATGCGTGCCCCTGAACATCTTCGGTGCCGGCACGGCAAATCCCGAAGCAATCGCATATGTGCGCAATGGCGGAAACCTGGTGTCCGAATTGCGGACCAAGCTCGAACAGCACGTCGTTTCCGGCACCCTGAACGGCACATTGTTCCAATTGCCGGGTGGCGATGTCGGAGTGGCTGTTGGCGCGGAATACCGTCGTGAGAAAAGTGTCGACGATTGGGACGCGAACACCAACGCAGGCAATACCCTCGGCAACTTCCTGTCCGACACGAGAGGCAAATATCATGTCTGGGGCGTGTATGGCGAAATCGACGTCCCGCTGCTCTCAAAGCAACCTTTCGCTCACTACCTTGGAGTGAGAGGCGCGGCCCGCTATGATGACTACTCGACGATCGGTAGCGTTTTCTCGTGGCAGGCCGGCGCAGACTGGGCGCCAAGCCGCGACATCCGCTTCCGCACGCTGTATTCCAGCGCGAGCCGTGCCCCCAATATCGGAGAGCTGTTCTCGACGCAGTCCGAGACTTTCCCGGGAACGCTTACGCTCGACCCGTGCAACGGGGTAACCGCAACGAGTACGGGCGAGTTCGACGCCGCATGCCGTGACATTTCCGGAGTCGCCTCTTTCCTGGCAGCCAATCCGGGAGGCGCTTTTACGTATTCGACGGTGCAGATTCAGTCGATCAACGGCTTCGACGGCGGAAATCCCAACCTCCGGAAAGAAACGGCAAAGACGTGGACCGCTGGTGCAGTTGTCACTCCAACCTTTGCGCCGGGCCTTTCACTCACCGTTGACTGGTACCGCATCAAGGTAGACGGAGCGATCAACGCGGCTCCGCGAGAAGACTCGGTCAAGGAGTGCTTGCTGGACGAGAACTCCCCTGCCTGTGCGCTGGTTTTCCGTCTGCCTTCTGGGTATCTGACCCGGGTCGACGCGATCAACATTAATACCGGAGGATTTCTGACCAGCGGCATCGACGTGTCGCTGGCCTACCAGCGGGACTTTGATTTCGGAACCCTGGGGATCGACGGCACTTGGACGCACCTGCTGGAACACAAGCGCAAGCCCTCCGACGCCTCGCCCTATATCAACGAGAAGGGACAGTTGCAGGACTTCAACGCTGAGCGCCTCGGATCTGGTTTCCGAGACCGCTTCTCCGTTACCACAACCTACGGCATAGACTCTTTCCGGCTCTCCTGGACGGCCCGCTACTACAGTTCGATTAAGGATACGCTTGATCCGGCGACGGCGCCCGATCCGGAAATCAACAATGTCCCGTCGAAGTTCTACAACGACTTCCAGGCGCAGTTTACGGTTGACGAGGCTCAGAGACTGGAGATGTACGTCGGCGTCGACAATGCGTTCGACATTAAACCGCCCTTGCTGCCGAACGGGCTCACCGCCTCCGGGCAGATCGGTACCGAGACGGCTCAGGAATATGATGTATTCGGCCGTTACTTCTACGCGGGTGCCCGCGTTAAGTTCTGAATTCATATCAGAGGGCAAGGAAAGGGCGTTCCTGATGGGAGCGCCCTTCTCCTTTTTGCCTCACGCAGATTCGAAGGAATGACGGATCAGCGCGGCCTGATGATGTAAACACAAAATTCACGATAATCGGATAGCCGTCCACCCGAACTTCAGGCGGGTAGCCATCTTCTTCGCTGGGCTAGAGCGAAGACCGATAACGGCCTTCTGAGACATGGGCAAACTGCAGGGGGCGGCAAGTGAGATTCAATGTAAAACAGGTAATGCTGCAAAGCACCAGTTGCCTCGCGGCTCTGACGGCAAGCTCCACCTTGGCACAAGCGCAGCCGGCGGATGCATCGGATGAAGGCGCGATAATCGTCACCGGATCGCGGATTCCACGTCCGGAGCTCGATGCGCCTAATCCGGTGGTGACCGTTTCGGATGAGGACATCGTCGACTCCGGCACCACAAATCTGACATCCTACCTCCAGACGATACCCGCGTTACAGGGGTCCTTCGGCTCATATGACCTGAGCGGCAGTCGGGCCGGTATCGGCACCACGGGTCTCAACCTCTTGGACCTCCGCAACCTGGGCATCGAACGGACGCTCGTGCTTGTCGACGGGCGGCGTCACATCGCAGGGCTTGCGGGTCTTCAGGCGGTCGATGTCAACACCATCCCTGCCGATCTGGTCGACCGCGTGGAAATCTTCACCGGCGGTGCTTCGGCAATATATGGCGCAGACGGCGTTTCCGGGGTCGTGAACTTCATCCAGAAGAAGAATTTCGAAGGCGTGACCGCGCGCGTCCAGACCGGCATTTCCAGCCAGGGCGATGCGGGGCAGCGGTTGATCGCGCTCACGGCCGGGCACAATTTCGCGCAGGGGCGAGGCAACTTCGCGATTGCCTGGGAGCACGGCGAGGAAGACCGCCTGAGCCAGCATCAGCGCAAGCGCTACGATGGCGCGAACCAGGTCGGCTTCTATCTCAACCCCGCCGACACAGACGGTTTGACCGGGACCAACGATGGCGTCCCCGATTACATTCCGCTCGATAACGTGCGCTATTTCGATACCTCGCGCGAAGGCGGCATCGATGTCAATTTCGACCTTGTGCCCGACTTCTACGGGGCTCAGGGCCTGCCGTTCGATCACGGCGCGTTCGTGCCGCCGTTCTATCAGCGGGGCGGCAGCGGCACGCTCGTCTCCGATTATGGCAACGATCTTCTCCCCCGGATCAACCGGGACATCGTGAGTGCCCTGGCGCACTTCGATTTCAGCGAAGCTTTCACGCTCTACGCAGAGGGCAAATACGCCGATACGCGGTCGTTCTCCCTCGGCCAGCCGACATTCGATTATTATCTGTTCGTTCCGGCGGACAATCCTTACATTCCCGACGCGGTTCGCCCCTTCATCAATCCCTTCGCCGGGGGCGTTCTCGTCAACCGCGACAACTTCGATCTCGGCCGCCGCGGCGAGGATGTGCGTCGTCAGACCATCCGCACCGTGATCGGCGCAAAAGGCGAACTTTCGCCCAATCTCTCCTACGACCTGTCTTACGTCTTCGGCCGCACGAAAATTGCCAACCGTTATGTGAACAACATCCTCTCCGACCGATTCTATGCGGCCATTGACGCGGTAAGCGACGGAAACGGGGGTGTGACCTGCCGGTCGAACCTGGATCCGAACTGGGTGCCGTTCCAGCCCGGCGTCTATACGCGGGCGCCCATTCCCCCGACGACGTTCTCGCCCGGCGAATGCGTGCCGCTCAACATCTTCGGCGAAGGCGTGGCCTCGCAGGCGGCGATCGACTGGATAAAGGCTGACACTACTGACCGCTCGAAACTTACCCAGCACGTCATCAGCGGCGCATTGACCGGCACCACCAAAGGGATGCTCGAATTGCCGGGCGGTCCGATCGGTTTTGCCCTGGGCGGTGAATACCGCAAGGAGAAAAGCAGCTTCGTTCCCGATCCTCTGGTGCAGCAGGGTCTCACCTACGCCAACGTGCTCGGCAATGCGAAAGGCGATTTCGACGTCTGGGAAGCCTTCGCGGAAGTCAACCTGCCGCTGCTTGCGGACATGCCGTTCGCGCACCGCCTGGAAGTGGACGGCGCATTCCGCTATTCCGATTACTCGACGATCGGTTCCACTTCGGCATGGAAGTTCGGCGGCAATTGGGCCCCGGTACGCGACATTGCCTTGCGAGGGTCATACTCCAAGGCCGTTCGCGCGCCCAACATCAACGAGCTCTTTGGTGCGACCGTTCAGACGGCACAGCCTGTCAACGACCCATGCTTCGCCCCAAATCAGCAGAACGGCACGCAGTACCGCGCGGCAAATTGCCAGGCGCTCCTCAGCAGTCTTGGCGTCAGCGACCCCGCGAACTTCAGCGCGGTAAGCAGCGGCAGAACGCTGGGCATCGTCACCAGCAATCCTTTGCTGCGCGAAGAGACGGCAAAGACGCTGACGGCCGGCGTCGTTCTTCAGCCCGGTTTCGTTCCCCGCCTCGTGATTACGGCCGACTGGTATGACATCACGATCAGGAATGCCATCAACACCGCGGGCCCCGGAGAACTGGCCGCGCTCTGCGTCGACCAGGCCAGCCTGGACAATCCATACTGCGCATTGATCATGCGGCAGAACGGCGGGGCCAATGCCGGCCTGATCAACGGTTTCGCGCTGCGCCCGTTCAACGTGGCGAACTTCAAGACCTCCGGCCTCGATTTCACCGTCAGCTATCGACAGCCTACTGAAAGCGCTGGCACGTTCGGCCTCCGGTTAGTCGGCAACTACCTCAATGAACTGAAGTTCGTGCCGGTCCCCGGCGCCGACCCGGTGAACCAGGCCTATTTGCCCGGAGCGCCCAAATTCCAGATCACCACCGACCTGACGTGGGAAAGCGGTCCCCTCAGCCTCGACTGGCAGGTCAACTACGCATCAAAGACCTATCGTTTCGATCGCCAGACGATCGCGAACAACCCGGACGTAGTCGCGCCTGAATACCTGAAGTACAACGCCCGCTTCTCGCATGATCTCAGCTTCAGGTTCGCGGCGAGCGAGCGGTTCGAGTTCTACGGCGGGGTGAACAACCTGTTCAACCAGAAGCCTTCCTTCGCAGTGCTGAACTACGGAAGCGCGGCGACTGGTCTCAACACCCCGATCAGCGCCGTGGGACGGTTCTTCTTCGTCGGAGCACGGGTAAAGCTCGCGGACATCTTAGGCGGCGCCCAATAAACGCCTGGGCGCCGGGAGAATGAAAAGGGCGGGATCGCGAGATCCCGCCCTTTCTCATTCACCCCACTCTCATCGCGAGCGCTCCATCCCCCTCGTCGATCCGCACGGTCGAGCCGTCCGGGATCTCTCCGGCAAGCAGCTTCTCCGCCAGCGGGTCCTGCAGATGGCGTTGCACCGCCCTCTTCAGCGGCCTTGCGCCATAGACCGGATCGTAGCCGACCCGGCCGAGCCAGCGCTTGGCTGCATCGGTAAGGTCGAGGGTGATCTTGCGATCCTTGAGCAGTTTCTGGACGCGGCCGACCTGGATGTCGACGATGGGGGCCATATGTTCCTGGCCAAGGCGGTGGAACAGTACGATTTCGTCGAGGCGGTTGAGGAACTCGGGGCGGAAATGGGCGCGCACGACTTCCATCACCTGCGGCTCGACGCTGTCCACGTCCTGCCCGTCGGCCAGGCTGGCAAGGTACTGGCTTCCCAGGTTGCTGGTCAGGATGATGAGGGTATTGGTGAAATCCACCACCCTGCCCTGCCCGTCGGTAAGGCGGCCGTCGTCCAGCACCTGCAGGAGCACGTTGAAGACGTCGCTGTGTGCCTTCTCCACCTCGTCGAACAGCACGACCTGGTAAGGCCGGCGCCGCACCGCTTCGGTCAGCACGCCGCCTTCCTCGTAGCCGACGTAGCCCGGAGGCGCGCCGATCAGGCGTGCGACGGCGTGCTTTTCCATGAACTCGCTCATGTCGATGCGCACCATCGCGGTGTCATCGTCGAAAAGGAAGCCGGCGAGCGCCTTGGTGAGCTCGGTCTTGCCGACGCCGGTGGGGCCGAGGAACAGGAACGAGCCCAGCGGCCGGTTCGGGTCCTGCAGGCCGGCGCGGGCGCGGCGGACTGCCTTCGAGACCGCCTCGACCGCCTGCGCCTGTCCGATCACCCGCCGGCCGATCACCTGCTCCATGCGCAGCAGCTTCTCGCGCTCGCCTTCAAGCATCTTGTCGACGGGCACGCCGGTCCAGCGGCTGACGACGGAGGCTATGTCATCCTCGGTAACTTCCTCGCGAAGAAGGGCGTTGGCGGACTGGGCCTGCGCTTCGCCGAGCTGCTTCTCCAGCGCCGGGATCGTGCCATAGGACAGTTCGCCCGCGCGTGCGAGATCGCCCGATCGCTGCGCCTGGTCGAGTTCGATCCGGGCCTGGTCGAGCTGTTCCTTCAGCTTGCCCTCGGCGGCGATCTTGTCGCGCTCGTTCTGCCAGCGCGTGGTCAGCTCGCTCGACTGCTGCTCCAGGTTGCCGAGCTCCTCGCGCAGGGCCTTGAGCCGGTCGGCAGAGGCGGTGTCGGTCTCCTTGGCGAGCGCCGATTCCTCGATCTTGAGCTGGATGATGCGCCGGTCGAGCGCCTCGATCTCCTCGGGCTTGCTTTCCACTTCCATGCGGATGCGGCTCGCGGCCTCGTCCATGAGGTCGATCGCCTTGTCGGGCAGGAAGCGGTTGGAGATGTAGCGGTTGGAAAGCGTCGCCGCCGCCACGATCGCGCCGTCGGTGATGCGCACGCCGTGGTGCAGCTCGTACTTCTCCTTGAGCCCGCGCAGGATCGAGATCGTGTCTTCGACCGTCGGCTCGCCGACATAAACGGGCTGGAAGCGGCGCTGCAGGGCGGCGTCCTTCTCGACGTACTTCTGGTACTCGTCGAGCGTGGTCGCGCCGATGCAATGCAGCTCGCCGCGCGCCAGCGCCGGCTTGAGCAGGTTGCCCGCGTCCATCGACCCCTCGGAAGCGCCCGCGCCGATCAGCGTGTGCATCTCGTCGATGAAGAGGATGATGTCGCCCTCTGCGCCCTTCACCTCGTCGAGCACGGCCTTGAGGCGTTCCTCGAACTCGCCGCGGTATTTGGCGCCGGCGATGAGCGCGCCCATGTCGAGCGCCATCAGGCTGCGGTCCTTGAGGCTGTCGGGGACGTCGCCATTGGCGATGCGCAGCGCCAGGCCCTCGACGATGGCGGTCTTGCCGACGCCGGGGTCGCCGATGAGGACGGGGTTGTTCTTGGTGCGGCGGGCGAGGATCTGCACGGTGCGGCGGATCTCTTCATCACGGCCGATCACCGGGTCGAGCTTGCCCTCGCGCGCCGCCTCGGTGAGGTCGCGCGCGTATTTCTTCATCGCGTCGTAGGCTTGCTCGGCATTGGCAGTATCGGCTCGCCGGCCGCCGCGCAGTTCGGTGATCGCCGCTTCCAGCGACTGCGGGGTGACGTTCGCGGCCTTGAGCGCCTGGCCGGCCGCCGTGGTCGTGGCGAGCGCAAGGGCAAGCAGCAGCCGCTCGACCGTGACGTAGCTGTCGCCGGACTTGCCGGCCGCCTGCTCGGCCGCGTCGAGCACGCGCACGGCATCGTTGTCGAGGCCGGGCGCCCCTTGCGCCCCGCTGCCCGAAACCGCCGGGAGCTTGCCCAGAGCCTTGTCCAGTTCCTCCGTGGCGTACTCGGGATTGCCGCCGGCACGCCTGATCAGCCCCGCAGCCATGCCCTCGGGATCGTCGAGCAGTGCCTTGAGCACGTGCTCGGGGCTGATGCGCTGATGGTTCAGCCGGATCGCGACGGTCTGTGCCGCCTGCAGGAATCCTTTGGCCCGGTCGGTAAACTTTTCGAGATTCATGGTATTTCGTGCCTCCTGACCCGGACGATATAGTGTTGCACTTTGGCAACACAAGCATTGCTGCGAGAATCCTCGGCGAGGGATCATTTGGGACCTTGCGGCAAGGATTCAATTGTCCGTGGTCAACGACACGTAAGGGCGGCCCGCGCTGCCCCGCGAGCAGCCCTCCCCGTCACGCTTCTTCCCGCGTGAATCAGTGGACGCCGATGGTGTCCGGCGCCGAATCCTTGTCTCCCTTGGTCGAAAGAATGCTCACGCCCGGTTCGGAATAGTCGATCGGCGGATTGCCGTAGTTTAAAATACGCAAACGTGCTGCCGAACGACGTTCGAGCCGTTGACGCGCGCGGGCGAGTAATTGTTCGCGTTCGCGCCGCTGTTGCCGGCGGCGATCGCGAATTTACCGTTAACCCCTTTTCGCCGGGAACCGCTTCGCAGGCGCGGGCCAACCCTCTGATTTCGAGCTTTTATTCGGCTCGCCAAAGATTGCGCCGCCTGCCATTCCGGTGCGCCGGAAATCGGATAAACCATCACGGGGATGGGAGAAACGGGGCAGCTCGCTCTGGCCAGGGGCAGGCATCGTGCTAGACCTCAGGCCATGCGACTCCCTTCCGTCACGAGCGCCGTCGCGCTCGCCGCCGCTCTTCTCCTCTCGGCCACAGCTTCCACGGCGCCAGCCGCCCCGGCGCGGCCGACGGCGCAGACCCTAGCCGCCCAGCCCGCCACGCCGGAGCAACTCGTCGCCAGGGTCGACATTCCTTTCGAAAAGTTCGTCCTGCCCAACGGCCTCACGACCATCGTCCATACCGACCGCAAGGCGCCGATCGTCGGCGTCACGCTCTACTACAAGGTCGGCTCCAAGAACGAGCCGCGCGGCAAGACGGGCTTTGCCCATCTCTACGAGCATCTGTTCTTCGGCGGCTCGGCCAATGTGCCCGATTTCGACGTGCCGCTGCTGGCCGCCGGCTCCACGCCGACCAACGGCTCGACCTGGTACGACCGCACCAATTACGTCGAGACAGTTCCCACCGGCGCGCTCGACCTGGCGCTGTTCATGGAGAGCGACCGCATGGGCTGGCTGCTGCCCGCCGTCACCCAGGACAAGCTCGACAAGCAGCGGGGCGTCGTGCAGAACGAAAAGCGGCAGGGGGACAACCAGCCCTACGGCTTGTTCGACTATGCCCAGGCTGAAGGCCTGCTGCCGGTCGGCCATCCCTACCGCCACGCCACGATCGGCTCGATGGCGGACCTCGACGCCGCCACGCTTTCGGACGTGCGCAAGTGGTTCACCGATCACTACGGGCCCAACAACGTCGTCCTTGTCCTTTCCGGCGACATAGACGCCGCGACCGCACGCCCGAAGGTAGAGAAGTGGTTCGGCGACATTCCACGGGGGCCTGAGATCAAGCCGGTCCTGGCAGGCCCCGTCACTCTGCCCGCCCCGATCAAACGCGACATCAGGGACCAGATCCCGGTCCTGCGCCTGACCCGCAACTGGACCGCTCCCGGCATCAACGACCCGGATACGCCGGCGCTGAAGATCGGCCTGCACATTCTGGGCGGCCTCGCCAGTTCGCGGCTCGACAACGCGCTGGTGCGCGGAAAGCAGCTCGCCGTGGCCGTTACCGCTTACGACCAGGTATTCCAGGAACTCAGCTTCCTCCAGATGACGATGGACGTGAAGCCGGGTGTCGACCGCACGACCGCCGCAGCCGCTTTCGACAAGGTGGTCGCCGACTACCTGCGCGAAGGGCCCAGCGAGGACGAAGTACGCCGCGCCGTCGTGAGCATGCTCTCGGGCGAAATCGGCGGCCTGGAACGCGTCGGCGGCTTCTCCGGCAAAGGGGCCACGCTGGCCGAAGGGCAGGTCTATTCCGGCGATCCGGCCCACTACAAGCAGGACCTGGAGGCGATGGCGTCGTTGACGCCGGCGCAGGTCAAAGCGGCACTCAACAAGTGGCTGTCGCGTCCGGTTTACGAACTCGATGTCGTGCCGGGCGAGCGCACCGAAAGCGGCGACACCATGGGCGGCTGGGGAGACGAGGCCGATCACCCCGCGCCCAAGCCGGACCCGCACCTCAAGACCCCGCCCCTGCCGCCCGCTCCGCGGCGGAGCCCGCCGCCGGTGCAGGCCGTGGGCGAGCTCGCCTTCCCCCGCCTCGAGCACGCCAGGCTTTCCAACGGCATTCCCGTCACCCTGGCGCGCCGCACCGCTATTCCGAAGCTGGAACTCACGCTCGATTTCAACGCCGGCTATTCCGCCGACGCGCTGGACAAGCCCGGCACGCAGGGCCTGATGCTCGACATGCTGGATGAAGGCACGGCCACGCGCAATGCCACCGAGATCGCGGAAGCGCAGGAGCGGCTGGGCGCGCGGATCATGATCGACGGCTCGCTCGACACCAGCAGCGTGAGCCTTTCGGCCCTCTCCGCCAATCTCGCGCCTTCGCTGGACCTCATGGCGGACGTGGTGCTGCACCCGGCCTTCGCGCCCGCCGAAGTGGCGCGGCTCAAGGCGCAGGCTCAGGCCGAACTGGCGCAGCACCTCTCGACGCCGAGCGATCTTGCGCTGCGGGCCCTGGGTGCCAGCCTCTTCGGGGATCATCCTTACGCGCAGCCCACCGACGGCCTCGGCAATGCCGCATCGCTTGCCGCGCTCACGCCTGCGGACCTGCGGGCAGCCCACGGCAAGTGGCTCCGTCCCGATCTGGCGCGGATCACGGTGGTCGGCGACATCACGATGGTGGAACTACAGCCCCTGCTGGAGCGCGCCTTCGGCGCCTGGAAGGCTCCGGCGAGCGCGGCTCCGGTCAAGCCGCTGGATGCCGCCATTCCGCCGGCGCGAGACAGGATCGTCCTGATCGACCGCCCCAACTCGCCGCAATCGGTCATCATGGCCGGCCGCGTCCTGCCGATCAACGGCCGCACCCCCGACAAGGAGGACCTTGGCCTTGCCAACGACGTGCTCGGCGGCGACTTCCTCTCGCGCCTCAACAAGGACCTGCGCGAGGAGAAGGGCTGGAGCTATGGCGTCTCCAGCCAGGTCTCGCAGCCGGTCGGTCCTCGCACGTTCCTGGTGGCGGCACCGGTCCAGGCCGACCGCACCGGCGATGCCATAACCTCCATCATTGCCGACATGCGCGCCTTTCCCGACGCGAAGCCGATCACGGCCGAAGAACTGCAGCGCGTCACCGAAGGCACCATCCGCGAATTGCCCAACCAGTTCGAAACCAATGCCGCGGTTCAGGCCGGTATCCGCAAGAACGAGATGCTGGGCCGGCCCGAAGATTTCTACCAGACGCTGGCGGCGAAATTCCGCGCGATCGGCGCGGATGCGATCTCGGCGGCGGCGAACCGGTACTTGCGCCCGGCAGGGATGACGTTCGTGGTCGTCGGGGATCGCAAGATCGTCGAGCCGCAATTGAAAGCGATCGGCCTGCCGGTCGAGATCCGCAAAGCGCCCTCGGCCGACGCCGGGGCGCGATAACCGAAGGAGGACCGGGAATGGCACTTGCCGGCAGCTACGATTGCGTAACGAAAACCCCGCTTGGCGACCAGAAAGGCGTGCTGACCATCGTGCCCGACAGCGGCGACAGCTTCACCGGCCGGATCACGGGCGACCTGGGCTCCATGGAGATCGGGGACGGGCGTATTTCCGGCAACACCCTGCGCTGGCGTATGAAGATGACCATGCCGATGCCGATGGACCTCGACTGCACCGCCACGATCGAAGGCGACAGGCTCACCGGGATCGTGAAAGCCGGTATGTTCGGAGAGATGGAGCTTACTGGGACGCGGCGCGGGGATTAGGGATCGCCGCTCGTCAGACGGCCCTGCCGTAATACTTGTCCATCAGGGGCGAACACCACCGGTCGTAGGCGGCGAGCTCTTCGCTGGACCACTTCTCACGCCCATGCTTGGCGTAGAACGCCTGGTTGGAGCACTTCGGCACGACGCCGAGGCGGGGAAGGTCCAGGAATTCGAGCAGTTCCTGCACCTGACCGTCCATCGTTTCGAGCCGCAGGGTGAACCGACAGCTGTCGGGCAGCAGGCGCAGATCCCGCTCTATGGTCCGGTTGACGTAGGCCCAGTACCAGCAGCACTTCTCGAACTGGGTCATCCCGTCCCAACGCGCGCCGGGGCCATCGGGTACGCGGTCTCCCTGGACCCGGAAGTCGTGCCAGTATCGGGGCACCTTACTGAATACCGGATGCCGCTCGTCCGCATACCAGGCGCGCCCGACGATCGAGGACAGGACGGATTCCGCGGATCGGATGAGCCATACGAACTTTGCGTCGGGGAAAATCTCCGCCAGCGCGGGAATGACGTTGAAGTATTTCTGATCCGACTCGATGCGCAGGAGGCCGGGATCATAGACCGAGCCATCCAGGAACATGGCTTCGAGTTCCCGGACCAGTTCCGGATAGCTTATCTGGCCGTGGGCGTAATCCCTCGACAGCTTAATCATCGGGTGTCTCGGCTCGTGCCGGGCAGACACCTCGCGCTGGTTTTCGAAGATCCTGGCGAACGAGGTGCTGCCGGACCTGCCAGTCGTCACGACAAAGCACATGCGCGGCCGCCGTTTTCGGCCGGTGGGCTTGAAGGCAGCCACTTCCGAGGGCGGAAGGACGCGCCCGTTCGGCCCGCCATAATGCGACCGGCTTTCAGCCTCGGCGTAGGCCTGGCGGTCTCGCTCGCCCAGCACCCGGTAGGCATTCTGCCCCACGATGGCGAAGGAGGGAACGTCCTTGGCGATAACCGCCCCCATTCCCACGATCGCCCCTTCGCCGATGGTCACGCCCGGCAATATGCACACGTTCATGCCGATCCAGACGTTCTTTTCTATGACCACCGGCTTCCAGGCTCGGCTTGGCCCGAACGGCAGGGCCTCGGATCCGCGGAACTTGTGATCCGAGCAGTAGATCGTAACACGCCTGGAAATATGCACGTTGTCGTGGATCTGCAGGCCGCCTCCCGAAACGATGTAGGTGGTAGAACCGATGAAGACGTTGTTACCGATGGAAACGGAGCGCGGGTCGCTGACATAGATCGTCGGATCGAGATGGCCGCCGGTCCCAAGGGAAGTAAAGCGCCCGGACAGGATGCTCATCCGTTCTTCCATGTCGAGCCGCTCGGCGATTCTGAGCGCCTTTGCGAGCGGCACCAGAAGCCGGATCAATCTAGCCTTGAGTCGGTGCCGCAAGCTCATGAATGTCCCTCAGGCTCTCGTTCGGGCCTGAGGACATGTTGTGTTCGCAGCAGCGGGAAATCGAACTAACCCAGGTTATGTTCACCCCAGGACAAGCCGGAAGGAAGCCGGGAAAGACATCGATCAGCCCAGCTTCGCCTTCAGAACCTCGTTCACCACCTGCGGGTTGGCCTTACCCTGCATCGCCTTCATCGTCTGGCCGACGAAGAAGCCGAAAAGGGCCTCCTTGCCGCCCTTGTACTGCTCGACCTTGTCGGCATTGCCGGCCAGGACCTTGTCGACCGCGCCCTCGATCGCGCCGGAATCCGATTCCTGCCTGAGGCCCTCGCGCTCGACGATCTCCGCGGCGCCATCGCCCGTCTCCAGCATGATCTCAAGCACCTGCTTGGCGATCGAGCCGGAGATCGTGCCCTTGCCCACCAGCGCCAGCAGCTCCGCACCCTTTTCCGGAGTGACGGGCGAATCCTCCAGCGACTTGCCAAGCTTGTTGAGTGCGCCAAACAACTCTGAAATCAGCCAGTTCGATGCCTGCTTTGCCACTTCCGCCGGCTGCTTGTCCTGCGCCTTGGCGCATTCGCCAAGCAGCCGTTCGAACCAGCGCGCGGTCTCCACCTCGGCGGTGAGCACGCCCGCATTGTAGGCGGAAAGGCCCAGCTCGTTCTCGTAGCGATGGCGTTTCGCATCCGGCAGCTCGGGCAGCGAGTTGCGGCACTCTTCGAGGAACGCATCATCGAGTTCGAGCGGCAGCAGGTCCGGATCGGGGAAGTAGCGGTAATCGTGCGCGTCTTCCTTCGAACGCATCGAGCGCGTGGTGCCGGTGTTCGGGTCGAACAGGCGAGTTTCCTGCACGATCTTGCCGCCGCTTTCGAGCACATCGACCTGACGGTTCGCCTCGTGCTCGATCGCCTGCATGACGAAGCGCACCGAATTGACATTCTTCGTCTCGGTGCGGGTGCCGAACGGCTCGCCCGGCCGGCGCACCGAGACATTGACGTCGGCGCGCATCGAACCCTGGTCCATGTTGCCGTCGCACGAGCCGACATAGCGCAGGATCGTCCGCAGCTTCGAGAGGTAGGCCCCTGCTTCGGCCGGCGAGCGCATGTCCGGGCGGCTGACGATCTCCATCAGCGCCACACCCGAGCGGTTGAGGTCGACATAGGACATCGTCGGGTGCTGATCATGCATCAGCTTGCCCGCGTCCTGCTCCACGTGGATGCGCTCGATGCCGATGGTCTTGGTCGAGCCTTCGGGATCCTTGTCGTCAAGCTGGATCTCGATCGAGCCCTCGCCCACCAGCGGGTGATAGAGCTGGCTGATCTGATAGCCCTGCGGCAGGTCCGCATAGAAGTAGTTCTTGCGATCGAAGCGCGACCACTTGTTGATCTGCGCATCGATCGCCATGCCGGTGCGCACCGCTTGGCGGATGCACTCCCTGTTCGGCACCGGCAGCATCCCGGGCATCGCCGCGTCCACCAGGCTGACCTGCGAATTCGGCTCCGCCCCGAACGCCGTCGCCGAGCCGGAGAACAGCTTTGAGTTCGAAGTGACCTGCGCGTGGACCTCGAGGCCGATCACGACCTCCCAGTCGCCGGTGACACCCTGGATGCGGTATGTGGATTCAGTCATGTCCCTTACCACCACTTTTCCGGCTTCGCCGCAAACCCCGCCCTCTGCTCGATCGCGAGCCCCGCGTTCAGCACGCCCTGCTCGTCGAAGGCCCTGCCGATGACCTGCAGGCCGAGCGGCAGCCCCTCGCGGTTGAGCCCCGCCGGAACCGACATTGCCGGCAGGCCGGCGAGCGAAGCGGGGACGGCGAAGACGTCGTTGAGGTACATCTTGAGCGGATCGTCGACATTCTCGCCCAATGCGAAGGCGGCGCTCGGCGCGGTCGGGGCGAGGATTACGTCGCAGCTCTCCAAAGCGTTCCTGAAATCGAGGCTGATAAGCGTGCGGACTTTCTGGGCCTGCGTGTAGTAGGCATCATAGAAGCCGGCCGAAAGCACATAGGTGCCGATCAGGATGCGGCGCTTGACCTCCGCCCCGAAGCCGGCAGCGCGGGTGGCGGCGTACATGTCCTGCAGGTTCGCGCCTTCGGGCAGGTCCCGCAATCCGTAGCGTACGCCGTCGTAGCGCGCGAGGTTTGACGAGGCCTCCGCCGGTGCGATGATGTAGTAAGCCGGCAGCGCGTACTTCGTGTGTGGCAGCGAGATGTCGACGATCTCGGCGCCCGCGTCCCTGAGCCAGGCAATCCCGTCGTCCCACGACCGGCCGACGTCCGCATCGAGGCCCTCGACCCGGTACTCGCGCGGGATGCCGACTTTCTTGCCCTTGAGATCGCCCGAGAGGTTCGCTTCCCACTCCGGCACCGGCAGGTCCAGGCTGGTCGAGTCCTTCGGGTCGAACCCGGCCATGGCCTCAAGCATGATCGCGCAGTCACGCACGTCTCGCGCCATCGCGCCTGCCTGGTCGAGCGAGCTGGCGAAAGCGACAATGCCCCAGCGCGAGCAGCGGCCGTACGTCGGCTTGATGCCGGTGATGCCGGTGAAGGCGGCAGGCTGGCGGATCGAGCCCCCGGTGTCGGTGCCGGTTGCCGCGGGGCATAGCCGCGCCGAGACGGCGGCGGAGGAGCCGCCCGAGGAACCGCCGGGCGCCAGCGACGCATTTCCGCCGTCGTTGCGCCTCCACGGCGAGATCACGTTGCCGAAGTAGCTCGTCTCGTTCGAGGAGCCCATCGCGAACTGATCGAGATTGAGCTTGCCGAGCATGCCCGCGCCCGCATCCCACAGCTTCTGCGAGACGGTGGATTCGTACTGCGGCGCAAAGTCTTCGAGGATATGGCTGGCGGCGGTCGTCCGGACGTCGACGGTGGCGAAGAGGTCCTTCATGCCGATGGGCACGCCGCCCATCTTGCCGAGCGGTTCACCCTTGGCGCGCTTGGCGTCGATCGCCGCCGCCGCCTCGATCGCCTTTTCGGGCGTGGCGAGGATGAAGGCGTTCAGCGCGTCCTGCGCCGCGGCGACATTCGCGTTGAACGCTTCGGCCACTTCCACGGCGGTGAAATCACCCCCGGCCACGCCGTCGCGGATGGCGGCTACGCCGAGTTCGGTAAGGTCAGTCATGTATCTTCATCCGTCGCCCTGCGAAGGCGGGGGGGGTCCCGCTTGTCGCGACAGGGCAGAAAGGAAGCGGATCCCCGCCTTCGCAGGGATGACGAATGGTTCTGATTGTGAGCGCAGGCAAGCTCACTCGATCACCTTGGGTACGCCGAAGAACCCGTGCTCGGCCGCCGGCGCATTCGCCAGGACCTTGTCACGGATGCCGCCGCCGGTGAGCGGATCGGCGTCGATCACGTCCTCGCGCAGGCGCAGCGCGTTGGGGATGACGGCGGTCATGGGCTCGACGCCGGTGACATCGACTTCGCCGAGCTGCTCGACCCAGGCAAGGATGCCGTTGAGTTCCGGCACCATCGCCTCAAGCTCCTGCTCGGTGACCTTGATGCGGGCGAGGCTGGCGATTTTCGCCACGGTTGCGGTATCCACCGACATGGCTGTTCCTCAATGATTGAGAGGCCGGCGCGCGGCTCCCGGCAAAATAGGCTGTGAGCGGGCGCTAGCACCCGCTCCGGGCCGCATCAAGCGGCTATGGCCGATCAGGGATGGGCCGGCGCCGCCGCTCCCGGCGCGGCAGCGCCCGGCGCGCCGCCCTGCTGCATCTGCATCTGCTGGAGTTGCTGCAGGATCCGTTGCTGCTGCTCGATCTCGGCGCGGCTCTTGAAGTCGATCAGCTCGATTTCGAAAGTGAGGTCGCTATTCGCCGGAATCTCGCCGACGGCCTTGTCGCCATAAGCGAGCTGCGAGGGGATCTCCACCTTGTACTTGCCGCCGCGCTGCATCTTCACCAGCGCCTTCGAGAAACCGGGAACCACCTCATTCAGGGCCATCGGCACCTGCTTTGCCTGGTCGAAAACCTTCCCGTCCGGCAGCGTGCCCTTGTAGTTGATGAGCACCACATCTTCCGGAGTGGGCGAATCGCCCGAACCGGCAGTCAGCGTCTGCACGTCCACCTCGGGCGGGAGCGCCGCGTAAGCCACGCCGGCGGCAGCCAGCGCGATCGCGGCAATACCGATCCAGACCTTGGTGACGGCGCCCTTGGCGATCGGCTGGAGCGGGACGCGGGTGATCTCTGTCATCTTCGTTTGGCCTCGTTCGGAATTCGCCCGGAAAGCGGATACGCAAAGGGCGCGGCTGGAATTTCCGCGCCCTCATGGCTCAAGCAGGTTCGGCGTTCAAGCGGGAAGCCGCGCCGAAAGAGTTCCTTCCCCGCATATATCGCGGGGCGAGCCCTTACTTGCTGCCGTCGCGCTCCAGGCGCTTGCGCTCCAGCTTGCGGGCGCGGCGCACGGCGGCGGCCTTTTCACGGGCGCGCTTTTCAGACGGCTTCTCGTAGTGGCGGCGCAGCTTCATTTCGCGATAGACACCTTCCCGCTGCAGCTTCTTCTTCAGCGCACGAAGGGCCTGATCAACATTGTTGTCGCGAACCAGAATCTGCATAAACCGACACACCTCACAAAAAGCAAACCGAGCCCGTCCCGCATCACTCCTGGCGAGACGAACCGCGAATCTGAAAACCAATAACAGCGCCGAAGCCTCTGAGGACACGGCTCGATTGCGCGGGCCGTTAGCAAAGCAGCCGCCCCAAGACAAGCGCAAAGGCCGGGAACGTACGGCGAATGGTCCCGACAAGCGGGCATTGTAGTGGCACAACGGCCACAATTCAACGCCCGCGGCGGCGAAGCTCCACCCGCGCGCACCCGTGTCGCAATGATTGGATTATTGCCGATTCGCGGCTAAGGCGGCGCGATGCCTCAACCTTCATTCCTTGCTGCGTCGCTGCTGGTGGCGCTTGGCGGCGGTTTCGGCGCCTGGCTGCGGTTCCTTGTCGGCCGCGCCTGGGTCGCCGCGATCGGGCCGGTCCGCGCCAGCGATTTCCCTTGGGGAACGCTGACGGTCAACGTCCTCGGCAGCCTGATGATGGGCATGCTGGTCGGCTGGCTGGCCCGCTTCGGCAGCCACGGCGAAGCCACTCGGCTGCTGCTGTCGCTTGGCGTTCTCGGCGGCTTCACGACCTTCTCCTCGTTCAGCCTCGACATCGTCAGCCTTACCCAGCGCGGTGAGCTGGGGGTTGCCGCGTTCTATACCGGCATGTCGGTCGTGGCCGGCGTCATGAGCCTGTTCCTGGGCCTCTCGATCGTGCGGAATGTGACATGAGCGGACACGAGCAGCCCGGCCGCGTGCGGCAGTTCACCGTCGCCGCCGACGATGACGGCGTGCGGCTCGACCGCTGGTTCAAGCGCCATCTGCCGCAGGTGGGCTTCGCCACCGTCTCGCGCTGGGCCCGCACCGGCCAGATCCGCGTCGACGGCAGGCGCGCCGATGTCGCCGACCGCCTGGGCGCGGGCCAGATCCTGCGGGTACCGCCCGGCGGCGAGGCAAGGCCCGGCGGCAAGCCCGCCCGCCCGCGCCGCGAACTGAGCGAAGAGGAACTCGCGCTCGCCGACTCGATGGTGCTGACGCAGGACCGGGCCGCGATCGTGCTCAACAAGCCGCCCGGCCTCGCGACGCAGGGTGGCCAGGGAATGAAGCAGCATGTCGACGGCCTGCTCGACGCCTATGCCATGAGCGGGCTGGGGGACGCGAACAACGCGCCGCGGCCGCGTCTCGTCCACCGGCTCGACAAGGACACCTCCGGTGTCCTGCTCATCGCCCGCACGCCGGGCAGCGCCGCCTTCTTCTCGAAGCGCTTTTCGGGCCGCTCGGCCACGAAGGTGTACTGGGCGCTCGTAGTCGGCGTGCCGCAAGTGCAGGACGGCATGATCGAACTGCCGCTCGCCAAGCAGCCGGGCACGGGCGGCGAGAAGATGCACGTCGACGAGAAGGAAGGCCAGCCCGCGCGCACCCGCTACCGCGTGCTGGACCGCGCCGGAAATCGCGCCGCCTGGGTCGAGCTGCACCCGCTGACCGGACGCACGCACCAGCTTCGCGTGCATATGGCGGCGATCGGTCATCCCATCGTCGGGGACGGCAAGTACGGCGGGCAGGACGCCTTCCTGACCGGCACGATCAGCCGCAAGATGCATCTCCACGCCCGGCGCCTCATCATCGAGCATCCGGACGGCGCTCCTCTCGACGTGACCGCCCCGCTGCCGGAGCACTTCGCCAATTCGATGGCGCAGCTCGGTTTCGACGAGGCCGACGGCGCCGAATTGCCCGCTTCGCCGCCCGAACCAACGAAGCAGGACGAGAAGCGCGCCGCGAAGGCGCATGCCAAGCAGGTCCGCAAGGAACGGCGGGGCGAACGGCGCAAGCGCGGCGATGCCGCCCCCGCGCGGGGGAAGACCGGCAAGCCCGGCGGTGCGCGCGCCGGCGCGCGGAAATCCCCTCCGAAAGGCAGGCGATGAAGCTGG
>DATEJH010000006.1:0-2864 GCA_035278205.1 Novosphingobium sp. | reverse complement strand
TGCCGGCCCAGCACAGCGCGGTGATGGACAGCAGGAGATAAGGCTGGTTGGCGATCCAGCGGAGCGGGGAGACGCCGGCGGTGGTTTCGGAGGCAGACATTCGGGGCCCGGTTCATGCGGCAGCAAGCCCCGCCCGGCCATCGCACCGGGCCGGAATCGTCGCCCGGCCTTTGCCAGAGACACGGATTTTTGCCTGCCATCAATGGGGCAGATGCATTGCGTGTATGCGCCGGGCTACTCGGGGTTAAACTCTCCGTCATGGCCGGGCTTGTCCCGGCCATCCACGTCTTCCTTTCCAGCGGTAGCCAAAGACGTGGATGCCCGGGACAAGCCCGGGCATGACGAAGGATGGAGTTTCGGTGACTACGCCGTCAGTGCATGCGTCACGGCGCCGGCCGCGAGCGCGGCGTCGTTGGGATCGATCTCGATCTGCAGGCCGCGCTGGCCGCCATTGACGAACACGGTGGTGTGGGTCAGCGCCGCCTGGTCGATGGCGACGGGAACCTTCTTCTTCTGCCCGAACGGACTGATGCCGCCGACATGATAGCCTGTGATGCGCTCGGCGTCGGAGGGCTGCATCATCTTCGCCGCCTTGGCGTCCATCGCCGCCGCCAGCTTCTTCATGCTGATCTCGCTGTTGGCGGGCACCACGACGCAGACCGGACTGCCGTCGACTTCCACCATCAACGTCTTCAGCACGCGGTTCGGCTCGACGTCGAGTGCCTCGGCCGCCTGCAGACCGATGTGCTCGGCGGTGGAATCATAGACATAAGTGTGAAGCTTGAAGGCGATGCCAAGCTTGCGAAGTGCAAGCGTCGCCGGCGTTGTTTTGGGCATTGCAAAGCCCCCTCCGCCGGTGCCTGAAATACCGGCCGGACCGCATGATTCCCGCAATCGGAGGGCCGATCAACGCTCCCGTCGTCGCGCCCTGCGGGATGGGCCGGGACATCGGCTAAAGCTGGGCGCGAAGCTGTTCTCGCCCACGAACGGATTTTCAGGGGATATCAATGGCTTGATGACCTTTTGGTAAGCCCGAAAACCCCTGTTCTTGCTTGCCTAGACAGCCCGCTTCCTTTATCCGGAGGGGTGCCCGGCGACCGGCCCCTGAGGGCCTTTCGGCATCGGGCGCGAAGCACGATCCGGACGAGACGGGGACCTCGCGTCGGCAAGCCGTGCCTTCATCTCTGAAGTTTGAGGATTGGACTTTCGAAATGGCCAATGTTGTCGTCGTCGGCGCCCAGTGGGGCGACGAAGGGAAGGGCAAGATCGTCGACTGGTTATCGGAACAGGCCGACATCGTCGTGCGCTTCCAGGGCGGCCACAATGCCGGCCATACGCTGGTCATCAACGGCGAGACCTACAAGCTTGCACTGTTGCCCTCGGGCGTGCTGCGACCCTCGAAGCTCGCCGTGATCGGTAATGGCGTGGTGTTCGATCCGCAGGCATTTTTGGATGAAGTGGACCGGCTGAAGGGACAGGGCGTCGCCGTGAGCCCGGACAATCTGCGCATCGCCGAGAATGTCACGCTGATCCTGCCGCTACACCGCGAGCTCGATGCGCTGCGCGAGACGGCGAGCGCGGCAACGGCGATCGGCACCACGCGTCGCGGCATCGGGCCTGCCTACGAAGACAAGGTGGGGCGCCGCGCCATTCGCCTGATGGATCTCGCCGACCACCAGACGCTGCCGCACAAGGTCGACCGTCTGCTGTCGCATCACAATGCGCTGCGGCGTGGGCTCAATTTGCCGGAGTTCGACAGCGCCGAGATCCTGAAGGAACTGATGGCCCTGGCGCCGAAGCTGCTGCCTTATGCGGAGACGGTGTGGCGGCTGCTCGACATCAAGCGGCGCGAAGGAAAGCGAATCCTGTTCGAGGGCGCGCAGGGCGCGCTGCTCGACGTCGATCACGGCACTTACCCTTACGTTACGTCGTCCAACACGGTGGCGGCACAGGCAGCAACCGGCACCGGCATGGGCCCGGGCGCCGTCGGCTATGTGCTTGGCATCTGCAAGGCCTACACGACCCGGGTCGGCCAGGGTCCGTTCCCGACCGAGCTCACCAACGAGATCGGCGAGGAGATCGGGCGCCGCGGCAAGGAATTCGGCGTCAACACCGGACGCAAGCGCCGCTGCGGTTGGTTCGATGCGGCGCTGGTACGGCAAACCGTCCGCACCTGCGGCATCAGCGGGCTGGCGCTGACCAAGCTCGACATCCTCGACGGTTTCGAGACCATCGAGGTCTGCACCGGCTATCGGCTGGACGGCAAGGAAATCGACCATCTGCCGGCCGGCGAGGGTGCGCAGGCCCGGGTCGAGCCGATCTACGAGACCATCGAGGGCTGGAAGGAGCCGACCGCGAACGCCCGTTCCTGGGCAGAACTGCCGGCTCAGGCCATTAAATATGTTCGCAGGGTCGAGGAATTGGTGGGATGCCCGATTGCTTTGCTTTCCACCAGCCCCGAACGCGAGGATACTATCCTGGTCCAAAACCCCTTTGAGGCTTAACGGGATGTTACCGGTAAGCCCGCATTGATGAGAGAATGGCTGATTACTACCCGCTGATCGCCCGCGCCATTGCCGGCCTCGACCCGAGTGCTCCGGGCGAGAGCCGTCGTGCGCTCTATGAGCGGGCCCGCGCCGCGCTGATTCAGCAGCTGCGCAGCGTCGATCCGCCGTTAAGCGAGTCCGAGATTACCCGCGAGCGCCTCTCGCTGGAGGAGGCCGTCCGCAAGGTCGAATCGGAAGCCGCCCAGCGCGCCCGCGATGCCCGCGGCGGCGGTTCCGGCGCCCGCGATTCCTTCCGCCGCGCCAATGCCCGGCCGTCCGAGGGCGGAACTGCGCCGGCCGGTCCCAATATCCGGCCTC
>DATEJH010000005.1:0-3428 GCA_035278205.1 Novosphingobium sp. | reverse complement strand
GCGGCCGGGTCATGACCGCGTAGGAAAGGAGAGCGATCCCCGCGCCGGCAGCGATCGCGATGCTCAGGTCGATGCCCCTTCGCAGCCGATAGGGAGACAAGCGGCGCGTGCGGGGCAGCATCTCCGGGTGCCTCTGCGGCAACCATCTGAGGCCCAGGAGCAGGAGCACCGTCGTCACGCCCTCGACAAGCAGCTGGGTGAGGGCCAGGTCCGGCGCCGAGAGCCAGACGAAGCTGACGCAGCTCGCGAGGCCAGCGCCGGCCATCAAAATCAACGCGGCATAGCGGTGGAATTTGGCCTGCCACGCGGCTCCGATCGCGCAAAGGCAGCCGACAACCCAGATCAATGCAAAGCCTGGGTCCACCAGCACGCCGGGCCGATCGCCAGGCTCGTATCCGTACCGCAGGAACGGCAGAACCCCGGCAAGGCAGGCGATGATTACCAACAATCTGAGTTGCGGCTGGAGCTTGCCGGTCCCTGTCAACGCAAGCAGCCTTCGGGCACCGGATACGATCAGCGCCAGGACGACCTCAAAGCTCCGACGTCCCTTCAGCCGCCCCATCAAGGGAACTGCGGTAAAGGCGTTCAAGCGGTTGCGAAAGATCGCGTAGCCCACCCCCCCGAAGATCAAAGCCGCGACGCTGAGGGCCAGCGGCCGAGTGAATCCATGCCAGATAGCAAGGCTGTAGCGGGGCGTCGCGTCTCCCAGAACCGACTCCACGGCGATATGGAGAAACGGACCAATCGTGACTGCGGGCATTATTCCCACGACAAGGCATGCCAGCACGAGGACCTCGACCGGAAGGCGCATCCAAAATGGCGCTTCGTGAGGTTCGCGCGGCAGACCTGTTGGCGCCGGACCGAAGAAGCCCTGGTGGATGAAGCGGACCGAGTACAGGACGCTCAGCGCCAGTGCCGTGGTCGCGATGAACGGCAGGGCCTCGTCGATGATCGTGCCGCGATGATTTTCCAGCGCTTCTGCCAGGAACATCTCCTTAGACAGAAATCCGTTCAGCAAGGGCACGCCAGCCATGGCCGCCGCCGCCACCATAGCGAGCGTCGCGGTGAACGGCATGAAGCGATAGAGCCCGCTCAGCCGCCTGAGGTCCCGCGTGCCGGTTTCATGATCGACGATACCCACCGCCATGAACAGCGATGCCTTGAACGTCGCATGATTGAGCGTGTGGAAGATAGCCGCGACGGCCGCCAGCGGACTGCCGAGGCCGAGCAGCAGCGTGATCAGGCCGAGGTGACTGATTGTCGAGTAGGCCAGCAGGCCTTTGAGATCCTGCTGAAAGATCGCGGCCCACGCGCCGACGAGCAGCGTGGCGAGGCCGGTCGTAGTGACGATCAGATACCAGGCGTCGGTGCCGGCGAGAACCGGCCAAAGACGGATGAGGACGAAAATGCCCGCTTTCACCATCGTCGCCGAGTGCAGGTACGCCGAAACCGGCGTGGGCGCGGCCATTGCGTGGGGCAACCAGAAGTGGAACGGGAACTGGGCGCTCTTGGTGAAGGCGCCGATCAGAATGAAGATCAGTGCAGGAAGGTACAGCGCGCTTCCCTTGATGCGGTCCGCCGCGGCTAGAACCGCATCGAGATCATAGCTTCCGACGATCCTGCCGATCAGCAACACGCCGACCAGCAGGCACATCCCGCCGGTCGCCGTGACGAGCAGCGCCATCCGCGCCCCGCTGCGTGCGCTCTCGTTGTGATGCCAGTAACCGATGAGCAGGAACGAGAACAGACTGGTCAATTCCCAGAAGAACACGAGCTGGATCAGATTGCCAGACAAGACCAGGCCCAGCATCGAGCCCATGAATGCGAGCAAGAAAGAGAAAAAGCGCGGGACGGGATCCTCGGTCGCCATGTAATAGCGCGCATAGAGGACGACCAGAAAGCCGATCGCGAGCACGAGAAACGCGAAGACCCAGGTCAGTCCGTCGAGCCGGATCAGGAGGTCGAGGCCGAATGCCGGCAGCCATTCCAGCTCGCCGCGAATTGCGTCTCCACCGGCTACCGCCGGATAGAGCATCGCCAGGCTGCCGACGCACAGCAATGCGATGGCCCCCGCCAGCAAGGCGGCCGCATTGCGCGAGGTCGTCGGTAGTAGGGCGGCGGCGAGGCTGCCGGCGAACGGAAGGAGAAGGATTGTCCACAAAAGCTGGGCGGCCCCGGAAGCGATGCCAATTCTCCTTGTTTGATGGGACGCGGTTCGAATGTGCTACTGTAGGAGCGCGAGCGCCCTCCGCAACCCTCGCGGCCGCCAACCCTTGCCCCTCGGGCGCCTAGGGCATGCAACCCGGTCGGGCCTGATGCGTTCCACCGAGGTGTAGCATGCTCGATCGTTTCGTCAGTTCGGGCGAGAGCCCAGTGGGGAAAGGACCTAACCCGCCGTTCGCATCAGCACGGAAGAAATCGCGGTCAGCATATCCGCAGGCGCGTACGGCTTAGCGATCAAAATACTCTGCGGAACGCCGTACACTGGCCAATCCGGGGCGCTGTCTCCCGTCGCGTACACCACGGGCATATCTGGCCGCAGCTCGCGGGCGTGACGCGATACCTCCCATCCGTCAGGGCCTGCACCGAGCCTTACATCTGTGATTATGCCGGCTATCTCGGGATGCCGGCTCTCCAGAACGGAAATGGCATCCGCTCCGCTCGTTACCGCTACGACGGTGTATCCATCCGCTTCGAGCGCCTCTTGGATCCCCAACAGGATAAGGGGCTCGTCTTCCACCAGCAGCAACATTGCGTCCAACACGAGATTATACCCCTCCCTGTCGCATCCGGCGCTCCCAGTCTGTGCCGACCGCTTCCTCAAGCGGAGCGCGACTTGAATCTATATCGTGATACGATATAAATGCAAAGCGCCGCGAGCAGGAGGACCCATGCGGGAGCTGTTTGGCTGGCGGTATCCGTCCGCAGTTTCTGGGCCTTGGCGCTCTGCCCCTAACTGCCAGCACGGGCACCACGGCAGCGCCCGCTCCGGCCACCGCAAACGCCGACTATCGCGCGATGTCGGAGATTCTCGTGGCGGCTCCTTCAAAGTACGTGGTGCGGATGAATTGCCTGACGGGGATCGGCGCGACGAACAAATGGGCGCCAATTCCGGGTGGCCACCGTGCATTGCGTGTGCCGGCAATTGGCGTAAGGTCGAACCGATCTAGGATCGAGCTTGATGGAAGGCGCCTTTTTTCTGGCGGGCGGCGGGCGAGCTGCGGACGCAATATACGGCTTTGACTGGGCCGCGACGCCGCTCGGCCCGATCAGCGTCTGGCCGCAACTGCTCAAGACAGTGCTCGGCTTGATGCTGTCTTCAAGCTTTCCCAAAGCCATTGCCTGGGGTCCGACTTACATCACCTTTCACAACGATGCGTTCGAGTCGATCCTTGGCGACAAGCCTGACGCGATCGGCCGGCCGTTCG
>DATEJH010000004.1:0-3069 GCA_035278205.1 Novosphingobium sp. | reverse complement strand
CCGGTCTGGCGCTGACCGCGGGTTAGCGCGCCGAGGCTGTCGAGCCGTCGCGCTATGGTCGAGATAAACCGCCGCTCGCCGCGCACATCGGTGGTGACAGGACGGAACAGCGGCGCCGAGGCCTGGTTGGTGCGGTTGGTCCGCCCGAGTCCCTGGATGGCGGCATCGGCGCGCCAGCCCGGTTCAAGCAGGAAATGGACGCGGCGCGCCTGGTTCTTTGCCGCAAGGTCGGCATGATAGCTGCGGCCCGTACCGCCGGCGTCAGAGAAGACCAGAACCTTCTTCGAGCCGTCCATGAACGCCTGTGTCTCGGCAACATTGGCACGGGGGCTACGGGATTGAAGCTGCTGGCGCCCGTCGCGTCCGACGATCAGTCGACGGGTTCGCCCGGTGACCTCGGCGACCAGCTCGACCCCGAACCGCTCGATGATCGCATCGAGCGCGGTGGCGATCGGCGGCAACGCGCAGAGTTGCTCGATCATTCGGTCGCGCGCGTCGAGCGCCGAGCGGCACAGCACCGGGGCGCCAGCATCGTCGACCATCGGCTCGGAGCGCGGATTGCCGTTCTCGTCCTTGAACACGGCCATCAACCGCACCGGAAAGCTCTTGGTGAGGTAGTCGATCACGTATTCGCGGGGAGAAAGGTCGATCTCAAGCGCTTCACGTTCGGCATCGGTAAGGTCGGCGAGGCGGCGATCGAGCATGGCTTCCGCAGTCGAGACGAGCTGCACCACCACGGCATTGCCTTCGGCAAGTGTCGTATCGATTGCCGGTAGCAGGCTCGGCAACTTCATCGAGAGCAGCAATTGCGCAAAGAACCGCTGCTTGGTGCCCTCGAAGATCGAGAGCGCCGCCGCCTTCGCCCCGGAGTTCAGGGTATCTCCGCTGTCGGCATCGACAATCCGGGTCGCCGCCAGTGCATCGCGCAGGTTGGCATGGATGATCGCCCAGGCTTCGGCATAGGCGTCGTAGACCGCGATCTGGTCGACGGAGAGGCAATGTTCGAGGATCTCGTATTCGACCCCGGCGAACGACAGCGCTCGCGCGGTGTAGAGCCCTAGCGATTTGAGATCGCGGGCGACCAGTTCCATTGCGGCAATGCCGCCATCGCGAATGTCGGCGACGAAGGCCTCGCGGTTGGCGAAGGCGGTTTCCGGTCCCCAGAGGCCAAGCCGGGTCGCATAGGCGAGATTGTTGACGTCTGACGCCCCGGTTGCCGAGGCATAGAGCACGCGGGCGCGCGGCAGCAGGTTCTGAAGCCGCACTCCGGCAACGCCTTGCTCCGATCCCTTGACCTTGCCGCGTGAGCCTTCGCCGCCCGCGGCGTTGGCCATGGCGTGGGCTTCGTCGAAGACGACCACCCCGTCGAAGTCGTCACCCGCCCATTCGAGGATCTGCTCGAGCCGGGTCGCATCGCTGCGGCCTGAGCGAAGGGTCGGATAGGTGACGAAGAGGATGCCCTCGCGCATCCCGACCGGGACCCCGAGCTTCCATTGCCCGAGCGGCTGGACGTCGATCGGCAGGCCCCCAAGTGCGCCCCAGTCGCGGCGCGCGTCTTCGAGCAGCGCTTCGTTCTTTGAAATCCAGATATGGCGGCGCTCGCCCCTTACCCAGCGATCGAGGATGACCGAGGCGACCTGCCGGCCTTTGCCTGCACCGGTCCCGTCGCCAAGGAAGTAGCCCATCCGGTAGGTCCGGCCCTCGGCGCTCGCCTTCAGCACGCAGCCCTTGTCGTCGGGCTCGAACCTGCCCGAAAGATCGCGGGCATGGGCGTTTGCGGCATAGATCAAGGTCTCGGTCTGCGCGGCGGAGAGTACGCCTTTGGTGATAAGATCGGAAGGCAGCTGCGGCACCGCTTCGGGCACCGGCGCGGTGATCGAGCCCATCGCGACCGATTCCACCAGTGGCGTCGGATGTTCGACTGCGCCGGTGATCGCGATGCGGCTCGGTCGGTAAGGCAGATAGTGCCCGACCTGCTCGGCGATCGGCGCGGGCGCATCGAGCGGTTGGTAAGCCAGAGGCTGTATCGACGGTGCGGCCGCGACGGGCCGAACCACGAGCGGGACCGGTTTGCTCGGCTGTCCGACGAGCCGCAGCGGGAGCGCCGGTCTTTGGGCGATGATCGGCTCAGCAACCTGCCCCGTGCGATCGGGCAAAAGGCCGACCAGGAAGCAGAGCTCGGCAAAGTTCACCGGCTTGGCGATGACCGGACTATCGCCGCCATCGACCTTGTCGAGCACCAAGAGCCGGGTGGTGATCGAGGTGCCCTGCTTGACGAAACCGAGCTCGATCGCGGCGTTGAGCCGCAGCGCCACCGGGCCGGTGATCCCGGCAAGGAAGCGCGGCAGGTCGAACCATTCGGGCATCACCGCGACGAGGCGACCGCCGGGGAGCAGCCGCTTCCAGGCCGAGCGTAGGTGCCGCGCACCGGTGCGTCCGTCGTGGCCGCGCTCAATCCCGTGCGAATAGGGAGGGTTCATCAACACCACGCTCGGCGCGATATTGGGCGAGAGCAGCTCGTCGATCAGCTCGCCATCGTATCCCGTCACCGTGGCTTCGGGGAACAGTGCTCCAAGGCATTCACGACGGAGCGGTGAGATCTCGTTGAGCGCGAGGCGCGCGCCTGCCTTAGCCGCCCAAATGCCCAGCATCCCAGTCCCGGCCGAGGGTTCGAGCGCCAATTCTCCAGCAGAAATCCCGCAGGCCCGGGCCGCGAGCCAGGCGATGCGGGGCGGCGTTGCGAACTGTTGCCATTCGATCTGCTCGTCGCTGCGAGTGGTCTGGCTCGGCACCAGCGCTTCCAAGCGAGAAAAGGTCCGATCGGCCAATTCAGGCGACACAGCGGTGACGAGCTCGGACTTGTCAGCCAAGAATAGCACCTGGGCCAATTCGAGCGCGGCATGGGCATCTCGCACCGACCAGCGGCCTTCGGCATCGCTGCCGCCGAAATGCTCGCGCATTGTGGCGTTCAGCACGGCGCGGGAGATAGCCTGATCGGCACCGATCCGGGCAGCCAACGACCTTGCCGCGGCCAGAACCTGCGGTTCGGCGGGGATGGTAAAGGCGAGA
>DATEJH010000003.1:0-64237 GCA_035278205.1 Novosphingobium sp. | reverse complement strand
GGGCAGGCGCGCTGCCTTTCCCGGTCTATCGGGCCGGCGTTGCGGGCCGGGCGCGACGGTCAGTCGTGGTCCATGCCAACAGCGCCTGCACCCAGGCAAGCTCATGACAGGCCCTGCCTCAGGCCTGTTGCAGGACCGGCGCTCCCTTGCGAGCCCGCCGCGCCGGTCCGAGCCGCTTACGATGGGCCGTGCCGGTCCGTGCTGCTGCCAACCCGGCCACTCGCACATCCCAGCAGCTCTCCCCGCGCCCCGGTAATGGGCGTCCCAACGCCGGCCCGATTTCCTTCGCGTGCCTTTGCGTTCCTTCCCCGGCGTTAGCCCGCATTCGCCAGCGGGGGTCTTGCCGTGTCTGCTTCCGGGACGGCAGTGTAAAGCGCCCGCCCCGCTGCGACATAGGCAGCAGGCCGCCAAGTCTCGCGGCCCCTTCGACAAGCTCAGGATGCGGAAGGGCCTTCTGCGCTGCCCGTCACCCGCGCGCGGCGCGAACGGCAGCTCCGCCTGCGAAAGGCGCGATCGCGAGAAGGACAAGGCTTGCCGCGGCAGTAAGGGCCAGGCCGCTCTCGCCGCCGACCGAGAGGCTGCCGGCGCCGAAGATCAACAGCGGCACCGCCATCGGGATCACCAGCAGGCCGGACAGCGCCGCGCCTCCGCGCAGGCCGGACGTCAGCGCCGCGACCGTCACGCCGAGTGCGGCAAGGCCCGGCGTGCCGGCAAGCAGGCCCGCCTCCACGACCCTCAGCGATGTTGCATCGAGGCCGAGCAGGGCCGAGGCCGGCAGCGCCGCCAGCATCAGCGGCGGTCCGAAGCTCAGCCAGTGCGCCAGCACGCGCACCGCGATCACCATTTCCTCGGAAATGCCGCGCAGGGCCCACTGGTCGAACATTCCCTGGTCGATGTCGGACTCTACCAGCCGGTCCAGCGGCAGGATCGCCGCCAGCAGCGCCGCGACCCAGATCACCCCCCCGCCGGTCCGGCCGAGCAACCGGGCGTCGGGGCCGACGGCGAAGGGGTAGAGCATGGCCACCGCCAGGAAGAACAGGATCGGCAGCAGAGCGCCGCCGCCGCGTCCGCCATGCAGCAGCCGGGCCAGGTCACGCTTCAGCAGAGGACCGAAACGCCCGGTCATGCCGCGTATTCCGCCAGAGCCAGCTTGCGCATTCCCGCCAGCGAGAACGGCTGGTGCGAGGCGATGAGCGCGATCCCGCCGGCGGCGCAGTGCTCGGCCGCGAGATCCTGCGCGATGTCCGCAGCGTGGCCGTCAAGCCCGTTCAGCGGCTCGTCGAGCAACCAGATCGGCGCCTGCTGACCGAGCAGACGGGCGAGGGCGGCGCGCTTCTTCTGGCCGGTCGAGAGGTAGCGCACCGGAACGTCGAGCAGTGCCGCGAGCCCGAGGCGCTCCAGAACATCCTCGCCGGAACAGTCGATCCGCTGCCAGAAGGCGAGCGCCTTGCCCAGCGGCAGTTGCGGATCGAGCGCGGCCCTTTCGTCGACCAGGCCGATCGTTCCCCGTTTCTCGATGATCCCGGCGAAAGCAGGGGCGAGGCCGGCGACAATGCGCAGGAGGCTCGACTTGCCGATGCCGTTGCTGCCGGCAACCTGCAGCGCCTCTCCGGCGTTGACAGTCATGGACAGATTCCGGAACAGCACTCGATCGCCGCGACGGCACGCGAGATCCCGGACGGCGATGAAGGCCCCTTGCATGGAGGCAGGCGATAGTGGAAAGGCTGCGCACTGCCAAGGAGACGCTAATGGCGATCGTGCGACTTTCGGACGCGCAGAGGGATGAAGTTCTTGCGGCATTGTCCGCGTGGTCGCTGCGCGAGGACGGGCTTGCCATCACGCGCGAGCTGAGGTTCGCCGACTTCAACGAGGCCTTCGGCTTCATGACCCGCGTCGCGCTCCATGCCGACCGGGTGGACCATCATCCCGAGTGGTTCAACGTCTACAACAAGGTGGCGATCATGCTGACGACTCACGACGCGGGGGGCGTGAGCGAGCGTGACGTCGAGATGGCCCGGTTCATCGACCGCCTGGTCGCGACAACCTGAAAGGGAGCCGGGGGCAGCCTTCCATGAACGATCCTTTTCTCAACCGGCCGCTGTCGGTGATGCTGGACTTTGCCCGTTTCGGTTCGGCCCTGCTGGTCGTGCTGGGGCACTCTGTACAGCTCGGGCTTTACGGCGGGCATTTCCCGTTCGGCGTGCGGATGCAGCATTACTGCGTCACTGTGTTCTTCGTGCTTTCCGGCCTGGTGATCAGCAGTTCGGTCCTGGATGGCCGCTCGGACCTGCGGCGCTATGCGATCGCGCGGGTCTCGCGCATTCTGCCGGTCGCGGTGCCGGCGCTGCTGTTTGGGCTCTTCGCGGCCTATGTCCTGGCGGGCCCGGCCCGCGTGCCGATCGACAACAGCCCCGCGGAAGCCTTTGCAGTCGCCGAGCGTTTCCTGCCGCCGCTGGCGTTCGTCAGTGCCTGGCCGGGGATGCCGGCGCCGGTCTGGAACCCGCCTTACTGGTCGCTCTGCTACGAAGTCTGGTACTATGTGATCTTCGCGCTCGCCTTCTTCCTGCGCGGGTGGGGCCGCTACGTGGCGACGGCTCTGGCCTGCTTCACGGCCGGCGCCTCGATATTGCTGCTCATGCCGGTCTGGTTCGTCGGCGTCGCCCTGACGCATGGCGGGCTTGTACGGCGCATTCCGCTGGCGGCTGCGCCTTTCGTCCTGGTCGTCTGCGGGTGGCTCATGTCGCGTCTGTTCGCGGTCGATATGACGGTGCTGATCCCCTTCCTGAAGTCATGGTGGCCGTTCGACCTCAAATGGTCCGGCTGGGCCGTCGCCGACTTCGCCATGGCCTTGATCATGGCTCTTGCGGTAATGGCGATCCGGCCGCTCGCGGCCACGTTCGAGCCGCAGGTCATGCGCCTGCGCGGTCTGGCGCAAGGGCTCGCCGGCTTTTCCTTCACACTCTATCTTTTTCACTGGCCCCTGATCCAGCTCATGCTGTCCTGGGGCCTGGGCGGGACCAGGAGCGCCGTCGTCTTCATCGCGCTGCTGCTCTCGGTCGTGGCGGCCTGCGCGGCGATCTCGGTGCTGACCGAACGCCAGTCTCCCCGCCTGCGCCGCTGGATCGAAGCGAGATTTCCGCCGCGCGGCAGCCTGCCCGGAGGCGCGCTTCCGGCCTAGCGATCAGGCCGAAATCAGGATCGGCAGCCGCTCATCCTTCGACCCGCTCATGAGGCGCGGTGGCAGGGGGTCCTTAAAGCGCCGCGTTGTTGTAGCAATGCCAGGTGAAGATGGCGGCGGCACCCCGATGCGGCCGCCAGGCTTCGGCGAGGGCGCGGGTTTCCTTCTCGCTCGGACGTGCCTCCAGGCCCAGAATGCGGTGAAGCCCGGCCTGCACCGCGAGATCGCCGGCGGGCCAGATGTCCGCCCGGCCCTCTGCGAACAGCAGATAGATCTCCGCCGACCAGCGGCCGATGCCCTTGATCCGCACGAGTTCGGCGATCGCCGTCTCATCGTCCTGCGGGAGTTCCGCGAGGTCGAGCGAGCCGGCCACGACGAGTTCGCACAGCGAGCGGGCATAGCCCTGTTTCTGGCGCGAAAGGCCGCACCCGCGCAGCGCCTCGAAATCGGCGGCGAGCAGGTTTTCGGGCGGAATGCCGTCGCCGAGCAGCGCTTCCAGGCGCTTCCAGACCGATGCCGCCGCCGCGACGCTGACCTGCTGGCCGACGATCGTGCGCAGCAGCGTCGCATAGCCGGTCGGGCGGATCCGCGGCTCCGGGTATCCGGCGAGGGCGAGCGCACGGGCGATGCCCGGTTCGCGCGCCGCCAGAGTGTCCAGCCCGAGCTTCAGTGTCTCTGCATTCAGACCCATTGCATGATGACCTTGCAAATCCCCGTTCCGGCCAGTAGCAGCCTACCCCAAACGCTGATAGAGGCGCGTTATGATACGTCGCGTATCAAAGGGGAATTGTGAGAATGCCGCAGATTACGGTGGTAAATCAGTCGGGTGAAGAGTCCAGCGTCGAGGCCAGCGAAGGCCGCACTCTGATGGAGGTCATCCGCGACAGCGGATTCGACGAGCTCCTGGCGCTGTGCGGCGGATGCTGCTCCTGCGCGACCTGCCATGTTCACATCGACCCGGCCTTTGCGGACAAACTGCCGGCGATGAGCGACGACGAGAACGACCTGCTCGACAGTTCGGACCATCGCAACGAATACTCGCGCCTCTCCTGCCAGATCCCGGTCACTGCCGCGCTGGAAGGCTGCAAGGTCACGATCGCTCAGGAAGATTGATTTGGCCGGGGTAAGGCGCAATTCGTTTGCGCCCCGGCTCGCGACTTCCTAATTCCCGGGCATGACTGCAACGCAAGCCAAGCGCTCCACGCTCGATCTGATCGGCAATACCCCGCTCGTCCTGCTCAAGGGGCCGAGTGAGGCGGCGGGATGCGAGATCTGGGGCAAGTGCGAGTTCGCCAACCCCGGCGCCTCGGTAAAGGACCGGGCGGCGCTGTGGATCGTGCGCGATGCCGAGGCGCGCGGGGCCTTGGAGCCCGGCGGCACGATCGTGGAGGGCACGGCGGGCAATACCGGGATCGGACTTGCCCTCGTCGCGAACGCACTGGGCTACAAGACCGTCATCGTCATGCCCGAAACCCAGTCGCGCGAGAAGATGGATACGCTGCGTGCCCTCGGCGCCGAGCTGGTGCTGGTGCCGGCCGCGCCGTTCTCCAACCCCGGGCACTTCGTGCACACCTCGCGCCGCCTTGCCGAAGAGAGCGAAGGGGCGATCTGGGCCAACCAGTTCGACAATATCGCGAATCGCAAGGCGCATATCGAATCGACCGCACCGGAACTATGGGAGCAGATGGGCGGCCGGATCGACGGTTTCACCTGCGCTGCCGGGACGGGCGGCACCATCGCGGGCACGGGCCTGGGGCTCAAGGCGCTTGACGAGAACATGACCATAGCGCTCACCGACCCGCACGGCGCGGCGCTTTACAACTACTACGCTCATGGCGAGCTCAAGGCCGAAGGATCATCCGTGGCCGAGGGTATCGGGCAAGGGCGTATCACCGCCAATCTCGACGGTGCGCCGATCGATACGCAATTCCGCATTTCCGACGAGGAAGGGCTGGAATGGGTCACCCGCCTGCTGGCGGAAGAGGGGCTGTGCCTGGGCCTTTCCTCGGGGATCAATGTCGCCGGCGCGGTGGCGCTTGGCAAGCAGCTCAAGGCGCAGGGCAAAAAGGATGTCCGCGTCGCGACGATCCTTGCCGACACCGGGTTTCGCTACTTGTCCACGCTTTACAACCCCGCCTGGCTTGAATCGAAGGGCCTCCCCGTCTTCCCTTGGCTGGCAAGGTGAGCTACAACGTTTCGTCGATGGCAGGGCCAGTTTCGTCTCAATTGGTTGAACCGATCGCGCGGCCTCAGCACTTCGTGCCGCCTTCGGCGCGCGAGCTGCGGGCGCAGGCGGTGCACCGCCTGCAGGTCGGACTTTTCGGCCTTTGCGCCATGCTGCTGCTGGTCGGACTCGCCAACATCATCAGTGATCGCGTGGGGCAGAACGCGCCCATCCGGGAACCGATCCAGCAGGTCGTCGCGGTCGACAGCAAGCCGCAGAAGCAGGCGGCCGATCCGCTCGCGGATATCGGCGTCGTTCCGGCGGCCGACCCGACGCCGAGCCCTGTCCCATCGGAAAATGAAGCTGGCGATCCGCTCGTCGTTCACTAGGCGGGTTCTGTCGGCGGCTCTGTTGCCGCTTCTCGCCCTGGCCGGCTGCGAGGCGCAGAGCGGGGCCGGCGGCTCCGGGAAAAGCGGGGACGGGATAGTCCAGGATCTGGGTCTTTATACCAGTCTCCCGATCCTCTGGGGCGAAAGCGGCGACATTCGGGGCTTTCTCAACCCAGGGGAGGCGCGGCACTGGGCACGCCAAACGCTGGGTTCGGCCAGGTCCCTGGTACCGCTCGACAGTCTCGCCGATGCCAGCGGAGCCCTGCCGCTGTCAGGGAATTCCGTGCTGCTGCTGGCGCAGCCGAGGCCTCTGACGCCGCAGGAGAACGTCGCCCTGGACAATTGGGTGAGGAGCGGGGGCAGAGTGCTGCTTTTCGTCGATCCCATGCTGACGGCCCCCAGCATCTTCGCTCTGGGCGATACGCGGCGGCCGCAGGACGTGGCGATGCTCTCGCCCATTCTCGGCCGCTGGGGTCTTGTTCTCGAATTCGACGAAGCCCAGCAGCCGGGCGAACGGCTTGTCGCGCTGCGCGAAGGGGGTATGCCGGTGAATCTGCCCGGGCGATTTCGTCTGACGGGAAAATCGGGGAACGAGGGCTCGTCCTGTTCGCTCGAGGCGGCAGGCTTCCTCGCGGACTGCCGCGTGGGCGCGGGACAGGTGCTGGCGCTGGCCGATGCCGCGCTTTTCGAGGATTCACGCGACCCGAACGACGCGCAGGAGCGCGCCGCCTTGCTCAGGAACCTGCTGCGAAGGACTGCAGCAGAAAAATAGCGGGGAAAACCTCGGCCGACCGGGGATGGCCGGGGAGATGGCGCGAGAACCTGCGGATCCAATGAAAATCAATGCGTTAGATGCATGATTACGAAGGGGTTTGCTCTTCCGGGGGAGCTTGCGGCTTGGCAAATCCCGGAATTGCAGTGCAAAATTCCCATTGATCCCCAAATTTCCCTTTAATCCCCGAAAATCCCGCGATACAAAGGTCGTCAATCGGAATGGCTGAGTCTTGCCGCGTCCCGTGCGGGTCGCGGAACCCCGCAACGTCGCTTTGCGCGGGCGGGGGAGGGGGAGGTCATTTTTCCGGGAAACAGGCACTAGGGGAATTCAGTTCGGCATGGCGGGGCAGCCATACATCTACAACGGACAGGGCTTCTCGCTGCAACGCGACAAGAACCGTTTCGTGCTGCCCAACGTCTTTCGCGGCACCGTGCGCGAATCGAGCGGCCGGGACCTGGTGTGCCTGATGCCGCATGACCGCTGGCCCTGTCTCATGGGCTTCGGTCTCTCCCGCATCGCCGACTTCGAGCAGGAGCTCAAGGAAGAGCAGGAAGTCGCTCTGCGGGCGGGCAAGGAATTCGACGCCGAAAAGCGGGCGAGCGACATCTATTCGTCGTACGAGGTGCCTTTCGACGGCAGCGGCCGCTTCGTCCTGCCCGACGACCTCGTCGCTCTCGCCGAGATTACCGACCAGCTCTATTTCCGTGGCAATGGCAAGTTCTTCACCGTCTGGGCGCCCGAGCAGCTCTACGGCATGGGAGAAGAATGGAAGGCGGCGAAGACCGCCTGCCGCAGCCTTGCGGAAAAGGACCTTGCCAAGGCGCGCAGCAAATGAGCCCGCCAGAAAATTCCAGGGAGCACGTTCCCCATGTCCCGGTGCTCCTTGACGAAGTCGTCGCCGCCCTGAACCCCCAGGGCGGCGACGTCATCATTGATGCCACGCTTGGCGCTGGCGGGTACACGCGCCGCCTTCTCGATGCGGGGGCGACCGTCCACGCTTTCGACCGCGACCCCGATGCCATTGCCGCCGTCCGGGCCGATCCGGGAAAATGGCCCGAACTCCGGGCCGATCCGCCACGCCTGGTGCTCCACCCGCGCCGCTTCTCGGAAATGATCGCGGGCATGGCCGGGGTCGGCGTCGACAAGGTGGACGGCGTGGTGATGGATATCGGCGTCTCCTCGATGCAACTCGACCAGGCCGGGCGCGGCTTCGCCTTTGCTTCCGACGGGCCGCTCGATATGCGCATGTCGCAGGAAGGCCCCTCGGCAGCGGACTTCGTGAACGAAGCCGACGAGGCGGAGATCGCCGACGTGCTCTACCTCTATGGCGAAGAGCGTCAGTCACGCCGGGTCGCGCGCGCCATTGTCGCCGCGCGCCCGCTGACCACGACCGGTGAGTTGGCCCGCGTCGTGCGCAAGGCGCTGGGCTACCGGCCGGGGGCTCCGAAGGACCCGGCGACCCGCAGTTTCCAGGCGATCCGCATTCACGTGAATGGGGAACTGGACGAACTCGATGCCGGGCTATCGGCCGCGGAGACGCTGCTCCGGCCAGGCGGCCGGCTTGCGGTCGTGACGTTCCACAGCCTGGAGGACCGCAAGGTCAAGCGCTTCCTGCGCGATGCCAGCGGCGGCGGCGGCATTACCTCGCGGCATCTGCCGCAGACCGCCGCTGGCGCGGCGCCGACTTTCACCAAGGCCGCCAAGGCCGTTCGGCCGGGCCAGGCCGAGCTGGACGCCAACCCGAGATCCCGATCCGCAACCCTGCGCAGCGCCATGCGCACCGATGCCCCCGCCAGAGAGTATGACAGGAGCGCCGCATGAACCTCACTCGTGATCGCGTCCACTCGATCGGCTGGATCTCGGTGCTGCTGATATGCGGTGCGCTGACGATTGGCCTCACGCTGCGGGTCAATGCGGTGAAGAGCCAGGTGCACGACGCCGAGAAGCGCATCCTCTACGTCCAGAACGACATCAATTTCCTCGAGACCGAGTTCCAGACCCGCTCGAACCAGCAGGCGCTCAAGCAGCTCAACGACCTCGAGTTCGGCTACAAGGCGCCGGTTGCAGCGCAATACATCGAGGGCGAACGCCAACTCGCGGCGCTGGGCAAGCCGGCGGCGCCCGGCGCTCCGCAGCCGATCCGCTATGCCAATGCGGAAAAGCCGGAGCGCAACGATTCCGACAATCCGCTGCTGGCGATGGTCTCGCCGGTTACCGGGGCTACGGCGGCGGTTCCCGAGAAGCCGGCGAAGCCCGCAGCCGCGCCGAAGGGGCGTGACCCCGAGCGGGCCGAACTTGCCCGCGATGCCGCCAGCCTCGGCAAGCGACTTGCCCGCATCGAGCTTGCGGAGGCTGCCCAGCAGTGAGCTCGGTTGCGATCCCGACGACGATATCGTCAGGCAGGCGCAAGCTCGTAAACGTCCGCCAGCGCTCGCTGCTCGTCGCCAAAGTACGCACGCTGTGGGTGCTCGGCGTTTTCGTGCTGATCGGCTGCTGCGCTTTGCTCAGGATCGCCTACCTCGGCTTGACCGGGGCGCCGGTCAGCTCCGGCGATCTCGCGGGTTTCCTGGTTCCGGACCGCGGCGAGATCGTCGACCGCAACGGCGTTCCGCTCGCGCGCGAGTTCCGGACCTATTCGCTCTGGTTCAATCCCAAGGCGATGACCGAAGGTACGCCGCTGATCCGTACGCCGGCTGAAATCGCCGACGGCTTGCAGCGCATCTTCCCGGACATCGACCGCCGGGAGGTGATCGCGCGGCTTACGTCCGGTCAGGCCGGCTACCTTCGAAAGTCCATTCTTCCCGAAGATGCCAACAAGATCCACGCCCTGGGCGAGCCGGCGCTCGAATTCCCGATGGAGACCACGCGCTATTATCCGCAAGGGTCGATGGCGGCGCACGTTCTTGGCTATGTCGACAGCTACGGCCATGGCAAGGTCGGCATGGAGGAGGCGTTCAACGACCAGCTCGTCTCGCCAGAGGGACGCAGCCATCCTGCCACGCTTTCGATCGACTTTCGCGTCCAGAGCGCGCTCGAGGATGAGCTCGGGCAGGCCATTGCGGAGTCAAACGCGAAAGGTGCGGCCGGCGTTATCCTTGATGTCGATACCGGGGAGGTGCTGGCGCTTGCCTCGCTGCCGTCATTCGATCCAAACCACGTCAAGCCGACCGACATGGTCATTTCCGACGCCCAGGCGAAGGCCGGGGAAGTCCCGCATGGATTCAACCGCGTCACCAACCAGGTCTACGAGCTTGGTTCGACGTTCAAGCCGCTTGCGGTGGCTTCGGCGATCGACGCGGGCGTCATAACCGATCTCGGGAGGCGTTGGCCGGCCGCGCCGCTCCACATTGCCGGCTTTACGATCAGGGACAGCCATGCAATGGGGGCCTCGTTGAACGTGCCCGAGACGCTGATCCACTCCTCCAATGTCGTCACCGCGCAGATCGCGGACGAACTGGGCGGCGCGCGCCTCAAGCAGACGATGGAGGCGCTTGGCATGGACGAGCGGCCCTATATCGAATTGCCGGCGAGAGGGTTTCCCATCTGGCCCAAGGGCGAATGGCCGCGCCTGCGGACGATGACCGTGTCTTACGGCCACGGCATTGCCGTCACTCCCATGCATCTTGCCTCCGCCTATGCAGCGCTGGTCAACGGCGGCATCTGGCGCCCGGCCACGCTGAAGAAGCTGGATCGCTCGGAAGTTCCGGCTGGCCGCCGCGTGTTCAAGGCATCGACCAGCGCGCGCATCCGCCAATTGCTGCGCATGATCGTGGAGTATGGCACCGGCCGCAAGGCCGATGCCCCGGGCTTCCGGATTGGCGGCAAGACCGGTTCAGCCGAAAAGCCAGGGGTAGGCGGTTATCGCCGTAGCTCGCTGATATCGACTTTTGCGGCGGCTTTCCCCATGGATAAGCCACGCTATGTCGTGATCGCCATGATGGATGAGCCGCAGGGAACCCCGGCAACCTCTTTCCAGCGCACCGCCGCGTGGAACGCGGCGCCGGCCGTCGCCCGCATCGTGCCCCGCATCGGTCCACTGCTGGGCATCATGCCCGACGAGACACGGGACATCGACATTTCCGACCTGAAGCCGTTGATCCCCAATGAAGTCTCCAAGGCGGGGGCGCCCGGCGAATGAAGCTCACCAGCCTTTGCGCCGCCGCCGGCATTCCGCTTGGCGGCCGAGGCGACGCCGATGTCACCGGTTTCGCCATCGACCACCGCAGGGTGGCGCCGGGCACGATCTTCGGCGCCTTTCGCGGCGCGAAATTCAATGGCGAGGACTTCATCGCCGCTGCGGTCGAGGCAGGCGCGGTTGCCGTGGTCGCCTCTTCGCAAGCGAAAGTGGAAGGCGCCGTTCACTTCGCCGATGCCGAACCGCGCAGGCTGTTCGCCAGGCTGGCGGCGCAGTTCTTCACGCCCGTGCCGGAAACGCTGGTTGCGGTTACCGGCACCAACGGCAAGACTTCCACGGTGGAGCTGACCCGGCAGATCTGGCGCATGGCCGGCATCCGTGCCGCCTCGATCGGCACGCTGGGCGTTACCACCAGTGACGAGAGCGTCTCTACCGGCCTGACCACGCCCGACATCGTGACCTTTCTTGGAAACCTGTCGGGCCTGGCGCGCGAAGGCGTGACGCATGTCGCCTACGAGGCATCAAGCCATGGGCTGTCGCAGTTCCGCATCGAGGGGCCGCGCGTCCTTGCCGGCGCCTTCACCAATCTCAGCCGCGATCACCTCGACTATCACGCAACGATGGAGGACTATTTCGCCGCGAAGATGCGCTTGTTCGACGAAGTCGTCGTCGATGGCGGCACCGCGGTCGTCTGGGCTGACGATGCGTGGTCCGACAAGGCGGTCGCGCATGCCGAGCGGCGAGGGCTGCGGCTGTTCACGGTCGGCACGAAAGGCGCGGATATCCGGCTCCTCGCGCGCAGCCCCGGCGGGCTGGGACAAAAGCTGGAGATCGAGCACGCCGGCCGCAAATATTCCGTCGACCTGCCGCTGATAGGGGCCTATCAGGCGGCCAACGCGCTGGTCGCGGCAGGTCTGGTGCTGGTGACAGGGGGGGGCGCGCATACCACTTTCGATGCGCTCAAGCGGCTCCAGACAGTGCGCGGGCGGATCGAGCGCGCGGCGATCACGCCCGCCGGGGCACCGGTCTATGTCGACTACGCGCACACGCCCGATGCGCTGGAGGCGGCGATCGCGGCCCTGCGCCCGCATGTCCGGGATCGGCTCATAGTCGTGTTCGGGGCCGGCGGAGACCGCGACCAGGGCAAGCGCCCGGAAATGGGCAGAGTGGCGGGCGAGGGCGCGGACATCGCCATCGTCACCGACGACAACCCGCGCGGAGAGAATCCCGCGGCCATCCGCGCAATGGTTCTGGCCGGCATGGGAAGCGGCGCGCGTGAAATCGGCGACAGGCGCACGGCCATCGGCGCCGCTCTCGCCGAAGCGCGGGCGGGAGATGTGGTCCTCGTCGCCGGCAAGGGGCATGAACAGGGGCAGATTGTCGGCAGCGGTGCGGACACCCGCGTGCTGCCGTTTGACGACGTCACCGTCGCCAGGGAAATGGCTGGCGCACTGGGGAGATAGAGGACAATGAACGCTGTTGCCCGGATTCTCGACTGGCCGAGCGAAGCATCGGAAGAGAACTCGTCCGCGTTGTGGGATGCAGTCACCATCGCGCGTGCCGTGAAAGGCACGGCCAGCGCCGACTTCACTGTCTCGGGCGTCGAGATCGACTCCCGCGATGTCCAGCCGGGCGATCTGTTCTTCGCGCTCAAGGGCGAGACTACCGATGGCCACCGGTTCGTCGAAACGGCTTTTGCCAAAGGTGCGGCGGCGGTCGTCGTCGATCGTCCGGTCGACGGCCCGCATATACTGGTAAGCGATACCACCGAAGCGCTTGAACGGCTTGGGGCTGCGGCGCGCGCACGGGCGCGCGGTCCGGTCATCGGGGTCACTGGCTCGGTCGGCAAGACGGGCGTCAAGGAATCGATCTTCGCGGCGCTCGACCGCGCCAGCAGGGGCGATGCCCATCGCTCTGTCAAGAGCTACAACAATCATGTCGGCGTGCCGCTCAGCCTGGCCCGCATGCCGAGCCGGGCGCGCTTCGGCATTTTCGAGATGGGCATGAACCACGCCGGCGAAATCGCCGAATTGACACGGCAGGTGCGGCCGCATGTGGCGGTCGTCACCACGATTGCTCCGGCGCATATCGAGATGCTCGGTTCCGAGGAAGCCATCGCCGACGCCAAGGCGGAAATCTTCGAGGGGCTGGAACGAGGCGGCACGGCGGTGATTCCGGCGGACAGCCCCCACTTCCTGCGCCTTCGCCAGGCAGCCCTGAGCTGCGGCGCGCATGTCGTCTCCTTCGGCAAGGCGGCGGATGCCGACGTGCGCCTGCTCGATACCGTCCCTGCCATCGGCGGCGGCTCGCTGGTGACGGTCGACATGGGCGATCGTCGGGTGTGCTACACGGTTGCCGCGCCAGGCGAGCATTGGGTGATGAATTCGCTGGCGGTCATGGCCGCCGTTCGCGCGGTCAAGGGCGATCTCGGCGCCGCCGGCGTCGCGCTCGCCGAGATGGGCGGACTGCCCGGACGCGGCGCCCAGCTTGAGATAGACGTTCCGGAGGGCAAGGCCCTGCTGATCGATGAGAGCTACAACGCCAATCCGGCCTCGATGCGCGCGACGCTGGCTCAGCTCGGCCGTACGCCGGCACGGCGCCGCATCGCCGTGCTCGGCGCGATGAAGGAACTCGGCAGCCACGGCCCCGGCTATCATGCCGCGCTTGCTGGTCCGATCTGCGAGGCGCAGGTCGACTATGCCGTGCTTGTCGGAGAGGAGATGATCCCGCTGGCCCGTGCCCTGGAAGAGGCCGAATTGGGGAAATCGGCAAGCTCGAACCTTGGCAAACCGGTCCCCTTCGCGCATTGCGCCAATGTGGGGGAAGCTCTCGACGCCTTGCGCGCATTCGGGCTTGAGCGGGATGATGTGGTCCTGGTCAAAGGTTCGAATTCGGTCGGGCTTGCTTCCCTTGTGACGGCGCTAGGCAAGCAGGAAGGATAGGGGGTCTCCCCCAGAAGATGCTGTATCTCATCGCAGAATGGATGAAATTCGAGGGGCTCGCCAACCTCTTTCGCTACCAGTCCTTCCGCTCCGGCGCGGCCCTGATCACGGCTCTCGTGATCGGCCTGATCATCGGGCCCAAATTCATCAACATGCTGCGAATCCGCCAGGGTAAGGGCCAGCCCATTCGCGAGGACGGCCCCCAGACGCACTTTGCAAAGCGCGGCACGCCGACGATGGGCGGCCTGATGATCCTGATCGCGCTGGTGGCCTCAATGCTGCTTTACATGGACCTGGCGAACCCTTTCGTCTGGGCCTGTGTCGCGGTCACCGTGGGTTTTGGTATAATCGGCTTCATGGACGACTACGACAAGGTCGCCAAGAGCAGCCACAAGGGCGTGCCGGGCAGAGTACGCCTGATGATGGAGTTCGTCGTGGCCGGGGTCGCGGCCTACATCATCGTCAGCCAGCTCAATACCAACCTCTACGTGCCGTTCATCTCGTACCGCTATATTCCGCTGGGGCCGTTCTACTATGTCTTCGCAGCCTTCGTGATCGTCGGCGCGGGCAATGCAGTGAACCTTACCGACGGGCTCGATGGCCTGGCAACCATGCCGGTGATCATCGCGGCGGGCACCTTTGCCATTATCAGCTATCTCGCCGGCCGCGTCGACTTCGCCAATTATCTGGGCATTCCGCACGTGCCAGGTGCCGGTGAGTTGGCCATCTTCTGCGCCGGCATCATGGGCGCCGGCCTTGCGTTCCTGTGGTTCAACGCGCCGCCTGCCGCGGTGTTCATGGGCGATACGGGCAGCCTTGCCCTCGGTGGCGCGCTCGGCGCCATCGCGGTCGCCGCGCATCACGAGATCGTGCTCGCCATTGTCGGCGGACTCTTCGTGCTTGAGGCGGCATCGGTGATTATTCAGGTCTTCTGGTTCAAGCGTACCGGCCGCCGCGTGTTTCGCATGGCGCCTATCCATCACCACTTCGAACAGAAGGGCTGGAAGGAGTCGACGGTCGTGATCCGCTTCTGGATCATCTCGATCGTGCTTGCCGTGATCGGCCTTGCAACGCTGAAGCTGCGGTAGGCGGCGGCGTGATCGTCTCTCCCGCCTTTGCCGGCAAACGATACGCGGTCCTCGGGCTTGCCCGCTCAGGGGTGGCCACTGTCGAGGCGCTGCTGGCGAGCGGGGCGCACGTCATGGCGTGGGACAACCGGGAGGAGCCGCGCCAGGCCTTTTGCGGCAGAGTGGAACTGGCCGATCCGGCGATTGCCGATATCGCCGGCTACGATGGCGTCGTCGTGTCGCCCGGCATTCCGCTCAACGTCCATCCCGTCGCCGAAGCCGCCGCGCGGGCCGGCGTTCCGCTGATCGGCGACATCGAGCTTTTCGCCCTCGCCCGGCCGGGCCTGCCGGCAAACCGTGTCGTCGGCATCACCGGCACCAACGGCAAGTCGACTACGACCTCGCTGGTCCATCACCTGCTTGAAAGCGCCGCGGTGCCCTCTCGCATGGGCGGCAATATCGGCGTGCCGATCCTGGGCACCGATCCGCTGCCGGCGGGCGGCGTCTATGTTCTGGAGCTTTCGAGCTACCAGATCGACCTGATGCGCAGTCTCGACTGCGACGTGGCGGCGCTGCTCAATATCACGCCGGATCATCTCGACCGTTACGGCACTCTGGCCGCTTATGCCGCTTCGAAGGCGAACCTCTTCGCGATGCAGAGCCCGGGGCATTGCGCCGTTTTCGGCAATGGCGATCGGGAAACGGCGGCCATAGCTCTCGCCGAGGCAGACCGGCGCGGCATGGAGCGCGTCCGTGTTGTCGACGGTACCAATCTCGTGCCCATGCAGAAGGACTGGCCTTCGCTTCAGGGGCCCCACAATCTGCAGAATGCCGCCGTCGCCGTCGCCATCGTCGCGGCACTGGGGATCAAGCCGAAGCAGTGGCAGCCGGCCATGCGCAGCTTTCGCGGCCTGCCGCACCGCATGGAGCGCGTCGCGGAGGCAAACGGCGTTGTCTACATCAACGATAGCAAGGCCACCAACCCGGCCTCCGCCGCGCCGGCGCTTGCCGCCTTCCCGGCCAATCCCGACCCGCGCATCCACTGGATCCTGGGCGGCTTGCCCAAGGGCGACGACCTGGACGAATGCGCCCCTTACTTCAGTAACGTCGCGGCCGCCTATACCATCGGCGATGCCGGACCGCGCTTTGCGGAAATCCTGGCACCTTACACGCTTGTCCACCGCAGCGAGATGATGGCCGAGGCGATCCGCCAGGCCATGACCGCGGCGAAACCGGGCGATGTGGTCATGCTCTCGCCCGCTTGCGCCAGCTTCGACCAGTTCCGCGACTACGAAGCGCGGGGCCAGGCCTTTCGCCAGATCGTCGAGGCGCTTCTTTCGCCCGACAGCAATGGGGAGGGGGAAGGCTGATGGCCTCGGTCGCTCCCGGCTCGAGCACACGCGCTTCGCGCTACAATCGTAATCGGCGTAGCGAACTGGCGATCTGGTGGCAGGAGATCGACCGGGCCATGCTGGCCCTCGTGCTGGTCCTCCTCGGCATCGGGGCGGTCGCGGTCGCCGCCGGTTCTCCGGCGAGCGCGAGGCGGCTTTCGACCGCGCACGAGAAACTCCCGGAGCTTCACTTCTTCTACCTGCACATGCGCTGGCTTCTTGTGGGCCTGGGCGCGATGTTCTGGGCCTCCACACGAAGCAAGGACAGTGCGCGCCGGATAGGCGTCCTCATCGCCGCCGTCATGCTGGTCCTGCTCATGCTGGTGCCTCTGGTCGGGGCGGAAGTGAACGGCGCACGGCGCTGGATCAAGCTGGGAATATCGATCCAGCCTTCGGAATTCCTCAAATGCGGCTTTCCTATCCTCCTCGCGTGGATCCTCTCGTGGCGCGCGCGCGATCCGCACATTCCGGTGGTGGGGATCTGCTTCGCAGTCATGGCGCTGCTCGGCGCGCTGCTGATGGCGCAGCCCGATTTCGGCTCGACCATGCTGTTCGGCGGGACCTTCTTCGTCCTGATCCTGCTGGCGGGGATTCCGCTCAAGCGCATCGGCATGTTCTTCGGGCTGGGCCTTGCCGGCATTGTCCTGATGTATTTCACTTATGACAACGGCCGCAACCGGATCGACAATTTCCTCTTCGGCGGCACCGCGTTCGACCAGGTGGACCTTGCCGAACGCACCCTGCTCAACGGCGGCTGGACGGGCCTGGGCTTCTGGATGGGGACGCGCAAGTTCGCTCTGCCCGAGGCGCATACCGACTACATCTTGTCCGTGATCGGAGAGGAATTCGGCCTGCTCGCCTGCGTCGCCATCGTCCTGATCTATCTTGCCGTTCTGACGCGCGTGCTGTTGCGGCTGGTGGACGAGGAGGACCTCTTCACGGTGCTTGCCGCTTCAGGTCTCTCGGCGCAGTTCGGAGGGCAGGCGTTCATCAACGTGCTCGTCAACCTGCAACTCTTCCCGTCGAAGGGTATGACGCTGCCGCTCATCAGCTACGGCGGCTCTTCCACCGTCGCGGTGTGCCTTGCGATGGGGCTGCTGCTGGCGATCACCCGACGAAATCCGTACATCAAGCGCGAACGCTTTTCGCTTCGCGCCATCGGAGACATTACATGAGTCAGGTCAGCCGCCATTATGTCCTCGCAGCGGGCGGGACCGGCGGACACCTCATTCCCGCTTTCGCGCTCGCGGCCGAGCTCGACCGGCGCGGCCACCACGTCGCGCTGATCACCGACGAGCGGGGCGCGGTGATTCCCGGCAAGCCCGGTTACCTGCCCGCCCATATCCTGCCGCCGGGCAGGATTGCGGGCAAGAATCCGCTGAACTGGCTCCGCGGCGCCAGGGGCATTCTCGAAGGCCGGCAGATGGCGCTGCGCCTGTTCGAGAGCTTCGAACCCTCGGCGGTCGTGGGCTTCGGCGGCTACCCGGCCATGCCGACCCTGCTCGCTGCCACGTCGGCAAGGATTCCGACCGTGCTTCACGAGCAGAACGCCGTGCTCGGCCGCGTCAACCGCTACTTCGCGCCGCGCGTCGATGCGATCGCCACCTCGTGCCGGGCAGTCGACCGGCTTGATCCCAAGCTTGAGGGCAAGGTCACGCTCGTCGGCAATCCCGTCCGCGCGGAAGTGCTTGCATTGCGTAACCAGCCTTTCCCCGATTTCACCGAGGACAGCCTCTTCCGCATTCTCGTCACCGGCGGCAGCCAGGGCGCGCGGGTGCTTTCGGAAGTGGTGCCTGATGGGCTGGCAATGCTGCCGCCGGCACTGCGCTCGCGCTTGCAAGTTATCCAGCAGTGCCGGGCCGAGGACATAGAAGCGGTACGCGAACGCTACGCCAGCCACGGCATTCCGGCCGAACTCGCAACTTATTTCGAGAACATGGCAGAGCGGCTTGCCGGCGCGCACCTGTTCATCGGACGCGCCGGGGCTTCGACCATTGCCGAGCTGAGCGCCGTGGGCCGTCCGGCGATACTGATCCCGCTGCCGATCGCTACCGACGACCATCAGGCCGCGAACACGCGCGAGATCGTCGCCGCCGGCGGGGCACGTGCCATCCGGCAGGAGAGCTTCACCGCATCGGCCCTGGCCAAGCAGATCCAGGCCATGGCGCAGCGTCCCGAAACGCTCGCCAATGCCGCTCACGCGGCCTGGAACTGCGGCTATCCCAACGCGGCCAGCGATCTCGCCGATCTGGTCGAGAGCTTCGGCGCAGCCCCGCTCATGGATGTCATCCGAATCGACAGGACCGTGCCCGTCGGGGGCGGAGAGGCACTGGCGATGGGAGGTGTGCGATGAAAGGGGTCGGCACCGAAATCGGTACCATCCATTTCGTGGGCATCGGCGGCATCGGCATGTCAGGCATTGCCGAGGTGATGCATAACCTTGGCTACTCGGTGCAAGGCTCGGACATTGCGGAAAGCTATGTCGTCGAAGGCCTGCGCAAGCGCGGGATCAAGGTCTCCATCGGCCATGCCGGGGAGAATGCCGCGGGCGCGGCGGTGGTGGTGACTTCGACCGCCGTGAAGCGCGAAAATCCCGAAGTGGTCTATGCTCTCGAGCATCGTATCCCGGTCGTGCGCCGCGCTGAAATGCTCGCCGAGCTGATGCGGCTCAAGAACACGGTCGCCGTCGCCGGCACGCACGGCAAGACGACGACGACCTCGATGGTCGCCGCCTTGCTCGACGCAGGCGGCATCGACCCCACGGTCATCAACGGCGGCATCATCAATTCCTATGGTTCCAATGCCCGCCTCGGCGCGTCGGACTGGATGGTCGTCGAGGCCGACGAAAGCGACGGGTCGTTCCTGCGGCTCGACGGCACATTGGCGGTGGTCACCAACATAGACCCGGAGCATCTCGACCACTACGGCTCGTTCGACCGGGTGAAGGAAGCCTTCGTCGAGTTCATCGAGAACGTGCCGTTCTACGGCGCGGCCATGCTCTGCATTGACCACCCGGAGGTCCAGGCGATCATCCCCAGGGTACGCGACCGGCGCGTGGTGACCTATGGCTTCTCCGCCCAGGCCGACATTCGCGGCGAGAATGTTACGCCGATCCCGGGGGGCAACCGCTTCGACGTGGCGCTGCGCCAGCGTGAGGGCGGTTTCCGCAGAATTGAAGGAATAGAACTTCCTATGCCCGGGCGCCACAATGTCCAGAACGCCCTGGCAGCGGTGGGCGTCGCGGTGGAAATGGGCTGCTCCGACGAATGCATCCAGACCGGCTTCGCCAAGTTCGGCGGAGTGAAGCGGCGCTTCACCAAGGTGGGGGAAATCGATGGCGTGACGATCATCGACGACTACGGCCATCATCCGGTCGAGATCCGCGCCGTCCTCGCCGCCGCCCGGGAAGGCGTGGCAGGAGGGCGAGTCATCGCCATAGTCCAGCCGCATCGCTACACGCGTCTGCGCGATCACATGGAAGACTTCGAACGCGCGTTCAATGATGCCGACATCGTCTATGCGGCGCCGGTCTATCCGGCAGGCGAACAGCCGATCGAGGGTGTGGACAGCGAGGCGATGGTAAGCGGCATGAAGGCGCGCGGGCATCGTTCGGCGCAGGTCATTGCCGGGCCGGATGCCTTGGCTGAGGTGCTGGCGGCTACGGCGCAGCCCGGGGACATGGTCGTCTGCCTCGGCGCCGGCGATATTACCAAGTGGGCGGCGGGGCTGGCCGAGGCGATCAGGTCGCGGAGGGCGGGTTGAAATCGGAATCGGCCCCCACCTCCGTTCGCGTCGAGCGAAGCCGAGACACGTTGGAAGCAGGTGTATCGACTTCGCTCGACACGAGCGGGATCAGAGGGAAACTTTCTCCCAACGCCCCGCTTGCTCCCTTGGTCTGGTTCAAGTCCGGGGGAGCGGCGGAGTGGCTGTTCGAGCCGAGGGACGTCACCGATCTGCAGCAGTTCCTGAGCGATCTCGATCCGTCGGTGCCGGTCATGGCGCTGGGGCTCGGCTCCAATATGATCGTGCGCGACGGCGGCGTGCCCGGCGTTGTGGTGCGGCTTGGGAAGGCTTTCGCCAGGGTCGCGAAACTGGATGACGTGACGCTCGACTGCGGCGGCGGTGCTTCCGGCATCCTCGTTTCCTCGACCGCGCGCGACAGCGGCATCTCAGGCGTCGAGTTCCTGCGTTCCATCCCCGGCACCGTCGGCGGTTTCGTGCGCATGAACGGCGGCGCTTACGGCGGCGAGGTCAAGGACATTCTGATCGACTGCGACGTGGTGCTGCGTTCGGGCGAGCTGGTGACGCTGGGCAATGCGGAGCTCGGCTACAGCTACCGCCACTCCGAACTGCCCGAAGGCGCGATCGTCGTTGCCGCCCGTTTCAGGGGGAGGCCCGGCGATCCGCAGGCGATCCAGGCTGAAATGGACCGCATCTCCGCCAGCCGCGAAGCCTCGCAGCCGCTGCGTTCGAAGACGGGCGGATCGACTTTCAAGAACCCTGAGGGGCACAAGGCCTGGCAGCTCGTGGACGAGGCGGGATGCCGCGGCCTGCAGATCGGCGGCGCGCAGGTAAGCGATAAGCACACAAATTTCATCATCAACACCGGCGCCGCGACCAGCGCCGACATCGAGACGCTCGGCGAGGAAGTGCGCCGCAGGGTAAAGGATAATTCGGGCATCGAGCTCGAATGGGAAATTCAGCGCGTCGGCATGTTTGCCGAAGCGTCACACAAAGAAGTGGCAGGCAAGAAGTGACTCTCCCCAAACTCCACGTTGCGGTCCTGATGGGCGGTTGGTCCAATGAGCGTTCCGTTTCCCTGATGAGCGGCGAGGGGGTTGCAAAGGCGCTGGAATCGCGGGGACACAAGGTCACCCGCATCGACATGGATCGCGACGTCGCGGTTCGGCTGTCGGAGGCAAAGCCCGATGTGGTGTTCAACGCCCTGCACGGCGCTCCGGGTGAGGACGGCACGGTGCAGGGAATGATGGACCTGATGGGCCTCACCTACACGCATTCGGGCCTCGCCACTTCAGTCATCGCCATCGACAAGGAATTGACCAAGCAGACGCTTGTTCCCCACGGAATTCCGATGCCGGGCGGCCGCATCGTCCAGACAGAGGAACTCCACGAGCGTGATCCCCTGCCGCGCCCCTATGTGCTCAAGCCGGTCAATGAAGGATCCTCGGTTGGAGTCGCCATCGTCACTGACGAGGGTAATTATGGCAACCCGATCAGCCGTGATTCCCGGGGGCCTTGGCAGGAATTCGACCACCTGCTGGCGGAACCTTTCATTCGCGGCCGCGAACTGACCGTGGCGGTGATCGGCAACCGCGCGCTCCTCGTCACCGAACTCAAGCCCAAGTCCGGCTTCTACGACTTCGATGCGAAGTACACCGATGGAATGACTGACCATGTCTGCCCGGCCGAGATACCCGACGAGATCACGCAGGCCTGCAAGGACCTCGCGCTGCGCGCGCACCAGATTCTCGGCTGCAAAGGTACGAGCCGCTCCGATTTCCGCTGGGACGACACGCGAGGCGTGGAAGGGCTGTTCCTGCTCGAAACCAATACGCAGCCGGGGATGACGCCGCTCAGCCTGGTGCCAGAGCAGGCTCGGGCCTGCGGCATGGACTACGCCGACCTCGTCGAGGAGATCATTGCCGAAGCGCTCGATGACGCGCGCGCCGGGAAAGCCGCCCATTCGCGGAAGGGGGGCGGATGAGCCAGACGATCCGGCGCAAGCCGAAGAGCGCGAGGAAGGCGGCCGCCAGGCAGGGCACGAAGGCGAAAGTCCGGCAGGCGCGGGCGACGACCGGATCGGCGATGGACGCGGTGATGAGCTGGCTTCCCTTTTCGGAAGAACAGCTCCATCGCATTTTCCTCGTCGCGATCCTGGCCGGCGCGGCGGCGGTCGTCTGGTCGATCGCCAATGCCGCCGGGATGCCGACGATGGCCGGCCGGCAGTTTTCGCAGGTCGCTGCCGAGGCCGGCTTCGAGGTCAAGACCGTCGTCGTGCGCGGTGCGCAGAACATCGACAAGCTGAAGATCTATGAGAAAGCCCTGGCCGAACGAAACCGGGCCATGCCCGAAGTCGATCTCCAGGGGCTGCGCGACGACCTGCTCGGCTTGTCATGGGTAGAGGACGCGCGGGTATCGCGTCAATTGCCGGATACGCTCGTGATCGACATCGTCGAGCGCCGCCCGCATGCGGTGCTGCGCAAGGCCGACCGTTTCGTGCTGATAGACGAGACAGGACATGAGCTCGAGACGGTCAGCCGCAGGGCGGCACAAGGCCGCCTCATCGTCTCAGGTCTGGGCGCGGGCCAGCAGGTCATGGCGCTTTCGCACCTGCTGGAGGCGGCTCCCGCGCTCAAGCCCCGTGTGCGCGAGGCGGAATGGATCGGCAATCGCCGCTGGAACCTGACGTTCCGGACGGGGCAGGTTCTGGCACTTCCCGAGGGCGACAGGGAATCGGCCGGCGCTCTCGTCACTTTTGCGAGGCTGGACGGCACCAACCGTCTGCTCGGCGGCAAAGTCATGGCATTCGACATGCGCGCGCGGGACCGCATCTATCTGCGCGTGCCGGATGAAGAGGGGGGGGAACTGGCGCTGCAGGCGGGCGCGGTTCCGCACAAGGGGGAAGCAGACTAGTGGCAGGTCCACGCATCACCCGCGTATTCGGCGGGGTCAGTATCGGTTCCTTCCGGATATCCGCGATCGTAGCGGGCGTTTCCGAGAATGGCGAGATGGTCGTGCTCGGCTCCGGCCACCGTGCCAGCCAGGGTATAAAGCGGGGCTATGTCACGGACATGGTGGCGGCGACTTACGCTGTGCGCGATGCCATCGACCGCGCCGAGAAGATGGCCGACACTTCGGTGCAGAAGGTCTGGATCGGCTGCTCCGGCGCGGGGCTGGCCAGCCGCATCGACCAGTTCGATGCGGAGATCGGCGGCCGGCGCATCGAACAGGAGGACATCGACCAACTCCTCGTCGCCTCGCGGGACGTGATCCAGCCGGATGGGCGAATGGTCCTTCATGCACAGCCGGCGCAGTACCGGCTCGACGGAGCCTACGGGGTCGGAAATCCGAAGGGACTGCACGCCGAGCGCCTCGGCGTCGATATCCACGTCATGCTCGCCGACGGCGCGCCGATCCGCAACCTTACCGAAGCGGTGCAGAGCGCTCATCTCGAGGTGGAGGCGGTGGTCGGCTCGCCGATTGCCGCGGGGCACGCCTGCCTCTCGCCGGAAGAGCGCGATCTCGGCGTCGCGCTGGTCGAATTCGGCGCAGAGGTCACCAATGTCGCGATCTATTCCGGCGGATTGCTGACCGATCTGATTTCAATCAGGATGGGATCGGCCGACATTACCGATGCGATTGCCTCCGCCTTCGGAATTCGTCGTTTCCAGGCAGAGCGACTCAAATGCGTCAACGGCTCCGCCATTGCCAGTCCGCATGATCACCGCGAGATGATTCCCATCAATGCCCCTGGCGAGGAAACGGCCGGGCCGGTGGCTCGCCATGCCGACGAGAAGAACCGCATTCCGCGCGCCGAACTGATCGGCGTGATTACCGGGCAGCTCGGCGTTTTGATGGAAGAGGTCGGCAAGGCGCTCAAGGCGATGAACTTTGCCGGTCAGCGGGGCAAGCAGGTGGTTTTCACCGGCGGCGGCGCTGAGCTCGTGGGACTTGCCGATTACGCCCAGGCGGCGCTTGGCAAGCCGGTGCGCATCGGCCGGGTTCCTCATCTCGCCGGTCTGGCGGAAGCTCATGTTAAACCAGGGTTTTCCACGCTCGCGGGGCTTGTGTTATACGCTGCCGCCGACCCGGTGGACATCCGCACGTTCGGAAAGAACCACCAGCGTTCCGTGAGGTACAGCGGCATGGGAATGGTCGGCCGCGTCGTCACCGCCTTTCGGGAATATTTCTGATATGGCGCAAGTGTTTCGTCCCGCCGCCGAAGAACCGGGGCCTATTGCACTAAAGCGGCTGTGGACAAAGGTTAAGAGCGCTTTGCCTCGACGAGGCGAAGCGTGCAATCAAACTGGTCAAAGTATTTTCTTCGCGCACGTGCCCGCAGGAGAGCGAAATGAGCATTAATATCGGACCGCCGGCGATCGATGAGCTTCGTCCGCGGATTGTCGTGATCGGCGTCGGCGGCGCCGGCGGCAATGCCATCGCGAACATGATCGAAGCCCAGATCGAGGGCGTCGATTTCGTAGTCGCCAACACTGACGCCCAGGCGCTCAACAACTCGATCGCGGAAACGCGCATCCAGTTGGGCCCGGATATCACGCAGGGTCTCGGCGCCGGCTCTCGTCCCGAAGTGGGCCGTGCGGCGGCCGAAGAGACGCTCGAGGAGATCGACCGGATTCTCGATGGCGTCCACATGGTCTTCATCGCCGCGGGCATGGGCGGCGGCACCGGCACGGGTGCGGCGCCGATCATCGCCCGCGCCGCTCGCGACAAGGGCGTGCTGACCGTCGGCGTCGTTACCAAGCCCTTCATGTTCGAAGGCACGCGCCGTATGCGGTCCGCCGAGGCGGGCATCGATGAACTGCAGAAGAACGTCGATACGCTGATCGTCATTCCCAACCAGAACCTCTTTCTCGTCGCGCAGGCGGAAACCACCTTCAAGGAGGCCTTCGCGCTCGCTGACGAAGTGCTGCAGCAGGGCGTGCGCTCGATCACCGACCTCATGGTCATGCCGGGCCTCATCAACCTCGACTTCGCGGACGTCCGCTCGGTCATGGGGGAGATGGGCAAGGCGATGATGGGCACGGGCGAGGGCGAGGGCCCGAACCGTGCGCTCGAGGCGGCGGAGCAAGCGATCGCCAACCCGCTGCTCGATGGCGTCTCGATGCAGGGAGCCAAGGGCGTCATCATCTCGATCATCGGCGGCGAGGACATGAAGTTGCTCGAAGTCGACGAGGCGGCGAACCACATTCGCGAGCTGGTCGATCCCGACGCCAACATCATCTGGGGTTCGGCCTTCAATCCCGACCTTCAGGGCAAGATTCGCGTCTCGGTCGTGGCGACGGGCATCGAGCAGACTGCCGAACAGGCCGAGGAGGCATCGCGGCCGATGAATCTCGGCATGTCGCGCGGGCCGGTTCGCCCGGCGATCGCCAGGCCCGCTCCGGTAGAGGCGCCTGCGCCGGCCGCTTCCGAGCCGCTTGAGCTGATCCAGCCGGCACCTGAACCCGAACCTGTTCCAGCTCCCGAACCGGTCGCATTTTCGCCGGTGCCCGAACCGGAGGACGAGCTGGAGCTCGGCGCAAGCGAGGAAATCGACAGCGCGGAAGCGGAAGTGGAAGAAGTCGCATCGGGCAAGTACGCTAGCCTTTCGGGCCTGCGCGCTTCTCGCAGCGAGCCGGTCGATCTCGGTTTCGAGGCCGAGGTCGCAACCGAACAGACGCAAAAGACGCAGGACGAATTGCTCCTCGACGGCGGCCGTTCTGCCGACGCGCCCACACCGATGCCGCGCCGGGTTCCGCAGGCACCGCAGAACGCGCCCCGGCCCGCTGCGGGCGGCAGCACGCTGTTCGAGCGGATGACCAGCCTTTCCCGTTCGAAAGCGGCCGCCAGCCCGCCGTCAGAGGACGAGGAAGAGGAAAGCGCCTCGATCAGCATTCCACGCTTCCTCGGCCGCCAGAACAACCAGTGATGCCGCTAATGCCGAGATGGTGAGTGCATCGTCGTCTCGGCGCTTGCGCGTTCGGCTGCTGCCACATTTCCGATCTGTCTAGGGCCGGGCACCGTTCGCATGAGGTTCATTCACCGGGTGCCATAGAGGCCGTCATTTTCGCACTTGGACGCGGCCGGCTGTCTTCGGCCGGCAGAGGTATTCGGATCTTGGGGTTGGAGCAGAGGATTTCGCGGGGTCTGTCCGCTTCGGCGCTTGCCTGTGCATTGGCGGCTGCCTTCTGCGGCGTGTCCACGGCCGCCCTTGCCCAGGGGGCGCCGGTCGTCTCGAGGCCGGTCGTGCAGGCGCCTCCCAGCGCCGACACGCAGACGCTCAACGCCGCGCTGGCGCGCCTGGGGCGTGATCCCCGCGATGTCGGCGCTCTGATGGACGCAGGCGATGCTGCCCGCAAGCTCGGAGACTTCGATGCGGCGCTCGGGTTCTATCGCCGTGCTGACGCCATTTCCAAAGGCAATCCCAGGATAAAGGCAGGCCTTGCGAGCGCATTGATGCTCAGCGGCGATCCGGTCGCGGCCATTCCGGCTTTTGCAGAGGCCGAGCGGGCGGGAGCCCGCCCGCAGGCAATCGCTTCCGATCGCGGGCTCGCCCATGATCTCGTTGGAGACAATGCCACGGCGCAGCGGTACTACGCTACGGTGCTGACAAGTTCGGGCGACGACGAACTGCGCATGCGCCTGGCGATAAGCCGCGCGATAGCTGGCGACGCGGATGGTGCAGAGCAGACCTTGATGCCGCTGCTGCGCAAGCAGGACAAGCCGGGTTGGCGCACACGCGCCTTCACCCTCGCGATCGTCGGCGAGACCAAGGAGGCCGTCGACCTGGCGGACAGGATCCTTCCTGCGAAACTGGCCCAGAACGTCGCTCCATACCTGCGCTATATGCCGCGTCTGACGAAGGCGCAGCAGGCGGCTGCGGCCAATCTCGGCAGATTTCCGCGCGCTTCGGAGATCGGAAGGGACGAGCCTCGCATCGCTGCCTACAGGCCGGCACATCTCGCCGCCGCCGACGCCGCGCTGATCCCGAGAGGAGAGCAACTCGGCGCCAGGAGCGAGGCCGGCAGGCGCACAAGGGCCGAGAGCCGGTCGAAGATCACCAAGGCCCAGGCCGAAGAAGCGCGACGCGAAGCCGAAGTGGCGCAAGATCGCCGCAAGGCTGCGCTGGCCTCCGTGGATGCCGATCGGGTCGCGCCTCCCGAACCCAGGCCGACGATCGAGCAGAACAGCGTCGAACTGCCGCCGGTCAGCGCTTCGCCGTCCTCTGCCGGCCGGACGCTGGCGGCAGTTCCCGCACCGGCGCCAGCTCCGGCGCGAGGAGCGATGGCGGCGCCGACACCCGCCATGCCGCCTCGCGTGCCGGAAAGGCCGGCCGCGAAACCGCCGCAGACGCCCACCCCGGGTTTCGATCTCGCCCGCGTCGGCACACGGGCACTACCGTCCTCGACGCCTGAATCACCGCCCGAGCCGGGCCCGAAGCAGCTTTCGCTCACGGAGATATTCGCTGATCTCGGCCAGCCGACGACGCAGGCGGACGCAGCGTCAGGCGCCGTTGATATCCGCAAGATTCTGCCGGCCAAGCCCAAGCCGCCCGAAGTCATCAAGCTCGTCGAGAAGCCGAAAGCGGCGCCGCCGGCGAAGCCGAAAAAGCCCGCCCCGCCGGCTCATCCCAGCCGCATCTGGGTGCAGATCGGCGTTGGCCGTGACAAGGACGCGATCGCGTTCGACTGGCGCCGCTACACGCGCCAGGAGCCCGAACTGTTCAAGAGGCGGGAAGCCTACGTCAGCGAGATGGGGCGGACCAACCGCATTCTCGTCGGGCCGTTCGAAACCCAGAAGGCCGCGAACCAGTTCGTCGCCGATCTGCGCAAGGCGGGGTTCGAAGGTGCATTGCCCTGGACCAGTCCGGCCGGCCAGGTTGTCGACCCCTTGTCGGCGAAGCAGTAGCGCCTGCTTCGATCAGGGGCCGGGGCGATCCGCGGGAGCGCCGAAGCGCGTTAACCAGGTCTTATCCACACTCTGTAAACAGGCTTGTGCAGTTTTGCGCAGGCCTTTCCATTTCGCGGATTGTGCTGGCCCGCTCATGCGAGACATCCATGCTCCCGAACCCGGAGGGCGAATGTCAGGACATATGAGAACGGTGCAGGAAGATATCGGCAGAGACGAGGAAGCCGCTCCGGTGGAGATGCTCGCATCCTTGTTCGAAGCGCGCGACTGGCCTTTCGAGTGCACCGGGGACGACGAGATCTCGGGGGAAGTCAAAGGCAGTTGGGCCACATACCAGTTCCAGGCGATCTGGCGCCGCGAGGATCGCGTGCTGCAACTGCTGTGCCTGCCCGAGATTCGTGTAAGCGACGCCAAGCGGGCGGATATCTATGAGGCGCTGGCGCTGATCAACGAACAACTGTGGGTCGGCCACTTCGACGTATGGTCGAACGGCAGCGTAGTGCTCTACCGGCACGGGCTGATGCTGGGCGAGGAGGGCCTGCTAGGACCCGGGCACGCGCAGATGGTGGTCGAGGCAGCGATCGAGGAATGCGACCGTTTCTATCCTGTGTTCCAGTTCATCCTGTGGGGCGACAAGACCCCGAACGAGGCGCTGGCCGCCGCGATGGTGGACGCCGCGGGCGAGGCATAGGCGACCGGTCCTCCCGGTGCCGGGGAAGATCTGCGCTGTTCACATCGGATGCTCGCCGGTCTATCGGCGGCAACAATCGCCGTCAGGACAGGAATAGACATGGACCGCTTTCAGAACATCCTGCTCGTCGGATGCGGCAATATGGCGGGCGCCATGCTGCAGGGCTGGCTCGCCGGCGGCATTCCCGCGATGCGCTTCACTGTCGTCGATCCTTATCGGAGTGACGCGCCGGCAGGCGTGACCCTGCTGCGTGAGCTTCCGCAAGGGAATTTCGATGCCATCCTGCTCGGGGTCAAGCCGCAGGGGTTGGACGATGTCGCCCCCGCGCTGGCGCCGATGGTCGGGCAGGGCACGGTGCTGTTCTCGATTCTCGCCGGCGTCGAGTTCGACAGTCTCGCCGCGCGTTTCCCGCAGGCGGGAGCTATCGTGCGGATCATGCCGAATCTTGCCGCCGCTATCGGCAAATCACCCGTCGCCCTGGATGCCCGCGGCCTCGACGAGGCGGGACAGGCCGCGGTAACAAGGCTGATGGATCCGCTTGGCACGCCCGAGTGGCTGGCGAACGAGGGACTGTTCGACGCGGTGACCGCTCTGTCCGGCTGCGGTCCGGCCTTCGTCTACCGCTTTATCGACTCCCTGGCAGCGGGAGCCGCCGCGCTGGGCCTCGATCCCGGTCAGTCGCAGCGCCTCGCGATCGCCATGGCGGAAGGGGCGGCGCAGCTTGCCGCGGCGCAATTTCGGGCGCAGCCGCCGGTTTCGCCAGGCGAACTGGCCGACAAGGTAGCCAGCCCCGGCGGTTCGACGCGCGCAGGCCTCAACGTGCTCGACGCCGATGCGGCTCTGGCACGGATCGTCGCAGCGGCACTGGAAGCCTCCCGCGATCGCAATGCGCAAATGGCGGCAGAGGCTCGCAAGTCCTGATCCGCCACGCGCACGAATTACATTTTGACACAATTGGCCTTGTCCGGTTTTTCTTGAATATTCGGCGCGCCGGACCGATATTCCCGAGTGACCGGCAGCCCGCATCGTGCGCGCGCCGGCTAAGGGAGTTTGAAATGGCGAATTGGAACGACCCCCAGCCCCGTCCGGGCTTCGGTGCGTCTCCGAGCCTTGACGGACGCACGGCAGGCCGGGCCACCTACGACATGGGCCTGCGCCGGCACATGCTGTCTATCTACAACTACATGGCGTCGGGTGTCCTGCTTTCGGGCATCGTGGCGATGCTGTTCGCGTCGTCCGGAATGGCGATGCAACTGATGGCGACGCCGCTCAAGTGGGTCGTCATTCTGGCGCCGCTTGGCTTCGTCTTCGCGATCAGCGGCGGCGCAAACCGTTTCCGTGAATCGACGCTCAAGATGCTCTATTGGGGCTTCTGCGTGGTCATGGGGCTCTCGCTCTCGACGATTTTCCTGGTCTTCACCGCAAGCTCCATCGCGACGACCTTCTTCGCGACCGCCGCGGCTTTCGCGGGTCTGAGCCTCTATGGCTACACCACCAGGAAGGACCTGTCGGGCTTCGGCACGTTCCTGATCATGGGCCTGATCGGCATTCTGGTGGCCATGTTGATCAATATCTTCGTGGGCTCGACGGTGCTGCAGCTCGTGATCTCGATCCTCGGCGTGCTGATCTTCGCGGGCCTGACGGCTTACGACACGCAGATGCTGAAGAACCAGTACTACCAACTGCAGGGTAGCGAGTTCGTCGGCAAGGCCGTGGTGCTCGGGGCGCTCAGCCTCTACCTGGACTTCATCAACATGTTCCAGTTCCTGCTGAGCTTCCTCGGCCAGAGGGACTGATGGAAGCGGACGTTCACTTGTCCGCACAGAGCGGCGAGTAATCCACAGTCCATCTTCGAGTTGCTATGATGCCCGGTGCGTTTCATCGCGCCGGGCATTTCATTTGACTGTCCGCCGCGTTAGTAACCTCATCTGTTCGTTGGAGTTTTACAGGGTGCAAGACCTGAAGATGAGAGGACTTATTCGGCGTCTGCCGCTGCTGGGCGGGTCGGTCCTGACCATAGCGCTGGCCGTCCTTGCCGGCTGTGCTCCGAAGCCGCCGCCCCCGCCGCCCCCGCCGCCGGTGGTGGTCATTCCGCCCAAGCCGACGCCGCCGATGGGTGCGCCGGAGAACATGACGATCCCGCCGGTGGATGCGAACGGCACGCGCCAGACAGTCAATTCCGGCATCTCCACTCCGCAGGCGGTGTGGAACCTGCGCTCCGCCTACAATGTCGCGGCGCTCAGCTGCATAGAGCCGCAGTACGCGCCGATCCTCGAAGGCTACAAACGCTTTCTGACCGTTTATGCCAAGCAGCTGGCTTCCGCGAACAAGGAAATCGACCGTAGCTTCCGCACCCAGCATGACGGCATTGAAGCCATCAGGGCGCGCGAGACATACCAGACGCAGGTCTACAACTTCTTCTCCCTGCCGCCGGTCGATTCCGGCTTCTGCCAGGCCGCGATGGAGTTGAGCACCGAACTTCAGACGGTCGATGCCAGCCAGTTCGAGAATTATGCGTTTACCGGTCTTGCCAAGATGGAAGCGCCGTTCAAATCGTTCTTTGCGGTCTACGAAAAATACAGGGCCGATCTGGCGGCGTGGCAGTCGCGCTACGGGGGCGGGCTGATCACGGTGCGTCCGAGCTTCGAGCAGCAGGCGGAGATCGGAGCCGACAAAACGCAGCAGCCTTCGGCGCAGGCGCCGCAGCAGCCTTCTCCGGTTCAACCGCAGCCCCAGCCCCAGACTCCCGTACTGGTTCTGCCGCAAGCCCAGCCGCAGCCGCAGAGCCCTTCTCTGGTCCTGCCGCAGCAGCCGACCCTGGTCCTGCCTCAGCCTCAGCCTCAGCCTCAGCCTCAGCCGCAGACGCCGTCCCTTACGCTGCCGCAGGAGCCGTCTCAGGCGCCGATACAAACACCGATCCAGACGCTGCCTCGGTAGGTTCAAAGGGAGGTCGTCCGGGGCTGAACGAAAATTCGGCCTCCCGCAATTTTGTTCTTTAACGGGCGTGATCTCTTCGCTAAGGGGGCCGCTCGCGACGCGGGAGAGCCGCTTCGCGCGATTGCTGGAACGGGGTCGTAGCTCAGCTGGGAGAGCGCGTCGTTCGCAATGACGAGGTCAGGGGTTCGATCCCCCTCGGCTCCACCAGCGATTGATATTCCCGCAGACCGGCCGCACAGTGCTGCGGCCGTTCGCGTTTTTGGCGGACCCGATTACGCCCGCAGCCAGCCGCCGGATACCCGACCATGCATTTTCTCGACCAGGCCAAGATCTACATCCGCTCCGGTGCAGGCGGCCCGGGCGCGGTCAGCTTCCGGCGGGAGAAGTACGTCGAGTACGGCGGGCCTGACGGCGGCAACGGCGGCAAGGGCGGCGATGTGATCTTCGAGGCGGTGCCGGGCCTCAACACGCTGATCGATTTCCGCTACACCCAGCACTTCAAGGCTCCGCGCGGCGGCCACGGGATGGGCAAGAACCGCAATGGCGCCGCCGGCAAGGACCTTGTCGTCAAGGTCCCGGTGGGCACGCAGGTCATCTCTGACGAGGACGGAGAGACAGTGCTGGCCGACCTGACCGAGGCGGGCCAGCGGGCGACCCTGCTCGAAGGCGGTCTCGGCGGGCGCGGCAATGCCAGCTACAAGACCAGCACCAACCGCGCCCCCCGCCAGCACCAGCCGGGCCTGCCGGCGCAGGAGATGTGGGTCTGGCTGCGGCTCAAGCTGCTGGCGGACGTCGGGCTGGTCGGCATGCCCAATGCCGGCAAGTCCACTTTCATCAACAAGCTGTCGAACACCAAGGCCAAAGTTGGCGCTTACGCCTTCACCACGCTTCGGCCGCAGCTCGGGGTAGTCAGCCACAAGGACCGTGAGTTCGTGCTGGCCGACATCCCCGGCCTGATCGAAGGCGCGGCCGAGGGCGCCGGCATCGGCGACCGCTTCCTCGGCCATGTCGAGCGCTGCCGGCTGCTCGTCCATCTGATCGACATATCCAGCGCCGACCCGGTCGAGGCGATGCAGGTCGTCGAGAACGAGCTGGAAGCCTATGGCGGGGGCCTGGAAGACAAGCCGCGCCTCGTGGCGCTCAACAAGATCGACCTCGTCGACGACGCGCTGGCGGCGGACTACGCGAAGGAGCTGCTCAAGGCCGGCGCGCATGAGGTGTTCCCGATTTCCGGGGCGACGGGGAAGGGAATATCGAGGCTGCTCGACGCGGTGATCGACTACCTTCCCGCGGCCACCGTGACCGAGCGGCCCGAAGGCGAACGGGAAGAGGCGGACGAGCGGCCCTGGTCGCCGATCTGAGAACTTCCGGAACTTCACCCGCATCGACAATGGAGAGTTGCCAAAAACCGTAAGGTTTTCAGCAGCCTTTCCGTTCGGGAACTTCACACTGCGAGAGCGCGTCGCCGGGTGCGGAATTGACGGTTCAAAGAGCCTGGCAAGACAGGTGCCGCGCGCAGTGTGGCAGATCGCGGCGATGTAGGAAAATGGATAGCGGACCGCATTCCGAGCCCGCGTGGCAATCTGCGCGACCCGCCTTCGCGAGCGGCTGAATCCGGCGCGGCGGCGACGATTCTGATTTCAAGTGCTCCGCCCGGTGTGGTGATTCTGCCACCCCCCGAACGTGTTTGCGGCGCGCAGTGTGCATCGGTTCGCCGCACGTCGCACTCGAATTAACCAAACAACCGCCGCGTTGCCGGGAACATTCATCTGCCCGCAAGGTTAAGCTGAACACGCGGGAGGTCCATGGTGTTCATGTGTAGCATACGTGCCGCACATTTAATGAATCGAGATGGAGGGGGTTCTGGCAGCCGATGCGCCATCAGGCGAGCGGCAGTTGGACGAGAAGCTGCGATCCGCAGGCCCGACTGTCGAGTTTGAAGGAGTAGCGCAATGAGTGTCATTTCCAAAAATCCAAAAGTTTTCCTGATGGCTGCCATGCTGAGCGGGGCAGCAGCGACGGGTAGCCTGGCCGCGCAGGCGCAGGATCAGCCCGAGGCCGGAATCTCCGGCACCGTGACTGACGAAACGGCTCCGCCCCCAGCGGCCGAGATGACGAAAGGCCCGGAGATCGAAGGCATCATCTCCGCGCGCAGCGGCGACAAGATGCAGGTCACGACCGCCGATGGCAGCAAATCGGTCATCACGATCAATGATGCCACCAAGATCAAGGCCAGCGGTGGGTTCCTGGGCCTCAATCGCAACAAGCTTCCTGCGACTTCGCTGCTCAACGGCCTCCCGGTCGCCGTCAAGACAATGCAGTCGGGCAGTGAACTGGTGGCGAGCCAGATCGACCTGAAGAACAAGGACCTGAAGGTCGCGTCGATGATCCAGAGCGGCACCGAGCAGGGCTTTGCCGAACAGACCGCGGCGACCGAGGCGCTGCGCGGCCGCATGGCGGATATCGACAAGTACAACATCAAAAGCACGACCAACGTGAACTTCGACACCGGCAAGGCGGTGCTGTCCGAACAGGGTAAAGCCGATCTCTGCGCGGCGGCGACCTCAGCAGAGGGGATGAACAACGCCCTCCTGCTCGTAGTTGGCTACACCGACTCCACCGGCAGCGAGGAATTCAACCAGCAGCTCAGCGAAAAGCGGGCTTCTCGCGTGGTCAATTATCTCCAGCAGGTCTGCCACTGGAAGCCTTACCGCATGCTTACCCCCACCGGGATGGCCGAAGCGGACCCGCTGGCGGATAACACCACCCCCGAGGGCAAGGCACAGAACCGCCGCGTCGCGGTGAATGTTCTGGTCAGCAAGGGCCTTGACGGTCTCTGAGGCACGCACGGGGGCGGGCTAAGCCCGCCCCCCGATTCCGGGCGTGGCCTTCAGGTAAGGTTGAGCGGCATGTCGGGGTCGGCCTTCTGGCGCGCGCGTTTGAATGCCGGCCGCTCCGCTATCCGTTGCAGGTAGGCCAGGATGTTGGGGTGCCCGGAGATGTCGTACGGCACGAACATGCGCATTGTCGTCAGCGGAAAGTGCATCATGATGTCGGCGGCGCTGAAGGAGTCTCCGGCGAAGTAGCGCGCTTTGCCCAGACGGCGATCCGCAAGCTCGAAAGCGCGTGCCCATCGGGCCGTCAGCGGGCTCACCCCGCCGCCGATCTCGATGCCCGCGAAAGTCAGCGCAAGTACCATCATTCCGCTCGCCATGAACGTGCCGTTGGCGAAGTGGAACCAGTACAGGTAGTCGGCAAAATCCGGGTGGTCCCGCCCCACCGCCAGGCGATCGTTCCCATGTTTGGCGATGACATAGTCGACGATGGCAGCGGATTCCCCCATCTGCACGTCGCCGTCCTGGATCACGGGCGCCGTCCCATAGGGATGCAGCGCCTTGTAGTCGTCCGGCCCGCCCCCCTCGGGAGTGCGTTGATAGCGCACCAGCTTGTATGGCAGCTCCAGTTCCTCGCACAGCCAGACGATCCGATCTGACTGTGAAACCCCGAGGTGATGAACGACAAGCATTTGCTTTCCTTTCCCGAGTTGGCCGCCAAGGCCAGGAACAGTCTTTATCAGCGGCCCGGCCCAGAGCCAGCGCCTTGCCCCCGCCGCCGCCGAAAGCTTTTTTCCGATCAATCCGATGCCTCGGTGAAAACCGCCAGTTGATCGGCGAACGCGCGCCTGTACGCCGGCCGTGCTTCGGCGCGGGTGACGTAGGCGTAAAGGTTGGGGTGTTCCTCCAGCATGCCCGATCCGTGCAGCCGGCGCAGCACCGTCACCATCAGCAGGTCGCCGGCGCTGAAGGCGCCGTCCAGCCAGTCGGCCTTTCCAAGGCGCAGGGAGAGGTCGGCCAGCCGCTTGCGGATGCCGTCCTCCAGGAAGCGCAGGCGCTGCTCGTACCAGGGTTCGTCGCGCTCGAGGATCATCGCGAGGGAGCGATCGAAAATCGGCGGTTCGACTGTGTCGAGCGCCGCGAACATCCATGCGATCGCCCGCGCCCGGGCGTTGGCGTCGACCGGCAGCAGGCCCGCATGGCGCTCTGCGATGTGAAGGACGATCGCGCCCGATTCGAACAGGACGAGATCGCCTTCCTCGTAAGTTGGGATCTGCCCGAAGGGATGAAGCGCCCGGTGCGCGGGCTCCTTCATCCCGGCAAACGACACCAGGCGGGTGTCGTAGGGCTGACCCGCTTCTTCAAGTGCCCAGCGGACGCGCATGTCCCGGGCCAGGCCCCGACCGCGATCGGGGGATCGTGCAAAGGCGGTGATGATGGGCCGCATGAAACGTTCCTCCGATCGCGGGCGTCCGGCTACTGGACGATTTCAGGTTGGACGAGCTTTGCCAGCTTGCGCAGGGAATCCTGCCATCCCAGGTAACAGGCCTCGAGCGGGATCACGTCCGGCACGCCTGCCTGTTCGATCTCGATCTCGGTACCGACGGAGACGGCCTTCAACGTCACGGTAACGCGCATTTCGCCAGGCAGGTTCGGGTCGTCGAACTTGTCGGTGTAGACAATGCGCTCTTCCGGCACGAGTTCGACATAAGTACCCCCGAAGCCGTGGCTCTCGCCCGTCGTGAAATTCCGAAAGGACATTCGAAAGCCGCCGCCGGCCCTGGGGTCGAATTCATGCACCGTGCAGACGAAGCCGTAAGGCGGGAGCCAGCTTGCGATGGCGTCGCTTTCCAGGAAGGCGCGGTACACCTTTTCCGGCCGGGTTGCGATTACGCGATGGAGTCGTATCGTGTTAGGCATGTTGCTCTCCTCTTGCTCTGGACTGACGTTCAATGCCTTGCCGGGCCGAAAAGCAGCTCGACGTATCGGATGAGGTGATCGATGCTGTCGGCGGCGATCTCCGCGCCGCCTTTCGCCTTGGCGAGAATGAAGGCGCCCTGGAGGACGGCCTGGGTGTGGAGGGCAAGCGAACGGGCAGTCCAGCCCGGGGACATGCCGCGCTCCCGCATAGCCAGTTCGATGTCCGCTTCCAGGGTGGCGGCATGGCCGCTGATACTGCGATCGCACGCCTCGCGAATGGCGGGCGCGGTCTCGTAGGTTTCCTGCACCATCGTCCCGACGAGACAGGTGAAATCAGGCACGCCGCCCTGTAGCAGCGCCTTGCGCAAGACGAGATAGCCAAGGATGCGGTCGAGCGGATCGGCCTGATCGTGATAGGCTGCTTCGGCGAACATGGCGCCGGTCGTTTGCGACCAGTGCTCCGCGGCGGCGACGCCGAGCTCGTCCTTGCTCTTGAAGTGATGAAAGAATGCGCCCTTGGTGACGCCTGCCGCCGCGCAGAGCTCATCGACCGTGGCCGCCGAATAGCCCTTGGCCCGGATGACGGACAAGGCCGCGTCCAGCAGCTTCATCTTCGCATCGGGCTTTGCAGCGTTCCTGGCCATGCGTCATCTCCTTGACGACTCGTGGATACCAACCAGTTGGTATGTTGTCAATCAGAATGACCGGCGGGCACGGTTTCGTGTCTTTCCCTGGTGTTGGCGGACATGCCTCCCCGCCCGTCCGTTGCTCGGCGACGACCATCCGCGCACGCAGCCGCTTCCCACCAGCGGGCATTTCTCCTAGAGGCTGGCGCACTGATGCCTATCGCCCGCCTTTCCGATCTGGCCGACAGAACGCTCGCACCGCGTCTCGTGGTGAAAGTGGGCTCGGCGCTGCTTGTCGGCGGGCAGGGCGTGCGGCGCGAGTGGCTGGCGGGGCTGGTGGCCGAGGTCGCGCAGGCGCGCGGGCGGGGGCAGGACGTGATCGTCGTGTCTTCAGGCGCCATCGCGCTCGGCGCCGCGACGCTGGGGCTTGACAAGGGCGGGCGCGGGTCGCTGGCCGACGCACAGGCGGCGGCGGCCGTGGGGCAGATCGCGCTGTCCGGCCTCTGGGCCGAACTGCTGGGAGGCCATGGCCTCACCGCCGCGCAGATGCTGCTGACGCTGGAGGACCTGGAGGACCGACGCCGCTATCTCAACGTCACGGCGACGCTGACCCGTCTGCTCGATGCCGGGGCCGTGCCGGTGATCAACGAGAACGACTCGGTCGCCACCAACGAGATACGCTTTGGCGACAACGACCGCCTTGCCGCGCGCGTGGCGCAGGCGGCGCAGGCGAGCGCGGTGGTGCTGCTCTCAGACATCGACGGCCTCTACGACCGCCATCCGCGGGAGCCGGGCGCGACCATGATCCCCGTGATCGAAGGCGTGACGGCAGAGGTGCACGCCATGGCGAGCCCGGAATCGAACTCCGGCATGGGTTCGGGCGGCATGGTCTCCAAGCTTCAGGCGGCCGAGATCGCCGAACTGGCCGGTATTTCGCTGGTGATCGGCAACGGCCAGCACGACCGGCCCATCGCCCGCATCGCCGGCGAGGGCATCGGCACGCTGATCCTGCCGCGCCGCAAGACTGGCGCGCGCAAGGCCTGGCTGGGCGGCAGGCTGCGGCTCAAGGGCAGCCTTACGGTCGATGCCGGCGCCGCGGCGGCACTCTCGCGCGGGTCGAGCCTGCTTGCCAAGGGCGTCACCGAAGTCGAAGGGCAGTTCCTGCGCGGCGACCCGGTGGAGATCCGCGATGCCTCGGGCACGGTACTGGCGCTGGGCCTGTCTGAATATGATGCGGCCGAATGCGCGGCGATACGGGGGCTCCATTCCAGCGAGCAGGCGCAGGTGCTCGGCTATTCGCCGCGATCCTCGGTGGTCCACCGCGACCAGCTGGTGATGAAATGAGCGATTCGATGATGGAAGACCGGCCGCTGATTGCGCTGACCGGGGCCACCGGTTTCGTCGGCCAGACCGTGCTTGAGGTGGCGATCGCCGCCGGCTACGAGGTCGCCGCGATGACCCGCCGGCCGCAGGAGCCGCGCCAGCACGTGCGCTGGGTCAGGGGCGAGCTCTCCGACACCGCGTCGCTTTCCGAACTGACGCGGGGGGCCGAAGCGACGATCCACGCGGCCGGAATGGTCAACGCCGCCGACGCCGCCGGGTTCGAGGAATGCAACGTCAACGGCACGCTCAACGTGATCGAGACGGTCGTCGCCAAGGGCATTCCCCGTTTCGTCTACGTCTCGTCGCTCAGCGCGCGCGAGCCCGGGCTTTCCGCTTACGGCGCGTCCAAGGCGAAGGCGGAAAAGCTGGTACGGGCGAGCCCGCTGGACTGGACCATCGTCCGCCCGCCCGCGATCTACGGCCCGCGCGACAAGGAGATGTTCGAGCTGTTCCGTGCGGCCAAATGGGGCCTCATCCCGACCCCGGCGCAGGGGCGCGCCTCCATGATCCACGTCGAGGATCTTGCCCGGCTGCTGGTGGCGCTGGTGCCGGGCGGCGAGAGTGTTACCGGCCGGACTTTCGAGCCGGACGACGGCAAGGCCGGCGGCTGGGAGCATTACGAGATGGCGCGGGCGATCGGCTGGGCCATGGGCAAGCGGCCCAGGGTGTGGGGCCTGTCGAAGATCGCGCTCGAACGCGCGGCAAAAGTCGACCGGTTCTTCCGCGGCACGAAAGCCAAGCTGACTTCGGACCGGGCCGCCTACTTCAGCCATCCCGACTGGGTGGTCGATGGCGAGAGCGACATCCCGTCCGCGCTCTGGCAGCCGCGCATCGAAACGCGCGAGGGGCTGAAAGCCACGGCCCGCTGGTACCGCGAGAACAACTGGCTCTGAGCCGGGCGCGGAGCCGGGCGCGGCCCGATCCCGGTCAGACAGCGAAAGCGCAGTGCGGCTCGCTGGCCATCATGCGGCGCCAGTCGGCGGCGTCGATGGCGATCAAGGTGCGGTGGTCCCCGCCCTCGAAGAAGACATCGTCGTCATCGGCGAGTTGGTCGCCCCGCATGCCGTCGTCGATTATGGTCCGCAGCCCGTAGGCGGCGCCCACTGCAGGCATTGCGCCGAATTCGCAGTCGGGAAAGCTCATCGCCGCTTCCGCCTCGCTGATCAGCGTGACATTGCGCCCCAGCGCGTTGCAGAGCCGGCCCACATCGACATGCTTCGAGGCCGGCAGGACGGCCAGGAGATAATCATCCCCGGCACGCATCATGACTCCCTTGGCCACGCTGTTTCCCGACACGTGCGCGGACTGCGCGGCCATTGTCATGGCGAAAGTGCGCGAATGCGGGACCTCGTCATAGGCCGTGCCGCATTGCCTGAGGTAATTGCGGATATTGGGTGAGACAGCCATGGCAACCTCCAGCGTGTCCGAAGCGCGGCACGGCCTGTGGTGCAAGTACGATCAGAGAGCTCGGATGTTATTTCCGGGCGCAGGTCGCACCAGCGCTTCCGTGGCCGGACCATAGCAGAAATCCGCATCATCCGCCAACCGATGGACGTAAAAACGGCACGCGCCGGCCCTCCCTCGCGGGCGGACAAAGCGAGCTGTTGTCTTTGCTGTGGCGCTGCCTGTCAGGCGCGAGCGCCGACAGGGATCGCCGCTTCGATAACTGGTCCGCGCCCGGCGGCATACTCCATGAGGCCGGCATCGTGCTGTTCCGCTTTGCGCCGGTACGTCTCTGCCATTGCGCGATGCATCTTGCGCGCTTCGGCGTCGGCCGTCGCGTTGGCAAGGGATTCATGCATTTCAGCACGTTGGCGATATTCGGCCGACGAAAGTTTACTTTCCATTCGACTTCCTCCGGGTCGACTATCCACCCACCAGCATCTGCACACCGGCGAAGGGTGGACGCGCCGGAATCCATGCGCCGACACGGCCCGCACGGGCATCCCGGCAATCCAAGCGCCCTATCTACGCCACAATCGCTTCAAAGGGAACCCGAATCGCGGTATGCGGACGCGGCTGCAAGCCGTTCAGAAGAACAGTCCCGGCCGCGGCTGCATGGTGAAGGTGTTCAGTATCCTCCGGTCCGGCCCGGAAACTTCGGTCAGCACCACTTCATAGCCCCACAAGTCGGCCAGGTGCTGCAGCGTCTGCTGGGCATCGTCGCGGTCGAGCAGGACCTTGTCCCTGACGCTGTGTTCCAGCAGCAGCTTGCGGTCGCTGTCGAAATCCACGTCGGTGATCTGGATGTCCGGGTCCTGCCAGGCGACGTCATGATGCCGCGCCAGAGTGCGGCGGATGTCACGGTAGCCCTGCTCGTCATGGATCGCCGCGACGAGCACTTCGTCTTCGCTTTCACGATCATCAAGCTTGAAAAGACGCCATTTTCTGATGAGATGAGGACTGAGGAACTGGGCGATGAAGCTTTCGTCCCGATAATTGGCCCAGGCATCCTTCAGGACCGGAAGCGGATCGCCCACCCCCGCGAATTCGGGGAACCAGAGCCTGTCTTCCTCCGTCGGCCTGAGGCAGATGCGCTCGATGTCCTCCATGATGCCGAAACCCAGCGTGTAGGGATTGTGGCCCCCGTAATGGCCCGAGTCGTAGACCGGCTGGTACAGCACGTTGGAATGCGAGTGGAGGAACTCAAGGAAGGCGCCCTCGCTGATCTGACCGCTTTCGTGGAGCCGCTGCATGATCCGATAGTGGCACCATACCGCGCAGCCTTCGTTCATCACCTTGGTCTGGCGTTGCGGATAGAAATACTGCGCAATCAGGCGGACGATGCGCAGGATCTCGCGCTGCCATCCGGTGAGGCGGGGCGCGGATTTCTCCAGGAAATAGAGGATGTTCTCCTGCGGCAGTCCGAACGTGCGGCGGCGTTCGTCCCGGCTCTCGATGGCGCGCTTCTTCTTCGGCAGCGTGCGCCACAAGGGGTTATAGGTCGCTTCCTCATAAGCGCGCCGTTCCTCCTTCCGCCGCCGCTCGGCATTGAGGTTCAGCGGTGTGGCGCGGGGATAGCGATGGATGCCCTGCTGCATGAGCGCGTGGGCGGCATCGAGCAGCCGCTCGACCGCGGCCTGGCCATGCCGCTCCTCGCAGCGCGCGATATAGTGGCGCGCGAATTCCAGATAATCGAGGATTCCTTCCGGGTCGGTCCATTGCCGGAAGACATAATTGTTCTTGAAGAAATGGTTATGCCCGAAGGCTGCATGCGCGATGACCAGCGCCTGCATGGTCGCGCTGTTTTCCTCCATGACATAGCTGATGCAGGGGTCGGAATTTATCACCAGCTCGTAAGCCAGCCCGCGCAGGCCCTTGCGATAGAGCAGGTCATTGGCGAGGAACTGCTTTCCGAAGGACCAGTGCTTGTAGAAGATCGGCATGCCGGTGGAGGCATAGGCGTCCAGCATCTGCTCGGAGGTGATCACCTCGATCCGGTTGGGATAGATGTTGAGCTCCAGTTCATCCAGCGCGATGCGCTCCACGGCGTCGTAGATGCGCTGCAGGGTGTCGAAGTCCCAGTCGCTGCCGCGATAGAGCAAGGGGGAGACCGGCGCGTTCACGATGCCCGGGCCAGGCCGCGGCGCTGGAACAGCTCGCGGAAAACCGGATAGATGTCCTTTCGCGAATGCACCTTGCGCATCGCGAAGCGGCCGCCGGCAGTGCCGATTTCGCCATAGGCCTGCCACAGGTTGCTGTCCCTGATGTCGCCCATTGCCGAAGCTGCCGTCGAAGGGGTCGGGACGTCAGAGACTTCGAGATAGGCTGCGTACTGGACCAGCGGCAGGATCTCGTCGCGCATCAGGGCCACCGCGCGGGGATTGTCGCGCGTGAAATTGTCGCCGTCCGATGCCTGCGCGAGGTAGATGTTCCAGTCGAGCGGCGAATAGCGTTTCTTGACGATCGCGAGCATCTCCTCGAGCGCCGCGGATACTCGGGTCCCGCCGGTTTCCGTGCTGTAGAAGAACGTTTCCTCGTCCACTTCCTGTGCCGAGTCGGTGTGGCGGACGAAGACGATGTCGACGTGGCGGTAGCAGCGGGTGACGAAGAGGTAGAGCAGGATGAAGAAGATCTTCGCCAGTTCCTTCATGTGCTCATTCATCGATCCGGACACGTCCATGAGACAGAAGATCACGGCCTGCGATATCGGCCGGGGCTCCTGCTCGAAGCGGCGATAGCGAAGGTCGATCGGATCGACATAGCCGATCAGGGCGCGGCGGCGCAGCAGCGTATCAAGCTTTTCGCGTAACGCCGCCAGATGCCGGCTATCGTCGTCGGACCGGCGGGATTTGGCCTCCAGCCCGCTTATCTCCTTCTCAACTTCTTCGATCTCGGCGGTGCTCGGCCGGCGCATCGCGAGGCGGCGGGACATGGCGTTACGCATCGTGCGCGGCACCGAAAGCGCGGAAGGCGATCCGCTTACCGTATAACCGGCGCGGCGCACGTCGAACGCATCGCTGCCGGTCAGCCGGCGCTTGGCCAATTCGGGCAGTTCGAGGTCTTCGAGAAAGAGATCGAGGAATTCCTCACGCGTGAGGACGAAGCGGAACTCGTCCTCGCCTTCGCCTTGCCCCGCCTCGCGGCCGCTGCCCTCCCCCGATTCCGGGCGCTTGATGCGGTCGCCGGCGCGAAAGACGCGGTTGCCGGGCAAAATATGGTCGCGGTCCCCGCTGCGGCTGTCGCGGCGCAGCGTCGGTTCGTGGACACCGCCCGGCTTGATGCTGACTTCGCCCTCGCTCTCGACTTCGCGGATCTTGCGCGATGCCAGCGAGTCCCGCACCGCGCCGCGCACCATATCGCGTGCCCGCCGCAGGAACCGCTGGCGATTGACCAGACTCTTGCCGCGGGGGTTGAGGCGTCGGTCGATGATATGCATGTCTTGCTGGCACGCCTCCTTGGTTCGGCTGCCTTTACTCCGCCTGCTTCACCCGCATGTACCATTCGACCAGCCGCCGGACCTGGCGCGGCGTATAGCCGCGCTCGACCAGCCGGGTGACGAACTCGTCATGCTTGCGCTCGGTCTCGCTGTCCCGCTTGGAGCCGAAGCCGATCACCGGCAGCAGATCCTCGACCTGGCTGAACATGCGCTTCTCGATGACCTCGCGGATCTTCTCATAGGAATTCCACGAGGGGTTGCGGCCGTGGTTCGCCGCCCGCATGCGCAGCGCGAACTTGACCACCTCGTTCCGGAAGTCCTTGGGATTGGCGATGCCTGCCGGCTTCTCGATCCGGGTCAGTTCCTGATTGATCACATCGCGGTCGAGCATCTGCCCGGTGTCCGGATCCTTGAAGTCGAGATCCTCGATCCATGCATCGGCATAAGCGACATAGCGGTCGAACAGGTTCTGGCCGTAGTCCTCGTAGGATTCGAGGTAGGCCTTCTGGATCTCGTTGCCGATGAACTCGGCAAAGCGCGGGGCCAGTTCGCCCTTGATGAATTCGAGGTACTGGGCCTCGGTCTCGGCCGGCAACTGTTCCTGCCGCACCATCGCTTCCAGGATGTACATCAGATGCACCGGATCGGCGGCGATCTCCTGCGTGTCGTGGTTGAACGTCGCCGCCAACGCCTTGAAGGCGAAGCGGGTGGACATGCCGTTCATGCCCTCGTTGACGCCCGCCGCGTCCTTGTATTCCTGCAGTGTCTTGGCGTGGGGATCGATGTCGCGCAGCGATTCTCCGTCATAGATGCGCATCTTCGAATAGACGCTGCTGTTCTCGGGATTCTTGAGCCGTGTCAGCACCGAGAAGCGCGCCAGCATGTCCAGCGTGCCCGGCGCGCAGGGCGCTTCGGAAAGCTGGGAATCGCGCAGCAGCTTCTCGTAGATCTTCTGCTCTTCGGTCGTCCGCAGGCAGTAGGGCACCTGGATCACGTAGATGCGGTCGATGAAGGCTTCGTTGTTGCGGTTGTTCTTGAAATTCTGCCACTCCGCCTCGTTCGAGTGCGCCATGATGACGCCCGAGAAGGGGATCGCGCCGATGTTCTCGGTGCCGATGTAGTTGCCTTCCTGGGTGGCCGTCAGCAGCGGGTGCAGCATCTTGATCGGCGCCTTGAACATCTCGACGAATTCCAGGATGCCCTGGTTGGCGCGGTTGAGGCCGCCCGAATAGCTGTAGGCGTCGGGGTCGTTCTGCGAGAGCAGTTCGAGCTTTCGTATATCGACCTTGCCCACGAGCGAGGAGATGTCCTGGTTGTTCTCGTCGCCCGGCTCGGTCTTGGCGATGGCGATCTGCCGCACGCGCGAGGGTATGACGCGCGCCACCTTGAACCGCGTCACGTCGCCGCCGAACTCGTCCAGCCGCTTCTGGGCCCACGGGCTCATCAGGCCCGAGAGGTAGCGCCGGGGGATGCCGTATGTTTCCTCGATCTCGGGCCCGTCGATATCCGTGTTGAACAGCGCCAGCGGACTTTCGAACACCGGGCTCAGGGCATCGCCGGCCTTGAGCACGTAAATCGGATGGACCTCCATCAGTGACTTGAGCCGCTCGGCGATCGAGGACTTGCCGCCGCCGACCGGGCCAAGCAGATAAAGGATCTGCTTCTGCTCCTCGAGCCCTTGGGAGGCATGGCGGAAGAAAGAGACGATCCGCTCGATCGTATCTTCCATGCCGTAGAATTCAGAGAAGGTGGGATAGACCCGGATCGTGCGGTTCATGAAGATGCGCCCAAGACGCGCATCTTTCGACGTGTCGACAAGTTGCGGTTCGCCGATCGCCGCCAGCAGACGCTCCGCAGCGCCGGCGTAAAGCATGCGGTCGTCCCTGCATTTGCTCAGGTATTGTTCGAGAGACCATTCGGTCTCCCGATGCGCCTCGTAGGAGTGCATGTATTTGGAAAAGAGATCGGTCGTGGCCATCGCGAATACCTCGCCTGCGCCTGCTTCTCAGAATCGCATGTTAGCAAATTTTGCATTTGCTTGCCAGAACTTGGCTACCCCCACAGAAGGGTTATCCTCAGAAACGCACGAAAGGCGAAGACGTTTCGTCGCAATCGCATGGTGCGCCGCAGCAAGGTGGCGGCAGATGCGAGCCCGTGCGCAGCATTGCGCGGGTGCGGGGCCGGACCTCGCGCCCGCCTTGTGCAACAGGCGCGGTACGCCTAGCACGCGGGCATGGTTGCACAGGTCGATCCCTTTCACGCCGTCGCCATCGGCCGGCTCGCTTATGAACTGGCGGAGGGCGGGCGCGATGTCATCCACATGGAGTACGGCCAGCCCTCGACCGGAGCCCCGGCAGAGGCGATCGCCGCGGCCCACAAGGTGCTCGACAGCGATCCCGGCGGCTATTGGGAAAGCACCGCGCTGATGGAGCGCATCGCACGCCATTACCAGGAGGCCTATGGTGTCGAGATCGGCCGCGATCAGGTGATCCTGACCTGCGGGGCTTCGCCGGCGTTCGTGCTGGCGTTGTCCAGCCTGTTCCAGCCGGGCGCGCGCGTCGCGCTGGCCCGGCCCGGTTATGTCGCTTACCGCAATACGCTGAAGACGCTTTACATCGAGCCGGTGGAAGTGCCGTGCGGGCCGGCAGAGCGTTACCAGATCACCGCCGCCGCGCTCGATGCGATCGATCCCGCCCCTCAGGGCGTGATCGTCGCCAGCCCGGCCAATCCCACCGGCACGATCATCGCGGCCGAGGAACTGGCGGCGATCGCCGAAGTCTGCGCGCGCAAGGGCATCCGCATCGTCTCCGATGAAATCTACCACGGCCTCAGTTACACTGGCCCGGCCCAGTCGATGCTGCAGCACGCCCCCGATGCCCTCGTGGTGAACAGCTTCTCGAAATATTACAGCATGGCCGGCTGGAGGCTTGGCTGGCTGGCGGTTCCGCCAGCGCTGGTGGGCACGGCGCGGGCGCGCATGACCAACCTGTTCCTCACGCCTTCGGTCCTGGCGCAGCACGCCGGGCTGATCGCCTTCGATTGCCGCGACGAACTGGAAGGGCACGTGCGGGCTTACGCCCGCAACCGCGAGCTGCTGCTGGCCGCGCTGCCGCGGCTGGGGCTGCAGCGGATCGCTCCGCCGGACGGGGCTTTCTACATCTACGCCGATGTCGGGCATCTCACCAATGACAGCCTCTCGCTATGCCGCGATCTGCTGGTCGACACGGGCGTGGCGACCGCGCCGGGGATCGACTTCGATCCCGTCGACGGCAACCGCTTCATCCGCTTCAGCTTCGCCGTCTCTACCGCGCTGGTCGAGGAAGCGATCGAGCGGATGGTGCCCTGGTTCGCGCAGCGCGGGCAGGCCCGCGCCTGAACGTGCTATGCGATTGTCCGTGCCTGAGGAGGGCTGACCGTCGTTTACCGCCGTTTTACCAAGTGCGGTGAGGTTGTAGCAACGCCGGACAGCGTTTCATATCTTTCGGGATGTGCGGATTGACAGCGGGCCTCCGCATAGGACCTGTGGCCGCCCGAATGCGAACCCGGTCTGAAGAATGGCGAGTATTTTGAGCGAACACACTTTTGACTCCGACGTCTCGATTGCGAGGCTGCGCGATTTCCTGAACGACTGCGTGGGAAGCGCCGCCTGCGAGGAGGCGGACCGCATTCGCGAGGCAGGGCTGCTTCTGCAGGGAGTCCCGCTGATCGCCGGCGCATGTCCCGATCTCGAGACGGTCGACACGATGCTCTCGTGCGGGGCTGCGGAAAGCGCGGTGCTCACCATTCTCGATCCGGACATGGCATTCATGCTGTCGCGCGGGGTGGGCGGATCATGCCTGGCAACGGTGGTGGTTGAGGACGGCTCCGAAGAGATCATCTCGGAAGGCGCGACGGTTGCGCTGGCGCTGCTTGCGGCTTACGTCTCGCTCCTGCTAGCCCGGTTCGAACTGGTGCAGGCGGCAGTGCGGATCACGATTCCGAGTTCGGCACGGATTCATTGAAGGGAGAGGCTGAAAAGGCCCGCCCCGGCCCCGGCCGACCCCCAGCTCAATCCTTCAGCGCAGCCTCGATCGCAATGCGTATGGCGTCTGAGGTATGATGCGCCCCCAGCTTGTTGAGCATGTTGGCGCGATGGATTTCGACCGTGCGCGGGCTGATCGCGAGCTGCTCGCCAATCAGCCGGTTGGATAGGCCGCTGGCGACGCCGCCAAGGACCTGCCGTTCACGGCGGGTTAGGCGGTCGATGCGGGCCCGGGCGATGAGTTCGCGCAGCTTGCCATGGCCGGACTTGTCGCTGCGCGCGACCGCCCGCTCCAGCGCGGCGCGCAGTTCGTCGGCCGGAATCGGCCAGGTAAGGTAATCGATGGCGCCATCGAGCACGGCCTCCACGATCTGGTGCGAGGAGGGTGCCTCATCAAAGGCAACAATCGGAAAGCATGCCCCCTGCTGCGCCATTTTCCCGATAAGCTTTCTGACGGCGCCGGGCTCTTCCTGTATGAGCAGCACGTCGGCGCGGGGCCAGGGCGCGGCGAGTTCCGAAACGCTTTCGAAGGGTTCGACGTGGAGCCTGCCATTCGACAGGGCGTGGCTGATCGCTGCGCGCCGGCGGATGTCGCTGTCGATAAGGATCAGATTGCTTATTCGTTCCACGCATCGTCCCCTATGGTTAACACCTAAGGGTCTACTCGCAGTCCGGCAAGGTCGCCCGCCGCACTTGCGCCGATTTCGAGGGAATGGCGCACGGCCGGCTGGCGGCGGCGCGGCGGACGCGGCAAACCGCCCACCGTAATCGTGCGAATTCCCCGGGAGCCGCTCGTCAGCCGCCCCGCAGCGCCTGGCCGATCTCGGCGAAATCGGCTCGCAGCGTTTCGATCCTGCCGGGTTCGAATTCCAGCGCGCCGTCCAGAATCGTGCGGCGGGCCGATTCGTAGAGATGCTTCAGCGCCGAGGCGATTTCCGAGTCGCCGGCAACGCCGAGCTGCAGGGCCGTGATCGCCGAGAGAGCGCGCGTCATCGAACGGCTTTTCAGGCTGTTGTCGCCGATGCCGTGGGCATGAATGGCCGTGCCGAGTGCGCCAACGAGATGCTCGTAGCACACGTGCACCAGCTCGGTCGGGCTGGCGCCGGTGACCCGCGCGTCGAAGTCCACGCGGCGGTAGGCTTCATGAGGAGAGCGGTTCGCCAGCATCAGTCGTTGCCCGAGCTGTTCCAGGCCTTGATCTGGTTCTGCAGGAACGTGAGCGTCGATTGTGACGCGGTGATGCGCGACTCCGTCACGGCGAAGCGGGAGACGAGCTGCAGGCGAAGCGCCTCCTGCTTTTCGGTGATCTCGCTCTGATCCTCGGTAATCTGCGTAAGCTGCTTGTTGTAGCGCGTGATGGAGCTTCCCAGCGAACCCGGATCGGTGGTGCTGGAGGCGCTGCGGTAGAGCTTGTCGAACGTCGCGTAGACGCCGTAGATGCCGTTCGTGAACATCGCGACGACCCCGTCCTGATCGGCGGCCATGGTCGCGTTGAAGCGGTCGGCATCGAAGGAGAAGGTACCGTCGCGTTCGGTCTTGAGGCCAAGATCGGCAAGCGTCCTCGCGACGCCGGTCGCATTGGGCATCACCGTGGTTCCCGCCAGCTGCGACAGGGACCGCTGGAGCGCCCGCGTGCCGCTGTCGTTAGCCAGATCGCCGCCGATCGCGGTCGCCTTCCTGACCTCTGCCGTAAGCTGATTGAGAGCCTCTGTGAAATCCCGCATCGCCGAAACGATGACGTCCTTGGGATCATTGAAGCTGATCGTCGTCGGCGCCCCCGCATTGGTAGCGGCCAGGTCCAGCTTCAGACCGGGAATGGCCTCGGACACGCTGTTGGTTTTCGATGTCATTGCCAGCCCGTCGACCTTGAAGGCCGCGTCCTGCGCGGTTGCGAGCAGCTGCCCTGTGCCGGAGGACGGCGTCCAGGCGAGGTTCGACAGGCCCGGATCCGCCGGATCCTCGGTCGCTTCAAGGACGAACCCGTTGGCCGCGCCTTCCGGCCCGCGCAGGACCAGTTGCGCGCCGTCCACGGTGTTGGCGATATAGGCGGAAACGCCGGCATTCGCGGCATTGATCGACTTGGCGACATCCGCCAGCGTCGCTCCGGCCGCGATGGTGACGCTGACCGGGGCATGGCTGGTGTCCTCGGCGAAAGTCGCGCCCGAAACCGTGCCGAAACGCAGAGTCAGCGTGCCCGAGCCGATGGTATCGGCGGCGGCGGTGTAGGGGCTGCTGGCAAGGCGCTGCCCCGAGGCGAGGCGCGTCACTTCCAGCGAGAAGGTGCCCGAAGGCTGCGTCGTGCCGGTCAGCGAAGCTGTCGCCACTGCGCTGTTGGCGATCCGGGGCGTGCGGGCAAGTTCGCCCGAACGCACCAGCGTGCCGAAGGAAGTGTCGAGGTTGAGCAGCATCGACTTGATGTTCGAGGCGGCGGACACTTTCGCGTTGAGCGCATCGGATTTCGCGGTGAGCTGGTCCTGACGGGCAGCGAACTGCGCGGCCGAAAGATTGCTGGCGAGCGCGCCGAAATCGATCCCACTCCCGCCGCCGAGCGCCGAGATCAGCGATGATGTCGCCGACTTCGTCGATGAGGTGCTGTCTACCATGATCCTCCAGAACGGCCCGGCCGCGCGTCAGTTAAGGGCTGGAGCGAGATGACCTGGCCCTTGCAGGCAGGGACCGGATTCATCCGCCCTATGCAACCGAGCCCGGATCGAGCCGGCCCTCGGCGTCGAAGCGCAGGGTGACCGGCACCGACACTTCCGGCCGCGACCGCTTCTCTCCGCGCTTGAGCGAGAGGACGAAGGCGAGAATGGCGGCGACGGCGGCGTAGTGCTCCTCGCGGATCACCTGGCGTTCGCGGGCGGTGTAGAACACCGAACGCGCGAGGGCGGGATATTCGAGGACGGGGACGGCATACTCCGCGGCGAGCTCGCGCATGGCGAGCGCCTTGTCGCCCCGGCCCTTGGCAAGCACGATCGGGGCGTGCGCCTTGTCCGGGTCGTAGGCGAGCGCGACCGAGAAATGCGTCGGATTGGTGATGATGAACTGGGCTTCCTTCATCGCCGGGACGAGGCCGCCCATGGCGATCTTGCGCTGGCGCTCCTTGATCGCGGCCTTCTTTTCCGGCGAGCCTTCGCTCTCCTTGTGCTCGTCGCGCATTTCCTGAAGCGTCATCTTCAGGCGGGAAAGGCGGCGGACCATCTGCACCGGCAGGTCGATGAGGGCGATGACGAGAAGACCTGCTGCAAGCCAGAACAGCAGCAGGATCACGCCATGCCAGGCGTAGGACAGCTGGGCGAACAGGTCGCCGCGGCCGAGCAGGGCGATCGTGCCGATCCGCCCGCTCGCCCAGACCCACGCGATCGTGCCGAGGAGGGCGACCTTGGCAATGCCCTTGGCCATCTCGATCCAGCCGGTGGGGCCGAACATGCGCTTGAGACCCGAAGCGGGATTGATGCGCGAGCCCTTGGGCGCAAGATTGCCGCCGATCCAGCGCCCTTCGCCGAAGCCGAGCTGCGAGACCAGCGATATCGCGATGATCGCCAGGCCCAGCAGGAACACCGGCGGCAGCGCCGACATCATAGCCGAAGCGATCAGCCGGCCTGGGGAGAAGTCGTCGATCGCCGCGCGGTCCCAGACGAACCCGGCGCGAACGGTGCCGGCCAGGCGCTCCAGCACCCAGGGGCCGGCAAGCAGCAGCCAGGCCGCGCCGACCGCGACCGCGCCGGCGGTAGCCAGTTCGCGCGAGCGGAGGACGTCGCCGTTCTTCGCCGCGTCGCGCCTGCGCTTCTCGGTTGGCGCAAAGGTCTTCTCGCCGCTCTGCTCGCTCATCGCTTCATCAGGTCCGAGGTTGCGCCGATGGCGTCGGCGGAAAGGCGGGTGACGAGGTCGGTGAGGACCGGCGCGGAAATCAGCAGCGCCGCGATGCCGGCGAGAACGCCGGCGGGCAGGCCCAGTGCGAAGAGGTTGAGCGACGGGGCCGAACGGCTCAGCACCCCGGTCACGATCTGCACGATCAGCAGCACCAGGCTGACCGGCAGGGCGATGGTCACGGCGGTGACGAACATGTAGCCGGCGAATCCCGCGACCTGCGAGAACCGCTCCGCCCCCAGCCAGGTGTGTCCCGGCGGGAAGACCTTGTAGCTTTCGATCACCAGCGCGAACCACTGGAGGTGCGCGCCCAGCGCCAGGAAGATCAGCGTCAGCACCACCGAGAAGTACTGCCCGAGCGCGGGCGACTGCGCGCCGGAATTGGGATCGACGGCGGTTGCCATGCTCATGCCCATCGAGCCGCCGATGACCTCGGCCGCCATGACCGGCGCGGCGAAGGCGAGTTGCAGGACGAAGCCGAGCGCAAGGCCGACCAGCACTTCGCCCGCGACCGAGACCATGCCGACAAGCGACAGCCAGTTCTGCGGCGCCTGTACCGGCGTCCAGGCACAGATCAGCACGGCGACGGCTCCGGCGGCCATCACGCGAAGCTGGGGCGGTACGCTCGCGGTGCCGAACAGCGGGGCGGCGACGAGCGCCGCGCCGATGCGCGTCATCACGAAGACCAGCCGCCAGAATTCGCCTTCAAGCGCGCCGTAGCCGAAGTCGATGCCGTTCACGGGACGACTTTCTCCGATTGCGAGATATTGGCGATCTGGGCGAAGATCTCCTGCGTGAAGTCGCCGATGAGCGTCATCATCGAGCCGCCGAACAGCACCAGCACCAGCGCGGTCACGGCCAGCTTGGGCACGAACGTCAACGTCTGCTCGTTCACCGATGTCGCCGCCTGCACGATGCCGACCGCCAGGCCGACCACCAGCGAGGCGATCAGCACCGGGGCCGCGACGAGCGCCGTCACCCAGAGCATCTTGTCGGCCAGGCCGAGGAGGTTGGAGATGTCTTCCATTTCAGCGACGCGCCTCGTTCACGTCCTTCGACAAGCTCAGGACGAGCGGGAGTTTTAGACGAACTTCTTTGGCCCGCTCAGGCTGAGCTTGTCGAAGCCCCTGAACCATCAGCCGAAACTCGAAGCCAGCGAGCCCATCAGCAGCGCCCACCCGTCGACCATCACGAAAAGCAGCAGCTTGAATGGCAGCGAGACAACCATCGGGCTCATCATCATCATGCCGAGGCTCATCAGCACGGACGAGACCACAAGGTCGATCACCAGAAACGGCAGGAACAGCATGAAGCCGATCTGGAACGCGGTCTTCAGTTCGCTGGTGACGAAAGCGGGAAGCAGGATCGAGAAGGGCACGTCGGCGGCTTGCTGAAAGCGGGGCGCCTTGGCCATCTCGGCGAACATGGCGAGGTCGCGCTCGCGGGTCTGGCGGATCATGAAGGCGTGGAACTCCCGGCCGGCACTGGAAATGGCCTGCTCGGCGTTGATGGTTCCGGCGGAATAGGGCGCGATGGCGTTCGCGTTCACCTTTTCCAGCGTCGGCGCCATCACGAAGAGCGAGAGGAATAGCGACAGCCCGATCAGCACCTGGTTGGGCGGCGACTGCTGCAGCCCCAGCGCCTGCCGCAGGATCGCCAGCACCACGAGGATGCGGGTGAAGCTGGTCATCATCAGGATCAGGCTGGGCAGGATCGTCAGCAGCCCCATGATGATGAGGAGCTGGAGCGAAAGTGTCATCCCCGGCCCGTCCGTGCCGCCGAGCGAACCGAAAGCGCGGTCGAGAGCGCCCGGAATGGCGGAGCCTGTAGGCGCTGCGGCCGGAGTTGCTGGCATCTGCGCCTGCGCGAAGGCGACCGCGGGAAGGAGGAGTGAGCCGAGCGCAAGGCCCAGTTTGCCAAGCGACCGGCTGCAGCGTGTCATCCCCGCCCAGGAGACCAGACATGGCCGTCGCTCCGGCGAATGCGGGGGTCCCGCTTTTTTCCTACCGTTTTGATCTGCCGCCAGAAGCGGGGCCTCCGCCTTCGCGGGGGCGACGAGGCTTTTTTCCCCAAAGCGCATTTGCCAACGATTCCAGCCGCTCCAAGATCCGGTCAGCAGGCTCATTCCCCGCCCCTTTCGCGCGCCGGCGCCTCGGCAAGGCGGGTGAGTCCGCCGCGCGAGGCGGAGACGAGGATCTCGCGGCCGTGGAACTCGATCACCGCGAGCTTGAGCGTGGGCGAGAGCATGGTGGTCTCGACGATGCGGATCGACTTCGAACCGCCGCCGATCCCGGCCTTCTCCTGCATCTTCTTCGCCAGCTTGAGGCAGCCCCAGGCGATGAAGCCGATCAGCGGCAGCAGGATGATGAGCTTGAGGATGTACCAGAGCATCGCTCTTCAGGCCTCCACGCCGCCGGGCAGCGGGATGGCGCTGGGATCGGCGGTTTCCTCGACGCCGACCATCTCGACGATGCGCAGGCCGAAGCGGCCGTTGTGCGAGACGACCTCGCCCTTGGCGATCGGCTTGCCGTTTACCAGCACGTCGAGCAGTTCATCGGTCATGCGGTCGAGCACGACGACGCTTTCCGGGCCGAGCGCGAGGATGTCCTTCAGCTTCATTTCGGTGCGGCCGAGTTCGACGGAGAGCCTGACATCGACGTCGCGCAGGAATTCGAAACCACGGGGATGAATGCTCATGGGAGGTCTTCTTTCGAAAGTCAGAATGCAGTTGAGATCTGAACGGCGACACGGTCGTCGAGTTCGCCGACAGTGCCGGTGGCGATAGTCTGCTCGCCGGCCTTGAGCGGAACGCTGCGCGCCACTGCCACCGGCAGAACGTCACCGGGCTTGAGGCTGGAGAGGCGCGAGAAGGCTATGGTCATGTCGACGAGGACCGCCTTCACCGGCACCGGCATGGAAGCGAAAGGCTCGGTCGTGGGACCGGACGGGGCAAGGCCGGTGCGCTCCTTCCTCGGGTGGCGCGGCACGGTGATGAGCGCGGCCAGCGTCGCCTGCGGAAAAGCGAGCGAAAGCGACCAGGGGGCGCACCCGGCTTCCTCCACCTCGAGCGAAAGCCGGAGCAGGTCCTCGTGCCTGTCGAAGGGCGAGAGCTGGCGCAGGCTGGTCTCGCGGCGAAGCGGCTGCACGCCATGTTTGGCTCCGCCCCCGAAGGCGGTGGAAAGCGCTTCGGCCACCGTCGCCTCGATGCGGGCGATGAGCAGCTCGGCCGAGAGCGGAAAGCTGTCCGGCAGCGGATGGGGAACGTCGCCGCGGCCGCCGAAAGCGCGGTCGACGAGGCGGAACACGGGCGCCGCCTCGAAGGTCGCCAGCACGGGGCGGGCTTCCGGCCCGATCGCCAGAAGCGAATGAGAGGCGAGGCCGTCCAGCCCGGACTGGATCGCGGCCAGGCTGGATTCCATCGGCGCGCCGACGCACACGACCGGCGCATCGCCGCCCGAGAGCCTCGCCAGGCCGGACGCCAGGGCGCGGGCGAGCCGCTCTCCGACCAGCGAAAGCACGGGAACGAGTTCGCCGATCGAAGGGCCGCTGCCCAGCAGTTCGCCGCAGTGGCGGGCTTTCACCCGCCCGGTTCCAGGGGAGAAGGCCAAGGTCATCGGGCGATCACTGGACGATGAAGTTGCGGAAGTAGACGGCATCGACGCCGCCGAAGCCTTCCTTCCGGGTCAGGACCTTGTTGATCGCGGCCGTCATGCGCTTCTGCAGGTGGTCCTTGCCGGCTAGCGTATAGACGTCCTCCTCCGGCGTGTCGGCGAGGATGGCGAGAAGCTGCGAGCGAATGGCCAGTTCGTGCTTCTTCAGCCACATCAGGACGCGCCCGTCGCGGCGGGTGGAGGCGGCGAGCGAGAGCTGGACCAGCGCGTCCGAGCCCCTGAGGTTCGAAGTGAATTCCTCGCCGAAAGTGAAGTAGGCCGTTCGGTACTCGTCGCCGCCTTCGCCTTCGACTTCGACCGGGCCTTCTTCCTTCTTGTCGCTGACGGGAGCGTAAGGGTCCTCCTCGCCCTTGCGGACCAGCTTGGGCGCGTTGTCCTCCTTCGCGGCAGCATGCCCTCCGCCGATCACGCCGGCCTGCACGAGCCCGAACATGCCGCCGCCCCCGACCGCCAGAAGGGCCACCGCGCCCAGAATTACGCCGAGCTTGCCCTTGGCCTTGCCGGACTTGCCTTCCTTGGCAGATTTGTCGCTCATTCGAATTGTCCCCGAAAAGTCAGATGTCAGGCGTAGATGCCGCTACGCCGCTCACCGGCGCCCGCCCGCCCGGACGAAGCGGGTTTGTCCTGATGGGCGCGGGCCGCGGAGCCTTGCGTGCGTTGAAACATGCGTTCCGCCTGCTCGGACCGGCCTTGCGCGGATCGCTGCTGCCCCTCGCCGCTGTTGCCGGAAGAAGCGGATTGCTGCTGGGCGGTCGTTTGCTGCTGCTGGGCCTGCTGGCCATCGCTGCGCGGCTGGTCGCCGTTGCCGCCGGAACTGCCCGCAAGCGAAGCGGCAACGGCGCTGTGCACCGCCGAATTGAAGGCGGGGTCGGCGTTGGCCATGGTCACGTTCAGGCTTGCATCGTCGTGGCGGAACTGCAGGGAAACCCTGCCGAACTCCGCGTGCTGAAGCGCGGTGCGCACGACTTGCGGCGAGGCGGCCTCGCGCGCCTGGGACAGGCGGTCCACCAGTGTGGCGAAGTCGTGCGGCTGCTCGGCTTGCGCGGACGCGACCGGTGCGGGCGCGGCGTCGGCGATGCGGGCGGCTGCGACGGGCTGCGAAACCGAATGGACCTGATGCACGATCGGCTGGGCGGCTTCGGTGGCGCGATCGAACCCGGCGCCGGTCGCGGCGGGGCGCTCCCTGACAGGGGGTGCCGGCTTCAGTTCTGCGTCGTCGCGTCTGGCGGGGGCATCGGCGGCGGCAATCGCCGGGGCTGCCTGCTTGACCGGTGACACGGCGGTGCGGGCTGCCTGCGTCGCACCTGCGGGAGAGTTAGCCCTGGCAACCGCCGGCTCGTTCCCCGTCCCCGCGAATTCCGCGCTGCTCACGCTCGTCCTGATCTTGTCGAAGGACGCTGGCACCGCGCTTGGTTCTACGTCCTTCGACAAGCTCAGGATGAGCGGGGTTTGACCTGAAACTTCCGCGTTTGGCACCGGTGCATTCGTATTGCCGGTCGTCGCCTTTACGGAGCCGACTTGCGCCGCGGTGCTTGCCGCCCGTGTCTGGCCGATCTTCGCATCATCGACCCGAGGTTGCGCTTCAACCGTCACGACCGGAGCCAGTTCGATGCCCAGAACCTCAGCGGGCACGGCGGTCCGCGTCACCGCCTGCTTCTGGACGGCCTGCAGAGCCGGGGGCGCGGCTTGCCCCGCGGCCTTGGGCGCTACCGGTGAGGGGACGGCGGCACGGGCTGCCGCCGTATCGGGAACCGCCGCCCGGTCTTCGACAGGAATGCCGATGCCGGGCAGCGGTGGGACGGTGAGCGGCAGGACGGGAATGGCAGCCGCGATGGGCACGTCTGCCTGGTCCGGACCCGCTTCGTCGGGAGCTTCACTGGTTTTTTCGGGTTCGCCGGCAACCGGCTTTTCGCTTGCCGGCAAGTTCTTGCCGCCTGCCTTGCCGTCCTTGCCGGCCGGCAATCCGGCGAGCGCCGCCATGACCGCGGCAGAGACATCCGCAGCCACGATTTCCACCGCGCCGACGGGGCTTTCCGTCGCGCCGAGCAGGGCGGCAAAGCTGGCCGGTTCCGCAGCGTTCGACGAAGCTGAAGGCGCTGTGCCGTTCGGCTTGGCGGCGTTCGCCGAAATCGAAGGAGCGGAAAGCGGGATCATGCTTGCTGGGCCTCACGGTTAACCATGCAAGCTGTTATTCAAGATCCGTGCCAGACCCTCTTCTGCTGCCGAGAGCCGGGTTCTGCCCGGCCTTGGCGATCATGCGCTCCTGCAGCAGCGCGCGTTCCTCGATCGCGGCGCGGCGGCGTTCCGCCTCGGCGAGCTGGCGCTGCTTCGCATCGGCGATCGACTGTGCGCGAAGAGCGTCGCCATCGGTCGTGCGGGTCAGCGTCTGGAGGCCGCTGACGAAGCGCCCGACCTGATGAAGCGAGGCTCCGTCGGCCATCTCGCGGCGGCTGGCGTAGTCGCTCGCCATTTGCCGCGTACGGTCGGAAAGCAAGCGGAGCTGGCCCAGCGTGCTTTCCGCCTGCGCCGATTCCAGCGCCGCGGCCTGCTTGGCTATGGCGCGGATCTTCTCAAGGCGTCGGAGGCGCGTGAGGCGTTTTTGATCCTCTTTCATCCGTCGAACCTTGATGAGTTCACATGGACCCGTTCGTGTCGAGCGAAGTCGAGACACGTTGTACCCGCGCTAACGTGTCTCGACTTCGCTCGACACGAACGGAGAATAGGTCCTTTAAGGATCATAGTGGCTCAGTTGCCCAACAAGGCCGCCAGTTGCGCCCCGCTGTCATCAAGGCCGATGATCTCGCCCGCGGGCTGGCACAGAAACGCCGTGAGCAGCTGGTGCATGGAGATCGCCTTGTCGAGCTGCGGGTCGGCGCCGGCTCGGTAGGCGCCCATCAGCACGAGGTCGCGGTTCGCCTCGTAGCTGGCGATGAGGGCGCGGAACTGGCGGGCGAACTGTTGGTGCTGCGGCGGGACGATGTCGTTCATCACGCGGCTGAGCGATGCGGCGATATCGACGGCCGGATACTGGCCGCGCTGCGCCAGGTCGCGCGAGAGCACGATGTGGCCGTCGAGGATCGAGCGGGCGGTATCGACCACCGGGTCGTCCTGGTTGTCGCCGTCCGCCAGCACCGTGTACAGGCCGGTGATGGAGCCGCCGCTCGCGGCCGAGTTGCCGGCGCGCTCGACCAGCTTGGTGATCGTGGCGAGGGCCGAGGGCGGATAGCCGCGCGCCGCGCCAGGCTCGCCCAGCAGAAGCCCGATCTCGCGCGCGGCGTGGGCGACGCGGGTCAGGCTGTCGAGGATCAGCAGCACCCGCTTGCCCTGGGCGCGAAAGTGTTCGGCCATCGAGGTGGCGAGCATGGCGCCGCGAAGGCGCAGGTTCGGGGCGTGGTCGGCTGGCACGGCAACGACGACCGTCTTGTCCTTCTTCTCGGCATGCATGTGCCGTTCGACGAAGTCGGATACCTCGCGAGCGCGCTCGCCGATCAGGCCGACGACGATCACGTCCGCTGATGCGCCGCGCGCGATCATGTCGATCAGCACCGATTTGCCGACGCCAGAGCCCGCCATGACGCCGATGCGCTGGCCGATGCCGAAAGTGGTGAGGGCATTGAGCGAGCGAACGCCGGTGTCGAAGCATTCGCGCACCGGGCTGCGGTCCAGCGCGGAAGTGCGTACGCCGCCTGCCGGCCGCTCGGTGCGGGTGTGGATGGGCAGGCCGCCGTCGATCGGATGGCCTTCTCCGTCGACCGCGCGGCCGAGGAAGGCGTCGCCGACCGGCAGCATTCCGGGGCGCCCCTCCGGGCAGACGCGCGCGCCGGGGCGCAGCAGGATCGTGTCGCCCAGCAGCATCATCATGGTCTTGCCGTTGCGGAAGCCGATGACTTCGGCCGACAGCGGCTTGCCCCGGCCATGACCGACACGGCAGATCGCGCCGACCGGCACGGAAAGCCCGCTGACCTCGAGCAGCCCGCCGTCGCAGGCGGTGACCATCCCGAACCGGCGCGGAGAAAGGTCGATCGGCTCGGCGCCGAGATCGGAAAGGATCGGATCCCAGAGTTTCAGCATGGGCCGCTCAGCAACGCTGCAGGGCTTCGGCGATGGCGATGCGCCAGGTGGCGGGGCCGTCCTCGACGCCGCCGTTGATCGTCTCGATGCGGATCGTACCGCGTTCCAGGCTGGAGTCGGCCTCGACCTGCCATTCGGCGGCAAGGCGAGGAGCGATCTGCCTGATATCCTCGGGATGAAGACGGATCACCCGGTCATCGTCCGCGCGCGCGAGCATGGAGACGGCCGCGTCGATGCGCCGTACCAGCGCCTCCTCGTCAAGCGCCAGCGGAGCGACGGCAGCTTCACACAGCGCCGCGACCGTTTCGCGCAGGCGCATGCGCAGTTCTTCCTCAAGGGTTGCATCAAGCCGCTGCAGCGACAGCGCCAGTCCCTTCCGGGCGGCGGCCTCTTCCTCGGCCTTTGCCCGCGATTCGCCCTGCGCCTGCTCGTAGCCGGCGGCAAAGCCCTGCGTGAAAGCCTCTTCGACAGGGTGAGGCGCCTCGGGTTCGTCCTTCGCCTGCGCTCGTGGCGCGGGGGCGGGCTCGAGCAGCGGCAAGGCGCCGTATCGCACATCCGCGCGGAAGCCCGATGGTCCCGCCAGCGCGTCGGCCAGGCTCAGGCGCGGCGCGGGGATCTGGAAGCCGAGGTCAGACATATTCGTCGTCGCCCCCGCCGAAGATGATCGAACCTTCGGCGGCGAGCCTGCGGGCGACCAGCACGACTTCCTTCTGCGCTGCGACGACATCGGCCAGCTTGGTGCGGCCGCGCGCGGCGATCTCGTCCTTCACGCCTTCGGCGGCGCGGCTGGACATGGCGCGGAAGAAGAAATCCCGCTCGTCCTCGCTGATGCCCTTGAGCGCGTCGATCAGCGTGTCGTTGCCGACATCGCGCAGCAGCGTGCCCATCGACTGCGGATCGAGTTCGAAGAGATGCTCGAACTTGAACATCTCGTTCTCGATCTCCCTGGCGAGCGCCTTGTCGAGCTTGCCGATCTCGTTCATGATCCGCTTTTCCACGACCTTGCCGGTGCCGTTGATGATGTCGGCCGCTTCCTTCGGGCCGCCCATGGTGAGGGGGCGATGGCCGTGGTTCTCGGTGATGCGGCGGGTCAGCAGTTCCTCGAGCATGGCGATGGCCTGGGGCGAAACCGGGCCGAGCGTGGCGATGCGGTGGACGATCTGAGACTGCTCGGCGGCCGGAAGCGCATGAAGCACTTCGGCGGCAACGACCGGATCGAGCTGCACCAGCAGCACCGCGATCGCCTGCGGATGCTCGCCCCTGACCAGCGGCACCAGCGCCTCGGACGTCAGCCAGCGCGCCAGTTCGAGCGGAGAGGTCCTCGGCTCCTCCGGCATGATCTGGCGCATGACGCTGTCGGTCTTCACCTCGCCGATGGCGTGGTTCATCATCGATCGCACCTTGTCGACGCGGTCATGGGCGACCAGGCCGAGCTTCTCCGTCTTCTCGACGAAGCCGGCGATGGCCTCGGCGATGACTTCCGGGCTGATCTCGCCCAGCGCGCACATCTTCTCGCCCAGGCGGCGCAGCTCTTCGGGCTCGAGTTCGGACAGGATGCGCGAGGCGTGGTCATTGTCGAGCAGCATGACCATGACGGCGGCATTGTCCGCCGGGAAAAGGGGGACGACTTCGCTCATCGGGCGAGTTCCTTCTTCTCGTCTGCGCCGCTTTCCGGCTCGTTGAGCATCTGGCGCAGCGCCGCCACCGCGCTTTCAGGCCGTTCGGCCACGAGGCGCTGTGCGAGGCTGAGCTGCCGGGTCAGCAGGTCGGAGCGGGGGATTTCGATATCGACGCCGCTGTCCGACGAAAGCGCCGGCCGGGCGGCCTTCTGGATCATGGGCTGGCCGTTCTCGTCGAGAAACCCGGCGGTCTCCGGTTCGTCCTCCGCAGCAGCTTCACGGCCCTTGGGCTTGTCGCCGCGCAGGGCCTTGATCATCGGCCGAACGCCCAGGAGAAGCACCAGCAGCACCGCCAGCACCGCGGCTCCATAACGGACGATCATGGCGAACCACGGCATCTCGTAGAAGGGCAGGGCGGACGAGTCCGCGACCGGCTCGAAACTGCGCGCGATCACCTTGACCTGGTCGCCCCGCTGCGGATTGGCGCCGACGGCGGCGCTGACGAGCGCCTCTATGTCCTGCAGGTCCTTCGCCCTGGCGCCCTTCATGGCGCCCTTGCTGATCGCCACCGCTACCGAGACGCGCTTGATGCCGCCGGGTGTCGTGTTAGCGACCGAGACCTCGCGGCCGAGCTCGTATGTGCGTGAGGAGCTCGATTCCCCGTTCGACGGAGCCGCGGACCCGTTCTGCGGCATCGTACCCTGCGGCGCGCCGGGCTGCGCCTGCGTTGCCGAGGGCGGCGTGTTCGAAAGCACGCCGGGAACGCCCACTGCCGGAGCGGCGGCGGTCGATTGCGACTGCTGCTGTGTCTCGCTGCGCACGACGCCGTCCTTGTCGTAGCTTTCGCGCGCCGAGGTCACTTCGTCCATGTTCAGTTCGACCTGGATCTCCGAAGTGAAGTTGCCTTGTCCGAGCATGGGGCCAAGCAATTGCGAAACCTGTTCGCGCAGCTTGGTTTCCATGCGGGACTGCAGTTCGAGGCGGTCGCTGTCGGCGCTTTTCGCGTCGGAGAGAAGCTGCCCGTGCTGGTCGACGACGCGCACCGCGTCGGGGGAGAGTCCCGGCACCGAACCGGCAACGAGATTGACGATCGCGGCCACCTGGCTCTCGCTGAGCGACCGGCCGCGGGCGAGACGGACCATGACCGAGGCAGTCGGCGGCGCGTTCTCGCGCACGAAGACCGACTTCTCGCCTTCGGCAAGGTGTACCCGGACCGACTCCACGCCATCGATCTGGGCGATCGTCTGCTGCAGGTCGGTCTCGCGCGCGGCGCGAAGGCGTTCGCCTTCCAGCGTGCGGCTTGCGCCCATCGGCATGTTGTCCAGCATCTGCGTGCCGCTTTCCGGCGTCGCCAGGGCGCCGTCGGAAGCGACCAGCATGCGGGCCTTGTAATAATCGCCGTCCGAAACGGTCAGCGCGCCGGTGGTGTTGTCGATGTGGTAGGCGATCGAGGCCTGGTCGAGCGCGGCGGCGACGCTGGCGCGCTCGCCGTCGTCGAGTTGCGAATAGAGCGTGCGCTGCGGCGAGGGTGCCAGCGCGCTCCAGGCGAGCAGGGCGCCGCCCACGGCGGAAAGGCCGACGAACACCGGCAGGACCTTGCGCACCGCCGGCTGGGCCGTAAAAGCGCCAAGGCGGGGCAGCACGCTGCCCCCGGCCGGGTCGGTGAGCGGGGCGAACATCGACGAGACGGACGGCGGCGAGCCCGCCGCGGCGCCGTCAGGCGTGACTGGAACGAGTTCGGGCATGGGCTATCAGACTCCCATCCTCATGATGTCCTGGTAGGCGGACAGAAGCTTGTTGCGGACCTGCAGGGTCGCTTCGAAAGCGACGCCGGCTTCCTGCCTTGCGAGCATGACCTTGGCGACGTCGGTCACTTCGCCGCGCTGGTAGGCGTCGGAAATGTCCTCCGACTTGGCCTGCACGGCGTTGACGCTGTCGAGCGCGGACTTGAGCGTGTCGGCAAAACCCTGCGCCGGGCCTTGCGCTTCGGGCAGGTTCGCGCCGCCCACGCCGCCGGCCTGCTGGGCGCCTTGCGACTGGTGGAGTTGCTGGAGCAGTTCGTTGCGCTGGATGATCTGCTGGCGCATGGCCATGATCTGTTGAATGCCTCCAGCGCCGCCCCCGATGCCGGAGATCCCGCTCATCGACGGCCTCCGGCGGCCATGCGGCCGATCTCTATCCCGGCGTCACGCATCGAGGCGAGGCGGTAGCGCAGGGTACGTTCGGAGATGCCGAGCTCGCGCGCGGCCCGCACGCGGCTGCCGCCGCAGGCCTCCAGCGTTTCCACGATGGCGCGGGCTTCGGAAATCTGGACGATCGAGGACAGTTTGCGGCCGCCCTCGCTTTCGTCCTTCTCGGCTGGGATGGGCGGAATGCCGAAGCCGGCCGAAGCGACGGGCGAGGCGATCAGGCGGGCCGGGCTGTCGAAAATGATGTGCTCGGCCGTGATCGCATCCTTGCCGTGGGCGAGGAGCAGCGCGCGGCGCATCACGTTCTCCAGCTCGCGCACGTTGCCGGGCCACGAGTGGAGCTTGAGCATCGCCAGCGCCGCGTCGTTGGGGCAGGGCACGCGCGCCGGGTCGGGCGCATGGCGCAGCGCCATGGCGAAGGCGAGCGGGGCGATGTCGTCGGGGCGCTCACGCAGCGGGCGCAGCGTCAGCGGGAAGACGTTGAGGCGATAATAGAGGTCGGCGCGGAAGCGGCCCTCGGCGACTTCGGCCGGCAGGTCGCGGTTGGCGCAGGCGATGACGCGGAAGTCGACCTTGATCGGCCGGGTCGAGCCGATCGGCACCACTTCCTGCTCCTGCAGCGCGCGCAGCAGCTTGGCCTGGAGCTGGAGGGGCATCTCGGCGATCTCGTCAAGCAGCAGGGTGCCGCCGTCGGCCGCGCGCATGAAGCCTTCGCTGGCCTGGGTGGCGCCGGTGAAGGCGCCCTTCTGATGGCCGAACAGCATGGCCTCGAGCATGGTCTCGGGCATGGCCGCGCAGTTCACGGCGATGAATGGGCCATTGCGGCGCGGGCTGCGGGCGTGGATGAAGCGGCTCAGCACTTCCTTGCCGGTGCCGGTCGGGCCGTTGATCAGCACCGGAATGTCGCTGCCGGCAAGACGGTCGGCAAGGGCGAAGACGGACAGGCTTTCCGGGTCGGCGGCAATGGGCTCGTCGGCACCCGCCATCGCCGCGAGCAGCATGGCGAGCGCGCTCTCGCCGGCCGGGTCGGTGTAGGTCAGCGCGATCTGCGATGCCCCCTTGCGGGCGAGCGCCGGGCGGTCTCCGCGAGTGAGCTGGACCGCGCGCGTCCGCGGGCGTGCCGGTGCGTCGTCGTTTGCATCGCGCAGGTCGATGGCAGTGCAGTCGAACAGCGAAGACGCGATCGCCGCCCCGCGATCGGCAAGCGCACCATGCCGTCGGCTGAAGTTCGAGTTAGAATTCAACTCGCCCATGTTCTGTGTCCCCCCGGAATTAACCAATCTCCGAAGCCGCTTATGGTGGACCGCCCGTTAAAAATCGCGAAAGTGCGATAAGGGCTACACCGTAGTTTTGAGGGTATTTCCGTAGTTTACGGTATTTTTTTGCCTCCTGATTTGCCGGGCGGCTTAAATTTGCCGGGGGCCTGCCGGTCTTCGTTTTCGGCAGCGGCGCCGGATGGGCCGGCAAAGCTGTTCCGGAAAATCGGGACATTCAACGGGAGCTACCTACAATGTCTGTTATCAATACCAACATCAGCGCGATCCGGGCGGCGAACGCCTCGACCTCAGCCAACAAGATGCTCGGCACCGCGATGGAGCGCCTGTCGACCGGCAAGCGCATCAACTCCGCCAAGGACGACGCCGCCGGCCTTGCCATCTCTACCTCAATGACCTCGCAGATTCGCGGCATGAGCCAGGGCATCCGCAATGCCAACGACGGCATCTCGATGGCGCAGACCGCCGAAGGCGCGCTGTCGGAAGTCACCAACATGCTGCAGCGCGTCCGCGAACTGACGGTGCAGGCCTCGAACGACACCTACTCGCCCGATGACCGCAC
>DATEJH010000002.1:0-83303 GCA_035278205.1 Novosphingobium sp. | reverse complement strand
CGCCAGCCGTTCGCAACGAAGAAGCGCCAGCCTGTCGTCTCAGGCACCACACGCCGGCCGCACCGCCTGCCCGTGTCTCTCCCTTCCCGGCGTTATCCCGCATTCGCCAGCGGGGGTCCTGCCGTGTCCCAATTTCTCGCCCGCCTCGTCAGGGGGCCCGGGACGAAACAATCCAGCGCGGCTTGCACGGCTCCGGATGGCTTCGCCTCCTCGCGATGACGAGGGCAGCGTAAAGCGCCCGCCCCGCTGCCACAACGGACATTTTATGAGACGCACAGGGATAACGAAAAAAGCCGGCGAGTTTCCCCGCCGGCCTTTTCCTGATTCATGCCCGAAGGATCAGGCGCCGGCGACTTCGGTCGTGTCGATCTTCAGGCCCGGGCCCATGGTCGAGGACAGCGAAACCTTGCGGACATACTTGCCCTTGGCGCCCGAGGGCTTCGCCTTGACGATAGCGTCGACGAAAGCGTTGAAGTTCGTGCGCAGGTCCTCGTCCGAGAACGACATCTTGCCGATGCCGGCGTGGATGATGCCCTGCTTTTCGACGCGGAACTCGATCTGCCCGCCCTTGGCGTCCTTCACGGCCTGGGCGACGTTTGGGGTCACGGTGCCGAGCTTGGGGTTCGGCATCAGGCCCTTGGGGCCGAGCAGCTTGCCGAGACGACCGACCACGCCCATCATGTCAGGGGTGGCGATGACGCGGTCGTAGTCGAGGTTGCCAGCCTGCATGTCTTCCATCAGGTCCTCGGCGCCCACCTTGTCGGCACCCGCCGCCAGAGCTTCCTCGGCCTTGTCGCCCTTGGCGAACACGGCAACGCGCACGGTCTTGCCGGTGCCGGCCGGGAGCGAAACCATTCCGCGGACCATCTGGTCGGCGTGACGGGGATCGACACCCAGGTTCATCGCGACTTCGACAGTTTCATCGAACTTGGTGGTCTTGAGCTCGCGCAGCAGCGTCAGCGCCTCGCCAACCGGGTAGAGCTTCTGGTTGTCGCCCAGCTTGATGGCCAGGGCCTTCTGCTTCTTGGTCTGCTTTGCCATGGAATCAGCCCTCCACCACTTCGAGGCCCATCGCGCGGGCCGAGCCTTCGATGATCTTGGTCGCGGCCTCGATATCGTTGGCGTTCAGATCCTTCATCTTGATCTCGGCGATCTCCGCGAGCTTCGAACGCGCGATCTTTCCGGCCGAGACCTTGCCGGGCTCCTTCGAGCCGGACTTGAGGTTGGCGGCCTTCTTGATAAGGAAGGTGGCGGGCGGGGTCTTGGTGACGAACGTGAAGCTGCGATCCGCATAGACCGTGATGATGGTCGGGATCGGCATGCTCTTCTCGAGATCCTGCGTGGCCGCGTTGAAGGCCTTGCAGAATTCCATGATGTTCACGCCGCGCTGGCCCAGAGCAGGGCCGATCGGCGGCGAGGGATTGGCAGCGCCGGCAGGCACCTGCAGCTTGATGTAACCTTCGATCTTCTTGGCCATGAGGCCGCTCCTTTCACACTGTCGCACCGCCCGAAGGACAATGCTCATGTTTAGCGGTTCAGCGGATGCCTGGCGGCATCCTCCCGCGGGAATCGCACCGGCAAGCCGGTGTGACGGGCGCGCCCCTAACCGAATTCGATACGAAAGGAAAGAGGCGGTTGCCAGCCTAGCCGCGGCTCGGCACCGCCCTCGTGAGCCCCACGTCGCGCATGTCGAGCCCGCGCGAGCGTATCATGCGCCGCGTCGGCACCTCGGCAAGGCGGTAGACCAGCTCGGAGAGGATGAGCACCGCGAAACCGTATAGCAGCGTCGCGCCGAGAATGAACGGCGCCCCGCCGTCCAGCTTGCCCGTAATCCTGAGCACCAGGTCGAGCAGAGGCACGTGAACGAGGAAGATCACATAGCTGCGGTCTCCAAGCCAGATCAGCGGACGGCTTTCCAGCAGCGGGATACGCAGCGCGAGCAGCACCAACGACGGCCATACGAGCAGCGAAAGCGCCGGCAGCGGGCTCCACTTGCCCATGGCCACCGCCAGCCCCAGCGCCGCGATCGCCAGGAGAGCGACGACCGGAACCCTGCGAAGCTCGCCACGTCTGCGCCAGAGGACCTGGCCGACGAAGAAACCCAGCAGGCCGCGCAGGACAAGGTCCTGGGTCCACGGCCCGCCCGGCAGCCCATGCCAGAGCAGGAAAGCAAGGCTCACCAGCAGTGCGGCGGTCGTCACGATGGCCAGCGAGCGCCGGCCGGCGTGCAGGGCCAGAGCGAAGAATGCGCAGCAGATCGCTTCCGTCGAGAGCAGCCATGCCGACGCGTTGAAAGCCTGCGCGGCCGGCTGCACCAGCGCCTGCAGCATGAGCAGGTGCGTGAGGAAACCGAGCAGGCTGGTTTGCGGCGCGTCCCAGTAAAGGACCGCGCACAGGCTCAGCAGCAGCAGATGCAGCGGATAGAGCCGCGCAATGCGGCCCACGGTGAAGGACGCCAGGTCGTCGCGGCTGCCAAGGCCCCTTCCCCCGATATATACGTGCGCAAAGATGAAGCCGGAGATGACGAAGAAGAGGTCGGCGAAAGCCCAGCCCCAGGTGTGGAACCATTCCACCACCGGCCCGGCCCCGTCGAACGCGCCCGCGACGAAAAGCGCCTGCGCCTGAAAACCCAGAACGATGACAAGCGCGGCGATCCCCCGAAGGCCGTCCAGCGGCCCAAGCCGCACAATCCCAGTCCCAAACGCAACCTGCGTTTCCCGCATGGCCAAATTCCCCCGATTGGCAGGGAAAGCTACAAGCCATTAGTTAAATACGCATTAAGCGCGCGGGGCGCGGGTGATCACACCAAAGCCCCCCTCCGCTGAAGAGGAGGGGGGACTTTGCCTTACTTGCTGAGTTCGACGTGCTCGAAATCGAGCTCCACCGGCGTGGCGCGGCCGAAGATCGAGACCGAGACCTTGACGCGGTTCTTGTCGAAATCGAGTTCCTCGACCACGCCGTTGAAGCTGGCGAAGGGGCCTTCGAGCACCTTGACCGAATCCCCGATCTCATAGTCGATGTTGACCTGCTTGCGAGGCTCGGCGGCGGCGGCTTCGGCGGCGCCGAAGTAGCGCGCGGCCTCGGACTCGCTGATGGCCTGCGGCTTGCCGCTGGCACCGAGGAAGCCGGTAACTTTCGGGGTGTTCTTGACGAGATGATAGATGTCGTCGTTCATCGCCAGCTTGGCAAGGACGTAGCCGGGCATGGTCTTGCGCTCTACCTGCGTCTTCTTCCCGCGCTTGACTTCGGTGACGGTCTCGGACGGAACCTGGATGTCCTCGACAAGCTGCGACAGGCCCATCCGTTCCGCCTCGGAAAGGATGGATTCCTTCACTTTGGTCTCGAAGCCGGAATAGGCGTGGATGATGTACCAGCGGGCCATGGTTCTCTCTTTATCCAGTTTGTTCAGGCGATCACAGGAGCGACAGCAGCGAGCTGACGACCCAGCCGAACAGCGCGTCGATCCCCAGGAAGAACATCGCGAGCAGAACCGTCATGATGCCGACGAAGATCGCCGTCGTCACCGTCTCCTGGCGCGACGGCCAGTGGATCTTGGAGGCTTCGGCGCGCACCTGCCGGATGAATTCGCCAGGGTTGGTCTTGGCCATGTCAGTCGCTTTCCGTGTCTCTTGCTGTGTGCCTGAGTTAATTTCTCGAGTCTTCCGCCTAGGGGCCATCGCCGCCCCGGCCGAGGCCGGGAGGGGCAGATGAAGTCCGCATGTCGGAAGAAGACGCTGACTTAGCTTCCGTTCACCGCATTTGCAAGGTCTGGCGGCGTGGCCAGGCGTGCGAGGAACGAGTTTGGGGTGCTGTAGATGATCCGCGCCCCGTCCGGCAGGGCCACCGGCTTCACGTTGCCGATGAACCACAGGTATTCGGCGTGGACGGCGGGGCGGAATTTCCTGAGATCGACGCGCTGGTTCGGTGCATAGAGGATGCGCTGCGTCGGATCGGCGAAGCGGTAGGCCGTCTCACGCATCGAGAGCATGTGGACATCGGGCAGTGCGAAGTTGGAGTTCTCCATCGCGCTGCGCCGGACCACCGCATAGCTGCCGAAATGCTCGAACGGACCGAAGAGCCACTGCCGGCGCGGAATCGCCACGGCGGTGGCGACCTTGGCGCCTTCGGGCATGTATGCCAGTGCGCCCATCATCTGTCTTGCGGTCTGCGCGTCCTCGTACCAGACGACCGAGGTGATCGCGATGCGCACGGTGAAAAGCAGGCCGGCGAGCGCCAGCCCCCAGCGCGGAGCCGGCCAGTTGATGGCAAGGCAGGCGACCAGCAGCGCCGTCGTGCTCAGGCGGTAGTCGGCATAGTCGCCGCCGAAGATCTGGCGCGGCACTGCCAGGGTCAGCAGCAGCAGGATCAGCGCCGCCCAGCCCAGCCGGCCGTCGATCCGGCGCGTGACGAAGGCAAGAAAGATGACCAGCGCGACCACGCCGACGCTCGTCACGTCCAGCAGGTAGTCGTAGCTGCGCATCGCCTTGTAGAGGATGCCCCATTTGTAATCGAGCACGCCGCCGCCGTAGGACACCTTGGAATTGGCGCCCATGCCCAGCAGCATCGGCAGGAGCGGAAAGACCAGCGGCCAGGGCTTGAAGAAGGGGCGCCAGTCCTTCCAGTTGCGGCGCCCGCTCCATTCGTAGCCGAACACCATGACGCCCAGCACACCCCAGCCCGAAACGTGGCACAGCCAGACGATGAAGCCCGCCGGAATGAAAAGGAGACGGCGCGTCCACTGCCGCTCCTCCAGCCTCGCCCAGAGCGCGAAGGCGAAAAGCGCCACCGCCACCGACAGCGAGAAGTTGAGGAAGCCCATCAGCAGCGAGGGCGACCAGATCATCGCGAAAGCGAGAATCGCCCCGATCGCCACGCGCTTTCGCAGGACCCATGTGACGGAGATGATCGAAAGTCCGGTAAGGAACGGGATCATGGCGACGATGATGCGCCCGGCCAATTCGACACCGAAAAGCGGCGCCATCGGCACCATCAGCAGTTCGACGCCGAGATTGCCGGTCCAATCCCACTTGAACCGGAAGTAATTGGTCAGGAATGGATCATGCCCGTGATCGAGCATGACCTTGTAGCCGGCGAGATGCGACGGATAATCCGTCATCTGCGGCGCCCAGGCCAGCAGCGCCGGAAGCGCCGCCAGCAGCGAGAGCACGATGCCCAGCCACAGCGCTTCGTCGCGCCGTCTCGTGCTGGCTACGCCCGCTCCTTCGGTGTCGTATCGCGCGGTTCCGTGCATCTGCGCCTGAATATTCCCCGATACGCCACTTTGAACGCGAGGCCCCCTAACCGGCAGCAATGCCCGAGTCGCAGGACGCGGTTCTCCTAATAGCCCCGATAGGATTGGCAAGTCTGCCACCGATACAGCCGAATTCCGCTCGTCGCAAATCCGCTTCGCGCTGTCCGGGACCATATGATCGCGGAGCAGCATCCGCGGACGGCGGCCTTCGGGGGATGTTCGTTGGAAGTCTGGCAGGAGTGGCAGGATTCGAACCCGCGGCCCTCGGTTTTGGAGACCGATGCTCTACCAACTGAGCTACACTCCTGCAGGAGCCGGTGCCTCTAGATTGAGCCGAGACGGATTACAAGAGAGAGGATACAAGATATTCGCATCGGTTCCGATCTGCTAAACTCGCGCCATTGGCTTCCGCAGAACATCGTAGACCAGGCAAGACATGCACGCACCGCGATCCGTGAACATGATCGAGCCCGAACTGCTCATGCTCGCCTACCGCAGCGGGATATTCCCGATGGCAGACAGCCGCGACGATCCGGAGATCTTCTGGATCGAACCGCGCCGGCGGGCGATCCTGCCGCTGGACGGCTTCCATCTCTCGCGTTCGCTGGCCCGGACCCTGCGGCGCGGCCGTTTCACGGTGACCTGCAACCAGGCCTTTTCGGAAGTGATGGAAGCCTGCGCCGCGCCGCGCAACGTAAGGCGCGACGGCGAGGAAGGCGGAAGCTGGATCAGCCGTCGCATCCAGGCGAGCTACGAAAACCTGCACTTCCTGGGCCACGCCCATTCCATCGAATGCTGGCTGGATGCTCCCCAGGGCGGCAGAAAACTGGTCGGCGGGCTTTACGGTGTCGGGTTCGACCGTGTGTTCTGCGGCGAATCGATGTTCTCGCGGGCAACCGATTCTTCCAAGGTCGCGCTGTGGTGGCTGGTCGCGGCCCTGCGTCGAGGCGGAGCAAGGCTGCTCGACTGCCAGTTCATGACGGCACACCTCGCCTCGCTGGGCGCGGTGGAAATGCCGCAGAAGCGTTATCTTTCGCTGCTCAAGGCTGCTCAGTCGGCAGAGGTAGGGGCGCTCGACGGTGCCGGCGCGCTTTCCGGCGTGGGCGACGGCGACGGCGTGCTCGCGCTGCCTGAAGCCTTTGCCGCGCTGCTGGACGACGCGGAGGCTGCCGGCCCGGCATCCAGCCCCGGAAAATTCATCGCGCAGGCCTTGACCCACACGTCGTAGACCGGGTGCTCGACCACATTGAGCGCCGGCGAATTCTTGAACAGCCAGCCCGAAAAGACCTTGTGCCAGGCGAGCTTTTCCTGCGAGGTCCTGCGATCCTCGACGAAGACCTGGACAAAGGCACCCTCTTCCTGCGGCCGTTCCCAGGGCAGGGTCTTCTCGCAAGTGGCGACCTTGATGACGAGATTGCCCATGCGCCGCGCCTCGCCCGGCTTCATCACGAGTGCCCGCGTAAGATTGTTGCGCTTGTTGAGCACGCCCAGAGTAACGACGCGGTCCTTATTCGGCGTACCGATCCGTTGCCCCTCCACGGCCTGAGCGGGGCCGGCCTGGGTGCCCGCGATCGCTTCGGGCACTTCGGTTTCCTCCGGCTTGGGCTTGGGCGCGTTGCCCTTGCACCCGGCCAGCACCAGAAGCCCGGCCGTCAGCGCAAGCGCGCAAGTTCGTGAGCCGCTGGCCCGCATTTCGGGTACCGCGCTCAGGCGTCCGGTGTCCAGGCTTCGTAGTCGCCCGTGGCGCTGGCTCGCCTGCCGCCGCGTTCGAGCGCGCCCTGCGGCAGATAGGCCCGCGCGGTGCCGGTGGCGTTCGGCGTGTAGTCGACCTCCCAGATCCGCGGCGGCGGCAGATGGCTTTCGGGCACGCCGTCATAGGAATGATGCAGCCAGCCGTGCCATTCGGCCGGAACGCGGCTGGCATCGTTGTCGCCCGCGTAGATCACCCAGCGGCGTTCGTACCCTTCGGTGGTCTTCGTCTTCCCGCCCTTGGAGCAGTAGTACTTGTTGCCCTGCGCATCGGTGCCGACGTGCTCGCCGTTACGCGAGCTCCAGAGCGATGTGCCGATGGTCGCGCCATCCCACCAGGTGAAGATCTTCGACAGGATTCCCATGAGCCGCGCGTTAGCGTCCTTCACCGGCGATGCCAAGCGTCTTGGGGAGTTTCCACTCCACCTTGTCGCCCGGCTTGATGCCCAGCTGCGCCGCCCTGCCGCCGTTCAGTTCGAGCACGCCGCTCGCCATTCCCGCGGCGGGAAGCGGCGTCTCATCATAAGGCACGGCATTGGCGGCGATGTTGAGTATCCGGCCGTCGGTGCCGATGAAGATGATGTCGAGCGGGATGACGGTGTTCTTCATCCAGAAGGCGGGACGGCGCGGTGGATCCTCGGGGAAGATCATGCCTTCGTCAGGGCCCATTTTCGTGCGGAACATCAGCCCTTTTTCCTGCTCGGCATCGGTGCGCGCCACCTCTACCCGGAACGTGCGGGCCTTGCCGCCGGACCGGATCGTCAACGGCACCACCGGCAGGCCGGATTCGGAATGAACCGTGGGCGCGCCCGGCTTGGCAACGGCGTCCTTCCCGCCTTGCGAACAGCCGGCGGCGACCAACAGGAAGGCGGTAGCGGCGGCAGCGAAACCTCTGGTCAGGCGCAAGAATCTTCTCCTGATGCCGACTCGGCCCATTCCTCGGCGGCCTCGGGGTTCTCGGCATCGACGATCCGCCGCGCGATGTCGAGCCTGTGGCCAGCGCGCATCATCGCCGCTACCTGCTTCTCGCGGGCGGGCCTGTCGGGAGCCTGGACTGCGAAAGGCCCGAACCGCCGGCGCCGCGCAAGGACAAGAGCGGCGCGGCGCTGCTCAAGCTCGGCGGGGCGGACGGCATCCCGCAGGTCCGCATCCACCCCGGCGACCTGCAGCGCCTCTCCCACGCGACGCGCGCCGTAACCGCGCCGCAGCAGGCTGCCGGCTTTCATCCGCGCCCAGGCCGCGTCGTCGACATAACCGAGATCGGCATAGCGGCCGACCAGCGCCTCGACCGGCGGGGAACTCTCCTCGGCCCACCCGCGTTCCCGCAGCTTGCGCCGGAGATAGGCGCGCAGTTTGGATTGCGTCGTGGCGAAACGCGCGACATAGGCCAGCGCCATTTCCTCGAGGGCGGCCGGGGTCAGCGGCTGAAGATTACGACGCTTGGGGCACATCCTGCCCTATTCGTGCCACAGTCCGCTCAGAATGGGGAGAGCGCGCGGGACCAGGTCGTAGGAGGCAGCTATCTGCGGTTCAGGTTCCACCGGCTAGAAGCTCCGGGTTCCGCGATGAAAACGGTATAACAACAACGGGTTAAAAAGAGATGAGCGACACCGTCACTTTGGTGCCGAAAGTGGAACGGGCACTCGTTCCCACTCCGAACGAGGACAGTCTCCCCCGTCGCTTTGCCGACTTCGACACCTTTTGCGATGCGTTGGACTACGCCGCGAAGGGCTCGCGCGGATTCAATTTTCATGACCCGCGCGGCACGCTGACGCGCGTCTATTCGTTCCGCGAACTGCGCGGCGATGCCCTTACGGCCGCTCATGCGCTGGTCGCGCGCGGGGTGAAGCCGGGGGACCGCATCGCCCTGATCGCCGAAACCGGCACTGATTTCGCGGCGCTTTTCTGCGGCGCCGTCTATGCCGGCGCCTGGCCTGTCCCGCTGCCCCTGCCCACCAGCTTCGGCGGCAAGGAAAACTATATCGAGCAGCTCGCGGTCCAGCTCCAGAGCTCGGATCCCACCATGCTGATCGGCCCGGACGAGATCGCCCATCTGACAAGCGCGGCGGCTGAGCGGCAGGGCTGCGGCCATGCCGCCTGGTCCGATTTCGCCGCCCGCGACGCCGAACCTTACGCCCTGCCCAAGGCGCAGCCGGACGACATCTGCTATCTGCAATATTCCAGCGGGTCGACGCGCTTCCCGCACGGCGTCGCCGTCACGCACCGCTCGCTGATGTCCAACCTCGCCGCGCACAGCCACGGCATGGAAGTATGCGATACCGACCGCTGCATCTCATGGCTGCCCTGGTACCATGACATGGGCCTGGTCGGCTGCTTCCTTTCGCTGATCGCCAACCAGGTCTCGGGCGATTACCTCAAGACCGAGGATTTCGCGCGCCGGCCGCTGGCCTGGCTCGATCTCATCACCCGCAATCGGGGCACCTCGATCTCGTACTCGCCGACTTTCGGCTACGACATCTGCGCCCGCCGCATCTCTAGCCAGACTCACGTCGGCGACCGCTTCGACCTGTCGCGCTGGCGTCTTGCCGGCAACGGCGCAGACATGATCCGTCCGGACGTGATGCAGAACTTCGTCAACGCCTTTGCCGAAGCGGGCTTCAAGGCGGGCGCCTTCCTGCCCAGCTATGGCCTGGCTGAAGCGACGCTGGCGGTAACGATCATGCCGCCGGGCGAAGGCATCCGCGTCGAACTGGTCGAGGAAGAACGCCTGTCGGGCTCTCCGCGCGATCTTTCGCGCCCGGCCCGCTACCGTGCCATCGTCAATTGCGGCAAGCCGGTGCGCGATATGGAGGTCGTGATCCGGGGCGAGAACGGCAAGGCATTGGGCGACCACAAGATCGGCAAGGTCTGGTGCCGCGGCATCAGCGTCATGCATTCCTATTTCCGCGATCCCGAGGCGACCGAGGCATGCCTCGTCGACGGCTGGCTGGACACCGGCGACATGGGCTACATGGCGGACGGCTATCTGTTCATCGTCGGCCGCGCCAAGGACATGATCATCATCAACGGCAAGAACCACTGGCCGCAGGATATCGAGTGGGCAGTGGAGCAGCTTCCGGGCTTCAACCACGGCGACATCGCCGCTTTCTCGATCGAGATGGAAAACGGCGAGGAAGCGCCGGCCGTCCTGGTCCACTGCCGCGTTTCGGACCCGGTCAAGCGCCTCGAACTGCACGAGATGATCCGCGACAAGGTGCGTTCGATCACAGGCGTGAACTGCGTGGTCGAACTGGTCCCGCCCAAGAGCCTGCCGCGCACCAGCTCCGGCAAGCTCAGCCGCGCCAAGGCAAAGAAGCTCTATCTCTCGGGCGAAATCGAGCCATTCAAGCTGGCGGCTTGAGTTCTTGCCACCTGAGGCGGAGTGCTATCATTCCGCCTCAGATGTCCCGGTCCAGCTCGAGATAATCGCGCGGGATGCGCAGTGCCTCGGCGGCGACCTGGGTTTCGCGCAGGAACAGCACGAGCGCGAACAGCAGGAGCACGATGGCGGCGAGGAATACGACCGCGACAAGTAAATGAAGATCGAGGCCGGCCAGGCCTTCAAGGAACAGCACTGCAACCGTCGTGCCGATCGCGAGGCCCGAGAGTACCAGCAAGCGGATGGCGCGGGTGGTGAGAGCCATTCGCTTGTCAAGCACGCGGATTTCGCGAACCACCATATCGTGTTCCGGGCCCTCGGTCTCGATGTGCATGGCCTGAAGCGCCCGCGCCCGATCGACCACCCGGCCGAGACGTGTCGACAGGAGATTCAGGATGTTGCCGATGGCAACGAGGACGAAGACCGGCGCCAACGCCAGTTGAATGGTCTGGACGATCATGGGTGAAGCTGTCGCACCGCAGCGTCAGGCCGCGCAGGCTCGCGCGAGAAGACAGACACTGTCCGGCGTAAAGCCGATCTCGCCGAGGCTTTTCGCAAGGGCGCAGCCGCCGGGCGCGACAGCCTCTCCTCCGACCGTTACCGCCCCGGCGCGGGGTATGACGAGCATGGCGCCGGGATAGCGCGCCGTGATCTCGGGCGCAGGTTCGCCCTCAACCTGATCGAGCAGGAACAGCGGCCCGTCGACAAGGACCTGCGATCCGCGCGGGGCGATCTTCCTGTGCCACTCCATGACGTAAGGCTCGGCTTTGGCGACAGCGATGCCTTCTTCGAGATGCAGCTCGCGCGGACGGCCATAGTCATAGAGACGATACGTGATGTCGCTGTTCTGCTGCACCTCTATCAGGCTGACCCCCGCACCGATGGCGTGGACGGTGTTCGCCGGAATGTAGAAGAAATCGCCGGGCGACACCTCGTGCCAGAGCATCAGTTCCTCGATCGAGCCGTCCAGGGCAGCGGCGCGCATAGCGTCTGCGCTCAAGTTTTCACGAAAACCGATCCCCAGCGTGGCGCCGGGCTCCGCGTCCAGGATCAGCCAGCATTCCTCCTTGCCCTGCCGGCCCATACCCTTGGCAAGGGTCTGCGCGTCGGACGGATGGACCTGCACCGAGAGCTTCTCGCTGGTGAAGATATACTTGACCAGCAGCTGGGGCAGTTCGGAGGGCGGTTCGAACCAGATTTCGCCAATGCGCCGGCCCTGCGGAGTCTCGAAGGGTTCGGGCAGCGCATCCTTGCCCCAGGGCTTTTCGACCTGCCGGATCGGCAGCGCTCCGCTCATTGATAGCACCTCACTCATATACGGTACCCTGAAGCTGAAGAGCCGCCGCAAGGCAGCACCCGCGACGGCGCTCCGCCGGTTACACCAGAGTCGCGATAAAACCAACGCTGCCGCCAGCCGTATACCGCCTCGACCGGCCGGCCCGCGGCATCCTGAGCCGGACGAAAGCGGAAGCGCGCCGTAGCGAGGCGGCAGGTGATCTCACCCGCCTGGGGATCGGGGCTGGGCTTGACTACCCGGCAGGACCTGACGCGGCCGTCGGTGCCGACGGTGAGCGCAATGATCACTTCGGTGCCGACCCGAAGGTCACGGCTCTCCCGCGGGTAGTCCCGGGCCGAGTTGATGTCGCCCGCGATCTTCACCGGCGGACTGGCGGCGCCTCCACCCTGCCCCGCGCCGCCCGCGCCGGCGCCGGTTCCATTCCCTTGTCCCGAGGCGCCCGTGCCCTCCCCTTGCTCGCGGGCACCGGAAGCGTTCTCCTGTCCCTTCCCCTGGACAGGAGGCGCCGGCTTTGGTCTGGGCGCGATCCGGATCTTGGGCGCAGACGTCTCGCGCGGCTTGGCCCGGCGGCCCGGCGGAGCGGCAGCGCCCTCCGGTTCCGTGACGGCTTTTTCAGGCGAAGGGATTGGTGCGGGCGGGGGCGTCTCGACGGGAACCGTGAAGGCTTGCGTCACTCCCCTGACAACCGAGGCGGCGAACTGCGGAGAAAAGGCGCGGACCAGAACGGCGATCAGGATGACGTGCAGTATCCCGACCACGGCAAATACGCCAAGCCGGGTCGCACGCGGGGGAGTGAGGTCGGCCCTCGTCATGCCGATGCGATGCCACGACGATGCCGCATCCGGCAATGGCCACGTGAGCGGATCGCCGCATCAGCTCTCCGCAAAGGAATAAGGCTGCACGGCGCGGCGATAGTCATCGGCAAGGATGTCGCGCCCGATCGGCGGGACCGACCGGGCGACGCACTCGGCCCGATGGCAGAGGCGGCAGGCCACGCCGATCGGCGTGGACGAAGCGGAAGAGGAGGCATCGAGATTGCCGGCGTAGACCAGCCGGCCAGCCTCCTCCGCCGCGCAGGCAAGCGCCACGGCACGCATGACCTGCGGCCGGCCGTAGCGCCCTCCCCCCGATACCACGGTGCGGGCGACGGAGAAGAAGCGCTGGCCGTCGGGCAGTTCCAGCCACTGTGTGTGTATCTCGCCCGGCCGGCGGAAGACCTGGTGAACGTTCCACAAGGGGCAGCCCCCGCCGTGCGCGGCAAAAGGAAAGCCCGCGCCATCGAGCCGCTTGGAAACATTGCCTGCCTCATCGACGCGTATGAAGAAGAACGGCACGCGTTCCTCGCCCGGCCGGTGCAGCGTCGTGAGGCGGTGCGCGACCTGCTCGAAGCTGGTGCCGAACTGGCCGCCCAGCGCCTCTATGTCATAGCGCCGTGCCTCAACCGCGCGCGCGAACCTGCGGTAGGGCATGAGGATCGCCGCCGCGCCGTATCCCGCCAGCGCGCGGCGGACCAGCGTGGCGGTCGTCTTGCTGGCGAACTCCTGCCCGCGCACGATTTGCATCAGCGGGCCGCGCAGCGCCGTATGGGCCACGTGGGTCGCAAGCTGAAAGGTACGGCTAGACCCATCCAGCGTGTCGTCGATCAGGAGCTGCTGGTTGTGCCTGTCGAACCGCCGCATGGAATCCACCAGCACGTCGGGAGGCATGAAGCGCACGCGCACTCCTTTGCCGCCCAGCCAGTCCTCGATGCCGCCCGCCTTGTCGATCTCGGCCGAAAGCTCCTCGGCCTGGGTGTCGAGCGCGTGCCAGTAGTTGCGCGAGGCAGCGAAGAAGCGCTGCGCCTCACGCACCGGATCGCTGTCCTGTGCGCCGGGGCCGGCATAGCGCTGCTCGGCCAGTGCCTGCTGTTCGCGCGAATAGGCGCCGTGCAGGCGCAGCAGGGCCTCGGCCACGCCCGGAAAGCTCATCGCCAGATCGGAGACTTCGAGCGCCGGCAGGTCGATATCGTCGAAGACCGGATCGCGCAGCACCTCGCCCAGCCGCCGCGCGTAGTCTTCTCCGTCCTCGTTGGCGATATCGGCGATATCCATGCGGTAGGTGCGCGCCAGCCGCAGGAGCAGATCGGCGGTGACCGGCCGCTGGTTGCGCTCCAGCAGCGCGACGTAGCTGGGCGAGATCTCTAGATCATCGGCCATCGCCTGCTGCGTCAGCCCAAGCTCGCGGCGCAGGCGCCGCAGTCTTGGGCCCAGATACAAGGGACGGTTTTCTGCCATGGATACGCACCTTTGTCAGAGCCGCACAACTTTACAATGAAAATTTGTAAAGTTTGACAACGAGACTTCGCCGTCCGTTCCTGCAATCGCATTTCCCGCTTAACTCCGGGCCATCGAACAGCAACACGAATGCTACGGGAACAGCGAAGAAATGACCTACCAGCAGCAGATCATCGAAGCCGGCCGCACCATCGGCACCGAACCCGCGTGGAACGGCGTCGACGCCGAATCGGTCGCGCGCATGCGCCTGCAGAACCGCTTCCGCACCGGCCTCGACATCGCCCGCTACACCGCGCGGATCATGCGCCACGACATGGCGGCCTACGATGCCGATCCCGCCAGCTACACGCAGTCGCTGGGCTGCTGGCACGGCTTCATCGGCCAGCAGAAGATGATCTCCATCAAGAAGCACTTCGGCACCACCAAGGGCCGCTATCTCTACCTCTCTGGCTGGATGGTTGCCGCCCTGCGCAGCGAGTTCGGCCCCCTGCCCGACCAGTCGATGCATGAGAAGACTTCGGTTCCGGCGCTGATAGAGGAGCTATACACTTTCCTGCGCCAGGCCGACGCGCGTGAGTTGGGCATGATGTTCCGCGATCTCGACAAGGCGCGCGCCGCCGGCGACGAGGTCGAAGCCAAGCGGCTGGAGCACGCGATCGATAGCTACGAGACGCATGTCGTGCCGATCATCGCCGATATCGACGCCGGCTTCGGCAACGCGGAAGCCACTTACCTCCTCGCCCGCAAGTTCATCGAGGCGGGCGCCTGCTGCATCCAGATCGAGAACCAGGTCTCGGACGAGAAGCAGTGCGGCCACCAGGACGGCAAGGTCACCGTCCCGCACGAGGACTTCCTCGCCAAGATCCGCGCGGTTCGCTACGCTTTCATGGAACTCGGCGTCGATGAGGGCGTGATCGTCGCCCGCACCGATTCGCTTGGCGCCGGCCTCACGAAGCAGATCGCCTATACCCGCCGGAAGGGCGACATCGGCGACCAGTACAATAGCTTCCTCGACTGTGATGAGGTCGACTCTGCCACGCTCGGCCACGGCGATGTCCTCATCAGCCGTGACGGCAAGCTGATGCGTCCCAAGCGCCTGCCCAGCAACCTTTACCAGTTTCGCCCCGGGACCGGCGAGGACCGCTGCGTGCTCGATTGCATCACCTCGCTCCAGAACGGAGCCGACCTGCTGTGGATCGAGACCGAGAAGCCGCACATCGGCCAGATCGGCGGGATGGTCAGCCGCATCCGCGAGGTGATCCCGAACGCCAAGCTGGTCTACAACAATTCGCCCAGCTTCAACTGGACGCTCAACTTCCGCCAGCAGGTGTTCGATGCCTGGACCGCGGAAGGCCGTGGCGTGAGCCAATACGACCGGGCGAAGCTGATGAGCGTGGACTATGACGGCTCCGAGCTGGCGGCAGAGGCTGACGAGCGCATCCGCACCTTCCAGAGGGACGCGGCGCGCGAAGCGGGCATCTTCCACCACCTCATCACCCTGCCCACGTATCACACCGCGGCGCTCAGCACCGACAACCTCGCAAAGGAATACTTCGGCGAGGCCGGCATGCTCGGCTACGTCAGGAACGTGCAGCGCCAGGAAATCCGCCAGGGCATCGCCTGCGTGAAGCACCAGAACATGGCCGGCTCCGACATTGGCGACGACCACAAAGAATACTTCGCCGGCGAAGCGGCCCTCAAGGCCGGCGGCGAGCACAACACGATGAACCAGTTCGCCGCCTGATTCAGCAAGCCCTGGCTCGGGCAGGGAGAAGTCGCCAAATTCGCTGCACGCCCAGTGAAACAACCAGTTCGCGGGCCATCCGCACCCACGAGCGAAACGAAGGAGAATGAGTGATGACTGCCAACACCACTTGCGAACCGGCTCGCTCACGGGCCGTGCTCTCGAACGAGGATTTCAAGCTGCTGCAGGAGGCCGTCCTGTTCTACATGCGGGCGCATGAGGACGACGCGGTCTCATCCAAGTACTCGAACCTGTACCACCGTCTCGGCAGCGCCGTCCGCCGCTGAGGCACCGGAAAGCCTTTCCTGGGGAGGAAAGCTTGGCCCGTCGCACTCCGGTGCGGCGGGCCAATTCGCCGGAGCTTCGCATTAAGGGCAACATCCTTCGTTCGCCCGCAAGTTACTGTAACAAGGAAAATTAACCTTTGCGTTCTAGCCCTTCCCAGACATGGGGTCGTGTCGTGAATGTGGGGGTTTACGAATGCAAAGCGGCGAGCCTGCCGGCGAGCAGGCCATGCATTCACTGGAATGTGCGCTGCAGGCGGCATCCCGGGCGGAACAGCGCCTGCGAGAGGCGATCGAAGCCTTGCCCGAAGGCATCGTCTTCCTCGATGAGGAGGACCGCTACGTCCTTTGGAACCGCCAGTATGCGGAGATCTATTCGAAATCGGCCGACCTGCTGGAACCGGGCCTAAAGCTCGAAGATACGCTGCGGATCGGTGTCGAGCGCGGGGACTACCCCGAGGCGGTCGGCCGCGAGGAGGAATGGCTCGCCCATCGCCTGTCGCTGCTGCGCCAGCCCGGCACCCGCCACGAACAGCGCCTGTCCAACGGCCGCTGCATCATGATCGAGGAGCGCAAGACCGAAGCGGGCGGCACCATCGGTATTCGTGTCGACATCACCGAACTCAAGCAGAAGGAAGAAACCTTCCGAATGCTGTTCGAACGCAATCCGATCGCCACGCTGGTCTGCGACATGACCAACGGTCGGATCCGCTCCGCCAACGAGGCTGCCTGCACGTTCTTCGGTTACGGCCCCGATGAGATGACCGGCCTGTCGATCCTGGCGCTGTTCGCCGAGGAGAACCGGCAGCGGGCCGAGGATATGCTGACGTCCGACCGCACGCCCAACCACGACGAGTGCTGGCGGATGCTGGGGCGGGACGGCGCCACCGTCGAGACCGTGATCTCGACGCGGCTGTCGCAGATGGAAGACTATGCCGTGACGATCGTCTCCGTTTTCGATGTCACCGAGCGGCGGCGTATCGAGCAGCGGATGGCGCACATGGCACGCCACGATGAACTCACCGGCCTTGCCAACCGCGCCCATTGCCGCGAGCACCTGCGGGACGTTCTCGGCCGCGCGAGACCGCGCGACACGGTCACCATCGCTCTCGTCGACCTCGACCATTTCAAGGCGGTGAACGACACCTATGGCCATCACTTCGGCGACCTGCTCCTGACCGAAGCGGCTATGCGCATGCGCGAACTGATCCCGCCCGCCGCGCTGCTGTGCCGCATTGGCGGGGACGAATTCGCCATCGTCTTCCGTCGCTCAAGCCTGACCCAGACCGAAATCGTGGCGCGCTCGATCATCACGGCGCTGTCGGAGCCCTTCCATATAAGCGGCAGCGTGATCCACATCGGCGCGACCATCGGCTTTGCCAGTTCGCCGCTCGACAGCAGCGATCCGGAAACGCTGCTGCGCTACGCCGACCTCGCCCTCTATGCCGCCAAGGCCGAACGGCGCGGCAGCTGCAAAAGCTTCGAGGCCAGTCTGGACCACGCCGCGCAGGAAAAGAACAAGCTGGAAAAGGATTTCCGGCAGACGATCGTCGAAGGCCGGCTTGCCGTCCACTACCAGCCCATCGTGAATCTGGAGAGCGGGGCAGTAGAGTGCTACGAAGCCCTGGCGCGATGGTATCATCCGCAGCGCGGCTACGTCGCTCCGGACGTCTTCATTCCCCTCGCCGAGGAAATCGGCCTGATCGATCAGGTCGGCCGCTTCATCCTGAACACGGCTTGCCGCGAAGCGATGAACTGGCCGGAGAGCGTGAAGCTCTCGGTCAATGTCTCGCCGCTGCAGTTCCGCAACGGCAATCTGCTCAGCACCGTGATCAATGCCCTGTCCGCCTCGGGCCTGCCCGCCGAGCGGCTGGAGCTGGAGATCACCGAAGCCGTGCTGATGGAAAAGGGCCCGCGCCCGGCGGCAATCATCCGCAACCTGCGCGCATTCGGGATCGGCATTTCGCTGGACGACTTCGGCACCGGCTATTCCTCGCTCAGCTATCTGGTCAGCTACCCGTTCACGAAGATCAAGATCGACAAGTCCTTCGTCCTCAGCCTGCAGAACGAGACCAATTCGCGCGCCGTGATCCGGGCGGTGATAGGCCTTGGGCGCAGCCTCGGTCTGACGGTGGCAGCGGAGGGCATCGAGCGCGAGATGGAGCGCGACTACCTTCGCAGCGAAGGCTGCGGCCAGGGCCAGGGCTTCCTGTTCGGCCCGGCGGCACCGGCCGATGCGCTGAAACTCGACATTGCCGCGCCGCACCGCGACGCCGCCTGAAGCGCCGCCGTATCGATCACGGATTGCGCACCGGCGCCGTCTCGCGCATCTTCCGCTTGATCGCACGGGGATATTGTCCAAGCTCGTCTGATCTGTCGCGCTCGGCCTCGGCGGCGCCGGCGGAGGAGAAGCTGCCATGAAAAGCATCGCCACGGTGACGATGAACCCGACGATCGACGTGTCCTACGACGTCGGCCGGATGCGGCACACACACAAGATGCGCACAGACAACGAATGGTATGCACCCGGCGGCGGCGGCATCAATGTGGCGAGGGTCTTCGTGCGCCTGGGCGGACATGCGCGGTGCTACTATCTTTCAGGCGGCGCAACCGGATCCGCGCTCGACGGCCTAATCGACCTGCACCAGCTGGTGCGTACCCGCATTCCCATCGCCGGGCCGACACGCGTCGCCTCCGCGGTGTTCGAGCGCGGGAGCGGCAAGGAATACCGTTTCGTCCCGAAGGGGCCGCATGTCGCCGAAAGCGAGTGGCGCGAGTGCCTTGACCGGCTGGCCGAGGCGGAATGCGACTACATCGTCCTAAGCGGCTCGCTGTCTCCCGGGGTGCCGGACGATTTCTACGCCCGCGTCGCCGAACTGCTCTGCCCGCGCGGTATCGGCATCGTGCTCGACAGCTCGGGAGCGGCACTGGCGGCGGGCATAGAAGCGGGCGGACTTGCACTCGTCAAACCAAGCCAGGGTGAACTGCGCGGATATGTGGGGCGTCCGCTCGACAGCGTCGAGGAGATCGGCGAGACGGCAATGGCAATCGTGGAAGCGGGCAAGGCGCACCTGGTTGCGGTGACGATGGGCCACGAAGGCGCGCTGCTCGCGCGCAAGGAAGGGCCGGTCTTCCTGCCCGCCGTGGAGATCGAGGCCGCCAGCGCGGTCGGGGCGGGGGACAGCTTCGTTGCCGGAATGGTCTTCGGACTGGCTAGCGGTCAGGACGAACTGGAAGCCTTTCGCCTCGGCCTGGCTGCCGGAACTGCCGCGGTGCTGCGCGCCGGCGCTGGACTGGCGCACCCCGAGGACGTCGAACGGCTGCTTGCACGGATCCAGCCCCTTTAGCCCGTCACGCAATATTGGAATGAATTCCCGCTTTGCGGAGCGCCAAAAGTTCTGCATGGTGTGCGTGAAAGGGCCATTTCTGGCTTTGCCGGCGTTGGGAGAGAGCGCGCCGGGGAGAGATTTTCCCTCTCCGGCGCGCCGATACTTCGCAATTGCAGCGCAACTTTTTCGGTCCGGCATCCGAGACTTTCTTGCGTCTCCTGTTGAGACCTCGCTAGCGATCGCCGGCACGCATATCGCGTGCGCAACAAAGTTTGGCTGTCAATTTCGCATTTGCGAAACAGCCCGTGATTCGCCCCGCGAATCGGACCCGGCGCGCAGCTTCAGCGCCTGCGGTAGATGACGCTGAGGTTGTTTGCGGGCATTTCGACGAAACGCTCGAAAGCCAATCCCTCCAACTCGGCAGCCGCGCTGACGTCCTCCAGCAGCCGCAGGCCCCAGCGGGGATCGCGGGCCTTCAGGTTCAGGTCGAAGTCCGCATTGCTGGGCTCCAGCGGGCGGCCTTCGCGCCGGAAAGGACCAAAAAGGACAAGCGGTGCGCCGGAGGTCAGAATGCGCCCTGCCCCGGCCATCAGCCCGAGCGTCGCTTCCCAGGGGCTGATGTGGACCATGTTGATGCAGATGACGCCGTCGGCACGTTCGAGCGGCCACCCCGGCTGCGCGGCGTCGAGGATGAGCGGCGCGCGGAGATTCGGCAATGCCTCCGCGTCGCGCCACGCCGCGATCGATGCAAGGGCTTCGGGATCGGGATCGGTCGGCTGCCATTCCAGGTGCGGCAGCCCCCGCGCAAAATGAACGGCGTGTTCGCCGGTCCCGCTGGCGATCTCGAGCACGAGCCCCGCAGTCGGCAGCACTTCGCGCAGTACGGCGAGGATCGGATCGCGGTTGCGGCTGGCTGCGGGTGCACGGCGGCGGGCGTCAGTCATTCCGACTGAGTAGTTCCGCCAGGCAAGGCCGGCAAGTCTCGGCGCCGGAGGTTGACCCGCCGGTCAGTGGCCGGCGCTCGGCTCTACGTCCTTCGGCGGGCGCGGCGCGATCCAGATCGTCGTGGCCGCAAGCAGAAGACCGACGGCCGCGATCGCGAAGAGGTGCGTCGTTCCGATGGCCATGCCCTGCTGCTCGGTCAACTGGGCGACAACGCCGCGCGCCTGCTCGGCCGAGAAACCCTGCTGCTGCAGCGCGTCCGAGACATCGGCCGCTCCGTTCAGCGTTGCCGCCAGTTCCGCCGCGTTCGAACGCGACATGTCGGTCCACCAGGTGGTCATCACCGCAGTCGCGACAGCGCCGGCAAGCGTTCGTCCGAAATTGGCGATGCCCGCGGCGGAGGCCGTCTCTTCGGGATCGACCGAACTCAGGCTGATCGTCGTCAACGGCACCATGAACAGCGCCGCCCCCATCCCTTGCAGCAGTTGCGGGAAGGCGATCTCCCAGAAGGTTGCGTCAGTCGACCACCAGGTCCGCATGGCAGAACATATGCCGAGCCAGGATATCCCGGCGAACACCAGCATCCGCGGATCGACTTTCTGCATCATCCTGGGCACCAGAGGCGAAACGGCGACCGCCAGCACGCCGCTGAATGCCATGGCATAGCCTGCCTGAGTGGCCGTATAGCCGAGCGAGGTCTGCAGCCACTGCGGGATCACGACCACTGACGAGAAGTAGGTGCCAAAAGCGATCGTGAGCGAGATCGTGCAAGCGGTGAAGCCCGCATGCCGGAACACCTTGAGATCGACGATCGGGTGCTTTTCCGTCAGTTCCCAGATCAGGAAAGCCGCGAAGAAGACCGCCGCGATGTACGCCAGCGTCACGATCATTGGTGAGCTGAACCAGTCCTCGTCCCGCCCAAGGTCGAGCATCATCTGGAAGGCGCCGACCCAGACTACCAGCAGGACGAGGCCGATCCCGTCGATCGGGAGCTTTCTCGTCGGCGTCTCCTCGTCCCTGAGAAGAGCCAGGACGCCGAACAGGATCAGGCCGACGATCGGCACGTTGATGAAGAATATCCATTCCCACGACCAGTTGTCGCTGATCCAGCCGCCCAGGATAGGCCCCGCGATCGGTGCGGTGACCACGGTCACGGCCCACATGGCCATGGCCTTCGCATGCATCTCCCGGGGAAAGATGCGCAAGAGCAGGGTCTGGGTCAGCGGCATAAGCGGCCCGCCGCAGAACCCCTGTCCGACGCGGAACAGCACCAGCATGCTCAACGTGCCGGAGATGCCGCAGAGCGCCGAGAAGATGCCGAAGCCGACCAACGAGAAAAGAAAGACCCGCAATGTGCCGAAGCGGCCCGCAAGCCATCCCGTCAGCGGCACGCAGATCGCCTCGGCGACGGCGTAGGACGTTATGACCCAGGTACCGCTGGACACCGAAACGGCCAGACCGCCTGCGATGTGCGGCACCGATACGTTGGCGATCGAGGTGTCCAGCACGACGATGAAGTTCGCCATCGCCAGCACGAACCCGGCGACGACCAGCCGCACGCCGGTCAGCGGCCTTGATGCGTCAGAGCCATTGCCGTTGCGGGCCGGGGCTTTGGCCGCGCTTGCCATCAGCGGCCGTCCGTCAGGTCTATCTTGGCATCCATCGACAAGCCGATGCGTAGCGGATGGTCCTTCAGTTCCTTCGCGTCGAGTTCGATGCGCACCGGCAGGCGCTGCACGACCTTGATCCAGTTGCCCGTCGCGTTCTGCGCGGGTATCAGGGAAAACGCCGCGCCGGTACCGCCGGAAAAGCCCACGACCTTGCCGTGATAGACCACGTCCGCTCCGTAAAAGTCGGAAATGAGCGTCGCCTTCTGGCCGGAATGGACCTTGCCGAGTTGGTCCTCCTTGAAGTTGGCGTTGACGTAAAGCTGCCCGATCGGAACGATCGACATGGCGGGGGAGCCCGCCTCGATCTTCTGGCCGACCTGGACGGCGCGCTTGGCGACGACCCCGTCCATCGGTGCGCGTACGATGGTGCGCTCGAGATCAAGCTTCGCCTGTGCCATTCGCGCCTTGGCAAGGCGGACTTCAGGCGCGGTTTCGCTGGTCGTCCCGTCGGTCAGGGCAAGCGAGGCGCGCTGCTGCTCCCTTGCGCTCGTCGCCGTCGACCGCGCCTGCGCGACACTGGCCTGCGCGTCGCGAGCGGCGGCCTCAGCCGACTTGAGCGCTTCCCGCGCCGTGGTCAGTTCCTCGGCGGAAACCGCGCCGCTGCCGGCCAGCGCCGCACGCCGGTCATACTCGGCCTGTGCACGGCCAAGGGACGCTTCGGCCGAGGTCAGGCGAGCTCTGGCGGAATTGATCTCCGAGGCGCTCGCTTCGGCCGTGGCGCCGAGGGCCTCGTTGTTGGCAAGCGACTGCCGGTACCGGCGCTGCGCCATGACAAGTCCGGCTTCGGCCTGGGCCAGTGCGATCTTCTGATCGGAATCGTCGAGGCGGAACAGGAGTTGCCCTTTCCTGACCGGCTGCGTGTCGGTGACGAGCACTTCCACGACCTTGCCGCTCGTCAACGGCGTGACTTCGGCGGTGTCTCCCGAGACGTAGGCATTGTCGGTCGAGACCGAACGACTGCCGATGAACACGTCATAAAGAACATAGAGCGCCGCGACCGCGACGACCGCCGCGGCGAGGCCGATCAGCAGCGGCCGGCGCTTCTTCTCGTCGACTACGCTGGTCTCGTCGTGCTCGTGTCCGTTTTCCGCAGGGAGAGCCTGCGCGTCGTCACTCATCTCGAGGCGCCTTTTTCCTGTTCGTCTTCGAATCCTCCACCCAGCGCCCGCTTTAGCGCGACTTCCAGGGCAAGGGTCCGGAAATGGGCATCGATCGCCGTCTCTCGGGCTGCGAGTGCGGCGGTCTGGGCAGTCAAGACTTCGAGATAGTTCGAAAGACCGCCGCGATAGCGTTTGAGCGCGATGTCGTAGCCGGCAGCAGCCTTCTCATTCGCCTGCACTGCATCCTGCTCCTGAGCGGCGGAGGCATCGCGGCTGGTAAGTGCATCGGCGACATCCTGCAGAGCGCCGATGACAGTCTGGTTGTAGTTCGCAACGGCGGCATCGTAAGCGCCGCGTGCCTGGGTGAAGTTCCCCTTCAGGCGCCCGCCCTGGAAAATCGGCAGGCTCAGCGCGCCGCCGACGTTGCCGTAAGTCGAGCCGCTGTCGATCAGATTAGAGAGGCCGAGCGAGGTCAGGCCGATCAGACCGCTGAGCGAGACGTCGGGCATGAATGCAGCCCTGGCCACCTCGATCCGCGAGGATGCCGCTTCGGCCCTGAGCCGCGCGGCGACGATGTCGGGCCGTCGGCCCGCGAGCGCAATTCCGGCGTCCGCCGGAAGCTGCGTCTCCGGGATGGCGGCGAATTGTGGGGCCGTGATCGCAAGGCCGCGATCAGGCCCTGCGCCAAGCAGGGCGGCAAGAGCGTGGCGGCGCAGCAGGACTTGCTCGGCATTGGCGGAAACGGTAAGGCGCGCTCCCGCCGCCGTCGCCTCTGCCTGCCGCAAGGGCCCCTCGTTCTCGACGCCGAGATCCACGCGCTGGCGCGTAAGTTCCACCAGTGCGCCGCGAGCCTTCCGCGCTTCTTCCAGCGCCTTGCCGCGCTCCATCAGACGGCCGAGATCGAAATAGGACGAGACGACATTGGCCGAGAGCATCAGCGCCGCCTGCCGGGCGTCAGCCTCTGCGGCCAGTTCCTCCGATGTCGCGGCCGCAAGTGAATTGCGCGCCTTACCCCAGAGATCGAGATCGAACTCGCCCGTCAGCGCCAATGTTCCGGTACTTTTCCAGCCGTGAGGAATGAACTCGGGGGGGGCGCCCGGATTCGTGTTGTAGCTCTGCTTCGTCAGCCCGCCGGAGGCCTGGGCGCCGAGGTTCGGCAACCCTTCCGCGCCGGCCACCCGCATGGCGCCGCGCGCCTGGCGAATGCGCGCCTCGGCCGTGGCCACGCTCGGCGAATTGGCCAGCGCCTCGGCCACCAAAGCATTGAGCTGGGGATCGCCGTAGGCAGTCCACCAATGTTCCTCTGGCCACAATGCCATGGGCGCCGCAGATGCGAGAGTGCGGCCGCTGTCGAGACTGGCAGGTGCTCGCATCGAGGGACGCGGCCCGAGATCTGGCGCTGTGCACGCGGCAAGTGAGAGGGCGGCGGACAGCAGGAATGCCGCCGCGACTCGGGAGGACAATCTCGTACTCATTCGTACACTTTTAATCGGCCTGTCACTTGCGCGTGTCAACATGGAAGGGTACCATGTCGTACACACATGAGAGAGATGCCCGGAAAACGAGAGCTCAACAAGGCCAGGAAACGCGCTGAGATCGTCGCGATCGCAACGCGTTGCTTCCTTGAACATGGTTATGACGCCACCAGCATGTCGGCGATCGCCGAGGAGCTTGGCGGCTCCAAGGCAACGTTGTGGGGCCATTTCAGTTCGAAGGAGGATCTGTTCGCCGCCGTCATCGACAAGCAGGTGGACACATTCGCGCAGGATATCGGCGAAGTGCTGACCGGGCCGAATTTCTCGCTGCCGGCCTTGCGGCGCGCCTGCCTGCGCTACCTCGAGTGCCTGCTGCGCGACAGCGCGGAGCGCCTGTTCAGTCTAGTGATCAGCGAAGGCAAGCGCTTTCCCGAGATCACGGAGATGTTCTACACTCGCGGTTCGGCCAAGGTGCGCGAGGGCGTCGCGGCGTTCTATGCCACCCGCTTCGACCAGGCCGAGGCCGCCAGACTGGCGCAGTTGACGGTGGCGGCGATATCCGGATATCGCTCGGAAATCCTGCTGCGCCCGGTCAAGCCCACGGCGGCGGAACTGGAGTATTTCATCGACAGCCTGGTCGACACGATCGGCGCGGCGACGCACTGCGACTGCTGAGGCCGCTCCGCGGCAGTAACGCATTGCCGATCCGGCCGCTGCACGGGTAGAAAGGCACATGATCCGCTCCCCCATCCTCGTCGTCACAACCGGCGGCACGATCGACAAGCAGTACTTCGACGCGCTCAGCGAATATCAGATCACCGAAAGCGTGATCGAAAAACTGCTCAAGGTCGCGCGTGTCACGCATCCTTTCCGCGTCGTCGAACTGATGCGCAAGGATAGCCTAGAACTGGGCGACGAGGACCGGGCGCTGATCGCCACGACTGTGGCCAATGCGCCGGAGAAGCGCGTGGTCGTGACTCACGGCACCGATACGATGGCCGTCACCGCCAGGGCGCTCGCCCATATCGAAGGCAAAACGGTGGTCTTCGCTGGCGCCCTCGCTCCGGCCCGCTTCGCCGAAAGCGATGCCGCGTTCAACCTGGGCATGGCCTTCGCCTGCTGCCAGACCGCCGGGCCGGGCGTATGGATCACCATGAATGGATCGGTTTTCGATGGTCTGAAGGTCCGCAAGGACCGCGATGCAGGTACTTTCATCGAAATCTGAACCTCCGATCCGGACGGTTCTCCTCTCACTTTACGGACAAATTCGGAACACCTTCTTCGCAATCCGCCAAGGGGCGAAAGGTTAGGCTGCACGCTGGACGTGCTGACCGTTCGCAGCCGCGCGGTTTTCGTTTCCTGCATGGCCGGGACGCGCCTGCGGCGGGGCGGGATGGCAAGGGGAAAGCCGGTGAACATCAATTCTCAGACCGGGGCAGATATCCACGCCGCGCTATCACATGCGCCGATCGGCGCGATGCTGGTCGATGGGACCGGTGTGGTTTCCTGGGCCAATCCGGCACTCGCGGCAATTCTCGCGGAGCCCGATGCGGCGGCGCTGCGCCACAGCCTCATCTATGCCCGGCTGGGCGAAGAGGACGCCGAGACGCTGCGTCAGATGCTCGAGATTCATTTCGCCGCCTCGGAAGAGGCACGTTCGGCGTGGACGCGACAGTTCACGCTCCTGGCCATCGGCGGCTCGGAACAGATCGTGGAAATGACGATCGCTCCCCTGCCCGACGAGTTCGGCCAGCCGGCGGTCATTTACGTGCAGAGCCTGGTGCGGCAGACCTTGGCCGAAAGGCGCTTCACCAAGCTCTTCGAGAACCTGCCTCTGGGTCTGCTGATCGTCGACAGCCGCCAGCGCATCGTCCAGGTCAACCGCACCCTCGCAAGCGAATTCGGCTACCTGCAGGAGGAACTCGTCGGCCAGCCGCTCGATATGCTGCTGCCCCAGCGCTACCGCGAAGCGCACGTCCAGCACGTGCAGGGCTACCTTGCCGAGCCCAGTTCGCGGATGATGGGATCGGGGCGCGACCTCACCGGCCTCCACAGCTCCGGGCAGGAGATTCCGGTGGAGATCGCGCTCACCAAACTCGACAACGCGAACAAGCCGCTCTTCATGGCCACCGTCAGCAACATCGCGCAGCGCAAGAACGGAGAAAACGCGCTGCAGCAGACCAACGCCCAGCTTGAGGAATTCACGTACGTCGCCAGCCACGACCTGCGTTCTCCGCTACGCGGCATCGGCGATCTCGTCACCTGGATCCGCGAAGACCTGGGGGAAGACAACCTGCCGGAGGACGTGCGCCACAATTTCGACCGCATCGCGCTGCGCATCGACCGCGCCGAGCAGATGATCGACGATCTGCTCGACTACGCCCGCGCAGGCACTCGCGACACGATGATCGAACGGATCGATCCGGGCGAACTGATTGCCGAGGCGATCATCCTGGCCATGGTCCCGGAAAGCTTCGTTGTCGAAGTCGACGTCACCGCCGGCGCCATCACCGCCCCGCGTGCGCCGCTCTCCACCTCGCTGCGCAATCTGATCGGCAATGCCGTCAAGCACCACGGGAAGCGGTCGGGCCGGATCCGCATCGCCGTGCGCGAGGAAGGGCGCTTCGCCGTCTTCACTGTCGAGGATGACGGACAGGGGATTCCCGAAGGAAACGAGGAACGCATCTTCAAGCTGTTTCACCGCGCCTCTCCCGGCACCGAGGGCGACGGAGTTGGCCTGGCTTTCACCCGGCGCATGATAAACGCCCATGGCGGCATGATCTCGGTGGTCCGGAGCCAGTACGGCCTCGGCGGTGCCTGCTTCGAGATCCGCTGGCCGCGTATTCTGCTGAGGGATGCCGAGCAATGAACGACGCCAGCCTTGTCGACTGCACAGTCCTTGTCGTCGATGACGACGACGTTGCGCTTGAAGGCGTGTTGCGCAGCTTCCGCAAGTACGAGGTCCCGTGCCACGCGCTCACTACCGGGGACGGGAAGGAGGCTCTGTCGATCCTGCGCGGAACGCATCCGGCCAAGGCGATCGAAACCCCGGTCATCGTCCTGCTCGATCTGAACATGCCCGGCATGGACGGCTTCCAGTTCCTAGAGGCGGTGCGCGCTGACGCCGAGCTGAGGCGCACGGTGGTGTTCGTTCTGACCACTTCCTCTCGCGACCAGGACCGTTTCCGCGCCTATGACGAGCAGGTGGCCGGATACATGGTCAAGTCGGCGGTAGGTCCGCAGTTCGCGCTCCTTGCCGAGTTCATGACGGAATACACTCGCACCCAGAGGCTGCCTTGAGGCGAACTGTCGAAGGATCGACCATGCAAGGCCTGCAGAACAGCAAAGACGGGCTGTCCATTCTCATCATCGACGATGACGACGTCGACCGCGAACGCCTGATCCGGATGCTGCGGCGCAGCCCGCGCAAGCTCCGGATCGTCGAGGCTGCTTCCCACGCCGAAGCATTGAAAGTGATCCGCAAGCCGCGCAGCCATTTCGACATGGTCTTTCTCGACTTTGGCCTGAGGGACGGCGACGGACGCGACCTGGTGCCCGCGATCCGCGCCGGCATCGATCAGGATTGCCCGATCGTGGCGGTGACGGGAAACGGCAGCGAGCAGGTGGCCGCGGACTCCATCAAGTCCGGCATGGCCGAATTCCTCCCCAAGCGGCGGCTCTCCTCCGAACAGGTCCTCGCCGCGGTGGAGGAGGGAATCGCCTGGAGCAAGTACAGGCAGGAACTGCGCCGGGCCGAAGAGCAGCTCACGCACCGCAGCCTGCACGACCCCCTCACCGATCTTCCCAACCGCACTCTTTTCTTCGATCGCCTGGAGCAGAGCTGCGCGCGCGCTAGGCGCCATGGCGATCCGTTCGCCGTGCTGATGCTCGACCTCGACCGGTTCAAGGAAATCAACGACAGTTACGGCCATGCCGCCGGAGACCTCACTCTGACCACCATTGCGGCTCGCCTGCGCTCGAACCTGCGGGAGGTCGATACGGTCGCGCGGCTCGGCGGAGACGAATTCGCCGTGCTGCTCCAGAACGTCGGCACGACCGAACTCGCACTGAAGCTGGGGGAAAAGCTGACCGGCCTCATCGAACAGCCGATCGCCTGCGACAAGCGTATGCTGAGCGTCGGCGCATCCATCGGCATCGCCTTATGCCCGGCGCTGGACTGCACACCGCAGGCGCTGCTCTCGTCGGCGGATGACGCCATGTATGTGGCAAAGCGCGGGATCGACAAGATCGTCGTCGCCAGCGACGGCGCCGCCCGGCACGCCAGGCCGCTCGACCGCAAGGGCATCCTGCAGGACCTGGAATCGGCCATGTCGCACGATTCCATCGACTGGCACTGGCAGCCCAAGGTCGACATGAGCAGCGGCCGCGTGCTCGGCTTCGAAGTGCTGGTCCGGTGGAACAACCCCCGGGAAAAGCCAGTGCCCGCCGACCAGTTGATACACGCGGTCGAGCAGTCTCCGCTGCTCGAAAGTTTCACCAACCACTGCCTCAATAAAGTCCTGGACCAGTTCTCGCGGATACAGGACCGGATCGGCGAGGCTTCCATCTCGATCAACCTGTCCGCCCGCATGCTCGAACGATCGAGCTTCATCGACAACCTGCCCCGCGTGATCGCCCGCCACGGCGTCGAGCCGGAGCGGGTCACGCTGGAACTGACGGAAACCGCCCTGATCGCCAACCCGGCACAGGCGCGGCGAGTGATTGAACGGCTCAAGGAACACGGCATCCGCCTGTCGATCGACGACTTCGGCGCCGGCTTCACCTCGTTCAGCTACCTGCGCGAATTCGCGATCAGCGAGATCAAGATCGACCGCTCCTTCATCTCCCGCTTCACCGAAAGCCGCTTCGACCAGTCACTGGTGAACAGCCTTGTCGTGCTCTGCGAAAGCCTGGGTATCGAACTGGTCGCCGAGGGCGTCGAAACGGCCGAAACGCAGCATCTGCTCACGTCGCTGGGCTGCCGGGCCGGCCAGGGATACGGCATCTGCCGCCCCATGCCTTACGAGGACGTGCTGCCCTGGATGGCTCAGAGAGGCCCGGCCGCGCCGGATCGGCGCCTCAGCGCCTGATCCACGCAGTCACGAGATTTGCGATCGATCCCGCTGAACGGCCGGAATGTTGGGGAGTCCTGACATCCAGCAATTGCCTGCCCACGCCGTTCGGCTTTATCCCGCTCCGCTCAGCCTGAGCTTGTCGAAGGCCGGCAACCCGCGTCTGGCCATCTCTCCTGTCCTGGTCCCCTCCCCACGCCCACCGGAGCATACCTGAACACGGGCAGTGCGCGGCCTTCGGCAAGCTCAGGCTGATAGCCAAGGCGGCGCGTGAGCCTCAGCATTGCGCCTTCATACGCCGCCGCCGCGACCCGATGCCATGAGGCGTTCACTTGTGCTCATTCATCCGGCGCACTCACTTCATCGCAAGATTATACCGTCCTGTCTGCGCGTCCGCCTGGACAACAAGCCGTTCATCTATCGTTGCGAATCGATGAACCAATCATGCTTCATGATTCCAGCCAATCGTCTGCAGGAGGTTAGATCATGAAAAGAACTCTCTTGGCGCTGTCGGCCGCCGCTCTCGCGCTGCCGGCTTTCCCCGCCGCCGCCGATCCGCCGCCCTGGGCACCGGCCCACGGCTATCGCGCCAAGGAGCGCCACAGGATCTACGACCGCCACGGGTATTATGTCGAGCCGCGCCGGATGACTTACCGTGATCGCGTCTGGCGCGGACGTGACGGCCGCTATTACTGCCGACGGGACAACGGCACGACAGGCCTGATCATCGGCGCCGGCGTCGGCGCGCTGGCCGGCCGTGAAATCGCAGGCAATGGCGACAGGACGCTCGGCGCGATCCTGGGCGGCGTTGCGGGTGGCCTGCTCGGCCGTTCAATCGACCGCGGCGACCTGCGCTGCCGCTGACCGCGCTCTCGGCATCAAATCCGGCGCCAGGGCGCCACATCAACGCTGAGACTATGAGGGATTCACATGCGTAAAGCCATTCTCGCCGCAACCATGGCGGCTGTCACCATTCCCGCCGTCACGGCCCTGCCCGAAGTCGCCGAAGCTCGTCATCGGCATCGGTATTACCACACCGACAACGGCGTGCGGTACTGGCGCGGCAACGACGGCCGCTATTACTGCCGCAAGTCGAACGGCACGACCGGCCTCCTCATCGGCGGCGCCGCCGGCGCTCTGCTCGGGCGCGCAGTCGACACGCGCGGCGACCGGGCCACGGGAACCATCGTAGGCGCCGCGGCCGGCGCCCTGCTGGGCCGCGAGATCGACCGCAACAACTCGCGCCCGCGCTGCCGCTGATTCATCGGGACTCCTGCGAAGGCGCGTCCGTCCTCGACCGGAGGATGGCGCGCCTTTTCGCTTGCAGGCATCGCCCGCTGCGTTCGTGCGCGCCGGCCCTTTCCTACTCGCCCGCGGTATGCTCCAATGCGGCCATGCCCGAAGTGACCGTATCTCCTGAATTTCCAGTCCGACAGGAGCGCCCGGGACCGCTGGAGAGGGGGCGGTTTTCTGTCCCGGGACTGTGTAAACCTTGTAAACCTCGGTTCGAAATGGCGGCCGGTTCATGACCGCGCGCCCTGCCATGCTCGTGACCGGCGGCGCCAAGCGAATCGGAGCCGCAATCGCGCACGCTTTTGGGGCCGCGGGCTGGCACGTGCTCATTCATTACGGAAAATCCATGCGCCAAGCCAAAGCACTCGCTGCGCAGCTGCCTTCGGCCGAAATTGTCAGCGCCGAGCTGGACGGCTGGAACGAAGGCCCGGCACTGGTCGCAGAGCTGGCGAAACGGCTCGATGACTGGCGTGTCCTCGTCAATTGTGCCGGCGTGTTCGACCTCGACACCGCGCAGGCGCTCGATCCGGCCACATTCGAACATGCGATGCAGGTGAACGCCGGCACGCCCGCGCGCCTGGCCCAGGCCTTCCTCCAGCAGGCACGCGCAAGCGGCGGGCGGCGGGTGATCCATGTCACCGACCAGAAGCTGCACAATCCCAATCCGGATTTCTTCTCCTACACGATGAGCAAACACGCGCTCGGCGCAACCATTCCGATGCTGTCGATGGCGCGGGAACATGCGGAAGACCGGATCTACGGCATTGCTCCGGGCGCGATCCTTGCCAGCCATGACCAGACGGAGGCTGAAACCGAGGTTTCGCACCGCATGAACCTGCTGGCCCGCAGAACGACGCCGCAGGACATTGCCGAAGCCGCGCTGTTTCTGGCCGAGGGGTGGGTGGCGAGCGGAGAAACGCTGTTCGTCGATTCGGGGCAGCACCTGCTCGCGCAGAACCGCGACGTCCTTTTTCTCGCCAGGCAGTAACCTGAGAGGTTGATTCGCGAGCAAGAAACGCCTCAGAGTGGGTAAAGTCTCTTGGATCCACGACAGAGGCCCCTCAGCCCATCACTATCGGAATTCCCGCCAAAGGTCAGACAGATATGTCGAAAGCGTTGCTCAACAGGTTTCTCTCCAGGGTCATCCGCAAGGGCGTGCTGGAAGTGACGTTCGCAGACGGCAGCACCAGCCGCATGGGATCGCCCGAGGCGGGCTTCCCAGAAGTGACAGTCCGTTTCACCACCCCGCAAGCCCAGCGCAAGGTGGTCTTCGACCCCCGTCTCGGCGCGGGCGAAGCCTTCATGGACGGCCAGCTTGTGATCGAGCGGGGCGACATCGTGGAACTGATTGCGCTGCTTCGCTCGAACCGCCCCTGGGACCGGGGCGTGAAGCTTGGCGACGGAGCCTGGTTCACCCGCCTGTACGACCGCACAATGACGGTTATCGACGGCATCAACAAAGCCGCGCGTGCCAAGGCGAACGTCGCCCACCATTACGACATCGGAAACGACCTCTACACGCTGTTCCTCGACCGGGAGCACATGCAATACAGTTGCGCCTATTGGCCGCGCGAAGGCATGACGCTGGAGGAAGCGCAAGAAGCGAAGCTGGCGCACATTGCCTCCAAGCTAGTGCTCGCACCCGGCCAGCGAGTGCTCGACATCGGCTGCGGCTGGGGCGGAATGGCGATCTACATCGCCCGCAAGGTGGGGGCGGAAGTCCTCGGCATCACACTCAGCGAAGAACAACTCGCTCTCGCCCGAGAACGTGCCGAGGCGGCGGGCGTGTCGGACCGGGTCCGCTTCGAGCTGGTCGACTACCGCGATCTTGCCGCGCGCGGCGAGACATTCGACCGCATCGTCTCCGTCGGCATGTTCGAGCATGTCGGACAGGCGCAGTTCAACCGCTTCTTCCATGACTGTGCCTCGATGCTCGTCCATGACGGTGTCATGCTGCTTCACACCATCGGCCGCATGGGTAAGCCCGGCTCCACCGACGCCTTCACCCGCAAGTACATCTTCCCAGGCGGCTATATACCCGCTCTTAGCGAGACGGTCGCCGCCAGCGAGCGCTCGCGCCTGATCGCCGCCGATGTCGAGAACCTGCGCCTGCACTACGCGAGGACACTGCGGGAGTGGTACAAGCGCTGCTTCGCGCACAAGGACGAGATAGTCTCGCTCTATGGCGACCGCTTCTACCGCATGTGGATCTTCTATCTCGCCGGCGCGACGGCGGCTTTCGAGAGCGGCGGCATGTGCAACTACCAGATCCAGTACATCCGCAACCGCCGCGCGTTGCCCTTGACCCGCGGCTACATGGCCGAGTGCGAAGCGGAGCTGCTGACGGAAGAACAACCGCATCGCGCCATTGCGAAGTAGCGGCGGCGCTGTTAGGCGCGCGTCGCAATTCCCGCCTCGAATCCAGTGGAGCTCCGCGCCCCCATGTCCGACAACAAGATGTCCGATATCAAGAAGGTCGTCCTCGCCTATTCGGGAGGCCTCGACACCAGCGTCATCCTCAAATGGCTGCAGGTCACCTACAACTGCGAGGTGGTGACTTTCACCGCCGACCTCGGCCAAGGCGAGGAACTCGAGCCTGCACGCGCCAAGGCAAAGCTGATGGGCGTGCCGGACAAGCACATCTACATCGACGACCTGCGCGAGGAATTCGTCCGCGATTTCGTCTTCCCGATGATGCGCGCCAATGCCCGCTATGAGGGCGACTACCTGCTCGGCACCTCGATCGCGCGGCCGCTGATTTCCAAGCGCCTGATCAAGATCGCGCACGAGACAGGCGCCGACGCCGTCGCGCATGGCGCCACCGGCAAGGGCAATGACCAGGTCCGCTTCGAGCTTTCCGCCTATGCGCTCGACCCGAACATCAAGGTCATCGCCCCCTGGCGCGAATGGGACCTGACCAGCCGCACTGCGCTGATCGCCTGGGCGGAATCGCACCAGATTCCGGTTCCCAAGGACAAGCGCGGCGAAAGCCCTTTCTCCACCGATGCCAATCTCCTGCACACTTCCTCCGAAGGCAAGGTGCTGGAAGACCCGTGGGAGGAGACGCCGGACTACGTCTATTCCCGCACGGTCAATCCCGAGGATGCGCCAGACCAGCCGGAATACATCATTATCGACTTCGAGAAGGGTGACGGCGTTGCCCTCAACGGTCAGGCGATGTCCCCAGCAACGCTCCTTACCGCCCTCAATGAACTTGGCCGCAAGCACGGAATCGGCCGGCTGGACCTTGTCGAGAACCGCTTCGTCGGCATGAAGAGCCGCGGCATGTACGAGACGCCGGGCGGCACGATCTACGCCGCAGCCCATCGCGGTATCGAGCAGATCACGCTCGACCGGGGCGCCGCGCATCTCAAGGACGAGCTCATGCCCAAGTATGCGGAGCTCATCTACAACGGCTTCTGGTTCGCCCCGGAGCGGGAGATGCTGCAGGCAGCGATCGACCACAGCCAGCAGCGCGTCAACGGCACCGTCCGCCTCAAGCTCTACAAGGGCCATGCCTCGGTAGTCGGCCGCAAGAGCGCCGACTCGCTTTACTCCGAACGCCACGTCACGTTCGAGGACGATGCCGGCGCCTACGACCAGAAGGACGCTGCCGGATTCATCAAGCTCAATGCCCTCCGGCTCCGGCTGCTCGCCCAGCGCGACGCTTCCTGAATCCTCTCAAGCAGTTAACGCATTCCGGCGGCCCGTTGCCAAAGCGCGACGGGCCGCTTCCGCATGGGTATCCCCGCCCGGCGCGTCTGTGTACGAGTCCCTCCACGCGAAAACGGGACGGAGTGGGACATTTTGGCATTCAGACCGGGTGACCGGAGAGTGGGCCTGATCGCCGTCGCGGTTCTGGCCACGCTCCCGCTTGCGGGCCCCGTGCTCGCCGAGGACATCGCCGTCACGACCAGCGCGCCTGCTGTGATCGAGGCCGCTCCGGAAGCCCCCGCCGCCGAAGAGTCCCGCTTTCAGCCGATCGGCTCGGGCGTGGCGAGCTTCTACGGAAACGAACTTGCCGGCGCCCGCACCGCCAGCGGCCAGCGCTTCAATCCCGCCGCGCTCACCGCCGCGCACCGCACCCTGCCCTTCGGCAGCAAGGTGCGCGTGACCAACGAGCGGACGGGCAATTCCGTCATCGTCACCATCAATGATCGCGGCCCGTTCCACGGCAACCGCGTGATCGACCTAAGCGAAGCCGCCGCGGAGCAGATCGGCATCGCCCGCGCCGGCTCCGGCCGGGTCGACCTGGCGCTGCTGGCAGACTGACGCGCTCGCCGTCATCCCGGCGCAGGCCGGGTTCCGGCAATCGCTAACGCCCCAAACGACTTCTGCCGCAGGACCGGGCCCCGGCCTACGCCGGGGAATGCGAGCGTGTAAACTCGCGCAACGCCCAGATTTTAAAGGAAAAGGTCGGCCAGCGCGGCAGTGGGAGGGGGGTGGAGATGTGCCGCGCCGGCCTTCACCCACTTAACGGCAGCCCCTCCGATCCGTTCCCGGCCCTGCGCGATTTTTTTGCCGCCCCCCGGCGCGCGAGAATCTTGCTGCCTCGTCAGGTTTACACAATCCAGAACGGAATCCCGCTGGGCCGTCCATCGACTTGAACTCGAGAGGTGGTGAAGAAACGAGACCTTGCGCCCATCGGTCCAGGCGTTGGCGCGGGAGCTTGCAGGCCCTTCGGTCAACTCCCCCGTCCGGATGCCAACGGCCCCGTTCGCGACGCATGGTCGGCGCCAGTCCGCCCTTCGGCAAGCTCAGGGTGAGCGGGGGCAAGAATGTCCTCACCGGGCAGCCCGATGTCGCGCGAAGCCGGAATCCACCCCGCCCTAATGAAGTGGGATACTGCGCCCGCTCCTCCTCGCCACTCCGCTCATCCTGAGCTTGTCGAAGGACGGAATTTGGGGACCGGACTGGCCGGACATGGTTCACCCCCAGAACTGAAGCAACAGGACCGGCGCGCGAAAGAGCCGCGCCGGGGTGAACCGGAGCACTTATGGCATACGGGGGGCTGTAGGAAAGTTGTTTGTCTGCGGCCCCGCGAACTCGCTTCCCCTCAGGGGAGAGAGGCGCAGGCTTGTGGCCGAAGGGCAGCAGCCGGAGTTGTGAGAGGATCTTTGCCGCACAAGGCTGCATAGGTAACGCGCAGGCGCGAAGGCAAAGAGGCCGCACCTGGCAGCGGAACCGCTTTCCCTCCGACGGTGCGTTCGGCGAAAGCCATGAATGACAAAAGGCGTCTGCGGCCCGCGGGACACCTCCAAGCCTTCGTGTGAGTCACTGCCGAAGGCAGATCACCACTTCCCCCCGGCCTCCTCGATCGCCTTGAGCAGCGCACGCTTGGAGCCGGTGCGGCGGTTGCCCGAATTGCGGGGGACCTCGACCTTACCAAGCTCCGCCCGCCGACGCGCAATCCGCGCCCCGAGTTCTTCCAGCGTGATCGGCTCACGCTTCGGCTTGAAGGTCCTGAAGCCCATGGCTACCCGCCGTTTCCTCTGCGATACGCCTCGCCATATAGTCCATGTCGAGGCCTTCGCACAGCGCGAACAACGCCCGTGCCTGCCCGAGCATTTCCGGCGCACTGCCTGAGGCGAACTGGCCCATGCGGTCGGCGATGATGTCCTCGGGCGCGATCACTGCCACTTCACCGTCTGATCCGAGTTGGACGATCTGCACCATGTCGCGATCAGCCATGCCATCCAGCAGCGTGTCAGAGACACATTCGAAGCCCAGCTTGAGCTGCGGATGAACCCACCCGCGCGTGGCCACACCCGGCCCGGCTGGCCTGACGAAGCCATGCCGCTGCATGACTGCTTCCAACACGTCCTGCCTTCCGCAGGACAAGTCAAAGTCGCCAGTCGTCACTGTCCCGCGCGTGTACAGTTCCACCGCGCCGCCGCCAACCAGCACAGGCGGTCGATAGCCCTCGCCATCCATTTCGGAACTGATCCGCGCAAGTAGATGCAGGGCTGCTTCGAACTCGGAACGGTAGGTCTTGGGCACCATAACGGTCACTGATACCTTTAAACGCAGTTGGGCAAGGCCGGGTCTGCGTGCCTGATTTGGGCATTGACGCACCAAACGCGACCTTCACTCATCTCATCGCCAGTGGGGAGCGCCTAGCTTTATAGGGAGGGCTCGGATGATCTCTTGCAGACCTTGAAGGCTTGAACTCGGCTCTTTCCATACGAAAGGTCTCAGAAGATCAGGTACATTAGGCCTTTGTCCGCTCTCCTCAAAGACGAGGGTAATTATCGCGAACTGTTGCGGCCTAGATCGTTGCTGGGCAATCGCGTAATTGATTTCGAAGGCGAGAAACGCCTCATCAACAAAGTTAGGAGTGATGAAAAACACAGCCGCACACGAATCCTGCATTCCTTTAAGGATTGCCCGATCGAGTTGTGCCCCTGCTGCCATTGCATCTTCATCGAGCCATGGGTCAAGGCCCAGAGTTTCCAAGGTGCGTTTGAAGTCGCGCACCATCGCCTTGTCGTGAGTCTTGTGGCTAAGAAATATCTTCATCTTGGCAATCCCTAGCGCCGCCTCATGGCGCGCCATCATCAACTCCAGCTCGGTCCGATTAAGAGCGCCCGATGGGGGAACCATCACTAGCGCATCGTCCAGCGTGGCTCTGTAGTGTCGTAGTAGCCGATCACGCACTGCTTCCAGATTATCAAGCGTAATGGCATCGGCACCGACAAGACCAGATTTAAGTTCACCTTGGCCGGAGCGGCTAGTCATGTTGGGGTTTCCGGTGTGCTTCAAGAACACTATCAACCAGCCCTTATAACTACCAATCTTTATATCTGCTCCCGTTAGCACAGGCCAACGGGCGGCTTCAGAAGGATGCCGAACGCGCACCAACGGCTCATATGCCATTTTGATAACGTGAAGTGGGTCTTGGTTTTCGGACATGAATACCTTATCTCGCGAGCGGAAATTTGTTCCAGCGCTTGCTAGGCGTCACCCAACATCAATCGCAAGTTCGCGCCGTAAATCTTCGCAATGTTCCCCAAATTAAAACCGCGGATCAAATGCGGGGTGGACAGGATGTCTAGTCACCGCCTCAGCAGCGGCTTAAGGTAACGCCCCGTAAACGACCGCGCGTTCCCCACCACCTCCTCAGGCGTCCCCTCCGCCACAATCTCCCCGCCGCGCACGCCACCTTCTGGCCCGAGGTCGATGATCCAGTCCGCCGTCTTGATGACGTCGAGGTTGTGTTCGATCACCACCACCGAATTGCCCTGGTCGACCAGGCGGTGGAGCACTTCGAGGAGTTTGCGCACATCTTCGAAGTGGAGGCCGGTGGTCGGCTCGTCGAGGATGTAGAGCGTCTGCCCGGTTGACCGGCGGGCGAGTTCCTTGGCGAGTTTCACGCGCTGGGCCTCGCCGCCCGACAGTGTCGTCGCCTGCTGGCCGACTTTCACGTAGCCCAGGCCCACTTCGTTGAGCATGTGCATCTTGTCGCGGATCGGGGGGACGGCCTTGAAGAACTCCTCCGCATCCTCGATCGTCATGTCGAGCACGTCCGCGATCGAGTGGCCTTTGAATTTCACTTCCAGCGTCTCGCGGTTGTAACGCTTGCCGTGGCATTCCTCACACGTGACGTAGACGTCGGGCAGGAAGTGCATCTCGATCTTGATGAGGCCGTCGCCCTGGCATGCCTCGCACCGGCCGCCCTTGACGTTGAAACTGAAGCGCCCGGGCTTGTAGCCGCGCGCCTCGCTCTCCGGCAGGCCGGCAAACCAGTCGCGGATCTGGGTGAAGGCGCCGGTGTACGTCGCCGGGTTGGAGCGCGGGGTGCGGCCGATGGGGGACTGATCGATCTCTATCACCTTGTCGCACATCTCAAGGCCGGTCACCCGGTCATGCGGCCCGGCGATCACGCGCGCGCCGTTGAGCGTGCGCGCGGCGACGGCATGCAGCGTGTCGAGCGTGAGGCTGGACTTGCCTGAGCCGGAGACGCCGGTGACGCAGCAGAACGTGCCGAGCGGGAACTTCGCGGTGACGCCGGTAAGATTGTTGGCTCGCGCATTCTCCACAGTGACGAAGTGGCCATTGCCCTTGCGCCGCGCTTTCGGCACCTCGATCCGGCGCGCACCGGTGAGGTATTGGGCGGTGAGGCTCTTCCCGCTCTTGAGCACGTCGGCCAACGTGCCTTCGGCCACTACCTCGCCCCCGTGGACGCCCGCGCCGGGGCCAAGGTCCACCACATGGTCGGCCGCGCGGATCGCGTCCTCGTCATGCTCCACCACGATCACGGTATTGCCCAGGTCGCGCAGGCGTTTCAGCGTTTCCAGCAGCCGATCGTTGTCGCGCTGGTGCAAGCCGATGCTCGGCTCGTCCAGCACGTAGAGCACGCCGGAAAGGCCGGAGCCGATCTGGCTGGCAAGGCGGATGCGCTGGCTTTCGCCGCCGGACAAGGTGCCGCTGGTGCGATCGAGATTGAGGTAATCCAGGCCCACGTTGTTCAGGAAGCCCAGCCGTTCGTTGATCTCCTTGAGAATGGCGTGGGCGATCTGCTTCTGCTGGTCCGTCAGCCTGCCTTCCAGCGCGCCGAACCAGGCGAAGGCGTCGGCCACCGAAAGGCGCGCCGCGTCGGCGATATCGCTGCCGCCCACCTTCACACTCAGCGCCTCGGGCTTGAGGCGCTTGCCGTGGCAGGTTTCGCAAGGCTGCGCGGTCTGGAACTTGCCCAGTTCCTCGCGCATCCAGGCGCTGTCAGTCTGCAGCATGCGGCGGTTGAGATTGCCGATCACTCCCTCGAACGGTTTGGTGACGGTATATTGCTTGCGTCCGTCCTTGAACGTGAGCGGCACCGGCTTTCCCGCCGTGCCGTAAAGGATCACCAGCTTCACCTCTCCCGGCAGGTCATGCCAGGGCGTCGTGAGGTCGAACCCGAAATGCGCGGCCAGGCTGGCAAGCACCTGCATGTAATAAGGGCTCGGCGGGTTGGACTTGGCCCAGGGCACGATCGCCCCCTGCTTGAGCGTCAACGCCTCGTTCGGGACGACGAGCTGCGGGTCGAACAGCAGCTTCTCCCCCAGCCCGTCGCAGGCGGGACAAGCGCCTTGCGGCGCGTTGAAGCTGAACAGGCGCGGCTCGATCTCCTCGATCGTGAAGCCGGAGACCGGGCAGGCGAACTTTTCGGAGAAGACGATGCGGTTGGGCGGGAGGCCGGTGTTCTTCATGCCTCCGGTCAGCGCGCTGCCCGCCCGTGCTTCGACGAGCTCAGCATGAGCGGAGGAGAGGTTTGCCCCACCCTCCGCTCGCCCTGAGCTTGTCGAAGGGCCAAGCAGCCCCGCCACCGTCCCGTCCGCCAGGTCCACATAAGCCAGCCCCTCGGCCAGCTTGAGCGCCTGTTCGAAGCTGTCGGCCAGTCGCGTCTGGATGCCGTCCTTCACCGCGATGCGATCGACCACCACCTCGATGTCGTGCTTGTACTTCTTGTCGAGCGCGGGCGCGTCCTCGATCGCGTACATCTCTCCATCGATGCGCACGCGGGTGTAGCCGGCCTTCTGCCACTCGGCCAGTTCCTTGCGGTATTCCCCTTTGCGCCCGCGCACCACGGGAGCGAGCAGGTACAGCCGCGCGCCCTCGGGCAGCGCCATCACCCGGTCGACCATGTTGGAGACGGTCTGCGCCTCGATCGGCAGGCCGGTGGCGGGCGAGTACGGCACCCCCACCCGCGCCCAGAGCAGGCGCATGTAATCCCAGATCTCCGTCACCGTCGCGACCGTGGAACGCGGGTTGCGGCTGGTCGTCTTCTGCTCGATCGAGATCGCCGGGCTCAGCCCGTCAATATGCTCGACATCGGGCTTCTGCATCATTTCCAGGAACTGGCGCGCATATGCGCTCAGCGATTCGACATAGCGGCGCTGCCCCTCGGCATAGATCGTATCGAACGCCAGGCTCGACTTGCCGGAACCCGAAAGCCCGGTGATGACGATCAGCTTCTCTCGCGGAAGCGCGATGTCGAAGCCCTTGAGATTGTGCTCGCGCGCCCCGCGCACGGTGATGTGGGAGAGACTCATGAAGGCGGTATGTTCCAGATTTGTTCGCCCCGATCAAGGGCGCCTGAGGCAAGTGCATAGATGGGGCTTCAACGGCTCATCGCAATGCCTTTGCATCCCGGCGCACGGCAGGGCAGAATGCGCGCCGAGTTCAGGAAGGATCGAAGAAATCATATGAAGCGCATGGTCTGGGTGAGCGCGGCGGCCTTGGCTGCAGTCGTGGCGTGCGGTCCGGCTCTGGCGGACGATCCGAACGAGAAGCTCACTCCCGAGGAACTCGCGCAAGATCGCGAGACGATCCGACGGCTCAACCGCGAACAGCTCGATTACGTCCGCAAGCGCGATGCCCGGTATGCGGATGGTTGGCGCGCCTATGCCCGTTCCCGGCGCGGATCGGGTTCGGGCGGACGCTATGAGGCGCAGCAGCAGGTATACGAAGCCGACCGGCGCGACTACGAACGTGCCATGGCCGAATGGCGGCACGATGTCGCCGCCTGCCGCGCCGGCTACTACGAGTATTGCCGGCGCTGACGTCCCCTGCCGGCGGCACGACTGCTAGCGGCAAATATTTTTCCAACCGACGCGCGCCTTGTCGCACGTAGGGCGCGGTTCGCCGCAGCCCCTCATTACGTTCTTTTCGGGACTTCGGAACAGGCGTAATATTTCGCCAGGAATGAACATGGATTATTCTTTTTAACAAGAACTGATTATTCCTTGTAATTTAATTCCGAAGACTCATCCCGAGGACAAGATGAGTCGAGGGCTGGGGAGCACCTGAGTCTTATCGCTTTTCCAGAAGATTTTCGCCCTGCGGTTCGCACCGTTTCGGGCTGACTTTCCATGCCAACCGGGCCTCATTCCAATCCTATTCCGCGGGTCGTCCGATCCGACGGCTTCAATTGCGCATTTTCGGGAGAGGAGACTGACCATGAAGAATATCCGCCTCATCATCAGCGCCGTCACTGTCGTTTGCATGGCGGCACCGGCATTTGCCCAGGTCGTCGTGAAGGATGGCCACCCACTCCGCGAGCAGAGCCGCGAAGTGCGTTTCGGAGATCTTGATCTCGATACGCCGGACGGCATGGATCGGCTCAACACGCGCATTGCCATAGCGGTACGGAACGTCTGCGGGTCGGCCGACAACCGCATCATGCGCGAGGTAGCGGACATGCGCAATTGCCGCGACCAGTCGATAAAGCAGGCCTTTGCCGACCGCGACAGGATCGTCGCGGCGCGAATGGCGGCGCGCGGACAACCCGAGAAGCTGGCTCAGGTCAGCAGTTCCATCGCGATCGCAGCGAAATAAGAGCACGGCTCCCCCGCCCGGTCCCTCCTGCCAACGACGAGAGGGACGGGTTCGGCAGCGCGCGCTTGCGCTGCCCTCTCCGGACGGGGATAACTTGGGCGGGCATCGTGACACGTGAATCCAGGCGTGGCTAACACGAGCCATGGCCGACTTCGCGAAAACCGGTGCCCGCCTGCTCTTCGCAGCCGCCGCATCGCTGGCGCTCGCCGCGTGCGGAGGGGCCGTGAAGTACCGGCCGGTGAGCGACAACCCGGTACGGATCGGACCGCCTTACAAAGTGCGGGGCATGACTTACACGCCCGCTGCCGATCCCGGGTACGATATCCTGGGCTATGCAACCTGGTACGGCAACGAATCCGGCAATCGGACCGCCAACGGAGAACGCTTCCGTCCCGACTGGTACACCGCGGCGCACAAGACACTGCCGTTGCCGACCTATGTCGAAGTGACGGCGCTGGAGACGGGACGCAGGATCATGGTCCGCATCAACGATCGCGGGCCCTTTGGTGAATCAGCGCGGGTCATCGACCTCTCGAAAGGCGCAGCCGAACTGCTCGGCATCCGCTCGCAAGGCAAGGCGGCGGTGCGGGTGCGGGTCGTACAGCCTTCCGAAAGCGACCGCGCGGCCCTGCGCAAAGGCAAGGCCGCGCGGGCCCTTCCGCCGGTACCGCCCTCGACCCTCGCCAACCTGCAGGCCCAGTTCGCGCGCGGTTTGGCGACGCGGTAAAGGGCCGCGTTCCACGTCCTTCGACAAGCTCAGGATGAACGGGTTCGGGTTCAGATTTCCTGACTCATTGTCTCAGCGATGACAATCGGGAAAAACCCGCTCAGGCCGCTTCCTGCTCCGCATAAGCCATGGCTTCCTTGCCGATCAGGATTTCCGCGAGGAACCAATAGGCCTCGCCCCAGGCAGCGAGCACTTCGTCGCTCGCGGCATCGCCCAGCACGTCGCGGATTGCGGGAAGCAGGGCTTCGGCGACGATGGGATAGTGCTCCGCCTTCACGCCGGTTTCGACGTGGCGCTGCACCATGCGGCGGACGGGCGCATCGAGGTTCTGCAGCTTGTCGACGTTCTGGGCGTAGCCGAGGATCGCGGCGGCCAGACGGCGCGGCTGCTCGCCGGACTCCTGGGCGGCCTGGTCGAACATGGCCTTGACCTCTTCATTGAGGAACAGGCGTTCGTACATTCGGGTGGTGATGGCGACGCCGTGCTCCTGAAGCGCGGGCGCGGTGGCCTTGACGATGGCAATGGTCTGTTCGGTAAGCGGCTTGGTCACTGCGAATCCCCTGTTAAGATGCAAACCGGATGCATCTATACGGCGGGCGTGAAAAGATGTAAATATTGCGCATCATTTTTCAGGAGAGTTTCCTTGCGCCTGACCGCGCACACCGATTACGCCCTGCGCATCCTGCTTCACGCCACTCTGGCAGAGGCCGAGGACCCTCATACGCTGCTCTCGATTGCGGAGGTCGCCAGCGCCCACGCGATATCGCGAAACCATGCAATGAAAGTGGTCAACGAACTGGCCAATGCAGGCCTTCTCGAAACCGTGCGCGGGCGCGGGGGCGGCTTTCGTTTGGGGAGGCCTGCCAACGAGGTCCGGCTGGGCGACGTGGTGCGGCTGACCGAACCGAACCTGCAGCCGGCCGACTGCGGCACCTGCATCATGCGCAGCCACTGCGGCCTGATTTCGCCGCTCGACAGGGCAATCCATGCCTTTCTTTCGGAGCTCGACAAGCAGACGCTAGCGGAAGCGGCGGTGGAATCCCGCCTACCCCTTCAGGCTATACTGTGACGGGGGAACTCATGACATTACCCGGCGTTGTCCACGTGTGAGAGGAGACCGATGAAATGAATGCCAGCAAGATCGGGCCCACCATTCCATTTCGCCGCAATCGTTTCGGCCAGTTCACCGGCTCGCTGATCTTCGATCGCCAGCGCGACGAGATCGTGCGCAAGCACGCTGAAAAAGGCGACGCGATGAAGATCTGGTCGGGCGGTCATTTCCGCAAGAACTGACCGTTTCCGAGCGCCCCTCGCGCAGTTTCCGCCGGCGTAACAAATGTGCGCCTGGCGCGAGGGGCGCGTTATCTTTCAAACAGGTTCGGCGGCACCCGCGCAAGGATTTCATTCCGTCCGCCAAACGCTTGCAACAGCGCGCTTTTTGCGGTTCAAACCGGCCATGACCACGCCGGCATTCCCGCCCGCGCGCCCTGGAACCGGCGCGCTTTCTCCATTTCCGGAATGCCGCTGCCCAGAAGAGAACCTTGATGAAAATTCGCCTGACCGCTTCCGTCGCGCTCGGGACGCTGATGGTTGGCGCGCTCACGGCCATGCCCGCCGGGGCTAGAGCGACGCGGCATTCGGCGCACGGTCCGGGCGCCGCTTACAACGGTCCTTTCGCCCGGCCCAGCGCCCTGCCCTTCCACGCGCCGGACTTCCGCGTATACAAGGACAGCGACTATGGCCCCGCGATCGATGCGGCCATCGCCGCGAAGCGCGCCGAAGTCACCGCCATAGCGGACAATCGGCAGCCGCCGAGCTTCGAGAACACTATCGTCGCGCTGGAAAAGGCCGGCAGCCTGCTGACGCGCGTGAAGAACGTGTTCGATCAGCTCGTCTCGGCCAATACCAATGATGTCCTCGATACCGTCGACACGGCGACCTCGCCCAAGCTCGCCGCGCTCGACGATGACATCTACCTCAACGACAAGCTCTTCGCGCGCGTCAAGGCCGTCCACGACAGCCCCGCAGGCCAGGCATTGACCGGCGAGGACGCAATGCTGCTCTCAACCACATACGACGATTTCGTCCACGAAGGCGCGCTGCTTTCGGCCCCGCAGAAGGCGCAGCTCAAGCAGATGAACCAGCGCATCGCAGCGCTGCAGACCGAATTCTCGCAGAAGCTGACGAACGGCACGGCCGCCGCGGCTGTCGTCTTCGACAGCAAGGCGGACCTCGACGGCATGCCCGAGACCGCAATTGCCGCCGCCGCCAAGCTCGCCGGCGAGAAGGGCATGGCCGGCAAGTACATGGTCGCCCTGGAGAACACGACGCAGCAGCCGGCGCTGTCCCAGCTCAGGAACCGCGAGAGCCGCAGGAAGCTGTTCGTAGCAAGTGTCAATCGCACCTCCAGCGGCGGGAAATTCGACACGACGAAGATCGTCTCCGAGCTCGTGGCGCTGCGCGCGAACAAGGCGGCGCTGCTCGGCAAGCCCGACTTTGCGGCCTGGCAGATGTACGACCGCATGGTGAAGACGCCGGCGAAGGCGATGGAGTTCATGAAAGGCTTCGTCCCCGCCCTCGCCGCCACGCAGTCACGCGAGGCGAAAGAGCTGCAGGACCATGCCCGCGAGGAGGGAGACGACATCACGCTGCAGCCGTGGGACTGGGCCTGTTACGCCGAGCAGGTCCGCAAGGCGAAGTACGATCTCGACGTTGACCGGATCAAGCCGTACTTCGAGGTCTGGCGCGTGCTTGAGGACGGCGTCTTCTACGCCGCGAACAAGACCTACGGCCTGACTTTCAAGCGCCGCACCGACCTGCCGGTCTACCACCCGACGATGCGGGTCTACGAGGTCTACGACAAGGACGGCAGCGAGCTGGCGCTGTTCTATTTCGATCCCTTCGCCCGGCCCAACAAGCAGGGCGGCGGCTGGATGGGCAACTTCGTCGAGCAGTCGTACCTGACGGGCGAGAAGCCGGTGGTCTTCAACTCGATCAACATCACGCCCCCGGCCGAAGGCAAGCCCGCACTGGCCACCTGGGACAACGTGACAACGATGTTCCACGAGTTCGGCCACGCGATGCACGGCATCTTCGCCAGCCAGAAGTATCCTTCGCTCTCCGGCACCAGCACGGCGCGGGACTTCGTGGAATTCCCCAGTCAGTTCAACGAGAACTTCGCCACTGTTCCCGAAGTGCTGCAGCATTATGCGAAGCATTTCCAGACCGGCGAAGCGATCCCGGCGGCGCTGATGGAGAAGATCAAGGCGGCGAAGAAATTCAACCAGGGCCTGGCCTTCGGCGAAATCGACGAGGCGGCGATGCTGGACATGGACTGGCACAGGCTCACTCCCGGACAGGCCCAGCAGCCGCCGGCGGTGTTCGAGCAAAAGTCGCTGGCGCAGATGGGCCTCAGGACCGACCTGATCCCGCCGCGCTATCACACGTCCTATTTCCGGCACATCTGGAGCAACGATTACTCGGCCGGCTACTACGCCTATATCTGGACCGAGATGCTGGCGCACGACGGCTGGGACTGGGTCGAGAAGAATGGCGGCATGACCCGCGCGAACGGCGACCATATCCGCGCGAGCTTCCTCGGCCAGGGCCACAGCAAGGACTACTCGGTGATGTACCGCGACTTCACCGGACATGACCCGCAGATCCAGCCGATGCTCGAAGCACGCGGGCTGTTGGGTGAGAACGACGGCAAGTAAACGCCCTCCCCGTCCCGGACCTGCTCCTAGACGGGGCTCACCTATTCGAAAGCGCGTCCGCTCCTCGGGTCGATCGCGACCGGCCCCGGCCGGCCGAGCGACAGCGCACGTTCGCCGGGCTCTCCCAGCCAGCGCGCCGGACAGTTCCAGACGCGATGGATCACGTTGCTGGCGAGAGCGATCTCGGGCGGCCCCTCGGCATGGACGCGACCGTTCTTCAGCACCAGCACCTGGTCCGCATGGTTCATCACCGTTGCCAGGTCATGCAGCACCAGCACCACGCCGCGGCCTGCCTTGGCCTGCTGGCGGAAGCGCCGCATCAGCGCCGCGGCATGAGCCAGATCGAGGTTGGCGAAAGGCTCGTCGGCGAGCACCCAGCCCGGCTGCGTCGCCAGAACGCGGGCCATAAGCGCCCTTGCCCGCTCGCCGCCCGAAAGTCGGGATATCGGGCGATGCCTGAGGTCTTCCAGGTCCATCGCCACGATCGCTTCGTCGATGGCAGCCTGCGTTTCCCCGGCCGGTGCTCCGCGCCAGGGCAGGCGCCCCAGCGACACAAGGACCTCGACCGACACATCCCAGGCCACTTGCGGCGCTTGCGGCAGGTAGCCGATCCACTGCGCCTTCTGTGCCGTCGACACCCGCGACAGGGGCCGGCCGCCAAGCAGCACGTCGCCCACGTCCGGGCGCAGCAGCCCGGCCAGACAGGACATGAGCGTGGACTTGCCGGCCCCGTTCGGGCCGCAGATGGCAGTGACCACGCCGCGGCGGCACAGCACCGACACTTGGTCGAGCCGCTCCCGCACGGTGAGGTTGCTGGCGCCCAGGCTCATGCCAGTTCCCGCCGCATCTTGAGCAGCAGGTGCAGGAAGAACGGCGCTCCGATCAGGCTGAGTGCGATGCCGAGCCGAAGCTCCCCGCCCGCGAGCGGGAGAATGCGGCATAGGCAATCGGAGACCAGTACCAGCAGCCCGCCGGCCAGCGAGCTCGGAAGGACCAGCGAGGATGGGCGATGATCGGTCAGCGGCCGAACGAGGTGTGGCACCACCAGTCCGACGAAGCCGATGATCCCGGCAACGGCAACGCCGGCGCCCACGGTCAGGCCGATACCAATGATCATCAGTGCCTGCAGCCGGAAAGGATCGACGCCCAGCGACCGTGCAGCCGCCTCGCCCAGCATCAGGGCATCGAGGCTCCGGCCAGCGTAAAGCAGAACTCCGATCCCCACGAGGGTGAGAGGCGCGGCAATCCAGACTTCGCGCCAGGAACGGTCCGCGAGCGAGCCCATCATCCACGTGACGATCTCGGTCAACGCGAAAGGCGAAGGCGAGAGGCTGATGGCAAGGCTAACCAGCGCGCCGGCAAGGCTGGAGACCATCAGGCCCGCGAGCGTGAACAGCGCCACGCCGCCGCTTCGCCCGGCGATCAACGCCAGCAGCGTCATCGCGCCGCACCCGCCCGCCAGCGCGAATACGGGCAGCAGCCAGGGCGATGCCGAATACCCGGTCCAGAAGCTGAGCACCGCGCCCAGGGCCGCCCCCGGGGCGATCCCGAACAGCCCCGGGTCGGCGAGCGGATTGCGCAGGAAACCCTGCATGGCCGCCCCGGCCGCGCCAAGCCCGGCGCCGACCACCAGCGCCAGGACGGCGCGCGGCAGGCGCAATTGAATGAGGATTGTCGCCGCGTTGCCGGTGGTGGGCGCGAGAGGATCGATCCAGACCCGCCCTGCCAGCAACGACAGCGGTACCGCGATCATAAGGCCCAAGCCCAGCAGGAGCAGGAGGCGCAGGTTCATGGCGCCCCAACCTCGGCCTGCTGTTCAAGTTCCCGGCGCGCCGCCGCCAGCCGGTCGAGCGCACGCGGTATGGTCGGCCCGCCGCACCACAGCATCGAGCTCTCCAGCGGAACGCGCATCGTATGCCGCAGGCCGGCCAGAGCGGGATGGCCCAGCATCCGGTCTTCCTGCGCCAGCGGATTGCCGGCGGAAAAGATCACGCGGGGCGGATCGGCCAGCACTTGTTCGAGAGGCAGGAAATCGGCCTGCGCCAGCCCTCGTGCGCCTGCGAAGTTGATGAAGCCGGTGTGCCGCATCATGTCGGCGATCAGCGTCTCGTCGCCTGCAATGAGGCCGCCGGACTCCCATAGCAGCGCCGGAACCGGACGGCCCCCCGGCTGCGGTGCATTGCGCGCAAGTGCGCCGTCGATCCGGCCGATAAGGCTCCGTCCGAGTTCGGGGTGGCCGGCAATCTGCGCGAGTTCTCGGATTTGCCGCCGCGCCGCCTCGAGATCCGGGGCGATCGGAAGAGTGACCACCCTGTAACCAAGTTCGCGCAAGGCATTGGCGGTTGCAGGCGCCAGGAAGGATCCCGCCACCACGATTCTGGGGGCGAGCGCCGCAACCTCCTCGACCGAGCCCGAGATGGCGCGATAGCGGCTCGCCCTGACCAGGTCCATGGACGTGGAGGAAGGATCGACGCTGTAGTCAGAGATGGCCAGGAGCTGCCCCGGCCCGGTGACTTCGGCCAGGATCGCGTCGCTGCAGGGATTGAGCGAGACAATCGTCGGATGCGCCGGATCATGTAGTACGGAGGCGGGGGCGGCCTCGGTGTAACCGCCCCCGCATCCGGTCACGCTGGTCCACGCTGCTGCGAGAACACCGGCGCGCAACAGCGCACATGCCAGCCGCTTCCCCCGCCCCCGGCGGGGTGACGAGGGAAGCGGCCCGGTCAAATCTTCACGCGAATGCCGGCATAGGCCGACCGTCCCGGCGTGCCGTAGGTGCGCACCACTTCGTAGTGCTTGTCGAACAGGTTCTCCACGCGGCCGTAGACCTCGATCCCGTCGGTGACCGGATAAGAGGCGCGCAGGCCGACCACGACATGGCCTTCGACGAAGTGCGTATTTGCAATGTCGTCATAGCGGCCGCCGCCGACCCGCACGTCCGCCCCCAGCCGCAGCCCGATGTCCCAGGTCTTGTCGAGGCTGGCATAGAGGTTGTTCTGCGGACGGCGCGCCAGACGCGCGCCCGTCAGCTCGTTCCTTGCGTCGAGATAGGTGTAGGAAAGGCTCAGGTCGAAGCCCTCCCAGTCATTCACCACCATACCCAGTTCAATGCCCTTAGCGCGCGTGCGACCGACGTTATAATAGTTGAAGTTCACAAGATCGTAATCGATGAGATTACGGATCTTGCGATCGAACCAGGTCAGCGTGAAACGGCCCTTGCCTTCGGCGAACGGCTGCTCGACACCGACATCCCAAGCCTTTGATGTCTCAGGTTTAAGCGATGCGTAAATACCATTGGTATACAGTTGGTAAAGAGAAGGCGCCTTGAAACCCTCACCATAGCTCGCGCGCAGGACAGGAGCATCCGCGCCGTCGCCGAGCACCCAGGCGCCGTTGGAGGCAAAAGTGGTGCGGTGGCCGAAATCGGCGTGATCGTCATAGCGCAGCCCGCCGTTGACAGTCAGCCCATGCAGCGGCCGCAGCGTCAGATTGCCGAAATAGCTGTCGATCGAGGTCGAGTCCTTGGAACCGAAATTATCGGAGAATTTCGACTTCTCGGTCTCGGCACCCAGTAGAATGCTCGCCATCTCCACAGGCGTGAAGGAGACCTGTCCTTCGACGCGTTCCGTGCGGCCGTTGGTGATGTAAGCTCCGAACGCCGCATCGTCGGATATCCGGCGGGTATCGGTCAGCCCGTATCCGATCCGCGCCGAAAGCCTGTCGTCAAGGCCGCTGTATCGCAGGTTCGCATAACCGAGAGCATCACGCTTCATACCCAGGTTAAGCGCATCGGCGCCGGTATTGTCGTACTCGTAGTTCGCCTTGGTGTAGAAGCCGCCGGCATCGGCCGAGAAGCCCGGCGCCAGTTCGATCTGGGCCCGCACATTGGCGCTCCTGCTTTCGAACCCGTCCTTCTCCTTGCCGCCAAGGCGTTCGTCGAAAGCGGAAAAGCCATCGCCCTTCATCCAGTTGCCGCCCAGCGTCAGGCCGACCGGCCCCAGCATGCCCGCCGCCGAAGCGCCGGCCTGGCGGCGGTCACGCCAGCCGTATTCGGCCTGCGCGCGCGCCGTCCACTGCTCGGTGGGGCGCGCGGTGATGAAGTTGATGACGCCGCCGATCGCCCGGCTACCCCAGAGCACGCCGGAGGACCCGCGCACCACCTCGACACGGTCGAACTGACTGATGGTGAGATTGCCGAAATCGAAGCCCCCGGCAACGTCACCCGGATCGTTGATCCTCACGCCGTCGATCAGCACGAGGCTCTGGGCATTCTCCGCCCCACGGATGAAAACGCTTGCTTGCTGACCAAAGCCCCCGGTGCTCGAGCCTGAAAGGCCCGGCAGCCTAGCGAGCACGTCGGTCGCCTGCATCGATTGGGTGCGTTCGATATCGTCGCGGGTGACAACGCTCACGGATTGCCCGACTTCACTCAGCGGCGTTTCAGTGCGAGTGGCGGTGACGACGATGGTGTCGTCCGCCTCATCAGCCAAAGCAGGCGTGGCGACGACGAAAGCAGAACCGAGCAGAAACAGATACTTCACGTGTATTTCCTCCAACCTGAACGAAGTGCCGTTCTTGGCGGAGGCCGCACCTTCCTTCGGCGCGTGCTCGCTGCTTCCGGTCCTTCCCGCCCGGCGCGGAACGACTGTCTCGGGCAGGTCTCCTGGCTCCCGGATCGATGCCCGCCCTCGCCTTCCCAGCCCGCGAGGGAGCCAGTGGCATGTCGGGGACGGACTCCCCGGTCACAGTTGCGGGGGCAGCTTCGGAGTTGGACCGAAATTCCCTCTTAGGTCCGGCTGGCGGACAACCCGTGACGTGGCCGCGCCGATACTGCGCCACGCGGTGGTTGGCAAGCACGAGGCGCAGTGAAAGGCCTGCAACTCGCGGGAAGGGAAGGTTAACCGATTAAGCGTAGTCAGGAGAGATGTTCCGCTTCGGGACGGGCGCGACAGCGCTGATGCGGCGCAGCCCGAAGCAGGATAGCGCATCACTGCCGACTTGCGCACGGCTGCGGCATCCGAAAGGAAACGAGTGACTTCTGCCCCCGCCATTATGGCACGGATCGGTGATCGCGAGGCGCGCCCGCGCGACTTCGCCACCCGTTTCGAGCGGCAGGCGTCCAGCCTGGGCAAGCGCCACGGACGGATGCGGCGGCGGCGGAGCGCCGGCTTTGCCGCACTTGCGGCGATAGCTGTGCCTGCCGTGGCCGCGCCAGACGGATGGCAGCACTTCGTCATCGCAGATGCCGTCGCCGAACAGCCCGCCGTGGAGCCCATGCCTTTTGAGCGGGCTGACACCAGCTTTCCCGGCTCCGCCTTCTATTACCTGGACCTGGATTCACCCGCGCCGCAAGTTGGCGCGGGCATTCATTCGGATGCCCGCGATCCCGCCACCAGCCCGGCGGCACGGGCGCTGCGCATCGACAACAGCGGCGTCGACCGCACGCGGGCACTGCAGTGCCTTGCCGCTGCGGTCTATTACGAGGCCGGCAGCGAGCCCGATGCCGGCCAGCGCGCGGTGGCGCAGGTCGTGCTCAACCGGGTCGCGCACCCCGCTTATCCGAACACCGTCTGCGGCGTCGTCTATCAGGGATCGGAGCGTTCGACCGGCTGCCAGTTCACTTTCACTTGCGACGGGTCTCTGGCCCGCAGGCCCTCTCCCCTGTTCTGGGAGCGGGCGATGAATGTCGCCCGCGCGGCGCTTTCGGGCTATGTCTACGCGCCCGCGGGTCTGGCTACGCACTACCACACTGTTCAGGTGACCCCCTACTGGGCCTCGAGCCTCGATTATATCGGCACGATCGGGGCGCATCGGTTCTACAGCTTTCGGGGGGCGGCGGGACGTCCGGCGACGTTCCGGTTCGCTTACACCGGCGGAGAACCGATCGCCGCGCCCCATCGCCACGGCGATTCCGCACTTGCCGCCGGCCCCGATCCCGTTGCCGTCCAGCGCGATTTCGATGCTCTGAACCCTGCAAGTACGAAGGCCGCGCCCATGCCCGCCGCAGCGCAGGCGCCCCTCATCCCGCTCTACACGAGCGAGATTCGCGAGCGCGGCGGGGATACGATCTACCGGGCGCGCAATCTGCCTGAGACGCAAGGGATCAAGGCGGAATACGCCAACAGCGGCCGCTGGATCGGCCTGCCGACCCACTGAACCGGTCCGTCTCATCAATGATGGCAAGGCAAGAGTTCGGCAACCAAACGCGCTTACCCCGCTTTAGCGCCGGCGATGATAATCGCCTCGCAGCCGAAGATTGAAGATAAAGGGTCCGCATTTATGGCAATCCGCTTTGCCGCCGCTTGGGGCGGCAGAAGCCCGACGATCGTGCGTGCGCTCTGCCCCTGCGCGCCGCTGAACGCCGTCAACGACAACCGGCGTGAAAGCCTGCGGGGGGTGGTCGCCGCCTATACGGCGCCTCAGGGTCGGCCGCAGCAGGCGGCGAACGATGAGCGCGTGCTGGTCGAAGCCCTGCGCCATTTCGCCCGGCACGGCATCTCTGCCGCGATCCATGCCCGCGCCAATGCCGAGGCCGCCCACGCTGCCGATGACGGCGAGGCGTACGATTGGTGGATTTCAATCTGTCGCCAGCTCGACCGCCGCATGGCCGATGCCTTTGCCCGCAGGATGGCCGTGCGCGGCTGACCCTGCCCCGCCAACCAGTCACGACAAGCAGCTTGCCAGCCGCTCCGCGCGATGCGAAGAGCTTCGCAATCGCCCGGAAAGCTTCTGCTCTTCCGTGTCAAATTGCAATTGCGAACTATTATCAGTAAAATCCCCCAACCCTTCTACCCGTAAGGCCTTTTCGCGGTTGCAATGTCGTGCCGAGGGGCGTAGGGGCGCCTCGAAACCGACGGCACCTGCCTTCTGCGGGACAAAGCAGGCCGCCTTGAACGTCCGTCGTCCCGCCGTGGGAAGGACAAGCACGCATCATGGCTCGCAAGAAGATTGCCCTTATCGGCGCCGGCAACATCGGCGGCACGCTCGCGCACCTCGCCGCACAGAAGGAACTGGGCGACATCGTCCTGTTCGACGTCGTTGAAGGTGTTCCCCAGGGCAAGGCGCTCGACCTGTCGCAGTGCGGGCCTGTCGAAGGCTTCGACGCCCAGATCACCGGCACCAACGACTATGTCGACATTGCCGGGGCCGACGTGGTGATCGTCACTGCCGGCGTTCCGCGCAAGCCGGGAATGAGCCGCGACGACCTTCTCGGCATCAACCTCAAGGTCATGAAGGCGGTCGGCGAAGGCATCAAGAACAACTGCCCCGACGCTTTCGTGATCTGCATCACCAACCCGCTCGACGCGATGGTCTGGGCGCTGCGCGAGTTCTCGGGCCTGCCGCACAACAAGGTCGTCGGCATGGCGGGCGTGCTCGATTCGGCCCGCTTCTCCACCTTCCTCGCCTGGGAGTTCGGCGTCTCGGTGCGCGATGTCACCAGCTTCGTGCTCGGTGGCCACGGCGATACCATGGTGCCAGTGGTCGAATACTCGACCGTCAAAGGCATCCCCGTTCCCGACCTCATCAAGATGGGCAAGTCCACGCAGGCGCGCATCGACGAGATCGTGAAGCGCACCGCCAACGGCGGCGGCGAGATCGTCGCCCTGCTCAAGACCGGTTCGGCCTTCTACGCCCCGGCTGCCTCGGCGATCGCCATGGCTGAAAGCTATCTCGGCGACCAGAAGCGCATCCTGCCCTGCGCCGCCTATCTCTCGGGCGAGTACGGCGTGAACGACCTTTACGTCGGCGTGCCGGTGAAGATCGGCGCGAACGGCGTCGAGGAAGTCATCGAGATCGCGCTCGACGAGAAGGCCAAGGCTGGCCTGCAGGTCTCGATCGACGCGGTCAAGGAACTGCTGGTTGCCTGCAAGGGCATCGATGAGAGCCTGGCTTAAGTCGTCGTCGTGCTCTTCTTGCTCGCCCCTCCGTTACTCGCACTAATTGTCCATGGCATCGCTGGAGTAATCGGAGGGTGGCGTTGGAGCAGGTTGGCTGCGTTCTCAGCTGGCGTGGTAGCCGCCTACTTAGCTATCGACTATCACCTGACTCCCATTTGGGACCGTGACGATAGGCTTGGGTTAGGAGCGGTCCTTGCAATGGGTTCGTGGATAGCCTTCGCCGAGAGCGCAATTGTAGTTCTGGCGAGCTTCAAATTGAGGCGTGGCCCGCAGAAGGAAGATTTCGAATGAGCATCCTCGTAAACAAGAACACCAAGGTCATCACCCAGGGCATGACCGGCTCGACCGGCAGCTTCCACACGCAGGCCGCGCTCGATTACGGCACGCAGATGGTCGCGGGCGTGACCCCGGGCAAGGGCGGCACCGAGCACCTCGGCCTGCCGCAGTTCAACACCGTCGCCGAAGCCAAGGCCGTGACCGGTGCGACCGCCTCGTGCGTCTATGTGCCGCCGGCCGGCGCCGCCGACGCCATCCTCGAGGCGATCGACGCAGAGATGGAGCTGATCATCTGCATCACCGAGGGCATCCCGGTGCTCGACATGATCCCGGTGAAGCGCGCCCTGACCGGCTCGAAGTCGCGCCTGATCGGCCCGAACTGCCCCGGTGTGCTGACGCCCAACGAGTGCAAGATCGGCATCATGCCCGGCAACATCTTCTCCAAGGGTTCGGTCGGCGTCGTCAGCCGCTCGGGCACGCTCACCTATGAGGCCGTGTTCCAGACCACCAACGCAGGGCTTGGCCAGACCACTGCGGTCGGCATCGGCGGCGATCCGGTCAACGGCACCAACTTCATCGACGTGCTGGAGCTGTTCCTGGCCGACGACGAGACCAAGTCGATCATCATGATCGGCGAGATCGGCGGCAGCGCCGAGGAAGAAGCCGCACAGTTCCTCAAGGACGAGGCGAAGCGTGGCCGCAAGAAGCCGATGGTCGGCTTCATCGCCGGCCGCACCGCCCCTCCGGGACGCCGCATGGGCCACGCCGGCGCTATCGTGTCGGGCGGCCAGGGCGGCGCCGAGGACAAAATCGCGGCGATGGAGGACGCGGGCATCCGAGTCTCCCCCTCGCCATCGCTCCTGGGCGAAACCCTGGTGGAAGTGCTCAAGGAATACGCCTGAGGCTAGCCTCGCGACCTGCGCCCCCGGGGTAAACCCTTAGGCGCAGGTTGCGGAATATAAACCATGGGCGGACACGCTGCGTCCCCTGGCCGACAGAAGCAACCTCCCCGGGAAACCTTCAAAGGCCGCATCTGATTGCTCGGTAGCGTCGGAAGAAGTTGATCCGGCGAGGAAAGGTGATTCCAATGGGCAACGAGAATTTTGATTTCACGCCCGATATCGGCATGGACGGCCCCCAGCCGGGACCGAGCTGGCAGCGCAGCAACTGGCCCCCCGTGGGACCGGAGTTCGAGGACGACCTGACACAGGGCCTCGATCCGACAGCGCTGAGGGCGCGGATCGAAAAGGCGCCTGCCAAGGGCGGCACCAAGGTGGACCAGGCCCGCATGGACGAAGCGGCAGCCGATGCCATCCGCGCGATGATGCTGATCCGCACCTATCGCGTGCGCGGGCACCTCAGCGCCGATCTCGACCCGCTCGGCCTTTCCCACGCCAAGCTCCCGGCGGACCTGACGCCCGAATACCACGGCTTCACCGGCGAGGCGCTCGACCGGCCTGTCTATGTCGGCGGAACGCTCGGCCTGGAATGGACGACCGTGCGCGAACTGGTGCAGATCCTGCGCGCCAATTACTGCGGCAAGGTCGGCCTTGAATACATGCACATCGCCGATGTCGAGGAACGCCGCTTCCTGCAGGACCGCATGGAAGGCGCCGACAAGGAGATCGAGTTCACGCCCGAGGGCAAGAAGGCGATTCTCCGGGCGGTCGTCCGCGGCGAGCAGTACGAGAAGTTTCTCGCCAAGAAGTACGTGGGCACCAAGCGTTTCGGCCTGGACGGCGGCGAAGCGATGATTCCGGCGCTGGAATCGGTCATCAAGTACGGCGGTATGCTTGGCGTGAAGGAGATCGTCTACGGCATGGCCCACCGCGGCCGCCTCAACGTTCTCGCCAATGTCATGGCCAAGCCCTACAAGGTGATCTTCCACGAATTCTCGGGCGGGACCGCCAATCCAGAGGACGTCGGCGGCTCGGGCGACGTCAAGTACCACCTTGGCACCTCCACTGACCGTGAGTTCGACGGCATCAAGGTGCACATGAGCCTGATGCCCAACCCGTCGCATCTGGAGACGGTCGATCCGGTCGTGCTGGGCAAGGTGCGTGCCTACCAGGTACACCACGACGATATCGGCGACGATATCGGCCCCGGTGCCAGGCACAAGCAGGTGCTGCCGGTGCTGATCCACGGCGACGCGGCTTTCGCCGGCCAGGGCGTCGTGTGGGAGTGCTTCGGCCTTTCCGGCGTCGCCGGATACAATACCGGCGGGTGCATCCACTTCGTCATCAACAACCAGATCGGCTTCACCACGACGCCGAACTTCGCACGCAACTCGCCTTATCCGACCGATGTTGCCAAGGGTGTCCAGGCGCCGATCCTGCACGTCAACGGCGACGATCCGGCGGCGGTGACTTTCGCCTGCAAGCTGGCGATCGACTATCGCCAGACCTTCGGCCGCGACGTCGTGATCGACATGTGGTGCTACCGCCGCTTCGGTCATAACGAGGGCGACGAGCCGAGCTTCACCCAGCCGCTGATGTATGAGCAGATCCGCAAGCATCCGCCGGTCAGCAAGATCTACGCGCAGCGGCTCAAGGCCGACGGCGTGATCGATGACAATTTCCTGCTCGAGGCCGAGGCCGCTTTCAACGCCTATCTCGAGGAACAGTTCGAAGCTGCAAAAACCTACAAGTCAAACCACGCCGACTGGTTCAGCGGGCGCTGGAGCGGATTCAACAAGCCGGTCGATCCTGAAACCGCCCGGCGCAATGTCGCCACCGGCATCGAGACCAAGCTGTTCGACAGCCTGGGCCGCACGCTGACGACGGTTCCCCAGGACCTGACCATTCACAAGACCCTCGCCCGCGTGATCGACGCGAAAGAGGAAATGTTCAAGAGCGGCGAGGGCTTCGACTGGGCGACCGCCGAGGCGCTGGCCTTCGGCAGCCTCGTCTCCGAAGGCTACGGCGTGCGCCTCTCCGGCCAGGACGTCGAGAGGGGCACCTTCTCGCAGCGCCACGCCGTCTGGGTAGACCAGAGGAACGAACGCAAGTACGCCCCGTTGTGGACCCTGCCGCATGGCAAGTTCGAGGTTCTGAACTCGACGCTGTCGGAATATGGCGTACTCGGTTTCGAATACGGCTATGCCAGTGCCGATCCCAAGACCCTGGTGCTGTGGGAAGCCCAGTTCGGCGACTTCGCCAACGGCGCCCAGATCATCATCGACCAGTACGTTGCGGCATCGGAAGCCAAGTGGCTGCGCGCCAACGGCCTGGTGATGCTGCTGCCGCACGGCTACGAGGGCCAGGGGCCGGAGCACTCCTCGGCGCGCATGGAACGCTACCTGCAACTCTGTGCGCAGGACAATATCCAGGTCTGCAACATCACCACGCCGGCCAACTACTTCCACGTGCTGCGCCGGCAGATGCACCGGCCGTTCCGCAAGCCGCTGATCATCATGACGCCCAAATCCCTGCTGCGTCATCCGATGGCGAAATCGAAGGCTTCGGACTTCATCGGCGACGGCCACTTCTTCCGCATCCTCTCGGATCCCAAGGGCCCCAGCGACGAGGCGACGAGGAAAGTCATCCTCTGCTCGGGCAAGGTAGCCTACGATCTCTTCGAGGCCCGCGATGCGGCCGATTTGGACGACACGCAGATCATCCGCCTCGAACAGCTCTACCCCTTCCCCGGCGAGCCGCTGGCCCTGCGCCTGTCACGCATGGCCAACCTCGAGGAGATCGTCTGGTGCCAGGAAGAGCCGCGCAACAACGGCGCCTGGTTCTTCGTCGAATCGCTGATCGAGGAAGCCGCGCGGGAGGCGGGCGTGAAGTCATGCCGGCCGCGCTATGCCGGCCGCCACGCCGCCGCCTCGCCCGCGACCGGCCTCGCCAAGCGTCACGTCGCCGAACAGGCCGCGCTGGTCGCCGATGCGCTCCACCTTTCCGTCCGTGACGAACTCCGACGCAAGCAGAAGGCTTGAGATAAACCATGTCCACCGAAGTCAAGGTCCCCACGCTCGGCGAATCCGTGTCCGAGGCCACGATCGGCCAGTGGCTCAAGCAACCCGGCGAGGCCGTTTCCGCCGACGAGCCCATCGCCAGCCTTGAGACCGACAAGGTCGCCATCGACGTCATGGCGCCGCATGCGGGCGTGCTGGGGCAGCAGCTTGCCAAGGAGGGTGACACCGTCACCGTCGGCGCGCTGATCGCCACGATCGAGGATGGCACCGGCGCCGCGCCAGCGCCCGGGAAGGAAGCCGTAACCGCCGCCGCGGCACCTGCGCCAGCCGCCACTGCGGCGGCCCCGGCTCCTGCCGCCGAGGAAGCACCCGCGGGCGCCTCCGTCCTCTCTCCCGCGGTGCGCCGTGCCGTGCTCGAATACGGGATCGATCCGTCGGCCATCAAGGGCACCGGCAAGGACGGCCGGATCACCAAGGATGACGTGGTCGCCGCCGCGCAGGCCAAGGCCGCCAGCCCGGCGCCGACGGTCTCCGTCACCGCTCGTCCTGAGCTTGCCGAAGGACAAGGCCGCAACGAAGAGCGCGTCAAGATGACGCGCCTGCGTCAGACCATCGCCAAGCGCCTCAAGAGCGCGCAGGACACTGCCGCCCTCCTCACCACTTTCAACGATGTCGACATGTCCGCCGTCATCGAGGCGCGCAACAAGTACAAGGATGTGTTCGAGAAGAAGCACGGCATCCGCCTCGGCTTCATGAGCTTCTTCGCCAAGGCCTCGGTCCTGGCGCTCAAGGACGTGCCCGCCGCAAATGCCTACATAGAGGGCGACGAGATCGTCTATCACGATTACGTCGACATCTCGGTCGCGGTCTCGGCACCCAACGGCCTCGTCGTCCCGGTCGTGCGCGACTGCGACAAGCTCTCCTTCGCCCAGATCGAGAAGTCGATCGCCGACTACGGCAAGAAGGCCAAGGACGGCACGCTCACCATGGAGGACATGAAGGGCGGCACCTTCACCATTTCCAACGGCGGCGTATTCGGCTCGCTGATGTCAACGCCGATCATCAACCCGCCGCAGTCGGCGGTTCTCGGCCTGCACCGCATCGACGAGCGCCCGGTGGTCCGCAATGGCGAGATCGTCATCCGCCCGATGATGTACATCGCGCTCTCCTACGACCACCGCCTGATCGATGGCCGCGAGGCGGTGACGGCGCTGAAGATCATCAAGGAAGCGATCGAGGATCCGACGCGCCTGCTCATCGATTTGTGAAGACCGCGGTTGCGCGACATCTTTCGACACGCTCAGGATGAGCGGATGTTGTGCTTGTAGCTTTGCCCAATTGAACCAAACCCGCTCACCCTGAGCTTGTCGAAGGGTTGTTGGAACGGAGCCCGAGAATGGCTGAATACGACTACGACGTCCTTGTCATCGGTGCCGGCCCCGGCGGCTATGTCGCCGCCATCCGTGCGGCGCAGCTTGGTCTGAAGACCGCTTGCGCCGAAGGGCGCGAGACGCTGGGCGGCACTTGCCTCAACGTCGGCTGCATCCCGTCCAAGGCGATGCTCCACGCATCGGAGTATTTCGAGGCGGCGGCCGGCGGCGCCATGGCCAAGATGGGCATCAAGGTCACGCCCGAACTCGATCTCGGCGCCATGCACGGTCAGCGCAACGATGCGGTCAAGCAACTCACCGGCGGCATCGAGTTCCTGTTCAAGAAGAACAAGATCGACTGGCTGAAGGGCTACGCCTCGTTCAAGGACGCCCACTCCGTGGAAGTCGCGGGCAAGACCGTCACCGCGAAGAACGTGGTGATCGCCACCGGCTCCTCGGTCACGCCCCTGCCCGGCGTTGAGATCGACAATGGCAAGGGCGTGGTGGTCGATTCCACCGGTGCGCTGGAACTGGCTTCGGTGCCAAAGAAGATGGTAGTCATCGGCGGCGGCGTTATTGGGCTTGAACTCGGCTCCGTCTGGCGGCGCCTCGGCGCGGACGTGACCGTGGTCGAATTCCTCGACCAACTCCTGCCCGGCATGGATGGTGAAGTCCGCAAGGAAGCCGCCAAGATCTTCAAGAAGCAGGGCATGGAGCTGAAGCTCGGCACCAAAGTGACGGGCGTGACGGTGAAGGGCAAGAAGGCGACCCTCACTGTCGAGCCTGCCGCCGGCGGCGGCGCGGAGAAGCTGGAGGCGGACGTCGTGCTCGTTTCGATCGGCCGTCGCCCCAACATCGAGGGGCTCGGGCTGGACAAGATCGGCCTTGAGCTCAACGCGCGCGGCCAGATCGAGACCGACCACAATTTCGCTACCAAGGTCGACGGCGTCTGGGCCATCGGCGACGTCATCCCCGGCCCCATGCTCGCCCACAAAGCCGAGGACGAAGGCATTGCGGTGGCCGAAAACATTGCAGGCCTGACCGGCATCGTAAACCATGATGTCATCCCCGGTGTGGTCTATACGATGCCCGAGATCGCCGGCGTGGGCCTGACCGAGGAAGCCGCGCGCGAACGCGGCGCGGTCAAGGTCGGCAAATTCCCGATGCTCGCCAACTCGCGCGCGAAGACCAATCACGAGCCTGATGGTTTCGTGAAGGTCATCGCCGATGCCGAAACCGACCGCGTGCTTGGCGTCTGGTGCATTGCCTCGGTCGCCGGCACGATGATCGCCCAGGCTGCGCAGGCGATGGAATTCGGTGCCACGAGCGAGGACATCGCCTACACCTGCCATGCCCACCCGACCCACTCCGAAGCGATCAAGGAAGCGGCGATGGCGGTCACCGGAAAGCCGATCCATATCTGAGCCGGCCTCGCCCTTGCGTGGCGGGTCCGTCAAGAACGCGCATCCGTCACCAAGCCGCGCCCCAGGCGCCGGCCCGATGTTCCTGCCGTGCCTCAGGCGTTCTTCCCCGGCATAGGCCAGCATCCGCCAGCAGGGGGCTTTGTCCATTCCTCCCCGGAACGGGCGGAACCGGGTGGTGTAAAAACCCCACCCCTGGCTTTGGATGGCACGCTGACTCTCCCCCTCCCGCATCCTGAGGTTGCCGAAGGGGAGAGCGGTCGCGGGTGGGGCTTTTGCGCAACTCTGTTCCGGCCGCCTTGGCCGGACGAGGGATTTTCCTTTTCTTCAGGGTACCGAGGCAGCTCCGATGTGGTCGAGCGCCGGGATAAGCTGGTCGAAGCGATCGATCACCGCGTTGGCGCCGAGTTCGCGCGGCGGCTTGTCGCAGAAACCGAAGCTCACTGCGACGCAGGGCAGTCCCGCCGCGGCGGCGGCGCCGGTGTCGTAGGTCGTATCCCCGACATAGACCGCGCGCGCGCCTTCTCGCGGCACGCCTGCGCGGTGGAGCATCTCGAACAGCAGGTCAGGCTTCGGCTTCGCCCTGCCTGGCCCCAGCGTGTCACCACCGATCACGGTATAGAAGCGGTCGGAAAGGCCGAGCTCGTCGAAGATGCGCACGGCAAGCCGCTCCAGCTTGTTGGTCACCACCGCGAGCTTCACGCCGCGCGCGGCAAGAGCGTCGAGCATTTCCTCGCCCCCGGGGAAGACGCGGGTCTCGACCGCTATATTGGCTTCATAAAAGCCGAGCAGGATCGCGTACAGCTCGTCGAACCGTTCGTCCTCGACCGGACCGCCCGTCGCGTCGAGGGCCCTGGCGAGCATCTTCTTCGCCCCGCCGCCGATCAGGTCGCGCACATCTGCAGGCGCAATGGCGGGCCGTGCCTCGATGCCCAGCGCATGGTTGACCGCCGCCGCGAGGTCGCCGTGACTGTCGAGAAGGGTTCCGTCGAGATCGAAGCCGACGATGTCGAATGGGAAAGAAGTCATCCGCCCAGAGTTAAGACTTGGTGTGGAAACCGCAACAATTTGCTGGCACAGAGCCGCCATGGTCGAAAATTCATCCGCTGCTCCGCCCCTCCCCCTCCCTCCCCTCGCTGTCGTCATTCTTGCCGCCGGCAAGGGAACCCGCATGAAAAGCGAGGTGCACAAGGTCCTTCATCCGATCGCCGGCCGGCCGATGATCGAGCACCTGCTGGACAGCGTCGCCGCGCTCTCGCCCGAGCGGCAGGTGGTGGTTGCGGGCCACGGGCGAGAGCAGCTGGAGAAAGCGCTGGGAGAGAGCGCCGCCATCGCGGTGCAGGAGCCGCAGCTCGGCACCGGCCACGCCGTCCAGCAAGCACAGGACGCGCTGAGTGGGTTCGATGGGGATGTCCTGATCCTCTACGGCGACGTGCCTTTCGTGCGCACCGTAACGATGCGCGCAATGATCGAGCGCCTTCATGCTGAAGATGCCCCTGCCGTCGTGGTGCTCGGCTTCGAACCGGAGGATCCGCTGCAATACGGGCGTGTGCTCGCACATGACGACGGGCGCATCGCCATGATGGTCGAGTACAAGGATGCGACGGAGGAGCAGCGCGCCTGCCGACTTTGCAATTCCGGGCTGATGGCGGTGCGCTCGGCAGATCTGTTCGACCTGCTCTCACGCGTCGGCAACGACAATGCCCAAGGCGAATACTACCTGGTTGACATCGTCAATGTCGCGACGCTCGAAGGGCGGAACTGCGCCGTCATCAGTACTGAGGACGAGCATGAGGTGGGCGGCATCAACAGCCGCGGCGAACTCGCCGAGGCCGAGGCGTGCTGGCAGAGGAAGCGCCGCGAAGACGCCATGGCCGAAGGTGCTACCCTCATTGCGCCGGAAACCGTGTTCTTCGCGTGGGATACACGGCTCGGCCGCGACGTTACCGTCGAGCCCAATGTCATCTTCGGCCCCGGCGTGACCGTTGCCGACAACGTGACTATCCACGCCTTCTCGCACCTGGAGGGCGCCACGCTGGAAAGCGGGGTCGAGATCGGACCCTATGCGCGCCTGCGCCCGGGCGCGGTGCTGAAGTCGAAATCAAAGGTCGGCAATTTCGTGGAGGTGAAGAAAGCGGTGCTCGGCGAAGGCGCGAAGGCCAACCACCTGGCCTACCTCGGCGATGCCGAGATCGGCGCCGGCGCCAACGTCGGCGCGGGCACGATCACCTGCAACTACGACGGCTATTTCAAGCACAAGACCATTATCGGCGAACGCGCCTTCATTGGTTCGAACAGCGCCCTGGTGGCACCGGTGAAGATCGGCGCGGACGCTATCGTCGCCGCCGGCAGCGCCGTCACGCGCGATGTTGCCCCCGGCGAACTGCGCCTCGTGCGCAGCGACCAACTGGTCAAGCCCGGCTGGGCGGACCGCTTCCACGATGCGATGAAAAAGAAAAAGGCCGAGCTCAAAAAATAGCCCGGCCCTTCCAAGTCGCTCTTACGAGCCGATCGCCTTCTTGCGGGCGATATAAGCGAGTTCGATTCGGGCAGCCTTGCTGTCCGCCTCGAAGTCCAGCGACTGCCGGAACCGGCTCTCGGCCTCGTCGAAGTTGCCGAGCATCATTTCGTTGTAGCCGATGCCGCGCAGTGCCCGGGCGGCGAGGCCCGCATCGGGCCCGGCGGGATTCTTGTCGACGACGCTCCACGCGCGCGTGAACAGCGCGAGCGAAGTGTGCCAGTCGCGCCGCGACTTGAACAGTTCGGCATATTCGTTGGCATAGTGGGCGTCGAAAGGCGCAAGTTCCATCGCGCGCCGCAACTCGGCTTCGGCCAGATCACCGCGGCCCATGTCGATGAGTGCATACCCTTTGCCGAAATGCGCGTCGCAGACGGCTGGGTCGATCAGGACCGGCGCATCGGCCGTGCCGGCGCGCAGTCGGGCATCGTTCTGGACCCGCCCGCAGAAGCGCGGGCGCGGATCGCTGAGGTGGCGGTGCTCCGACGCTGCGATAACCGCGTCGAATTCGGCGATCGCCTGCTTCGGCTTGCCCGACCGGATCAGGTCGAAGCCGCGTGAGGTCCGCTGTTGGTCCTGCCCGTAAGGCACAGCAACGGGTTGGCCGGCTGGCCGTGTTCCTGCGTCCGCCACGGCATCGGCATATGCGGGAGCCACCGCCAGCGCCATCACGACACAGAAACCGGGAACGCGCGCCTTCCATCGCTTCATGGATGTGATCCTCGCCCAAGGTGCCGCAGCCTTTTGGCTGTCGACTAAGGGCCAAGACTATTCGATCGGCGTCGTTTGACAAGAATATTCGCCGGCTCCAGAAGTTGCGTGCCCCGGCGTCCCAAAACGCTTCACATTTTCAACGTAACGGAGTTGTCATGGCCAACAGCCCCTGGACCCACGCCCGCAGTTCCTCGGTCTCGGACGACGTGGATTTCGAGATCAAGGGACAGGAACTGCAGTTCGTCGAGATAGAGCTCGACCCCAGCGAAAGCGCCGTGGCAGAGGCCGGAGCGATGGTCTGGAAGAATTCGTCGGTCGACATGTCGACCGTCTTCGGCGACGGCTCCGGAGGCCAGGGGAGCGGCTTCATGGGCAAGCTGCTGGGGGCCGGCAAGCGGCTCGTCACCGGCGAAAGCCTTTTCACCACCGTCTTCACCCATCAGGGCCAAGGCAAGGCACGCGTTGCCTTCGCCGCGCCGGTGCCGGGCGCGATCCTGCCGATCAAGCTGGACCAGGTCGGCGGCAGGCTGATCTGCCAGAAGGACGCCTTCCTCGCAGCGGCGCGCGGAGTGCAGATCGGCATCCATTTCCAGCAGCGGATCATGACCGGTCTGTTCGGGGGCGAAGGCTTCATCATGCAAAGGCTGGAAGGGGACGGCTGGGTCTTCGTCCAGATGGGCGGCACCGTGGTAGAACGCGAACTGGCCTCGGGCGAGGAACTCCACGTCGATACCGGCTGCGTCGCCGCCTATACCTCCGGTATCGATTTCGACGTGATCCGCGCGGGATCGGTCAAGTCGATGATCTTCGGCGGGGAAGGCGTGTTCTTCGCCCGGCTGCGCGGCCCGGGCAAGGTCTGGATTCAGTCCCTGCCCTTCTCGCGCCTGGCGGGGCGGATGCTGGCTGCCGCGGGATCGCGCGGCGGACAGAACCGCGGCGAGGGTTCAGTGCTCGGCGGCCTGGGTAATCTGCTCGACGGCGATTGAAGGCAGACGCCCCAGGCATTCGGCGTCTCATCGTTTTTTCAAGCTTGTACCGATGGGCGGCGCGCTCCAAATGCTGCACATCCAAAAATCAGGGCAGCATCTCGGCACATGTGTGGAATCATCGGAATTGTCGGCAAGGAAGAAGTCGCCCAGCGCCTGGTCGACGGGCTCAGGCGCATGGAGTATCGCGGCTATGACAGCGCTGGCATCTGCACCGTTCACGACGGCATGCTCGTGCGCCGCCGCGCCGAGGGCAAACTGGCCAATCTCGTCAGGGAACTCGCCCTCGATCCGGCATCGGGCCTGATCGGTATCGCCCATACGCGCTGGGCGACGCACGGCGCCCCGACGGCGGCCAATGCCCACCCGCATGCGACCGAGGAACTCGCGCTCGTCCACAACGGGATCATCGAGAACTTCCGGCCCTTGCGCGAAGGGCTCGAGGCGCGCGGCCGCCGCTTCGAGAGCGAGACGGACACCGAAGTCGTCGCGCACCTTGTTTCCGAGAAGGTCGAGGCCGGGCTTTCCCCGGATGAAGCGGTCCAGGCGGTACTTCCCCAGCTTCGCGGCGCCTTCGCGCTCGCCATCGCCTTCCGACGCTTCCCGGACATGCTGATCGGCGCTCGCCTCGGTTCTCCGCTGGTCGTCGGCTACGGCGAAGGCGAAACCTATCTCGGGTCGGACGCCCTCGCCCTGGCCCCGCTGACCCAGAAGATATCCTACCTCGAGGAAGGCGACTGGGTCGTCATCACCCGCGAGGGCGCCAGAATTTTCGACGCCGACAACAATCCCGTCGAGCGCGAGATCGTGACGTCTGGCGCCTCGGCCGTCGCGATCGAGAAGGGCAATTACCGCCACTTCATGCAGAAGGAGATCTTCGAGCAGCCGACCGTGGTTGCGCAGACCCTGCGCAGCTATGTCCGCCAGATCGACCAGTCGGTTGCCCTGCCCCAGATCGACTTCGACGTCTCCAGCGTCAATCGCATCACGATCGTCGCCTGCGGCACCAGCTACTACGCCGGTATGGTGGCGAAATACTGGATAGAACACTTCGCCCGCCTGCCGGTCGACATCGATGTGGCGAGCGAGTTCCGCTACCGCGAGCCGGTGCTCGAGCCGGGCGGCCTGGCTCTGTTCATCTCGCAATCGGGCGAGACGGCCGATACGCTTGCAGCACTGCGCCATTGCAAGGCGGCCGGGCAGAAGATCGCGGTCGTCGTCAACGTCCCGACCAGCACCATGGCGCGCGAGGCCGACCTGCTGCTGCCTACCCACGCCGGGCCGGAGATCGGCGTCGCCTCGACCAAGGCGTTCACCTGCCAGCTTGCGGTGCTCGCCGCCCTTGCGGCGCACCTTGCAGTCAAGCGCGGCCGCATGAACCGGGTCGAGGAGACCGAGGTCGTCAGGCACCTGATCGAGACCCCGGCCTGCCTCAATGCCGCGCTGGCCTATGACGAGCAGATCGCCGAGATGGCGCAGTTCATCGCGCCGGCACGCGACGTGCTTTACCTGGGCCGCGGACCGGACTACCCGCTCGCCCTGGAAGGGGCACTCAAACTCAAGGAAATCAGCTACATCCATGCGGAGGGCTATGCCTCGGGCGAAATGAAGCACGGGCCCATCGCGCTGATCGATGATGCCGTCCCGGTGATCGTGCTCGCTCCGTCCGGGCCGCTGTTCGAAAAGACCGTCAGCAACATGCAGGAAGTACGCGCCCGCGGCGGCAAGGTCCTGTTGATCTCCGACAAGGAGGGCATCGACGAAGCCGGAGACGGCTGCATCGCGACGATCGAGATGCCCAAGGTTCACCCGCTTATCGCACCGCTGGTCTATGCCGTGCCGGTCCAGCTCCTGGCCTATCACGTCGCCTGCGTGAAAGGCACCGATGTCGACCAGCCGCGCAACCTCGCCAAGAGCGTGACCGTGGAATAGCCTCCAGGCGGTTTCGAGAGAACGCCTGGCGATCACTTCGCCGTCTTTCGGCTGCGCTTTACTTCGTAATAACCCTCGTGCGGTTATGGGGATGGCGTGAACAAGCCATCCTCCACTTTCACTGCTCTTCCCAAGGAGCTCCCGATCCCCGCTGTGCTGGGTCTGACGGACCCTGAAGAGGGTGACTGGGGGCGCCTGCGAGGCATCCAGTATTCCTGCCTGGGCCACTCGATATTTTCGCGTGTCGCCACGCAAGCGGCCGCCATCCTGGCTGCGTCGGTTCTCCTTCTCGTAAAGGTGAACTTCCTGCTCGTGCTCGGCTGGGCCGCGGTCGCGGGCCTGACGCTGTGGCGGGGGGCCAGGATCGACCGACTGCTGGTCGATGCCGACCGCAGGCGCATTTCACGCGACGAGGTGAAGGCCCAGATGCTGAACTCCGCGCTCAACGGACTGGCCTGGTCCATTCCGCTCGGCGTGTTCGGGTTCTTTGTCGATCCGCAGACGCAGCTCAAGCTCTGGATCGTGCTCGCCACGCTCATGACTGCTTCGGCCGTGCTCCTGCCGGCAGTGCCGCTCGGAACACTGCTGTTCACAAGCATCACCGGCGGCTCGGCGGTCGTGTTGTTCGTAGCCACGGGCGTGTTCGACATGGCGGGGGTGAGCGCCACCTTTGCAGGCATTGTGGTCGCCGCAGCCATCGAAAGCGCTCGGCGCCACATCCTCAGCAAGGTCGCCGAGGCCGGAATAGTCGAGAAGGACGAGGTCGTCTCGATGCTCCTGCGCGAGTTCGAGGAAGGTGAGGCGGACTGGCTCTGGCAGACCGACACCTCGCGCCGGGTCCGCTCGGTGTCGCCTCGTTTCGCCTTCGCGCTGGGCATGGAAGCCAAGGCGATCGAAGGCGTGCCTTTTCTTCAGCTCATTGCCGGCTCCGCCTGGGAAAGCGGGCATTTCTCGAGCAGCCTCCACGACCTTGCCGAGCGTCTGAAGCGCCGGGAGAATTTCTCCAACCTGCTGGTGCGCGTGACGATCCACGGTCAGCCGCGCTGGTGGGAGCTCTCCGGCACGCCCAAGTACGACGAGAACGGGAATTTCGACGGGTTCCGCGGCGTCGGTTCGGATGTGACGGAAGCGCGCGAAAATTCGGACAAGATCGCCTGGCTCGCCCGCTACGACACCCTGACCGGGCTGCCCAACCGCATGATGCTGACCGAAGCGCTCGGCGAAGGGTTGGCCTATGCCGAAAAATGGCGGACGCGCTGCGCCTTCCTCATGATTGATCTCGACCGCTTCAAGGCGGTGAACGATTCGCTCGGCCACCTTGTCGGCGACCAGTTGCTTGCCCGCGTTTCGGAGCGGCTCAAGGAGCTGATGACCGAGAACGAGCTGTGCGGCCGCCTCGGCGGCGACGAGTTTGCCATCGTCGTCCGTGATGCCAGCGATCTCAACCGCGTTCAGCAGGTCGCCGAACGCGTGATCCAGCGCCTGTCGCAGCCTTACGAAGTCGACAATCACACACTCTATGTCGGCGCGTCGGTCGGCTCCGCGATCGGCCCGCGCGATGGCTCGACCGTCGAAACCCTGATGCGCAACGCCGACCTGGCGCTCTACCGTTCCAAGGACACCGGCGGCAACGCGCATTACACCTTCGAGCCGGCCCTCCACGCTCACGCTGAGGAGCGGCGGAAGCTGGAACTTTCGTTGCGGCACGCGCTCGAGCGCAAGGAATTCGAATTGGCCTACCAGCCGGTCGTCAATGCCGACACCGAGGGCGTGGTCAGCTTCGAGGCCCTGCTGCGCTGGAACAGCAAGGACCATGGCAGCGTCTCGCCAGCGAAATTCATTCCACTGGCTGAGGATACGCGCCTGATCGTTCCCATCGGCGAATGGGTGCTGCAGGAAGCGTGCACGGAAGCGATGAACTGGCCGGAGCACATCCGCGTCGCCGTCAACGTCTCGGGAGAACAGTTGCTCGACCAGAACTTCGTCCCCAGCGTCGTTGCGGCCCTGCGGCAAAGCGGGCTCAAGGCGAACCGCCTCGAAGTTGAGGTCACGGAAAGCATCTTCCTGCGCGATACGGTCAAGGCCAACGCCGCGCTCGAGGAGATCATGGCACTGGGCTGCGGTGTCGCGCTCGACGACTTCGGAACAGGCTATTCCTCGCTGGGATATCTGCGCAAGCTGCGCTTCTCGACGATCAAGGTCGACCGCATGTTCGTCCAGGGCGCAGCCACGGGAAATGCCGAGAGCCTCGCCATCATACGCGCCGTTGTCGCCATGGCCGACAGCCTGGGAATGTCCACCACCGCAGAGGGCGCGGAAACCCAGAAGGAAGTCGATATCATCCGCCAACTCGGCTGCCGCAAGATCCAGGGCTACTTCTTTGGCCGCCCCATGGCGGCGCAGGATGCGCTTGCGCTGTTCCGTCCGTCAGCCGGCCTGGCAAAGCAAAGCGCGGCCTGACACATCCTTCGGCAGGTACGGCGCGGATCTGAATCCACCTTGGATGTTTACGCCCGTCATTTGATGATGTTGGCTGGCCTGGAGCATTGGCTCGTCCCGCATGATGCGCAGCTATCTGGCATCTGTGTCGTGCCTGGGAACAGCGGCAATGGTCGCGGGCTATGCCAAAACTCGCTTGCTCGCCAGCGGCCGGCGATGGGTCCATCGGCAAACGATTGAACGCGTTTCGGGGTCACGACTAAAGTCCTTGGGGCATTGTGACCTTTATAGTATTGATTTCTTCTTTCCAATGGCTTCGTGCGGAGGCGAAACAGCCGGCCATATACGTTGCAAACTCACCGCGCTCTATCGCACGAGCCTCGGGACTTCGGCCACCCCGCGCGGGAATATGCAGGGGTCGTTCAAAATTAAACTCAGGTGGCAATGCGCGCTCGCGAATTCCTAGCGCAACAGGGATGTCATGGATATGCGAATAGACGCACTTTCCTACAATGCGGATGTGACAATGGCCGGCACGTTGTACCGACCTGAAGGAATTGGCTCCGCCCCTGCGGTGCTCGTCTTTCCTGATATCCTGGGAGTTGGCGACCATTCCCGCGAGCGCGCCGCCCGCTTGGCCGAACGCGGATACATCGCGTTCGCGGCGGACCTTCACGGCAATGGGCAGGCCCTCTCCATTCCAGACGCTTTGGAGCAGCTCGAACGCTATGATGAAGACCCTGAGGTCACCTTCCGCCGAGCCGAAGCGGCACTTGCGCGGCTGCGGGAGGTCCCCGAAGTCGATACGCAGCGGATCGCGGCAATCGGCTTCTGCTATGGGGGTATGCTCTCGTTGGAAATGGCACGCCGGGGCGCGCCTTTGTCCGCAGTTGTCGGTTTCCATAGCCGGTTGGCCACATCAAATCCGAACGGAGGGAAACTGATCAGGAGCAAGGTGCTCGCCTGTATCGGCAGCGAGGATCCGGACGTGCCAGAGGGCCAGCGGACCGCCTTCGAAGCGGAAATGCGCGAAGCGGACGTTGACTGGCAACTCCACCTCTATGGCGGTGTCTATCATGCGTTTACCGACTGGCGGTGCGACGCTGCGGGAATACCTCACTTTGCGCGCTATGACGCCGCGGCGGACCGTCGTTCGTGGATGGCGATGTGCGCATTATTGGAGGAAGCTTTTCAACAGACGGTCTGAACGAACGCTGATGGGTTGAAGGGTAGCCCTCCCCTGCTTTCCTGCGGCCGCCGAAAACCGTTCTAGCAAGCAGCGTCACAGCCTCCCGACCGCCCCATGCTGCGCCGGCGCCGGATGTCCGCCGCACAGTTCACACAAGAGGATAGCTGCTCTCGCCGACGAGGCGGAGTGTGGCCCGACCCGGCAAGACCGGCGCATTGCGAGTGGTGCTGGACAGCCTCGTCCAGACGCTTGTCATTCCGATGGCGATCGCGTATGCCGAAAAAAATCGATTATAAGGTCGAGATCACCCCATCATAGGCTGTCAGGTTGGCCAAGGGGCAAAAAGCACAGCATTCTTCGCCAGTTACAAGAATAAACATGTATCGGAGGAGATCGAATCGCTATTCGTAGATAATTTTTCAGAAAATAACCCCTCGATCGTCGGGGGATTTATATTACCGCGACGAGGGAATCGTGGCCATCACACTCGCTTTTTCATGATCGGTAAATCTGCCATCGGAAGTATGGTTAACCGATGGGAAGTATAACAATACCATACATTCAATTCACCAAATTTTCATAGATTTAACCATAATAATAGTGAGGGGATGCTATGAATAATTATCGACGCTTGTTCATCGGAGCAGCGCTGGGAACAATGGCATTCGTTTCGTGCGCGGCGAAGGCCGCAACCGAGGATCAGGCTGGCGCCAACAGGGGCGGTCTGGAAGAGATTATCGTCACCGCCCAAAAGCGCAAGGAATCCGCCCAACAGGTCCCGATCGCCATATCAACGTTCACCGCGGCCACCGTCACTAACATGGGAATTAAGACCACGGCGGATCTCCCGCTGCTGGTACCAGGCTTTACATTTGCCCCCGCGGGCGGCGCACTGAACTATTATTTACGCGGTGTCGGCACCGGTACCAACAATCCTGGGGTGGAATCCGAAGTATCGACTTTCGTCGATGGCGTTTACATGCCGTTTCAGCTCAATAATCTCCAGGCATTCAATAGCATCGTCAACATCGAAGTCGACAAGGGGCCGCAAGGCACGCTTTTTGGGCGCAATGCCACTGGCGGGGTCATCCAAATCACGACCAAGGACCCATCGTTCAAGACTGAGATCGATGGGGAAATCGGGTACGGAAACTACAGTACCGTGACTACATCACTATACGCGACAACGCCTCTCTCGGATAATGTCGCCGCGGACATAGCGCTTCATTACTACAGTCAAATGGATGGATTCGGAAAAAATCTCTTCAACGGGAAAGACGTTTTCAAACGCAAAGGCTTTGCGGCACGCAGCAAATGGCTTTTCAACCTCTCCGATAAGACGTCTGTCCGTATCATAGCGGATTACGGTCACAGTGATGGTGACGACGGATCTGTAGTCAAGCCGGCGGTCAAAAACGGAACCATCTTTAATATCATCAACGGCACCAACGACGTTATTCCCGGCTTCTTCAATATCAATTCCGACAACCAGCCAGGCTGGACGGGGAAGCAGGGCGGCGTGAGCATGAAGCTCGATTCCGATTTTGGCTGGGCCAAGTTTGTAAGCATCACGGCCTGGCGCAAGATGCGCAATGAATTCCATGTCGACTATGACGGCACGCCCATCCCCTTCGCGCCTCTTTTTATCGTCTCGAAAGACCAGGCCGAAAGCCAGGAATTCCAACTTCTCTCGCCGGACGGTTCAAGGCTGAAGTGGGTGATAGGCGCGTTCTTCTACAACGAAAATGGTGCAACCGATCCATTTCGTTTTGGTGGCGTGCTGGGCCAAATAATCTCGGGCCAGTTTGGCGGCCCCGCGGTGCCTATAGAAATCGTCGATTTCAACAAGACCCGTTCCTATGCCCTGTACGGAGAGGGCACGGCAAATCTCGGCACGAATACGCGGCTAACCCTGGGACTACGCTACACGATCGACCAGAAGAAGATAAGAGGTCAGTCGCTTTTCGACACGACGCCAACGCAAACTCCCGCCCCGGGCACCCAAGGAAATCAGACCAAGAATTATTATCGGCCAACCTGGAACATAGCACTTGATCACAATTTCACGGCAGATCTTCTAGCCTATGCTTCCTATCGTCGCGGCTTTCATTCGGGAATTTTCAACAGCAACAACTTCGGCTACTCTCCCGAGGCAAATCCGCCCCTGAAGCCCGAAATAATCGATGCCTTCGAGGCCGGCTTTAAATCTGAATGGCTGGACAGGAAGCTGCGTATCAACGCATCGGCATTCCTATACAAGTTCAGGGACTTGCAACTGCAGCTTTACGAGGGCGGCGCCGTGGTAACGGACAACGCGGCCAAGGCTGACATCAAGGGCCTGGACGTCGATATTAGCGCTCGTCCGGTCAAGGAACTCACCCTCTCCGCGGGTTTCGAATACCTGGACGCAAAATATAAGGACTATCCGAGCGCGACCATCTATTCTCTCGCACCCAACGGCGCCCTGCTGCAGACGGAGGGCTCCGCGTCCGGACGGCGATTGGTGAAGGCCCCGAAAGTCTCGTACAACATCGTAGCAAATTACGAACTGCCGACGAAGATGGGCACCTTCGGTACGAACGTGGCCCTATTCTATAATAGCGGCGCGTACCAGGATCCGGGAAATTTCTACAAGGAGCCAAGCTATTACGTACTAAATGTGTCAGAGAAATGGACCGCGCCTGAAGGAAACATCGATGTAACGCTGTGGGCCAAGAACCTCACCAACACTCTCTACAATTATGACGTGGTTCTCGTTCAAGGCGTTGGGCCGGTTGGAAATGCGGCACCGCCTCGTACCTATGGCGGAACGCTGGGGTTCCATTTTTAATTTGCCGGACCTGAATACAAGCCGGCGCCCCCCATCGGCTGGGGGGTGCGTCGGCATCGAACGATCGGGAATTACCGTGACCTGTCCCGAACGGCGGAAATATTGACGGCAGCGACGTGATGAGGCCGATCGCGTTGTTCCCCTTTTCCCTTCTGACATTCTGGCCGCAGGTCGTCCTTCGATCACGAGGGCGCTCACGCGGAAATTTGACGGGTTGAATGCCGCTTGGCAAAGTCGGAATCGCCGATCGCCGGAACTACCCGTCAATGATAGGGAAACGCATGTTGATACATCAAGCCAAAATCCTGAACATGGATGGCTGCGAGTCCACGATGGGACCAACCGGCCCCACTCTGGCCAGCACAGTGGCCGCGCGCTTGCGTACCTCGATCATCGCGGGAGAGATGGCGCCCGGGAGCAAGGTCAACATCGACCGGGTACGCGATCAACTGGGCGTGAGCCTGAGCCCTTTACGCGAGGCTCTGTCACGGCTTTTCTCCGAAGGGTTCCTCACTTTCCAGGACAAACGCGGCTACCGGGTCGCTCCAGTTTCGGAACGCGACCTGCGGCAAATTATCAAGCTTCGCATCAATCTGGAAACTCTGGCGCTCGGGGAGGCGATCGAACTAGGCGGCCATGAATGGGAAGCAGCGATATCGCAGCGGCTGGAGGAATTGCGCTCTCTTCAGTGCGATCCGGATGACCCGCGCTCGGTCGAAATGTGGGAACTGGCGCATCGCAACGTTCATGTAGAACTGTTGTCGGCTTGCGAGATGCCGCTGCTACTCCAATTTGTTCAAACACTGCACGATCTCTACGACAGATACAGGCGCGTATTTTTGGCGGCTCCCCATGACCCCCGCGATCCGATGGCCGAACACGTAGAAGTCGCGACGGCTGCTGTCGAGCGGCGCAAGGACGACGCCATCATGCTGCTCAAGCGACATATCGAGAGAACGGGAATCGAAACACTAAAGGCGCTCCCACCATCCTGACGTGGGGACGTAGGTTTCTCCACGAGCCTTGGGCTAAACGAGCCGGCACCAGTCAGCGGAAGGTTCATTCAGCGCCCTTCCCGTAGCCTGGGCAGCCAACACACCCGAACGCCCGGACATTCTCTTAGCGGCACAGCCGAAGATTCAGGTCCACCTGTCGGGGGAATTGTTGACATCACGGCTGCGATTGTGCACAAATAATCGATTATTAAGGCGGCGCAGCCGCGCCAGAGCAGCCACTGGAGTTCAAAGGCAATTCAGGGAGGGAGCTTCGATGTCCGTCTGCGAAAAGGACGAATTGATATCTCGGCGTTGTGACCGGTGCGACAATCGCCACGCGACGAGGGAGATTACAGCTTGAAAGCGGCTTCCGTGCTCGATTACCGCGAGTTGGCCTGTCAGCGGCTGCCGCGCTTCCTGTTCGACTATATCGATGGCGGCTCTTATGCCGAGTTGACCCTTCGGCGAAACATCCAGGATCTGGAGCAGGTCGCCCTGCGCCAGCGGGTGCTGCGGGACGTCTCCAATGTCGAGCTTTCGACCGAGCTTTTCGGTCAGAAGGTCACCATGCCCGTAGGACTGGCGCCCGTGGGTTTCTCCGGCATGCTCGCCCGGCGTGGCGAGGTTCAGGCCGTGCGCGCGGCGGAGGCGGCGGGAATTCCCTTCTGCCTGTCGATAATGGGCGTCTGTTCGCTTGAGGAAGTGGCGGCTGGGGCCTCGCGGCCCTTCTGGCTTCAGCTCTACATGATCCGGGATCGCGTGCTGCTGCGCGACCTGATCGCCCGCGCGCGCGAGCTCGGCTGCTCCGCGCTCATCTTCACCGTGGATACGCCGATGGGGGCCGCGCGCTATCGCGACATCCGGGCCGGCCTGATCGGCTCAAGCGATTTGACTTCAGCAGTCAGCCGCCTCTGGCAGGCGATGCGGCGACCGGCGTGGGCGTGGGACGTCGGTATTCGAGGCCGTCCGCACGGGCTGGGCAATGTTGCACCGGTATTGTCCGGCAAGGCCGGGCTCAAGGACTACTTCGCGTGGGTGGGCGCAAACCTCGAGTCCGGCATCTCCTGGAAAGACATCGACATCATCCGCAGCGAGTGGTCAGGGCCTCTTATCATCAAGGGCGTGCTCGACGTTGAGGACGCGCGCGAAGCAGCGAAACTGGGCGCGGACGGTCTCGTAGTCTCAAATCATGGCGGCCGGCAACTCGATGGAGCGCCCTCAACCACCAAAGCGCTGCCGCTGATTGCCGACGCGGTGGGCACGGATCTTACCTTGCTCGTTGACGGGGGCGTGCGATCAGGCATCGACGTGATGCGAATGCTCGCGCTCGGAGCGAAGGGCGTGCTGCTCGGCCGGGCGTGGGCCTATGCGCTCGCGGCCGGCGGGGAGCAAGGCGTGGTGCACCTGCTCAAGCTCATCGAAACCGAGATGCGCGTTGCCATGGCGCTGGCCGGCCTCAACCGGGTCGGCGCCATCGACCGCCAGGTATTGGCAGATCTGTAGGCCGATCGTTGCGAGGCTGCGCCTCGCAGGTCCTGTATGAAACCGAGCAAGTGGTTTCGGTTGTACAACAAAAAATCCACAGATTTCTGCGATTGTTTTCCTTTCCCTGCGTACCTCAGCGGATTCATGCTTTGAATGGCTGTTGGCCTCAGAGTTGGGGAGCGCCGACCTGATTTGTAGATTTTCTGGGCTCATCTTATCTCTATGGTTGTGGTTTGAGCAGGCTGAAAACCCACATAGAATGACCTAATTCCTTGATGGAGTGCTCCTTCAGAATCAGTGACTGGCGTCGAGATTTTGGGATTGCGAGCGGCCGCACAAGCCAATTCATCAAGGGCTGCGTCGCGAATGCTATCTGCGACGAAGCACTTGTTCACCTCGCCAGTATTGTCGATCATTACGATAACCTCGGCCACCCTTTTAACATCGGTTGATGCTCTCGGCGTCGAGACCACAATGTCGGGTTTCTTGGTCCAGCGATTATAACCTGATCCATAAGGGCGCCATACCACGCGGTCACGGTACACAGACGGGATTGGTGTTCCTTCGCCGTCTTTTGCCGGTCTGAAGCGCGCTCTCTTCATCACGGCTGCACATACGGCAGCATCGAGCTGATTGGAACCGCTGGTAACGACGATGACGCAATTGCTGGCGTGCCCCGTTTCATCAATTGTTAGATCAAAGGTCGTAACGCCGACCTGCTCGTCGATCTTGGGAAGGTCTGTCGCGCGAACCCAATCCGCTGGACTACCCTTAGGTTCAGCTTTGACAGGATGCAGCATCTCCGCTGCCGCTGTCGCTGCGATGAACAGCCATACCGACATTTTGCACCTTTTTTGAAAGAGTTAGTTCGTCATGTGAGACCGAACAGATTACCGCAAAATGCTAGAGGCCAACTAAGTCCGGAATAAGTCAGAAGTAGCCAGGGTGGACCGCTTTGTCGTCCAAGACAGGGGCGTGGTGACGGTTTCACACTGGTACAACCGTAACCAATGTAAAACGCATCCTTGTTTCAAGCCTTAGGCGCTACTGCATATGATAGTTTCAGTGTTTAATCTGTTTGCGTTTTTATCTTACGTTTGGTCGGGCTCGTTGATTCTGAGCGTTCGCGCCAGCCTGTCAACATGCGCGGCGAAGCGAGGAAGCCCGCGGCGTGAAGGTCGCTGATCCGGCGCTATTCGACCTTCAATCCGGAGATTATCTCGATGAATATGCCGTCCGGGTCGCGGAAGCAGACCATGGCCAGGGGGTCTCCGTGCGGCGTGATCAACCGCTGCAATGGCGTGACGAAATCCACGTCCATGCGCTCGAGCTTCTCGTAAACCGTATCTATATCATCCACGGCGAAGGCGACGCGACCGATCCCGACGTTGTTCAGCGCGGCATAAGGCTTTCCTTGCGAGGGCGGATCGACGAACTGAACGATATCGAGAAATGGCGTCTCAGGGGCGCTTCCCAGCCGCATGAAGGCCATGCGCACTTCTCGCGTTTTGAGCCCCACCACCTCTCCCGCTATGGGATCGCTCTGTGAAAATTCGAAGAATTTGTTCAGACCGAGTTTTTCGTAGAAAGCGACCGAGACGTCCAGGTCACGCACACACAGAACCGTATGAGAAAATCTTCCAAGCATTGCGATCACCTTATTATACCCATGGTTCCGATCAGCGAAGACCGTCAGCGGGTTTTGGGACGGCCGGACGAATGGCTTCGAGTGCAACCTTGAACGCCGTCATCTGGGGCTGAGTGGTCAGCGGGTCGACATCGGCGTTCGTCAACAGCCGGGTGACGTTGGCATCCGGCCAGCCGTGGGGTAGCTGGACGACACCAGCGCGGATGTTGTCCTTGATCGCCGCATGAGCGCGAACGTCGCCATTGGGGCTGCTGATCCTCACCAGATCACCCTCCGCGATCGTCAACCTGCTCGCATCGGCTGGAGAGATGCGGAGTAGCGGGGCTTCGCGATGCTTCGGCCGGTCGACATTGTCATGGCGGTTGTGGCGCCGCTCTTGCCGGCCGCAGATCAGCATGAACGGGAAGTCGCCATCGTCGCCCGCGGGAAGCAGCGATCCCAGGCGTTCGACGAGCGGCTGGGGAGCGATACGCCATTTGCCGCCTGGAATGGCCGTCTGGAGGGCCCATTTCCGGCGAGTGTCGTACATGAGCCCATGAGGCCCGGCTTCCCGCAGTTCCTCATAACTATGGCGGGCGTTGGCCAGCTGACCGCGCAGGATCGTCTCCTCCGTCAGGTCGTCAGGATCGGCCCCGCCCAGCACCTGGTCGGCGACCCCCAGCCGTTTGGCCAATTGCGCGATCATGTACCATGAATGGCGTCTCTCCGCGACGGGCGGGACTACTGGGGTCGACAGACTGGGGCGGTACGGCTGCACGAGCAGACCGTTGAGGTCGCTGCGTTCAAGCATCCCGGTTGCCGGCATGATGTGGGTCGAAAGTTCCGTCACCTCCGAGGGCACCACGTCGATAGCGGCCAGGGCGTCGAGCGACCTGAGGGCACGAGCCATCCGGTCGGGTTCGGGAACGCAGGTGATCGGCGCGGCGCCGAACAACAGCAGGGTCCGCAACGGGCCTGCTTCGATTTCGTCAGCCAGCGCGGCGAGCGGCGTCTGCCCGAAATGGCGCGGCAGATCGGGGCGGGTGGCCGGAGCGGAAGCAGCAGCGCCATTTTGCGCCACCGGCTGCCAATCCTGCCTCTCGTCCAGTTTGAACATCCAGCCCGGATCGAACCACATTCCGCCGGGTTCCTCCAGCGAATCCGTCAGAATAAGGAGCGCCCAGCGCAGCCACTCGCCGACGACGCCGTTCGGGCCAAAAACGACGCCCGTGCCCGCGGGAGCGACCAGCCGGCCAGCCCGGCGAATGTCCTCCATCAATTGTTCGAGCAGCGCCGGTTCGACACCACTGAGGCGCGACACTGTCTGGAGGTCGAACCCCGCCAAGGCAGTCCGCAGCCGGTCCAGATCTTCGGCCCGCGTCTTCCGGCGGACGGGCGAATCGGACGGCAACCCTTCCAGAGTCTGTCTGACGAGCCAGGCCAATATGATCGGGTCGCTGCCGGGCAGCGGAGCAACGTGGTGATCGGCCAGCCGTGCGCTGCGCGTATAGACAGGATCGAAGACCCAGATCTTGCCTCCCCGATCCTGGAGGGCACGCCACAGCCTGGACACGTTGCTCAGGGCTGCGGCTCCGGCATAGCCATGCGACACCACCGGATTCGATCCGAACACCAGAAGCAGCCGGACATCCTCGTCATCGCGCTCCCAATGCGGCTGCAGTTCCTGCGAACAGCCGGTCACGAACTCCGCGGCCCGGTAGACCGGTGCCACATCCATGGTGAGGGGCGTGTAGACCTGCCGCGTACCCACGGCTGCGCCGAGTCCGAACATGAGGCCGACGCCCAAGGGGTCGCTTCCGGACCCGGCGAAGAAGCCAAAGCCATCCGGCCCGTGCTTTTCCATGGCCGTACGGATATTTTGCGCCAGATCGTCCAGCAGTGCATCCCAACTCACCCTTTTCCCATGCATAAGAGGATGATTGAGCCGGTCAGGCCGATTGTGCCCCCATATCATCTGGGGTCCTTTCGGGCACATATATCCCTTCGACACGGGATGGTCCTTATCCCCCCGAACGCCCTTTGGGCTGCCGTTATCATCGATTTCAACGAGCACGCCGCAGCACGGGAGACAGGCACGGCAGTTCGATCGGACCTCTCGAATTTTCGTCACTGCCGGCATCGCAGCCATTGCGCTCTCCAAACGGATCATTGTCGGTCCCCCTTATCTCGGATCGGGAAAATCACGCCCGCCTTTCGGTAGGTACACTGCGCAGAGGGTAGTCAGCCTGCAGCGCAGCCTCCTGCCGCGTCGCGGCTATCTGCCCAGGAGCATACCCCCGTCCACTGTCAGGCACTGACCGTTGATCCATTCGCCATCGGCGGATGCCAGAAATGCCACAATCGCCGCGATGTCTTCGGGTTTGCCAAGGCGCGGCGACCGGCAAGTGGCCAAGACTTGTTCGGCCATCTCCGGGGAAACGAGGTGTTGCTTCTCAGGCGTGATGACAAAGCCGGGCAGGACCGCGTTCGCCCGGATATTGTCCTTGCCCCATCGCGAAGCGACATGGCGGATCAGGCCGTGGAGCCCGCTTTTGGACATCGCATAACAGGGCATCGAAGGGGCGCCCTGAATGGCGGCCCCCGAAGAGGTGCAGATCACCGCGGCGCCGCCGCGCTCCAGCAGGTGAGGCACGGCATGACGGATCGCGCGCAACATGCCCTTGAGGTTCACGTCCATCACCTTGTCGAACAATTCATCGCTGACGGACAGCGCGTCGGTGTCGCTCAGGATCAGGCTGAGGTCGGCAAAATTGGCGTGAAGGGCATCAATGCCCCCGAAAGCGGCGACGCCAGCTTCCATGAAGGCCGCCATGGAAGCATCATCCGAAGCATCGCATGCAGCCGCCGATGCTTCGCCGCCCTCGGCACGGATCTCTTCTACCAGCATGTCCAGCAGATCCCGTTCGCGCGGAGGAGAGCCGACCACCACCTTCGCTCCTTCCGAAGCCAGACGAAGCGCAGTCGCCCGGCCGATCCCCGTGCTCGCCCCCGCGACCATCACGACCCTACCCCTTAGGCGGCTGGTTGCCTGTATCATCCCGTCAGCCCCGGCCCGCGGATTTTGCCGGTTCCAACCTCAGATGAAGTTGTTTGTATCCATGGTTGATGAAGCTTGGGACATATTGGAACCGCTGGTGAGGCGGCTTGCCATGTTTTTCCTCATCAAGAACGATTGCGGAAGTCTGATTCAGGAACTCCTCCGGCATAAGCCGCACCTCCGCACGGGGGAGCGGGGCGCCGATACAGGTATGCGGTCCCCGGCTAAAACCATCTGATGTTCAGCTTCTGCCGATCCAGATCAACGGAATTGGGCTGCTCCCATTGACGAGTCCGGGAAATCGATGCGTTCCACCGTTTTTCATCCAGGCATCTCCCCTTAACAGATGTAGCGGCGCTGTTCTTGCGCACGCTGGCTCCAGATTGATCGCAATTCTATCATTCGACGACGACGCTATCTTGCGCTCTTTGCGTCAGAATTGTTGCCAAGGCGCGAACAATGCCTTCCACTGGCTTACCCCTGAATACACCTGTCCCCTGCGCATCGTCGTCGTCGCCGGCGATGTCGCGGATCGCTTGGGGATACACCCGCGTCGCTCGGCGGGGACCGAGTTCTTAATCAGCGGCCCGACACATGCTATGCTTGAACCACACGTCTGCTCACCGGATTTTCGGTGTCTGCTCTCAGCATTGAAGGGGGTTTCCCAAAACGATCCTTCAGACGTCGGGAAAAATGTGCCGTACTGTGAAAACCGCACATGATACCGATCTCCGTGACTGAAAACCCGGTCGAGCGCAGCAATTCAGCAGCGCGGTCGAGGCGGATTGCAAGGTATGTTTCGCTGATGCCAGCGCCTAGATGGGTAACGCAAAGACGCTCAAGCTGACGCAGAGACACGCCCGCCTCGACTGCCAGGATTTCACGCGGAAGCGGCTCTTCCAGAGCTCCCTCCATGGCGGACAGCATCGACAGCAAGCGGCGATTGGTCGTTCCAAACCGCGCCGCCATGCCTGACCGTTGGGAAAGGTCCGGGTTGCGCGGTTCCCCCCGAATGAACCATTCGCTCACCTGATTGGCCAATGAGGGGCCCCGCTCTCTCTCTATGAGAGACAAGGCCAGATCGAGACCTGCCGTCCCCCCAGCGCAGGTCATCCGGTCCCCGTCAATCACATATAGCGCCGAAACCAGGTTGAGATCGGGAAACTCCGTTTGCAGCGCGGCAGCATGTTCCCAATGGATGGTGGCCCGGTGCCGGTTGAGCAGGCCAGCTCGAGCCAGAAGGTAAGGACCGCCAGAAACGCCGCCCAAGCTTATACCGCGCCGGGCGAGGCTTCGGAGCCATGCAAAACAGGCCTGATCGCGAAAGGCTGCAGGATCGCCTGCTGCGAAGACGAACAGCATGTCGCAAGCGAGCGGATCCCCCACTTGTCCATCTGCCCCGATCCGGGCGCCGTTGGATGCCACTGCTTCCGTCCCGCTCTGAGCTATGTGCTTCCATGTATATAGCGGCTGGCCCGCCAAACTGTTCGCTGCCCGAAACGGTTCGATAAACGACGCATAGGACATGAGAGCGAAGCCATCGATGAGCAACAGCCCTATATCGATCGTTGAACGCTGAACTTCGTCCCGGGACATCACTGCAGCCTCAAGACTCCCCTGACAGCGGAAAACGCAGACAATTCATGCATCTCCAGTTTCCGCTGCCGGCTCACCAGAGAATGTCGCATTCAGACATCTCGGGGTCGCTATCAGACAATCATAATCCTCACCACGAATATATTTTTCCTGGCAATCACAGGTGAGCGATTGCATTCTTATGGGTTATTCGATCTTCTCTCTCGCTTCGCAAGCGCTCAAAGGCCATCGCCGATGGGCTCCCGTCTGGCGGGAAGCCCAGCCTGCGTCCGCCTATGACATTGTCGTCGTTGGCGGCGGCGGCCACGGCCTGGCCACGGCCTATTATCTTGCCCGCGTGCATGGCATCAGCCGTGTGGCGGTCATCGAAAAGGGCTGGATCGGCGGGGGAAACGCCGGGCGGAATACCACGATCATTCGGTCGAACTACGGC
>DATEJH010000001.1:0-54749 GCA_035278205.1 Novosphingobium sp. | reverse complement strand
ATGTCCGCGCATGCGCAGCGGCCCTGTCTGCGGGGTCGCCGGCCGCTGGTGCAGGGGACATGCGGGCAGTGGCCTACTGCTCCTGCGCACCCGCCGTGCGTCAGTTGGTACTGACGGCTGCGGTATATAACCTAAATGGTTATGTGTGTCAAGGGGGAAAGTCTCACCGCAAGGCCCCTTGCTGATAGCACTCGACGACCAGGCTGATCGGCCGGCCGTCGGGCAGGCGCAGCACGGCGCGATGCGAGAGGACCGTGCCGGGCGGGCAGCCTTCGGCGCGAGTCCGGCTCGTAGCCAGCCGTTCGCGCGTGAAGTGCAGGGGCGCGATCACGGTTCCGAAAGGCTTGTCCGTCGCAGCCAGCGTTGCGTTCATTTCCGGGGTGAGGCGGGACGTGACGAACCAGTTGTGCGCTTCGGACAACGTGACGTTGCCGCAGTTCAACCGGACATGGCGATAGTCCGGCGCGGTGCCGGGCCGGATGTCGAGAAGGGCGCGGGCATCGGAGGGAAGCGGCGCGTCCTCGCCCCTGACGCGGCGCGCGACGATGCGCGGCGGGTCCGCAAGCCCACGCGCCGCGCACCAGTTCCCGAGCGCTGCGGTGGCGCTGTCCCCGCCGGCCAGAGTGCGTTCGAGCTGACTCAGTCTTCCTGCCGTGCAGCCCGCGAGTGTCAATGCAAGCAGCGGAAGGAGGGTGGTCTCAGATACCGCCCGCAATGCCCGGGTGCCCCATCGCTTCCAGGCCGCTGACGAGCGCGCGGGTGCAGGCTGCAAGGTCTTCCGCGCTGACCGAACGGATGACGAAATTCGCGCCTGCGCGGCCTTCCTTCCAGAACGGATAAGAGCCGATCTGGCAGCTTTCGAAATCGTGTTCAGTCCGTCGCAGGAGGTCGGCAACCTCGCTCTCGCCCACCCAGCAGCCGACCGTCTCGGTCAGCAGCGGCGCGCCGCCTTCGAGCTGGCCGGATAGTGCGTCGAGCATGCCGGCGGTGATGCTGGGGACGCCGGCCATGATGAAGATGTTCCCGCAGCGAATGCCCGGCGCGCCGGTATAGCGGTTGGGGATGAGGCTCGCGCCTTCGGGCGTGCGCGCCATCCGCAGCCGCGCGTCGGTGAGGCCGCCGCGCGATTCGTAGTAACCTGTGAGAATTTCCTGCGCCTGGGGATGAACGATGACGTTCACGCCCAAGGCCTCGGCAATGGCATCGACGGTGATGTCATCATGAGTAGGGCCGATGCCGCCGGTGGTGAACAGATAGTCGTACCGGGCCCGCAGCGTATTGACCGCCTCCACGATCGCGGTGATCTCGTCGGCCACGACACGCACTTCCCTGAGGCGAATCCCCTGGACCTGAAGCCAGCTCGCGACCTGGGCGATATTCCTGTCATGCGTGCGTCCGGAGAGGATCTCGTCTCCGATGACGACAAGGGCGGCGGTGTAGATTCGAGCGGATTCGGCCATGGGCGAATGGCTAGGACAAATGCGCCCGCGCCGCTAGCCGCGCCGGCTCGAAGGCGAAAGGCGCGGTCAGGGCCATGCTGCGACGCGACGTCGGGGAATCAGCCCAGCTTCGCGACAGGCGGCTCTTCGCCGAGGTCCTCGTACCACGCCTCGACGGGGCCGTTCAGCTTGATCGTCAGGGGATTGCCCCGGCGGTCCATGGTCTTGCCGGCCTGCACGCGAATCCAGCCTTCGGAGATGCAGTATTCCTCGACATTGGTGCGCACCACGCCCTTGAAGCGGATGCCGATGCCGCGCTGCAGCTTTTCGCCGTCGAAGAACGGGTTGTTCGGGTTGATCGCCAGGCGATCGGGCGGCACGTCCGGTCCGGAACTGGTCTCTTCGCTCATGAGCGCGCTTTAGCCGGCGTTGCCCCGCTGTCAATTTCGAACCTTGTCAATTCGCGTGGAGTTGTCTAGGGGCGCGCTTCCGCAACCGATAGCGGGCGCGTAGCTCAGCGGTAGAGCACACCCTTCACACGGGTGGGGTCACAGGTTCAATCCCTGTCGCGCCCACCATCCCTCCGGGGATGCCCTCCAGTTCCATTGACAGCCGTCAATGCGCCAATCGGCCCCCAAGTGGATGGTCGGGCCTATCGGAAACGAGGGATCCCCCATGCTCAGCAACAACGTCGGCCCGACCGACCGCATTGTGCGAATCGTGCTCGGGGTCGCGCTCGTCTATGCGGGGGCGATAACCCGTTGGGGCTGGGGCGGATTCGTGCCGCTGGCTACGGGGCTTACCGGCAAGTGCCCGGTTTACGATCTGCTTGGCATCAGGACCTGCAAGGCCGAGTGACGTCGGCGTTGTCGCGCTTGCGCCGGACTCGCCAAGGCGGCATAGCCCGGCGCCATGCATGACATACGCCTGATCCGCGAAAACCCCGCTGCCTTCGACGCGGGCCTCGCCCGCCGCGGGCTTGAGCCCCTGTCCGCCGGCATCCTTGCGCTGGACGAGCAGCGGCGCGCCGTTGCAACGCGCATGCAGGAGGGCCAGAATCGCCGCAACGAGGCTTCCAGGGCCATCGGCCAGGCGATGGCGCAGGGCGACCCCGCAAGGGCCGAGGCGCTGAAGGCGGAAGTCGCCCGGCTCAAGGAGACGCTTCCGGCATTGGAAGCTGAGGAGAAGGAATTGACTGCCCGGCTGCAGGACGAACTGGCTCGCCTGCCCAATATCCCGGTGGACGAAGTTCCCGGCGGCGAGGACGAGACTCAGAACGTCGAGGTCGGCCGCTGGGGCGCTCTGCGGGAGTTCTCCTTTACGCCGAAGGAACACGCCGACCTCGGCCCCGCCCTCGGCCTCGACTTCGAAACCGGAGCCTTGCTCTCGGGCGCGCGCTTCACGTTCCTCAAGGGGCAGATGGCACGCCTGCACCGCGCACTCGCGCAGTTCATGCTCGACACGCAGACCGGAGCCAACGGCTATACGGAATGCAATGTTCCGCTGCTGGTGAGGGACGAATCTGTGTTCGGCACGGGCCAATTGCCCAAGTTCGCCGAGGACCTGTTCCAGACGACCGACGGACGCTGGCTGGTCCCCACGGCCGAAGTCTCCCTGACAAACGCCGTGCGCGAGCAGATCGTCGACGCCGAGGCGCTGCCGCTGCGCATGACGGCGCTCACCCCATGCTTCCGATCGGAAGCCGGTGCGGCGGGGCGCGACACGCGCGGTTTCATTCGCCAGCACCAGTTCGAGAAGGTCGAACTCGTTACGGTCTGCAAGCCCGAAGACAGCGAGGCCGAGCACGAGCGCATGGTGGAGGCAGCCGAATCGATCCTGCGGGCGCTAGATCTGCCTTACCGCAAGGTGCTGCTCTGTACCGGCGACATGGGCTTCACCGCGCGAAAGACTTTCGACCTGGAGGTCTGGCTGCCGGGGCAGGGCGCCTATCGCGAGATCAGCTCGATCTCCAACTGCGGCGACTTCCAGGCGCGCCGGATGAACGCGCGTTACAAGCCGGAGGGATCGAAAAAGACCGAGTTCCTGCACACTCTCAACGGCTCGGGCCTCGCGGTGGGCCGCACGCTGGTCGCGGTGCTCGAGAATTACCAGCAGACGGACGGCTCAGTCACGGTACCGGAGGCGTTGAAGCCGTGGATGGGCGGGAGTGACAGGCTGGTACCGCAGATTTAAGGCCGAAAACATAAGTGGATCTGGGAATTTTCATTCATGCGCATTCTCCTGACCAACGATGACGGCATCAATGCGCCGGGTCTCTATGTGCTCGAAAAGATCGCGGCGCAGCTTTCGGATGACATCTGGATCTGCGCGCCGAGCGAGGAGCAGTCCGGCGCCGGCCATTCGCTGACGCTGACCCGTCCCGTACGCCTGCGCGAACATGCGCCGCGTCGTTTTTCGGTGACGGGCACGCCGACCGATGCGGTGACCATGGGGCTGCGAAAGGTTCTGCCCGGCCCGCCCGACCTGATCCTGTCCGGCGTAAACCGGGGCGCCAATCTGGGCGACGATGTCACTTACTCCGGTACAGTGTCCGCGGCGCTTGAAGGGGCGCTTGCCGGCGTCCGATCGGTGGCGCTGAGTCAGGTCTACGGGACCGAGGGCGTCGGCAATGCGGTCGACTTCTCCGCCGCCGAGGAATGGGGTGCCAAGGTCCTGCGCCCCCTGCTGGACATGCCTTTCACGCTTCGGACGCTGATAAACGTCAACTTTCCGCCGCTCGCCGCGGGGCAGGTCAAGGGCGTCCGCGTCGCCAGGCAGGGTTTCCATGACTATGCCCGCGGCTCGGTTGTGGAAGGCATCGATCCGCGGGGTTTTCCCTATTACTGGTTTGGCTTACATGGGATTGAGCACACGCCCGGTCACAACACCGATCTCGAAGCCATAGCGGAAGGATACGTCTCGGTGACGCCTTTGCATCTCGATCTCACTCACGAACCCTCGCTCGCCGCACTGGTGGAACGCTATCAGGCATGAAGCACCGGATACTGCTCGTCGGCGCGGCAGCCATGCTCGGCGCGATGCCGGGGCTTGCTGCGGCAAAGGAAGGTGAGACCGTTCATGTGGTCGAACCGGGTGAGACGCTGAACGGAATTGCCAACCGCGCCGGAGTTTCCGCCAAGGCAATCGCCGAGGCGAACGATCTGAAGCCGCCCTATGTCGTCCGCCTTGGGCAGCAACTGCGCATTCCCGGCAAGAGCGCCGGGAGTGCTGCCGTGCGAACCGCCGCGAAAGCGGACTCGAGGGGGGACAAGCCGGGCAGCGCCACCTCTCCTGAACTGGAAACGGACCACGTCGTGGCACCGGGCGAAACCCTTGGCGGCATCGCACGGCGCGCCAAGGTGCCGCGCGTGCTCATTGCCGAGGCAAACGGGCTGACGCCGCCCTATTCGGTCAAGACGGGGCAGAAGCTGAAGATCCCGCGCACTCGCCATCACAAGGTGGCGGCAGGCGATACCGGCTTTTCCATCTCCTACAAGTACGGCGTGCCGTGGGAGCAGATTGCCATCGCCAATAGAGTAGACGCGCAAGCGCCGGTGAAGCTGGGTCAGGACCTGCTGATTCCGACCGTGTTGGATCCGCCGGCCATCCCTCTGGCCACGCCGGCTCCTGTTGCGATTCCCTCGGTAGCTCCGGCATCCGGGAAAGCTCGTTTCCTCTGGCCTATTGCCGGACCGGTGCGCCGGGAATTCCGCAGCGGGACGGATTATCACGACGGCATCGACATCACCGCGGCCAAAGGCACGATGGTCCGCGCTGCCGCACCGGGCACCGTCAAGTTCGCCGGCAACGAAAAGGAGCAGTTCGGCAATCTTGTCGTGCTCGATCATGGTGACGGCTGGTTCACCGCCTACGGCTTTCTCAGCCGCGTCACGGTGAAGCAGGGCGCCAAGGTCGCGGCAGGCGAGCGCATCGGCCTTGTCGGCAACACCGGGCGGGCCAAGGGAGATGAGCTCCATTTCGAAGTGCGGCAGGACGGCAAGCCGGTCGACCCGCTGGACGAGCTGCCCAAGGCGCGGTGAGGGGGCTCAGCCAAGGGCCCAGAACACAACGCCCATCGCGATGTAGGCGATCAGCCAGAATATGCAGTCGACCACGCGGTTCATGGGCTCGGTGCGGTTGCGCAAGTGGCTGAGCCATACCGCCGGAATGACGAAGGCGATGGCGATGCCGCCAGTCTGCATGAGATAGAGCCATGGCTTGGCGTGCAGTGTCTCCGTGCCGATGCGTGCGAAGTTGTGGCCGAGCATGGCGGAACTGACGAGGAACAGCAGGCCGACCAGAATGAATTTGCCCATTCGCTCGGACTTGCCCGGCAGCAACTGGCGCCCGGTTCGGAAAAACGGCCCGTTCCACACCATTCCGATGGCCAGCGCCAGTGCCGCTGCAAGGAACACTGCCAGCCAGTTCACCGGACCCATTGAACACCCCCTCGAACATCGGCCGCTATCTAGTTGAAAAAGGCCGTGCCGCATGTTTTGCAGGCCATGGCCGCAAGTTCAAGTGCCCGATCGGCGGCGGTTAAGCTGCCGGCAAACATTCAATTCGTGACTCGCGGGGCTATTTCGCGTATCGGGCGCGCCTTCCCATGGCCATAGAATTACCCTCTCCGCCCAAAGTGGGCATGGTCAGCCTCGGCTGCCCCAAGGCGCTCGTCGATTCCGAGCGCATCCTCACGCGCCTGCGCGCGGATGGTTACACCATGAGCCCGGACTATGCCGGCGCCGATGTCGTGCTGGTCAATACCTGCGGGTTCCTCGACTCCGCCAAGGAGGAGAGCCTTGCAGCGATCGGCGAAGCCGTGGCCGAGAACGGCCGGGTCATCGTCACCGGCTGCATGGGCAACGAGGCCGAGGTGATCCGCGCGAAATTCCCGGAGGTTCTCGCCGTTACCGGTGCGCATCAGTACGAAGCCGTAGTCGAGGCTGTGCACGAAGCGGCGCCGCCGGATCTCGGGCCTTATCTCGATCTTATCCCGCAGGCCTACGACGAGGCGGGGGTCAAGCTGACGCCGCGCCACTACAGCTATCTGAAGATCTCGGAGGGGTGCAACCACTCCTGCGCGTTCTGCATCATCCCGCAACTGCGCGGGAAGCTGGACAGCCGCCGCATGGACGCCGTGCTGCGCGAAGCGGAAAAGCTTGTTGCCGCGGGTACGCGCGAACTGCTCGTCATCAGTCAGGACACTTCCGCTTACGGCGTCGACGTGCGCCACGAAGAGCGGACCTGGAAGGGTCGCCAGGTGCGCACGCACATGACGGACCTCGCGCGCGAGCTAGGCCAGCTCAAGGATGCGCAAGGGCGCCGGCCCTGGGTGCGCCTGCACTACGTCTATCCATATCCGCATGTCGACGCCGTTATCCCGCTCATGGCGGAAGGCTTGCTGACGCCTTATCTCGACATTCCCTTCCAGCACGCGGCGCCCTCAGTGCTCAAGGCGATGAAGCGCCCTGCCAACGAAGCCAAGGTGCTGGAACGCCTGCGTGCCTGGCGCGAGATCTGCCCCGACATCGCCATCCGCTCGAGCTTCGTCGTCGGTTTTCCCGGTGAGACCGAGGCGGACTTCCAGTACCTGCTCGACTGGCTCGATGAGGCGCAACTCGACCGCGTCGGCGCCTTCCGTTTCGAGCCCGTCGAAGGCGCTGCCGCGAACGCCTTGCCCGGCGCCGTGCCCGCAGATGTCAAGGAAGAGCGTTACGCGCGCATCATGGAAAAGACGGCCGCCATCAGCGCCGCCAGGCTGCAGGCGAAAATCGGCCGGACCTTGCCTGTCATCATCGACGAAGTTGGCGAGCCGGACGAGGACGGCGACGTCGGCGCCACGGGCCGCTCGCAGGCCGATGCGCCGGAAATCGATGGCAGCGTCTTCCTGCGCGATGTCCGCAATGACCTGCAGGTCGGCGACGTCGTGGACGTTCTCATAGAGGACGCGGACGAGCATGACCTGTTCGGAGTGGTGAATACGCGCTGACTCGATCGGCGGCAGTGGTTGCAAACTCTGCAACTTGGGAAAAGGTTTTCTCATTTGCCGCAGTGCAGCATCCAGTGCATAGAGAGAGTGCCTTTCAGGCATCCTCTCCCAAAACTTCTATGGGCCGGTATTCGTACCGGCCCTTTTTTCATCGCCGCATGCGCGGGATTTAGCCGATGCGCGCAGTCGGGGGCTTCAATAAGTGCCGGCGATGATCGCCCCAATGGGGTCCTTGCGGCCCGGGTTCCGCTTCGCCCCTTTCTCCCGCTTCGCCTGGCCCGGTGCTTCATTATAGATGAAGCCCGCGACCGGCCAGCGCGAGGCGCCCAGGTTGTGCATCGGGGCGTACCACACGCGCACTTCGCTCCAGTCGTTTTCGGGCGAGACGTCCAGAACTGTCACGTTGCGCTCGATCTTGCCGGGGACCGACCAGTTGGCATGGCTTACCAGGATCGTGCGCGCATCCACGATGCGGCTGACTGTGGCGACGTGTCCCAGCGGGGAATTGCCGTAGGGCTCTATCGCCAGGACCGCGCCCACTTTCGGCTCGGCACCGCGGGCGTATCGGCCCTTGGCCTGACTCCACCAGGTATGCGCATCGCCGTAGATCCGGATTCCGGAAGTCTGACGAGCGTAGGGGACGCATTCGAGATAACCGGTATCGCTGGCGGGCACGCCTGCGTTTCCGGAAAGCGAACGGATCCCCGGCGTCTCGCGCGCGCTGCCGAGGATATCGTCGATGGCGCTGCGAGCGCTTGCCGGCGGGATCACAACGGCAGCCAGGCCGAGCGCGATGGCGGTGCAGTAGCCCTTCATGTTTACCGTACTGGCCACGACAAGGTTAAGAACATCCTGCCGGACAAGGTTAACAGCGGGGCAATAATTTGCCGGGTCCTTGCCAAACCGGACGGAAACCCCCAAGCGAAGCGGTATCATGCTCCCTCAGGTCATCATCATCGGCCGGCCCAACGTCGGCAAGTCCACGCTGTTCAACCGGCTCGTCGGCAAGAAGCTTGCGCTCGTCGACGACCAGCCCGGCGTCACGCGGGATCGGCGTTTCGGCGATGCCGAACTGCTCGGGCTCAAATTCCAGATCGTGGACACGGCAGGATGGGAAGACGATGACGCGGAAACGCTACCCGGCCGGATGCGCAAGCAGACCGAGGCTTCGCTGGCGACGGCCGATGTTGCGCTGTTCGTCGTCGACGCGCGCGCCGGCCTGACCCCGCTGGACGAGGAAATCGGCAACTGGCTGCGTTCCTCGCCCGTGCCGGTGGTCCTTGTCGCCAACAAGGCGGAGGGGCGCGCGGGCGAGGGCGGACTGCTGGAGGCTTATTCGCTCGGCCTTGGCGACCCTGTGGCGATCTCTGCCGAGCACGGCGAGGGCATGGGCGATCTCTTCGAGGCGCTCCTGCCTCACCTCGAACCGCTGCAGCCGCCTGAGGAAGAGGACGGCGAACCCGACGAGGACGCGCTGCTCCGCGGCCCTCTGAAGCTGGCGATCGTCGGTCGGCCGAATGCGGGAAAGTCGACGCTCATCAACCGCATTCTCGGTGAAGAGCGCCTGCTGACCGGTCCGGAGGCGGGTATCACCCGCGATTCGATCGCCATCGACTGGTTCTGGCGCGACCCTAGAAGCGGAGAAGACCGCGAAGTGCGGCTGATCGATACCGCCGGCATGCGCAAGAAGGCGCGTGTCGTCGAAAAGCTGGAGCGGCTGGCCGTGGCTGACGCACGCCACGCGATCGACTTTGCCGAAGTGGTCGTGCTGCTGCTCGACGCGACCAAGGGGCTGGAGCACCAGGACCTCAAGATTGCCTCGATGGTGGTCGAGGAGGGGCGCGCGCTGATCATCGCCATCAACAAGTGGGACGTCGCCGAGGACGCCTCCAAGCTGTTCAACGGCATCCGTGCCGCGCTTGATGAGGGGCTGGCGCAAGTGCGCGGGGTGCCGCTGCTGGCGGTTTCTGCGCGGACTGGCAAGGGGCTCGACGATCTGATCTCGGCCGCCTTCTCGATCCGCGTAGCCTGGAGCTGGCGCGTACCGACGGCGGCGCTCAACCGCTGGTTCGATGATGCGCTTTCGGCCAATCCTCCGCCGGCGCCCGGCGGCAAACGCATCAAGCTGCGCTACATCACCCAGGCCAAGACGCGTCCTCCGGGCTTCGTGCTGTTCGGCACGCGCCTTGACATGCTGCCGGAAAGCTATCGGCGCTACCTGATTAATGGCCTGAGGCGTGAACTGGGTTTCGAGGCGGTGCCCATCCGCTTGACGCTGCGCAGTCCGAAGAACCCGTTCAAGAAGGACTGAGGCGCAATCCCGGCGGGGCAGTGCGGCTGCCGACTACCCGGGCCGCGCCTCGGCTTTGGCTTTCGGGTCCAGGTCTGGCGCGGGGCCGGCTTTTTCGCCGGTGTCTGTCACGCGGCCCTTGCCCTTCGCTTCGGACACCATGTTCCACACCGCAATGAAGAGCGCCGCGATCACCGGGCCGACGATGAAGCCATTGAGACCGAAGAGCTGCAGGCCGGAAAGAGTTGCGATCAACACCACGAAATCGGGCATGCGCGTGTCCCTGCCGACCAGGATCGGGCGCAGCAGGTTGTCTATCATGCCGATCACGAACAAGCCGCAGAAGACCATGATCGCGCCTTTGAAGTAATCGCCCGTCAACAGGAGATACGCCGCTACCGGAACCCAGACGATGCCGGTGCCGATTGCCGGAAGTAGCGAGAAAAAGCCCATCAGCACGCCCCACAGGAGCGCGCCCTCTATCCCCAGCGCCGCGAAGATCACGCCGCCGATCAGGCCTTGCAGGACTGCGACGACGACCGTGCCCTTCATTGTAGCGCGCACAACCACCACGAAATGCTTGAACAGGGCGTCCCGCAAATGCGGGCGCAGCGGAACGGCAGTGCGCACCAGTTCGGCGTACCGGTCCCCGTCGCGCAGGAGGAAATAGGTGAGGTAGAGCATCACGCCCAGAGCCGCGATGAAGCTGAGGGCCCCCTGGCCGACGGACAGCAGGCGGCCGGCGACGTCCTGCAGCCCGCTGGCGATGTCCGAGCCGAACTCCCTTCGGATCGTCTCGATGTCGGTCGTATAGGACCTGACCATCGCACTCATGCGCGTCGGCAGGATGGAGAGGACCTTGTCCGCCATCGCGCCGATGTCGATCTGCCCCTGGCTGATCCTGTCGTATAGCGAACTCGCTTCCTGGACGAGGCTCACACCCAGAATGAGCGTCGGCAAAATCAGTGTCGCGAGCAGGAGCAGAAGGACGAGCGTCGCCGCGGTATTGGGCCTGCCGCCAAGCGCGACTTCCAGTCGGCGCGTCATCGGCTCGAACAGGATAGCGGCGACGATACCCCAGAGAATGGCCCCGAAATACGGCGCGAGCAGCCATGCGAATATGATCGTGACCAGAATTACCAGGCCGATGAAGGCGTAGTCTTCAAGGTGGTATTGCGAAGGGTGCTTGGTCTGCATGGGGGGAGCAATATCACGAATTGCCGCAATTCCAGCCTTTATCTTTCCAGCTTCGGGCGGGGGTGGATTTTTTCGCCAAACGGCGCAAGACATCGAACCAATGCCCCCATTTCAGGAGCTTACCCCTTGCCTTCAACTCTGTCCCTTCGCATCGCGGCAGGCGCGCTCGCCCTTGTCGTGCCGATCGGCCCGGTTTTGGCGGCCGAGGGCGGCGCGGCGATGTCCGGTCCCGAACAAGGCTTCGTCCCCGGCGATCTGTTCAAGCTGCAGGGCGTGACGGATCCCCGGATCTCTCCCGACGGTTCCAGGATCGTCTACGTCCGCTCCAGCGCCGATATCATGGCCGACAAGGAAGTCCCATCGCTGTGGCTGGTCGATGTCTCCTCCGGCCAGCAGCGCCCGCTCGTGGCGGGGAAGGGTGCGCATTCGTCCCCGCGCTGGTCGCCCGACGGAAAGCGGATCGCTTACGTTTCGAGCGATGGCGGTTCCGCGCCGCAGCTCTATGTGCTCTGGCTCGACAGCGGTGCGAGCGTGAATGTGACCGGTTTGCCGGACAGCCCCGGAAATCTCGCCTGGTCGCCGGATGGCAGGCAGATCGCCTACACCATGCGCGTGCCCGGCGAGGGCATGAAGCTTGGCTCACAGCCGGAGAACAAGCCGGAAGGCGCGAAGTGGGCCGAGCCGCTCGAAGTGATCGACCGCGTGACCTACCGCTTCGACGAAGCCGGTTATGCCAAGCCGGGTTTCGATCACATCTTTGTCGTCTCGGCCGATGGCGGGGCGCCCAGACAGGTGACGTTCGGCCAATTCGACGACGGCGGCCCGCTCTCGTGGAGCGCGGACGGACGACGGATCATCTTCAGCGCCAACCGCCACGACGATTGGGAACGCGACATCAACAATTCGGAGGTCTACAGCGTCGACGCTGCAAGCGGCACGATCACCGCGCTGACGAGCCGCCAAGGGCCGGATGGCAACCCGCAGCCTTCGCCGGATGGCAAGCGTATCGCCTACCTCGGCTATGACGATGTCAACCGTTCCTATGAGAATTCCGATCTCTACGTCATGAATGCCGATGGCAGCGGCGTGCGGCTGCTGACCCCCAAGCTGGACCGCTCTATCGACGCCATCGAATGGGCAGGCAACGATGCCATCTACGTCCAGTACGACGACGAGGCGAAAACGCGTGTGGCGCGTGTCGGGCTGGATGGCTCGATCAAGCCGCTTGTCGAAGGGCTGTCACCCGGTGCGCATTACGACCGGCCTTATACCGGAGGCAGCTTCAGCGTCTCGCGCAACGGCAGGATCGCCTATACGGCAGGGACGGGAAGCCATCCCGCCGACCTTTGGGTATCGAGCGGCGGCTCCCGGCGCAGGCTGACCGATCTCAACGGCACCTGGATGGAAAACAAGACCATGGCTCCCTTGCGCAAGCTGGACGTGACAGCGCCGGACGGGCGCAAGATCGACGCCTGGCTGGTCACGCCGCCCGGGCTGCAGCCGGGCCGGCGAGCGCCTTTGATCCTCGAGATCCACGGCGGGCCGAACACGGCTTATGCGCCGATCTTCGCCACAGACTATCAGCTCTATGCCGCGCACGGCTATGCCGTGCTCTACACCAATCCGCGCGGCAGCACGTCCTACGGAGAGGAATTCGCGAACCTTATCGATCGGGCTTATCCGGGACAGGACTACGACGACCTCATTGCGGCAGTCGATGCTGCGATCGCCGACGGCGCGGCCGATCCGGCGAATCTTTTCGTCACTGGCGGCTCAGGCGGCGGGGTGCTGACGGCGTGGATCGTCGGCAAGACCGATCGCTTCAAGGCGGCGGCAACGCAGAAGCCGGTCATCAACTGGATCAGCGAGGCGTTGACCATGGACTCGACGCCTTTTACCTCGCGCTACTGGTTCAACAAGAAGCCATGGGAAGATCCCATGGAATACTGGCGGCGCTCCCCCCTCAGCCTGGTGGGCAACGTGAAGACGCCAACGCTGGTCGTCGTCGGCAGCGAAGACTACCGCACGCCGGTAAGCGAGGCCGAGCAGTACTATGCGGCGCTGCAGATCCGGGGCGTGCCGACGGCGCTGGTGAAAGTTCCCGGCGCCAGCCACGGCGGCATCGCGGCGCGGCCGTCGCAGTCCGCGGCGAAAGCTTCGGCAATCCTGGCCTGGTTCGACAAGTACCGGACGGACAAGAAAACTAACACCGGCGACTAGCGGCGAGTTCTTCTGCCCGCAGGGCCCCAAGCGTCGGCGTCGAGGTGCCGGCCATCGGCGCCTGGACCAGCCGCACGGATGGTCCGAGGCGGGTGATGAGATCCATTACGATCCCGCGCCGAGCGATCAGTCTTCGGCCGGCTTGCTCTGAAGCTGGCAGTAATTTTCGATGCCCATGCGCTTTATCATCTCGAACTGCTTTTCGATCCAGTCGACATGCTCTTCCTCGCTCTCAAGGATATCCTCTAGGAGTTCGCGGCTGATGTAGTCGCGCACCGCCTCGCAATGGGCGATCGCTTCCTTGAGCAGCGGGATCGCCTCGTGCTCCAGCTTGAGGTCGGCCTTGAGGATCTCCTCGACGTTCTCGCCGATGTGCAGCTTGCCGAGCGTCTGGAAGTTGGGAAGGCCTTCGAGGAAAAGGATGCGGTCGGCGAGCTTGTCCGCATGCTTCATCTCGTCGATCGATTCATGCCGCTCATAATCGGCCAGGCGCTTGATGCCCCAGTTGTCGAGCATGCGGTAATGCAGCCAGTACTGGTTGATGGCTGTCAGCTCGTTGAAAAGAGCCTTGTTAAGGAAATCAATGACCTGACGATCGCCCTGCATAGCCCGCACTCCTTCCGACGTAAGCCGCGACTATGGGCGCCAGAGCAGGAGAAGACAAGTCAGTGGGGGGCCGGGACCGCCAGGTTCCCCACGGGCACTTCGTCGGCGATGATCTCCTCCGCTTCCTCCAGACACTGACGGCACTGGGGCGTACGGCCGAGCGACGCATAGAGCGCTTCCACGTCACCCTGACATGAACGCGCGGCGGCTCTCAGATCCGATTCCTTGATGGCATTGCAGATGCACACGTACATTTAGCGAATCCTCTTGTTCCCCCATGATATAGGGAAATGAGAATGGATCGCAATAGCAATCTTAAACGCCGCTTTTCCGCAGGTTTGACAGGATGTTGCGGGCGACTAGCGAGCGCCAGGCCCATTCCAGCGGACCGCGGCGGAAGTATCGGAGCCAGGGTGCGCTCCAGCCGAGCATCGCCGTCCAGCCGAGAAGCACGAACAGCCATTGCCCTGCCGGCGCCACCTTGCCGAACAGGCCCAGGCCCCAGCCGTAGAAAATTCCCGTCATGAGCAGGCTGGTGCCGATATAGTTGCTGAAAGCCATTCTCCCGGCCGCGATCAGCCGCCTGCCGAGGACCGTCCGGGCGAGCGCCGGCGCAGCCGCAACGAGCAGGGCCGCATAACCCACCGCCATCAGGACGTGCGGCACTATCAGTCCATAGGAAAGCAGCATGTACATCACCAGCGGCGGGAAATGCCGGGGCCAGGCCCATCCGAGCACGCCCAGAGTCATGGCCAGCCCGGCGGCGGCGGCCAGAGCTCCTATCCCGGTCAGCAGCGGGCGCGGCCAGGTTCCGGCAAAGAATCCATGCCGCTTGAGCGCCATGCCCAGCATCATCAGCGGCAGGATCTCGCCGAAAGTGCCGCTCGTCATGGTAAAGAGCCAGAACGGATCGTCACGCAGCTTGGTGAGGACGATCTCGAGATAGCCGGAATGATAAAGCGCCATCTCCTGGGCGCTCTTGTCCCAATAGAGCCCGGTCTTCGCAAGTACCTGCTGTTGCTGCGCCACTGTCGCGGTGCCGAGCCGGAGCGCATCCTCCGCATGGACCAGGGGCAACTGCGCGAGGATACCCCAGACGTGAGTGCTCGCCACGATGGCAAGGGCAAGTCCGAGGAGGGCAGGGGTCGGGAGCGGCCGAAAAAGCAGCGCGACGATCCCGCAGGCGGCATAGACGAACAGGATGTCCCCCCACCACAGCAGCAGGTAGTGCAGCATTCCGAACAGCATAAGCCATGATAGCCGGCGCATCTGCAGCAGTTCGCCGTAGCCGCCTATGTCGTCCGCCTTTTCGCAGAAGAGCGAAAGGCTGGCGCCGAACAGGATGGCGAAGAGCGCGCGCATCTTGCCCTCGAAGAAGACGAATCCGAATGCCCATGCAGCCTCGTCCGTGAAGGGAACCCGTTGCGGCAGATTGGGCGTGATGCCCTGAACGCTGGGCCCTGCGAACCCGGCGATGTTGATGGCAAGGATACCCAGCACCGCCACGCCGCGAATGAGGTCGAGCGCGATCACCCGGTCCGCCTCTCCTGCGACCGTTTCCGGCGGACGCAAGGCGATCGCGGCGTCTATCAGTCCCTCACGGGCATGCAGGCGAAGCCGCCTGCGGCAAGGCGGGCGCAGGCCGCCGCGGCTTTGTCCTTCGAAGCGAAGCCGCTCGCCTGGAGCTTGGTGAGCTTGCCGGCGGGAACCACCACTTTGCCGTGGCCTGCCAGTTCGGGACGGGCTTGCACTTTAGCCCAGAGGGCATCGGCGTTCGCTGCCACGCCGAAGGCGCCGAGCTGGACGCGCCAGGGCCCCGAGGCGGTAGCAGTCCTGGCGGCGGGTTTCGCGTTCGCTGCAGGGGCGGGGACGGAAACCGGAGCCGGCGTGATCGTCGGAGCCGGCTTGGGATTCGCCGCCGCGGAAGGCGGGGTCTTTCGCGTATAGTCGGCGCCCGCCGTGACGGGGGTATCCGTGCTTGTCGTCTCCGGTGCGATGGTCCCGTTGCCCAGTTCGGCGGCGGCGAGCTGGCGGGCCCGCGTCGCTTTCGATTCGGCGGCGATCTTCTGCGCCAGGATCACGCTTTTCTGGCGATCCTCCAGCGAGATGTACTGATCCATCTGCGGCAGGGCACGCGCCGCCTGCGACAGTCCCGCCTGCTGGGCGAGGCTCACAAGTGCATAGGCGCGAACCCAGTCCTTGGCGACATTGTCGCCATTGAACATCGCCAGACCGAGAAGATACTGAGCGCGCGGGTCGCCCCGCGCTGCGGAAGCCTGGATATAGGGCATGGCCTTGGCATGATCCCCGTTCTGGAACAGCAGCAGCCCGTATACGTCGGATGCCTGCACGTGTCCCTTCGCGGCCGCCTTGCCATAAAGCTCCTCTGCCTTGCGGGGATCGGCGGGCACGCCTCTTCCCATCTTGTAGGCCTGCGCCAGATTGAACAGGGCATCGGGGTCACCGGCGTCGGCAAGCGGCTTCCATTCCTTTACCGCAGCTTCGTAATTGCCGGCGGACCATGCCTCGACACCCGTCTTGACGTCCGCCAGCGCGGAAGCGACCGGTAGCGCGGCGATCACGCCTGCCACGGGAAAATACCGGAAGAATCGCATAAAATTCTTCATGTCGAAAATTCCTGATCCTGCCCGTCCCCGTTGACTTCATGGTAAGCGAAAGCGTGCCCTCAACGCCAGCCGCAAATGGACGACTGCCGGTTTACCCGGAAGCATTTCCTAAACGGGAATGGTGAAGGCTCTCTTGACGCTGCCCGAAAGCCGCGGATCGTCGCCGTGTACCGCATGTGCGGGCATTTTCCGATTAACTGTAAATTAGGAACGTTCTGCGATCCCCTGTCCCTGAAGCATCACCGCGTATCGCATTTGGGGGGACTTTGTCTTGCGAGTACTGGCATTGGCATCGCAAAAGGGCGGCTCCGGCAAGACTACGCTTTCGGGGCATCTCGCCGTTCAGGCCCAGCGCGCCGGGGCAGGCCCGGTCGTTCTCATCGATATCGACCCGCAAGGTTCGCTCGCCGACTGGTGGAACGAACGCGAGGCAGAATTCCCCGCTTTCGCGCAGACCACGGTAGCGCGGCTCGCGGGCGATCTGCAGATCCTGCGCCAGCAGGGTTTCAAGCTGGCGGTCATCGACACGCCGCCGGCGATCACCATGGCGATCCAGAGCGTCATCTCGGTCGCGGAACTGATCGTCGTACCAACCCGCCCGAGCCCGCACGACCTGCGCGCCGTGGGCGCCACGGTCGATCTGTGCGACCGTTCGGGCAAGCCGCTGATCTTCGTAGTCAATGCCGCAACGCCCAAGGCGCGCATCACCGCGGAGGCGGCGGTCGCGCTGTCGCAGCACGGCACGGTTGCCCCGGTCACGCTGCACCAGCGCACTGACTTCGCGGCTTCGATGATCGACGGCCGCACGGTCATGGAAGTCGATCCGAACGGCCGTTCGTCGCAGGAAGTGACGGCGCTGTGGAACTACGTTGCCGACCGGCTCGAAAAGAATTTCCGCCGCACCGTCTTCGCCGCTCCGGCTGCTGCGCCGGTCCTGCAGGGGGCGCAGCGCCCGGCCGGCGGTTTCGGCCGCCGCGTGGCCAGTTCCTGAGGGGGTGAGCACCATGAGCGAACCCCGCGACTTCGCCTCTCTCTCGTCCGGCCTCCTGGCGCGCAAGGGCGGTGCGAAGCCGGCCATGCGCCCGCAGGACACCTCCAGATTCACCGGCGGAATTCCGATCGACCCGCAGAAGATGGAAGACCTTGGCTGGAACGATTTCGGCCACGGCCACCGTCATGAGGCGGTGCACGGCCAGCCTGCGATGACGCAGCCTTCGAGAAGCCCGGCCGAGGTGCCTCCGCCGAAAGCCGTATCGGTCGGCGGCAGGAAAGCCGAGGGCCAGGAGAGGCCCGAGGTGCTGCGCCAGATCGAGCAGCTCGCCAGCCGCGTCAGCCACAATGCGGCGCCGGCCCGCGCCATGCCGGAAGGGCGGCGTGCCGCTTTTACTCTGCGGCTCGATGCGGAGCGGCATTTCCGCCTGAAGATGGCAGGCGTCGTGCTGGGCCGCAGCGCCCAGGTGATCGTCACCGAGGCGCTGGACAAGTATCTTTCCGAAATGCCGGAGCTGGGCGCGCTGTTCGGCACGGCGGGCAAGCCCAGCTGAGGGGCGGATCAATGCAACGTTTGAACAACCTGACCAGAACTGCAGGCCTCGCGCTTTGCTCCGCTGCGGCCGTTGCGCTGGTTTCGGGTTGCGCCGGGCCGACGGCGCTTGCCGGAAGCGGCAATGCGCAGGCCGCCAGAAGCCTGAGCGATGCTGACGGCGACGCCGGCGTCGCCAGGGCGGAACAGCGCGTCGCGCGCTCGCCAGACAGTGCGTCGGCCCGTGCGGAGCTGGCCCAGGCCTACCTCGCGGCGGGCCGTTTCGGTTCTGCCGCGACCACTTTCGAGGATGTCGCTGCGCTGGGCGGCGACAATGCGCGAATCGGACTCGGCATGGCGCTCGCCTACGCCGGCTTGGGCCGCGACGACGAGGCATTTGCCGTGCTGGGCCGCTGGCGCGGCCAGTTGCCCGCGAGCGACTTCGGCCTGGCTGTTGCCCTTGCCGGCCAGCCGGCGATGGGCATCGCCGTCCTCACCGACGCGGTGCGTGGCGGAGACGACAACGCGAAGACCCGCCAGAACCTCGCTTATGCTTATGCGCTGGCCGGGCAGTGGACCCAGGCGCGCCTGATCGCTTCCCAGGACGTACCGGCAGACCAGCTTGATGCGCGGCTCGCCGAGTGGGCGGCCAAGGCCCGCCCCGAGGCCTCTCGCGAACGGGTTGCCGGCCTGATCGGCGCGCCCATGCGCGGTGATCCCGGTCAGCCTGCCGCGCTCGCGCTGGGCGGCCGCGACGATGGCGTGCGGCTGGCCGCGGCGGAAACCGTGGCGCCCGCCAGGGAACTTCCGCCGGTCATGTTCGGCCAGAGCACGGACAATGGCTTCGAGCCTGCGGCTCAGGCGCTCGCGCCGGAACCCGCCGCCGGGGAGGCGCTAGCAGTCGTAGCCGAGGAGCCCGCGCCCCGAGCTTCTGCCAAGTTCGTCGCTACACCGGTGATCCAGCAGGCGGTCAGGAATGAAAGCACTTTCCAGGCCAGTTTCGACAGGATGGCAACGACGCGTTCAGCACAGTCCGCAAAGCCTCGCCCGGCCGCGCAGACCCATCTCGTCCAACTCGGCTCTTTCACGACCCGAGAGGGCGCGCAACGGGCCTGGGCGATATTCGTCAAACGCGATCCGGCGCTGAAGAGCCACGTGATGCGCATCAGCGAGGCCGACGTGAATGGCCGCCGCTATTACCGCGTGTCAGCCGAAGGCTTCAACCGCACCTCCGCGCTCTCGATGTGCGCCGCGGTCAAGCGTCGCGGCGAGGGTTGCCTGGCCTATTCCGAACAACACCCGCTACTGGGCCGGGCGCGGGGGCAGGGCGCGGTCGGGGCAACGCTGCGGGCCCGCTGAGAAATTTTCCTCTCCACAGTTCCATGTGAACCTTGCGGCCTCCGTCTTCGGACGGGGGCCTTTTTTTGCGGGTGGGCTACACCGCCCAGCTTCTCCCCGTTAGGATGGAAGCCGCTTCGCGGATCGCACTACACCTTCGCGTCTCGCCTTCAGCCCTTCGCGCTCTCGATATACCGGCTGACATTGTACGCCAGCACGTCGAGCGGCACGTTGCCGCCGTCCACCACGGCCTGATCGAAGTCCCTCAGATCGTAGGTCCGACCCAGGGTTTCCTTCGCGCGCTCGCGCTGGCGGTTGATTTCGTTGTGGCCCATCTTGTAGCCGCAGGCCTGCCCCGGCCACGAGCAATAGCGATCCACCTCGTTCACCACCTCCTCGCGTTTGTTGCCGTTCTTCTCCATGAAAAAGCGGACGGCCTGTTCGCGGCTCCAGCCCTTGGTGTGCAGTCCAGTGTCGACGACCATGCGGCAGGCGCGAAAGGCGATCGACTGCAGATAGCCAAGGCGTCCGACGGGATCATCGTCATAAGCGCCGAGCTCGTCCGCGAGCTGCTCGCCATAGAGCGCCCACCCTTCGGAATAGGCGTTGAAGGCCAGCATCGAGCGGATCAGCGGCAGGCGGTTGGCATATTCGCCCTGCCACACGTGCCCAGGGATGGCTTCGTGGTGAACCAGCGTGGGCAGGTCGTACTTGCGGTGCAGGTCGGTAGTGCGCAGGTTGATCCACATCTTTCCCGGGACCGAGCCGTCCTTCGACCCGGCGCCGCCGTAGGCCGTCGGCGCGCCAGGCTCTTCGGCGAGCGGCAGGCGGCGCACTTCGACGTGGCCGCGCACAAGTTCGCGAAAGGCGCGCGGCATCTGTGCGCGGATCCAGTCGATGCGCTTCTGAATGAAGGCCAGGATCTCGGCGCGGCCCGGATCGCCGGCGGGGAACATGAAGCGCCTGTCGTTGCCGAGTGCCGACATCCGCGCGCCGACCGTGCCCCGGGTATAGCCGAGCGAGCGCAGGATCGGGTCCATGCGCGCGTGCAGTGCTTCCAGTTGCTGGAGACCGAGCGAGTGCACTTCCTCTGGCGGGGTATAGGTGGTCGTGCTGGCGCGCAGGGCCCAGGCATAGAATTCGCTGCCGCCGGGCCGCTCGCGCATTCCGGGATCGCTCCTGGCGAGCCCGCGCTGGCGCTGGAGTTCGGCAAGCTGCCTTTCGAGTGCGGGGATCGTCTGTTCGGCCACGATCTTCCTCGCATCGCCCTCGCGGTTGCCGCGGAAACCGATGGAGCGGCTCACCAACGAAGCCACCAGCCCGCCGCCGTCCTTGGCGGCATCGGCGATCGTTTCGCTCATTTGCCGGATGGTGCGGTCCAGGAGGAAATCGGGCGGGATCAGGCCTTTTGCGGCGGCGCCTCGCATCCGCTCCAGTTCACCGTCGAGCTGTTCGTCCATGTGCCCGAGGCGCGAGAGGTAGGCGTCGGCGTCCTCGGCGGTCCTGATGGGGTGGTCGGCGTCGAGGAAGCGGGGCGTGTCGAGGTAGGCGCCGACATTCTGGATCACGACATAGGGGGTGTTGCGCCAGCCGCCGACCGCGACGTCGCCGTAAGGTTGCGCGAAGCCGTCGAGCGCGGTGCGGTAGGCACTCCTGACGACAGCAAGGCTGGTACGGGTGGAGGCGTCAAACCCTGCGGTATCGACAGCTTCGACGCGCGAGAGATCTGCGCGGAGGGTCCGCGCGAAGCGGGCCTTGCCTTCCGGCGAGCGATCCTCGAGCTGGTAGCGCAGCCGCGCGTGCTGGCCCACGTCTACGCCGAGGCTGGTCGCGCTTTCAGGGTTATATTCGAGCAGGCGCCACGCGATCTGGTCGAGCAGGGCCGTGGCGTCTGCCCCCGTCGCTTGCGCGGGAGCGGGACCAGGCGGAGCGCTCGCCAGGGAACGGGCGCAGCCGGGCAGGAGCGCGGCCGTGCCGGCGGCCAGCATGTGCAGGGCCGAACGCCGCGACAAGCGATTGGAATACAGGGAAGTATGATGCATGCGCCGCAGGTTGGCTGGGCTTGTTGTACAAGTCAAACGCGCTCGCGTCCGGCACTTGTCTCGGTTAGGAGCGGTCCATGGACATTGCTATTTCGCTCCTCGTATTGACCATGATCGCTCTCGTGCTGGGCGCCATCGCGCTGTTGCGGCGCGGGGGATATCGCAAGCAGGCGGTGCTCATGCTCGTGCTCGCGGCGGTCATGGCCGTGAATATCGTGATCTGGACTCTGCCGACGCGCGAAGGCCAGTCACTGGTTTCGCAGGCAGAAAAGGAAAAGGCGCCGGAGTGATCCGGCGCCGTCGATTTTTCGCTCTTCGTGGCCCTGAACCTGCTTAGCTGCGCTGGTCTTCGGCCCAGGGTCCATGTCTCCACCCGTGGCAGAGATTTGCGCGGCGCAATGAATTCCGAGCCGAAGGCCAGCGCAGCTAAGCAGGTTCAGGATGACGCGAGGCGCAAGCGCCCGCTTCGCGGACGCCAACGGCTTGCGTCACTTGATCGGGCAATCCGGTGCGAGGCGCATGTCGAGGTAATTGTCGACCGCGCGCATGAGGTCGCCCATCTCGTTTTCGAAGAAGTGGTTCGCGCGCGGGATCTCATCGTGGTGAATGGTGATGTGCTTCTGCGTGCGCAGCTTGTCGACCAGCTTCTGCACGGCGTTCGGCGTTACCACCGTATCGGCGGTACCCTGAATGATGATGCCCGAGGCGGGGCAGGGCGCCAGGAAGCTGAAGTCGTACATGTTCGCCGGCGGTGCCACCGAGATGAAGCCGCGGATTTCCGGCCGGCGCATCAGGAGTTGCATGCCGATCAGCGCGCCGAAGCTGGTGCCGGCGATCCAGGTCGTCGAGGCCTCGGGATGGATCGACTGCACCCAGTCAAGCGCTGCGGCGGCGTCGGAAAGCTCGCCGATGCCGTTGTCGAAGCTGCCCTGGCTGCGCCCGACGCCGCGGAAATTGAAGCGAAGGGTGGCAAATCCGCGCGCCACGAACGTCTTGTAGAGATGCTGGGTGATGCGCTCGTTCATCGTCCCCCCCGCCTGCGGGTGCGGGTGGAGGATCATCGCCACGGGTGCACGTGGGCGCGGCGCGGGCTGGAACCGGCCTTCGAGACGACCTTCAGGACCGGGAAAGATGACTGCGGGCATATGCGTTTGGGACCTGACCTGTTGAAACTCCCGCACAACGGCGGCGCTGCTGTTTCGCCGGCCATATGCGGGAGTGGTAAATCGACGGATCGCTATATAGAAACCTTTGCTCCGAAAACAACTTTGCAAGAAATGCCGGCTCAACCCCTCTACCTCGATCACGCGGCGACCACGCCACTCCTGCCCGCCGCGCGCGATGCGTGGCTGGAAGGCGCCGCGATATGGGCCAATCCCTCCAGCCCGCACCGGCAGGGCCGGTCCGCGCGGGCGGCGTTGGAGGAGGCACGGGCGCGGATTGCGGGTGTTCTGGGATGGGACGGGGAGATCGTCTTCACCTCGGGCGCCAGCGAGGCGCTCGCCATCGCCATCGGCCGCGTCAGGAGTAGGCTTGCGGCAGTATCTCCTGTCGAGCATGAGGCGGTCCTTCGCCATGCCGGGGCGGTCGAGCGGCTGCCGGTCGACGGGTTCGGGCGTGTGGAGATTACCGCCGGCGCGGCCTTGTCCGGCCTGGTGGCGGTGCAGCAGGTGAACAGCGAGACGGGCATTGTCCAGCCTCTGGCGCAGATTGCCGCGGCGGTGCGTGAATGCGGCGGCGTTCTGCTGGCGGATTGTGCGCAGGGAGCGGGCAAGCTGGCTCTGCCCGACGCCGACCTGATCGCCCTGGCGGCGCACAAGTTCGGCGGGCCGGTCGGCGTCGGCGCGCTGCTTGTGCGCGACTGGGCGCTGCTGGAGCCGAGCGGCGGTCAGGAGCGCGGATATCGCGCCGGGACCGAGAACCTGCCCGGCATCATGGCCATGGCGGCCGCGCTTGAAGCGGGGAGCGAATGGCTCCCCGAAGCCTCGCGCCTGCGCACCGCGCTGGAGAGCGGGATCGTCGCGGCGGGCGGCGAGGTCATTGCCGGCGAGGCCGAGCGTTGTCCCACGATCGGCGGCTATCGCATGCCAGGCACGTCCTCGGCTGCGCAACTTATACGTTTCGACGCGATGGGCATCGCGGTATCCGCGGGCAGTGCCTGCTCGTCAGGCTCGCTGAAGACCAGTCACGTCCTTGCGGCTATGGGAATGGACGCCAAGGCCGCGTCCGAAGTGATACGCGTGAGCATCGGCAGGGAAACGAGTGAGGCGGACATTGCGCGATTCCTTGAGGCCTGGCGGAGCATCGCCGGAAAGCGGGCGGCGGCATGATCTATCTCGACTACCAGGCAACCACTCCTCTCGCGCCCGAGGCGAGAGAAGCCATGCTGTCCTGGCTCGGCGGGCCGGAGACTTCCGGTTTTGCAAATCCGCACAGTCCGCACCGGCCGGGCCGCGCCGCCGCCGCCGCGGTGGAAGTCGCACGAGAGCAGGTCGCCTCGATCCTCCCGGCGGGCGGGAGCGTGGTCTTTACTTCGGGTGCGACAGAGGCGCTGAACCTGGCGCTTGCCGGCTCGCAGGCAAGGCGTCTTGCCGTTTCATCCGTTGAGCATGCGGCTGTTCTCGATACAGCGGCAGTTCTCGATCCCCGGCTGACCGTCCTTCCCGTCAACAGGGACGGGCTCGTCGATCCCGCGGTGCAGCTTGGCAAGGGCACCGCCCTCGTCGCGGTCATGCAGGTCAACAACGAGATAGGGACGATCCAGCCCGTCGAGGAACTGGCCGAGGCGGCCCACTCCAGCGGCGCATTGTTCCTCTGCGATGCGGTGCAGGGCGCGGCCAAGATGGGGCCGCCGGCCAATGCCGACATGATCGCGGTTTCGGCGCACAAGCTCTACGGCCCGAAAGGCATTGGCGCGCTGTGGGTGCGCGACGGCCTGGAACTGACGCCGCTCATCTTCGGCGGCGGGCAGGAGCAGGGGCTGCGCTCGGGCACGCTCAGCCCGGCGCTCTGCGCCGGCTTTGGTGCCGCGGCTGCCCTGTCGAAAGCGCGGATGGAAGAGGATGCCGCTCATGTCCAGGCGCTGTGGCAGCGTGCGCGGGAGATTCTCGGGAGATGGGCGCTCAACGGCTCGGCCGAGCGGCGCTGGCACGGGAACCTCAATGTGCGCCTGCCCGGGCTTGACGTCGCCCGGCTTATGTCCGACTTGCGGGATGTGGCCTTTTCGGCCGGATCGGCGTGCGCCAGCGGCTCGGGCCGGCCCAGTCACGTGCTAAGCGCGATCGGCCTTGCCGAAAGGGAGGCCAAAGCCTCTGTTCGTCTTGGATTCGGGAGATATACTGCGCTTCGGGAGATCGAGGATGCCTGCGCACGTATAGATGCCGCTGCAGCGGCGCAGGGAGTATGAATTGTTGAGTGTTCGATTTGTAACCGCCGACGGAAACCGGGTCACGGTGGAGGCCCAGGCCGGCGCGTGCCTGCTGGAGGTTGCCCAGGGCGCGGGCATGCCGCTGGAGGGAACCTGCGAGGGGCAGATGGCCTGCTCCACCTGCCATGTGATCGTCGCCCCTGACTGGTTCGAGAAGCTGGCGCCCCCGTCCAACGAGGAGGAGGACATGCTCGACCTCGCCGCGGGCGTGACGCGGACCAGCCGGCTGTCGTGCCAGATCGAGCTGACCGAGGCGCTTGACGGCATCGAACTGCGCATTCCCGGCGTCTCGCACGACATGCAGATCGGGTGATCAGTCGCGGGCCGTAGAAATTCTGAAAGAATCCGCTCACCTTGAGCCTGTCGAAGGGTGTTGGTTCCAGCGCCGCGCCAGCGTGCTTCTACAACCCAGGACGAGCGGGTTTGGTGTAAAGCTTCCCCGCGATTCCGCACCTCTGGAAAACCGGAAATCGCAGCTTTGGCCGCCGCCGCCGCCCTGCTAGTGCGGTCGGGCCATGGTGACTGTGACAGACGACGAATCCGACCCCTTTGACGCAATCGTCGATGCGCCGTTCGACGCGGCTCTTTCTGAGCGTTATCTCGTCTACGCCCTGTCCACGATCACAGCGCGTTCCCTGCCGGATCTGAGGGACGGTCTGAAGCCGGTGCATCGCCGCCTCCTCTGGGCGATGCGGCAGTTGAGGCTCGATCCGGCGAGCGCCTACAAGAAGTCTGCCCGCGTGGTCGGCGACGTCATCGGCAAGTATCACCCGCATGGCGATGCCTCGGTCTATGATGCGATGGTCCGCCTCGCCCAGGACTTCTCGCTTCGCTACCCGCTGGTCGAGGGGCAGGGGAACTTCGGCAACATCGACGGCGACAACGCCGCCGCCTACCGCTACACCGAAGCGCGCCTGACGAAGACGGCGATCCAGCTCATGGCCGGGCTGGATGAAGGCACGGTCGATTTCGTGCCCACCTACAACGGCGAGGAAAGCGAGCCGGAGATATTCCCCGGTCTGTTCCCCAACCTGCTCGCCAATGGCGCGACCGGCATAGCCGTGGGCATGGCGACGTCGATCCCCAGCCACAACGTCGCCGAGATCATCGATGCGACGCTGCTGCTGATCGACAATCCCCATGCCGAGCATGCCCAGCTCATGAAAGTGTTCAGGGGGCCGGACTTTGCCACGGGCGGCCTTGTCGTCGACAGCCCGGAGGTGATTTCCCAGGCATATGAGACCGGCAAGGGCGCCTTCCGCATGCGGGCGCGCTTCTCGACCGGCAGGGACGGGGCCGGCAACTGGGAAGAAACCGGGGTCGAGAAACTGGGCGCAGGCCAATGGCAGCTCGTCGTTTCGGAAATCCCGTACATGCTGCCAAAAGGCAAGCTGATCGAGCAAGCCGCGCAGCTCATCGCCGATCGCAAGCTGCCGATCCTGGAGGACGTGCGCGACGAGAGCGACGAACAGATCCGCATTGTCTTCGTACCCAAGAGCCGCAATGTCGATCCGGAACTGCTGAAGGAGAGCCTGTACCGCCTCACCGATCTCGAAAGCAGGTTCACTCTCAATCTCAACGTTCTGGATTCGCATCGTACTCCTGGAGTGATGGGGCTCAAGCTGCTGCTGCAGGAGTGGGTCTACAGCCAGATCGACATCCTGCTGCGCCGCACCCGGCATCGCCTCGACAAGATCGCGGCGCGGCTGGAACTGGTCGAAGGCTACATCATTGCTTACCTGAACCTCGACCGGATCATCGAGATCATCCGCACCGAGGATGAGCCCAAGCCGGTGATGATGGCCGAGTTCAACCTCACCGACCGCCAGGCCGAGGCGATCCTCAACATGCGCCTGCGCAGCTTGCGCAAGCTCGAGGAAATGGAACTGCGCCAGGAGCGCGAGGACCTGCTGAAGGAGCAGGACGAGCTGCAGAAGCTGCTCGAAAGCCCTGCGCGCCAGCGTACCCGACTGAAGCGCGATCTTACCGCACTGCGCAAGGACTATGCGGAGGACACCGCCCTTGGCCGGCGGCGCACGACGATCGCGCAGACAAGGCCCACGGTCGAGTTCTCGATGGACGCGATGATCGAAAAGGAGCCGGTGACCATCGTCCTTTCCCAGCGTGGCTGGATCCGCGCGGCCCGCGGCCATGTTCCGCTGGACAGCGATTTCAAGTTCAAGGAAGGCGACGGTCCCGCTTTCGCTTTCCACGCCCAGACAACCGACAAGATACTGATCGCTGTCGACAACGGACGCTTCTACACGCTCGGCGCCGACAAGCTGCCGGGCGCGCGGGGTTTCGGAGAGCCGATCCGGACGATGGTCGACATAGACGCCGATGCGCAGATCGTCGCCGCCATGCCCTACCGGCCCAAGGCGCAGTTGCTGCTGGCCTCCAACGTCGGGCGCGGCTTTGCCGCCGACGCGGACGAACTGCTGGCCGAGACCCGCAAGGGCCGGGCGGTGATGAGCACCAAGCCGGGTGTGCGGCTGGCGGCGGTTCGGGAAATTCCCTCGGAACACGACCATGTCGCGGTGATCGGCGATAACCGGAAGCTGGTGATCTTCAGCCTCGAGGAACTTCCGATGCTCGCCAAGGGACAGGGAGTCACTCTCCAGCGTTACCGCGATGGCGGCATGTCTGACGTCACCACGCTGCGGCTGGAGGACGGCCTTTCATGGACCATGGGCGGCGACACGGGCCGGACCCGCATCGAAAAGGACATGGTGATGTGGAAAGTCGCGCGCGGCGCAGCCGGACGCCTGCCGCCCAACGGCTTCCCCCGGAACAACAAGTTCTGAGACTTCGCCGTCACGGATTAAATCGGGGACGACGTCAACTCACCGTCTGAGGATGATGCGGCACGAGTATCAGCGTGCCGCCTTCCACGCGCCAGCTTGCGAGGCGTGAGAGGAAGTTCATGCCGATGACGTTGGCATCACCCAGGCCCGGCGCCACGACGGTGTCGAGATCCCGCGCGACGACATTGCCGAAGCTGAGCTCGTCGATGGTGGCGACTTCCGCCTGAACGACGCCGTTCGCCGTGCGCATCAGCACGCTCTGGCGGATGGGCTTGGACTCGATTCCGGCAAGCTCCGCGGTCTGGGGCGAAACGGCGGTGACCGTGGCGCCGGTGTCGACGAGGAACTGCTGCTCGACACCGTTGACCCTGGCGGTGATCCAGAAGTGCCCGTCGTCGCTGATGGGCACGCGCGTCTCGTTGCCCTCCACGCTCTGGCGGGGCATGCCGAACTGGGGCAGGGCGAAGTCCTTGTCAGTCGTGAAGCGGGTGACTTGCGCGATTGTGAGCAGGAGCGCGGCGACAAGCCCGAGGTTGCTCATCCCGCGCAGAAACCCGCCGATCCTTGGCGCGGGCCGGCGCAGCATGCCGCCGAGGACGCCAACGAAAATTGCGAGGATAGCCAGAGCCAGCAGCGGCTGGGTGGCAAGGAACGTAGCGAGCCCGGAGAAGTATTCGATAAATTCCATGTCCGATCCAGCGCCGGGGAAGTTGATCGGCGCCGCTTCTGAAATGTGGCTGGCGCACAGCATTTCCAAGATGTGAGCGCCAGCGCGGTTTCAGGTGTCGCGGCCCGCCAGTTCGTCGTCGAGGATCGCCTCGACACGGGCGCGGTCGGGAAAGGCTTCGGCGAGCCAGCGGTCCTCGATCCGGCGCAGGATGCGGGCGACTTCGGGGCCGGCGCGGACGCCGCGAGCGACGATCTCGCCGCCCTTGAGCGGGAACTTCGGAATGTCCCAATCGGCAATGCTCGACGCATCGCAGCCGGCGATCAGCAGCCGGTCCAGCGCACTGTCCCTGCCGAGGCGATACGCAAGAGCGCGGGGATCGTCCGGCTTGCCCTCTCGTGCGGCGGCGGTGGCAAGGCGCTTTTTCTGCGGGCCCGAAAGCCTGAAGCGGGACGCCACCTGTTCGGCGAGCGGAACCTGCGCCGGAAGAAGGGCGGCGAGGCGGCGGAGACCGTCCGGGGCGACTCCTTGTCGCTTCTCAGCGGCGATCAGCGCCTCGAGCGCACGCGGATCGGCCTCTGGAAGGACTACCGGCAGTACCCCGAGTTGGACCATGCGCCGCACAGTCGGCGCGGGATCGGGCAGGCCAAGGAGGTTCATCATCTCCATGCCGACCCGTTCGCGTGACAGGCCCTTGAGCGTGGCGGCGAGTTCAGAGCAGGCCGATTCCGCTTCTTCATCAGCAGGTTGCGTGCCAAATCTCGCCTGGAAACGGAAGTAACGCAGGATGCGCAGATGGTCCTCGCGGATGCGCTGGCGGGCATCGCCGATGAAGCGAATCCTGCGCTCGGCGAGATCGGTGAGGCCGCCGAAATAATCGAAGATCTCTTCGGTCTGCGGGTCGGCATAGAGCGCATTGATGGTGAAGTCGCGCCGGGCCGCATCGTCCTGCCAGTCGTCTGCGAAAGCGACGGTGGCACGGCGCCCGTCGGTGCTGACATCCCGGCGCAGCGTGGTGATCTCGACCGGACCTTCCGGAAGAACGGCTGTCACCGTACCGTGATCGAGCCCCGTAGGGAGGTTGCGGATTCCCGCCTTATCAAGCCGCGCGATCACTGCTTCGGGCGGAAGCGTGGTCGCGATGTCGATGTCCTTGACCGGAAGGCCCAGAAGCGTGTCGCGCACTGCTCCGCCGACGTACCGGGTGTTCTCATGCCCGAGCGCCTCCACCAGCCTCGCGAGGTCGGGCCGCTGTGCCCAGTCGGCTTCGAGGCGCTCAGTCATGCCAGTTCAGCCTGCCGGTGAGATTACGGATAATGGCGCCGGTCACGCCCCATATCCGATGATCCTGCCCATGTTGCGACCAGATGATCTCGACGAATCTGTGCTCGCGGTCCTGGTAATCGACGGTGCGGGTCCGATGGTTCCTCGGGTCGAGCACGTAGTCGACGGGCGCCTCGAACCATTGCGCCACCTCGGCGGGGTTGGGATGGATCTCCAGATCCGGCGGCACGATCCCGAGCACAGGCGTAATGTCATAGCCGCTGCCGGTGCGGTAGCGGTCGCTGGTGCCGATGACGCGCACCTGGGCGGGATCGATGCCGAGCTCTTCATTGGCCTCGCGCAGGGCGGCTTCCACCGCGTCCTCTCCGGGGTCGATCCGTCCGCCGGGAAAGGCGATCTGCCCCGGATGCGCGCGCATGTTGGAAGGCCGGTGCAGCAGCAGCATGCCGGGGCGCTCGCGATCGGTAATGGCAATGAGCACGGCGGCAGGTTTGAATTGTTCGATCTCGTAGACCCGCGGATCGATCCACAGCTCGGGAGGGGCGGCGGCGTGCCCGGCCACGAAGCGGCGCAGGACGAGATCGTAGAGCGCGCTCATGCGGGGATAAGCGGGAAACTGGCGCCGCGGCTCGATACGACGAAATCGTCCCCTCCCGCCAGCGCGATCTCGGCGAGTTGCGCATAAGTGCTGCGGTTGAGCCGGGCCTCCGTGCCGTTGCGCACCCGAATATAGATGGCGGGGGTGCCGGGATCGCCGGTGCTCCTGAGAGGATGCTCGGGACCGGCGATCACCAGGTCGTCCGTATTCAGCCGGAAGGCGAGGGCGCCGCCGTCCTGCTTGACGTCGACCGCCATGAATGCAGCATCGTCGACTTCGATCGACAGCTTCCGGTTTGGCGTAACCAGCCAGTGCTTCCCGTCCGGACCGCGCGCGAGGACAGAGGCGAAAGCGCGTACCATGGCGGGCTTGCATATCTCGCCCCCTTGGTGGAACCACCGCCCGTCCGCTGCGATGCGCATGTGACTGTCGCCGATCGCTTTCGGTTCCCACTCCGAAACCGGCGGGAGCTTGCGGGCTGACACCAGGTCCGCCACTTCGGCCAACGAGAGGGCGGCAAGCTCGGGGGGCGGTTCGTAGGGCATTGCGGATTCGATGCCAGATAGGGCTTCGCGCGCCAAGGGCCTGCTGGCCTTCGGTCGAGGATAATGCGAAGCGCACGAGACCGGAATCGGTCCCGTCAGTATCGGGTGAAGCTGGTTCGGATCACGCGTGCGCGGCCCAGGCGGCGCAGCGGGTTCGATCAGCGCAGCCAGGGCCCGAGCGTGCCTTGCGCGGGCAGGACCGCGGGATTCCCGCAGCGAACCAGCAGACGGCGCTTCTCGAAGGGGCCGGGCAGTTCCCAGCCGCCGGTCCACTCGTTGCTGAAGCCCCAGAAGCGGCCGTAGTATTCGGGATCGCCGATCATCACCAGCGGCAACGGCGCGCGCGGGTCGATGCCGGCCATGCTCGCCGCCATCAGCGCCTTGCCGTAGCCGAGGTTCTGTCTTTCCGGCAGGACCGCGACCGGGCCGACCATGATCATGGGATGGGCGCGGCCCGTCGGGTCGGTCAGCGCCACCGGCCAGCACTGGATGGTGCCGACGAGCTCGTCATTGGCATCGAGCGCGGCGAAGCTCAGCGCGGGCAGCCAGTCCGCCCCTTCGCGCACCTTGTAGGCGGTGCGCTTGTGTCGCTCGGGTTCGAACGCGCGGTCGAGGAGTTCCTCGACGAGAGCGGGGTCGACATTGTCGAGCGGGATCATGGTGGCGCTGTCGGACATGGCGCGCGCGGATAGGAGCCATGCGCGCGTTTGTCGATTCAATTCACCTGCTGCGCGGCGTCAGCTTCAGCAAATGGCCGGAATTGGCCTGTTCTCCGTCCTCCAGCAGCCAGATTGTGCCGTCCGCCGCCTGATCGATCTCGCGGATACGCTTGTCGAATGGATAGCGCGCCTCCTCGGTCGCCTTCTCGCCGTCGACCTTCACGCGGACAAGTCCCATGTAGACCAGCCCCGTGATGAGCGCCTGTCCCTTCCATTCGGGAAACCTGTCGCCGGTGTAGAAGATGAAATCGCCCGGCGCGATCACCGGATTCCAGCTTAGCGCGGGGACGGCGAGATCGGGGCGGGTGCTGTGGCGCGGGATCGGCGTTCCGTCATAGTGATCCCCGTCCGAGACCAGCGGCCAGCCATAGTTCCGGCCGGGCTTGATAAGATTGAGCTCGTCGCCGCCCGCCGGGCCATGCTCCAGTCCCCAGAGGCGCCCTTCGGGATCGAAATCGAGACCCAGTACATTGCGGTGTCCGTAGGTCCAGATCTGGTTCGTCGGCGAAGGCCTGTCGGCCCAGGGATTTCCGGGAGCCGGGGAGCCGTCGGGCAGGAGCCTGAGGATCTTGCCGAGATTGGTGCCGAGGTCCTGCGCCGGCGTCAACTTCTGCCGCTCTCCCGAACTGACGAAGAGGTACTTGCCGTCCGGCGAAAATACGAGGCGATGGGAATAATGCCCGCGGCCGGTGACTTTGGGGACCTGCCTCCAGATCACCTTGAGGTCCCGGAGCGAGCATTCGGTCTCGGTCCGGCACGCGAGAGTTCCTCTGCCGACCGCCGCGCCGCGGGTATTGCCCTGGCCCGCTTCCGCCCAGCTCAGGTAAATGACACGCCCGTCGAGTGTGGGGCCGCTCTGGCCGGGAGCAAAGATTACGTCGCCCAGCCCACCCTGGCCGCCGTAATCGACCTTCGGCGCACCGCTGACCGTCCCGAGCCGCCCGTCGGCCAGGCGCAGCCGGATTTTGCCGCCCATTTCCGTGATGATCAGCGCGCCGGTGGCCCGATCGAAATCCATGGCCCATGGCTGGTCGAACTGCGCCGCTTCCTCGACGGTGAAGGGCGGGTCTTCCGCCGTCTTCGGCGTGGCGTTATCCCTGTCGCGGCCGATCCGCAGCTTGCGAGCCCGAGCGGGACAGGCGATAGCAGGGCGAGAAGAGTTCTGCAGTTCATGGGCACCTGAATGAGCATCGCATTGCAAGTTTCGGCTCGCAGCGGCGGCATTGTCATCGGTGTCGACGAAGCCGGACGCGGGCCGCTGGCCGGTCCCGTTGTGGCCGGGGCGGTCGTGCTGTGCAAGCCGCGGCCCTCCGGACTCGACGATTCCAAGAAGCTTTCGCCGGTCAAAAGGTTGCAGCTCGAAGGTATCATCAAGCGCCGCTGCCGCTGGGCGGTCGGCGTTGTCGAGGTAGAGGATATCGATCGTCTCAACATTTTCGGGGCGACAATGCTGGCGATGACCCGCGCGGTCGTTGCTCTTTGCGAGCAACTGGACGAGGAGCCGGCAGAAGTGCTCGTGGACGGCAACCTCACGCCCCACGGGCGCTGCATGGAATGGCGCTGGGGTGCGCGCGCCATCGTCGGCGGCGACGCGCTGGAGCCGTGCATCTCGGCCGCGTCGATCATCGCCAAGGAGCATCGCGACCGCATCATGCGCGGCCTGGCCGAGGCGCATCCCCATTATGGCTGGGAACGCAACGTCGGTTACGGCACGCCCGAGCATGTCGAGGCACTGCGCCGCCACGGGCCGACTATCCACCACCGCCGCCATTTCGCGCCGGTCGCGCAACTGGAGATGTCCTTGTAAGGGCTTCTCGGCAACGGACGCTGGTGCTGCCCGAATATTTTGCACGCGAGTCCGGTGTGCCACAGGGACCATATCTTGAGTCCGAAGTGCCGTCGGGGACTCTAGATGCAGTGGCGGATTCGTTTTGTTCCTTGGTTTGGATGATCCGATCTCCCTGGATTCCCGGCGAGTCGTGGGTTGACGCGGAGTCCTGAAAGACTCAATCTGTGTTCTTTCCACAGTCTGCTGATGAGGGATCCGGGAACGAGCATGGGGCAGGTACTCGCCAAGGAGAGGATTCGTGCGCGCGCGCCTGCGCCGACGCCGAAGGAACTGCTGCCGCTCGGGCAGATCATTCCGGGCGATTGTGTCGCGGCAATGCGCACCATTCCCGATGCAAGCGTCGACATGGTCTTCGCCGATCCGCCCTACAACCTGCAGCTCGGCGGCGATCTTTCGCGTCCCGACGGCAGCCGGGTGGATGCCGTGACCGATGAGTGGGACAAGTTTTCCAGCTTCGCGGCCTACGACCAGTTCACGCGCGACTGGCTGGCTGAGGCGCGCCGTATACTCAAGCCGGAGGGATCGATTTGGGTGATCGGGTCCTACCACAACATCTTCCGCGTCGGTGCGATCATGCAGGACATGGGCTTCTGGATCCTGAACGACATCGTCTGGCGCAAGGCGAACCCGATGCCCAACTTCAAGGGCACCCGCTTCACCAATGCGCACGAGACGCTGATCTGGGCCTCGATGGGCGAAAAGGCGAAATACACCTTCAACTATCGCGCGATGAAGACGCTCAACGACGAACTGCAGATGCGCTCGGACTGGGTCCTGCCGATCTGCGGCGGGCCGGAGCGGCTGAAGAAGGGCGGGCATAAGGTTCACCCGACCCAGAAACCCGAAGCACTGCTCTACCGCGTCATGCTGTCGACCACCAACAAGGGCGACGTCGTGCTTGACCCGTTCTTCGGCACCGGCACCACCGGCGCGGTCGCCAAGCGCCTGGGCCGCGACTGGATCGGCTGTGAGCGCGAGAGCCTCTATCGCGATGCCGCGCTGGAGCGGATCGAAATGGCGCTGCCGCTGGACGAATCCGCGCTAAGGACCATGCAGTCCAGGCGCGCGGCGCCCAAGGTGGCGTTCGGCACTCTGGTCGAAACCGGCTGGATCGCGCCTGGCACGCAGGTCATGGACAAGAAGCGGCGCTATACAGCGACCGTTCGCATTGATGGTTCACTGGCGTCGGGGGATGCGAACGGGTCGATACACAGTCTCGGCGCGCAGCTTCAGGGGGCGCCTTCCTGCAATGGGTGGACTTTCTGGCATCTGGAGCACGACGGCGAAATCAGGCCGCTCGATGCGATCCGTCAGCTCTATCTGCTCGCGACGGAGCCGTAAGGCCAGCCTCCACTTGACGGAAGAATCGGCTAAAGACCTGCCATGACGCGCAAGCTCTACATCCGCCCCATCGCGCTCAGCGAAAGCCCGCAAAGCGAGGAGGGCGAGGCCATACGCCTCGGCGGCGCGATGGTCTGGGCCAGCCGGTTTGCCGTGATCGTGCGTGAGAACGGCCGCGTGGTGTCGCGCGCACGGGCCTCTGTTCCGCAGATGGCAGGGGGCATGGCGGCACTGCCGGCCGATCTCGCCGCCGAGGCCGAGGAGCAGTGGGGGAACCTGCGCAAGGTTCACGCACCGCTCCAGTTTGACCTCAAGGCGGGCGGCCAGCGCACGCTCCGGCTGGATCAGCCGCAGGTCATGGGCATTCTCAATGTCACGCCGGACAGCTTCTCCGACGGCGGCAGGTTTCTCGACGATCCGCGTGCGGCTGCGGAGCATGCCTCCGCCATGCTGGAGGCCGGAGCCGCCATCATCGACGTCGGCGGGGAGTCGACGCGCCCCGGAGCCGCCGCCGTCTGGGAAGGCGACGAGATCAAGCGCGTCGTGCCGATGGTCGAGCGGTTGGCGGCGATGGGCGCTGCCATCAGCGTCGACACCCGGCGCCCCGCCGTGATGCAGGCGAGCCTTGCCGCAGGTGCGCATATCATCAATGACGTTTCCGCTCTGCGTTACGACCCGCGCAGTCTGGAACTTGCGGCGGGCTCCGGTGCTTCGGTCGTGCTCATGCACGCGCCCGGCGAGGGTGAGAACCTGCACGCCGACGGCAACTATGCGGACGTCGTGCTGGATGTATTCGACTGGCTCAGGGAACGGCGGGACAGCGCCATCGCTGCAGGAATTGCGCCAGAGCGCATCATTCTCGACCCCGGCATCGGCTTCGGCAAGACTCTGGCCGAGAACCTGGCGCTGATGAACGCACTGCCGCTGTTCCACGGGCTCGGACATCCGCTTCTCGTAGGCGCCAGCCGCAAGCGGATGATCGGCGCGCTCTCGAGCGAAGCGGCAGCCCACCAGCGCCTCGGCGGCTCGATCGCTCTGGCGCTCAAGGCCATGGACTCTGGCGCGCACATCCTGCGGGTCCATGACGTGCGGGATACGATCCAGGCCGTCCGCGTCTGGCGCGGAATGCGTGACGCCGCGCTGACCGATTTTGCGCAGCTTCCGGATGTGTAGACGTTCAGGCGCCCTGGGGAGGCTTCAAAGGCCATACCCTCCATCGCTCACCAGAACCGTGCCGGTTATCGTCGCGGCCGCATCGGAAAGCAGGAAGCCAATCTGGGCCGCGATCTCTTCTGCCCGCGCATAGCGGCCGAGCGGAGTGGCGATCTTGCCCATAGCTGCAATCGCCGCTTCGCGGCTGCCCTGTTCGGCCACAAAGTCCCGAAACATCGGCACCTGGTCCCAGATGGGGGTATCGACGCCGCCGGGCGCTATCGCATTGACCCGAATGCCGGATGGAGCACCTTCCTTTGCGGCGACTTTGGCGAGCTGAATCACGCCGGCCTTGCTTGCCGCATAGGCGGCCGTGCCCGGTTCGGCCTTGATGCCGCTCACCGAAGCAGTCAGCACCACGCTGCCGCCCGAGGTGCTCATGGCGCGCATGGCGCACTGCAGCGAGAGCATCATGCCGTCGAGATTGGTCGACAGGATGGCGCGCCACCGGTTGAAATCGAGTTCCGCTATAGTCGCCGAATCGGCGCGTCCCGCGTTGAGCACCGCGAAATCCAGCGCCGCGCAGCGTTCCGCGACGGTTTGCCATAGCCGGGGATCGGCGACGTCGCCGGCGAAACGATGAACCTCGCCGGAAGGATCGGTTCGCTCAAGTCCGTGGGCGTCGAGATCGACCAGGTAGAACCGGGCGATTCCCTGCGCTGCCAGCCAGTTCACGCAGGCTGCGCCGATACCTGATGCCGCGCCGGTGACAAGCGCCGTCTTGCCGTTGAAAGAGGGCATGGGAATTCCTTCACAGACATGGTCCATCGGCGGCTAGACCGCCGTTGTCGGGAAATCATCCGCCGAGGGCGGTGTCACTGGACCAAGTCTGGAACTCCGCTGAGGTTGCAGTGTTCTCGCGCAATCAGGCGGCGTTGTCGATCCCCAGTTCGCTGAGCTTGCGGTAGAGCGTCGAGCGGCCAATGCCGAGGCGCCGCGCCACTTCGGTCATGCGACCGCGGTAGAGACCGATGGCGAGGCGGATGACGTCGGCCTCTATTTCCTCCAGCGGGCGAAGGTTGCCATCGGGCGTGTAGAGCATCACCCCGGCGCTCTCCTGAAGCGGGTTGCCGGCAATTATGGATGGCCCTGTGCCCAGGATGTTGAGAAGCTGTGGAAAGTCCTCCGACGTCAGTGCATCGCCGTCGCAGAACACGGCCGCGCGGAAGAGCACGGCCTGGAGCTGGCGGACGTTGCCCGGCCAGTCGTAGGCAGCTAGCAGCGACAACGCGCCATCGGTGATGCCCAGTTCGCGCAGCCCCGGCTGTTCGCCGATGCGTGCGAGGAAGAAACGAGTGAGGGCGGGAATATCGCCCGTGCGCTCGCGCAGCGGAGGCAGGTCGACTTTCGTCGGCGAGAGTGCTTCGAGCAGCTCGGGCAGGAAATGGCCTTCGCTGACCAGATCCTGGAGAGGCAGGTTGCTGGCTGCGATGATCCTGACGTCGATCCGGAAAGAATGGCTCGCGCCGATCGGCCGGACGTCGCTCCGACGGATCGATTCCAGCAGGCGCTCCTGCACCGAAAGCGGCAGGCGATCGATCTCGTCGAGCGCGAGCGTAGCGCCATCGCAATGCTGGAGCGCGCCGATCTGGCGATCGAAAGCGCCGGGAAAAGCGCCCTTTTCGTGCCCGAACAAAACGGATTCGATCGAGTTGCCGGGCATTCCGCCGATATTGACGATGCGTAGCGGCATCTTGGCGCGGGGACTGGCCGCGTGCATCGCCCGCACCAGCACTTCCTTGCCGGTGCCGCTTTCGCCCTCGATAAGGACATGGCCGTGGCCCCGTGCGGCCTTGGCCGCGACCGCGAGCGCCTTGCGGAAATTCGGCGAGGCCCCGATCATCGATTCGAAATCGGGGCTGGAGGGCATCTTCTCGGTCAGGGGTGCCAGCTCGTCGCGCGGCGTTTCACGCGTCGTGGCAGAGCGCAGCGCGTGCATCAGCCGGTCCGGGGCGACGGGCTTCACGAGATAGTCGGTGGCGCCGGCGCGCATTGCCTCCACCGCGAGCAGCGGCGAGGCGCTGGCCGTCAGCATCAGGATCGGCAGCGCCGGCCGCCGCGATTTCAGCTCTGCAATCAGTGCGCAGGCGTCGTCCCCCGGCACCCATTGGTCGAGGATGATCGCAGAAAGCTGCATGCCCTGGCGCGTCCCCAGCGTGGCGATCGCCATTTCGGCGTCGCGCGCGATGATCGTGCGCCATCCCTCGCGGGAGGCAAGCGCGGAGACAAGCCTGCTTTGCGCCGGTTCATCGTCGATAAGCATGAGAAGGCGTGGTTCGATGTCCGCCATTTACTTGCTTTCTGCCTGACCTCCTCGAGTGAAGGCACAGTGATAAGGCAATCAGGTAAAGACGGAATTAAGCCTACGCCCCCGCATTCGAGACTCGATCTCCTTGTGCGGCCGGTCCGACAATGGACGGCTTGGCCCTTGAGCGCGCGGCTGCGCGCGGCTAGAGGTCAGGCCGCAATTCCAGTTATTTCACTTGGGGAAAGAGTTCATGGCTTCGGGCAACGACATGAAGGCAGCGCAGGAAACCTACAACGGCTTCACCAAGGCGATGGCCTGGGGGGCAGCGATCTGCTTCGTGACTGCGCTCATCGTCGTCGCGCTGATTGCCTGATCCGGCTATGCCGCAAAGCCGGCGGATCGCAGTTCTCAAGGAACGTGCGAGCGGGGAAACGCGCGTTTCGGCAACGCCCGAGACAGTCAGGAAACTGGTGGCGCTCGGCGCCGAAGTCTCCGTCGAGACGGGGGCAGGCGCGTTTGCCAGCATCGCGGACGAAGACTACAGGTCGGCTGGAGCGCAGGTTGGCGATGCCGGTGAAGTGCTGTCCGGGGCCGACATCGTCTTTGCCGTTCAGGGGCCGGACCCCGTTCTGCTGAAAGGCGTGAGACAGGGCGCATGGGTTGTCGCGATTCTCGATCCCTTCGCACAGCGCGAGAAGGTCGAGGCATATGCCGCCGCCGGGCTGGAGGCGCTGGCGATGGAGTTCATGCCGCGCATCACGCGCGCGCAGTCCATGGACGTGCTCTCCAGCCAGTCCAACCTTGCCGGCTACAAGGCGGTGATTGCCGCCGCCGACACTTACGGCCGCGCCTTTCCGATGATGATGACCGCCGCCGGCACTGTGAGCGCGGCCAAGGTCTTCGTCATGGGCGTGGGCGTGGCGGGCCTGCAGGCGATCGCCACCGCGCGCCGCCTCGGTGCCCAGGTTTCGGCAACCGATGTACGCGCCGCGACGAGGGAGCAGATTCTTTCGCTGGGAGCCAAGCCGATCTTCGTCGAAAACGTGGCCGGCATCGAAGGCGAGGGCACTGGGGGCTACGCCACCGAGATGTCCGAGGAGTACCAGAAGGCCCAGGCGGAACTGGTCTCCGGCCACATCGCCAAGCAGGATATCGTCATCACCACCGCGCTGATCCCCGGCCGCGCCGCGCCGCGTCTGATCACCGATGCCCAGATCGCGACGATGAAGCCGGGCAGCGTGATCTTCGACATTGCCGCGCCGCAGGGCGGCAATGTCGAGGGGACGGTGGCCGACGAGGTGGTGGAGCGGCACGGCGTGAAGATCATCGGCTATTCCAACACACCGGCGCATCTGCCGGCGGATACCTCCGCGCTTTATGCGCGCAACCTGTTCAACTTTGTCTCGGCTTTCTGGGACAAGGAGCAGGGCGGACCGGTGCTGGATGAGGAGATCGGCGACACCATCAGGCTGACGCAGGGCGGCAAGGTGGTGAACCCGAGGCTTCTGGGGTGAGGGCTCCCGCGTCATGTCCTCCCCGGCACGGGGAGGGGTACCGCGCACAGCGCGGTGGAGGGGCCTCACGGTTTAAACCGCGTCTGGTAGTGACGCGCGCTCGGGATCTCCGCAAGCACCTGACGAAGCCAGAGCTGGCGCTTTGGCAGCAGCGGCGCACGGGGCTCGAGCTTCGTCGTCAGCATCCTATCGGGCCTTGCATTGTCGATTTCCACTGCCTGCGGGCTCGGCTGGTAATCGAAGTGAACGGCATCGCGCACGACATCGGTGGGCTGCCTGCCCGCGACGCCGAACGTGAAAACTTGATCAAAGAAAACGGGTTCAGGGTTTTGAGGGTTTCGGGCGCACGAGCGATGGCGGACGCCGAGGGCGCAGCGGTTGCTATCGCTGCGTATGCCGAGGGTCCCCTCCGCCGTCCCACGGACGGTCCCCCTCCCCGTGCCGGGGAGGATAAGTAGTGGATTTCATCTCAATCCTGTCGATCTTCATCCTGGCCTGCTTCGTGGGCTACTACGTCGTCTGGTCGGTGACCCCGGCGCTGCACACACCGCTCATGGCGGTAACCAACGCTATTTCCTCGGTGATCGTGGTCGGCGCCCTCGTGGCCAGTGCGGCCGCGGGCAGCCCGCTGGCGAAGTGGCTCGGCCTGGGGGCCGTAGTGCTGGCGAGCGTCAACATCTTCGGAGGCTTCGCCGTCACCGAGCGCATGCTCGCGATGTACAAGAAGAGGGACAAGCCCGTGGGCAAGGGGGGCAAGTCCTGATGGAACACGTGGTTAATCCCTGGGTCGCTGTCGCCTATCTGGTCGCCGGCATCTGCTTTATCCTTGCGTTGCGGGGCCTTTCCTCGCCCGCGTCGTCGCGGCGCGGCAACCGCTACGGCATGGTGGGCATGACGATCGCCGTAGTGACGACCCTGATCACGCACGAGATCGCCAGCTTGCCGGAGATCGTCGGCGCCATCGCCATCGGCGGCGGCATCGGCTTCGTCATCGCGCGCCGCATCCAGATGACCGCGATGCCGCAGCTCGTGGCGGCGTTCCACTCGCTGGTCGGGCTTGCCGCGGTGCTCGTGGCAGTCGCGGCGTTCCTTAATCCGGGAGCGTTCGGCATTCTCGGCGCTGACGGGAATATCCTCACGGTGAGCCGTGTCGAGATGGCGCTGGGGGCGGCGATCGGCGCCGTCACGTTCTCGGGGTCGGTGATCGCCTTCGCCAAGCTTAACGGCAACATGTCAGGCGCGCCCATCCTGCTGCCGGCGCGCCATGTGATCAATCTCGGCACAGTGGTTCTGATCCTGGCCCTGACTGCCGGCTTTGCCGTCGCCTTGAATGCGGGACCCGGCGAGAACCCGATGTTCTGGATCATCGTCGCGCTTTCCTTTGCCGTGGGCTTCCTGCTGATCATCCCGATCGGCGGTGCCGACATGCCGGTGGTCGTCTCGATGCTCAACAGCTACTCGGGCTGGGCCGCGGCGGCCATGGGCTTCACCCTGCACAACACCGCGATGATCATCACCGGCGCGCTGGTGGGTTCCTCGGGCGCGATCCTTTCCTACATCATGTGCAAGGCGATGAACCGCAGCTTCATTTCGGTGATCGCCGGCGGATTCGGGGCGGAGGCGGGGCCGGGAAACAACGGTGCCAAAGCCGATCGCCCGTGGAAGCGCGGTTCGGCCGAAGACGCCGCCTTCCTGATGAAGGAGGCGGAGAACGTCATCGTCATCCCGGGCTACGGCATGGCGGTAGCTCAGGCGCAGCACGTGGTTCGCGAAATGACGGATCTGCTCAAGGAGCAGGGCGTCAACGTCAAGTTCGCGATCCATCCGGTTGCGGGCCGTATGCCCGGGCACATGAACGTGCTGCTTGCCGAAGCCAGCGTGCCCTACGACGAGGTCTTCGAACTGGAGGACATCAACGGCGAGTTCGCGCAGGCCGACGTCGCCTTCATCATAGGCGCCAACGACGTCGTTAATCCGGCCGCCAAGACCGACAAGTCCTCGCCGATCTACGGAATGCCGGTGTTCGATGTCGACAAGGCCAAGACGATCTTCTTCATCAAGCGATCGATGGGGGGCCAGGGTTATGCCGGCATCGACAATGACGTTTTCTACATGGACCAGACGATGATGCTGCTCGGCGATGCGAAGAAGATGGTAGAGGAGATCGTGAAAGCGCTTTAGCCGTTTAGGCGGCGATCCGGCGTGCGCTAAGGGGTCTTGGCGGATCGCAAAGTCGTGACGGGCTCGCCCCCCGGCAGCGGAGATACTAAGACCTCGCTGCCCGAACGCAGGCGCGTGATCTCCTCTGCCGAGACCGGCCGGGACATGAAGTAGCCCTGCAATTCATGACAGCCGACCCGCCGGAGAAATGAAAGTTGAGTTTCGTTCTCGACCCCCTCGGCGGTCAGTCGTAGGCCGTTGGCGTCTTGCGCAGCCGTTGTGCCAGTGGGGCAACGACGTCCTCGACGGCGATGTATGCCTCGGGGGAGACGCGCCTGCCGCCCCGCATGGCGTATGTCGGACGTCATCAGGGAAAGGATGTAGACTTCGTCGAACCCGGCGTACTCGTGGAACCAGGTGTAGTTAAGCGGAGCGCTGCCGGAAGCCGAGAGGAGACATTCGTTGGGGCCGGCGCGCCTTTCAGCAGGAGAACCGCCGAGCCGCAGGTTGTCCGCCGCAACCGCGCAGCGTCAGCCCGACTTTTTCGTCTTTACCGCGACTCCGCCCTTGAACAGCGCAAGGATCCGCCCCTGGACGGGCTGCTTGTCGAACGGGGTGTTACCCGCCGCAGCGGCCATCTTGTCGGAATCGACGATCCAGGGACGGTCGGGATCGATCACCGCAACATCGGCTTCCGCTCCCTTTGCAAGGCGGCCGGCATTGACGCCGAGCAGTTTTGCCGGGTTCGTGGCCAGCAGTTCGAAGGCGCGGTTCATCGGGATCACCCCATCGCGCACGAGGCTCATCGTCAGCGGCAGCAGCGTTTCGGCGCCGGCCATGCCCGGGGCCGAATCGGCGAAAGGCAGGCGCTTGTCTTCGGGTCCGCGAGGGTCGTGGTCAGAGCCGATCACGTCGATCGTTCCGTCGGCGATTCCCGCGAGCACCGCCTTGCGATCCGCTTCGGAGCGCAGCGGCGGCGAGAGATGCGCGAAAGTGCGAAAGCTGGCCATCGCCAGGTCGGAAAGCATGAAATAGGCCGGGCTCACGCCCGCCGTAACGCCGAGTCCGCGTTCCTTGGCGCGGCGCACGAGGTCGAGCCCGGCGGCAGTGGTCACCTTGCGGAAATGGATCCGCGCTCCCGCGATTTCGGCGAGGGCAAGGTCGCGCGCGATCGCCAGCGCTTCGGCCTGCGCGGGTGCGCTGGGCAGCCCGAGGCGCGTGGCCATCTCCCCGGCGGTGGCGACCGCCTTGCCTGCCAGCCCTGCATCTTCCGCGTGAGAGACCACGACCATGCCAAGCATGCCCGCGTATTGCAGGAGCCGCAGCATGGTTCCCGAATCCGCTATCCAGCGCCGGCCGGTGGCGACGGCGCGCGCCCCGGCATCGCGCATCAGCGCAATCTCGGCGAGGGAATCGCCGCGCAGCTCCTTGGTCGCGGCGGCGAGGGGATGGACCCAGAAGTCCGGCTTGCCCGACAGCGCCGCGAAACGCACGCGCGCGGGCACGTCGAGCGGCGGGTTCTGGTCCGGCATCAGCGCGGCGCGGGTGATGCCGCCGAAGTGGAACGCCGGCTTGTCGATCGCGAACACCGCGACGTCCACCAGGCCCGGCGCCACCAGTTTGCCGCGCGCGTCGTGCACCACGTCTCCGGGTTGCGGCGCGACATCGCCGATCGCCGCGATGAGGCCGCCCTCGCAGCGCAGGTTGCCTTGTTCGATGCCGCCGCCGGGCAGAACCAGCTTGCCGCCGGTGATGGTGAGGGGCGGGTGGTAGCTCATGCCCAGCCCTCCACCCGCCGCGCTCTTCGCGTCAGCACGTCGAGGCAGGCCATGCGTATCGCAACGCCCATCTCGACCTGGGTGGTGATGAGCGAACGGCCGGCAAGGTCCGCCACGTCGCTGTCGATCTCTATGCCGCGGTTCATCGGGCCGGGGTGCATGACCAGGGCATTCGCTTCGGCCTTGGCGAGGCGCTCCATCGTAAGTCCATAGAGGTGCCGGTATTCGCGCGGGGAGGGGATGAACTGGCCCTCCATGCGCTCTTGCTGCAGGCGCAGCATTATCACCACGTCCGCGCCTTTGAGCGCCGCACCGAAATCGTGGAAGACCTGCACGTTCATGCGTTCGATCTCACCTGGCATCAGCGCCGGCGGCGCGCAGACCCGGACATCCGCGCCGAGCGAGGTGAGGCACAGGATGTTCGAGCGGGCGACGCGGCTGTGCAGAATGTCGCCGCAGATGGTGACCCGCAGGCCGTTGAAAGCGCGCTTGGCCTGGCGGATCGTGAGCGCGTCGAGCAGTGCCTGCGTCGGGTGCTCGTGCTGGCCATCGCCGGCGTTGATGACCGGGCAGTCCACCTTGCCGGCGATGAGTTGCACCGCCCCCGAACTGCCGTGGCGGATGGCGATGGCATCGGCGCGCATGGCGTTGAGCGTCATGGCAGTGTCGATCAGCGTCTCGCCTTTCTTCACGCTGGAGGTGGCGACGGCCATGTTGACCACGTCGGCGCCCAGGCGCTTGCCGGCGATCTCGAAGCTGAGCAGCGTCCGCGTCGAATTCTCGAAGAAGGCATTGATGATCGTCAGGCCCGAGAGCAGCTCGCGCCGTTTCTGCGCGTTGCGGTTGAGTTCCACCCACTGCTGCGCTTCGTCGAGCAGGAACATGATCTCATGCGGGGCGAGTCCCGCGATGCCGACGAGGCCGCGATGCGGGAAGGCGGCGGAGCCTTCCGGATAAGTGAATTCTGGCGATGTCATTGAAGATGACGCCTTAGGCAAGGCGAGCCCCGCGCTCAAGCCAATTCGGACGGCAACCGCCACTTGCCCTGTTCGGAGGTGGTCGGAAGGCATTCCGTTCGTGTCTCAAGTTCGCTCGACACGAACGGAGGGGGCATGCTTCGACTGCGCGCATGGTGGCTCCCTTGGCCGAGCCTCCTTTGCACTGCGGCAAACGGCAGGTATGGATACGCGCGGAAAGGCAGGTCGTTCATGACATTCGCGCGCAAGGTCTGGAAGTTGCTCGTCGCATTCAAGGATGCGCTGGCGCTGCTTTTCCTGCTGCTGTTCTTTGCATTGCTCTATGCCGTGCTGTCGGCCCGCCCGAACCCGGGGCAGGTGAGGGACGGGGCGCTGCTGCTCGACCTGGACGGCGTGATCGTCGAGGAACGCAGCAAGATAAATCCGCTGCAGATACTGCTGTCGAGCGAGACGCCGACCGACGAATTCCAGGCCCGCGATGTCGAGCGCGCGCTGCGCGGCGCGGCAAAGGACAAGCGGGTCAAGGTCGTCGTGCTCGATCTCTCGCGTTTCCTGGGAGGCGGGTTCGTTCACCTGCACGAAATCGGCGCGGTGATGGACGCCGTGCGAGCGGCCGGCAAGCCTGTGCTGACTTTCGCCAATGCCTATGCCGACGATGGAGTGCTGCTGGCGGCTCATGCCAGCGAGGCCTGGGTAGATCCCATGGGCGGCGCATTCGTAGCCGGACCGGGCGGCACGCAGCTCTATTTCAAGCGCCTGTTCGACCGTTTCAGGCTCAACGCCCATGTCTATCGCGCGGGAACCTACAAGAACTTCGTGGAGCCTTACATCCGCGAGGACATGTCCCCCGAGGCGCGCGAGGCGAACGAAGACCTCTACGGCGCGCTGTGGAACGCCTGGAAAGCCGACGTGAAGAAGGCGCGGCCGAACTCCAGGATCGAACTCGTCGCGCAGAACCCGCTGGCCTGGGCGCAGGCATCGCACGGAGATTTCGCCGTAGGCGCGAAGGCGGCCGGGCTGGTCGACCGCGTGGGCGACGAAACGCAGTTCGAAGCGCGCGTGGCCGAAATCGCAGGCGAAGGCTACGGCGAGGGCCCTGCGTATGCCCATACCCGCCTCGAAGCGTGGCTTGCCGCGCACCCGGAGAAGCAGGCGGGCGCGGCGATCGGCGTCGTTACCATCGCGGGCGAGATCGTCGACGGCGATGCCGGCCCGGGGCGGGCCGGCGGCGATCGCATCGCCGACCTGCTCGACGACAATATCGACGAGGGATTCAAGGCGCTGGTGGTCCGGGTCGATTCGCCGGGCGGTTCGGCCATGGCGGCCGAACGCATCCGCCGAGCCATCGATCGCTACAAGGCGCGGAAGATCCCGGTGGTCGTCTCGATGGGCAACCTGGCTGCGAGCGGCGGCTACTGGGTATCGACTCCGGGCCAGCGGATATTCGCCGATCCGGGCACGGTGACCGGATCGATCGGCGTCTTCGCCGTTATTCCGAGCTTCGAGAACACGCTCGCGGATTTCGGCGTGACCTCCGACGGCGTGCGCACCACCCCGCTATCGGGGCAGCCGGACCTCATGGGCGGCTTCACGCCCGAAGTGGACGGGATGCTTCAGGCCTCGATCGAGAACACCTATAACCGGTTCGTCGGGCTCGCCGCGAAGTCGCGCGGGCGCACGCCGCAGCAGATCGACGCGGTCGCCCAAGGCCGGGTCTGGCCCGGCGCAGAGGCACAGCGGATCGGCCTGGTGGACCAGATGGGCGACCTGCATGCCGCACTCGCCTATGCGGCGAAGCTGGGCGGGGTCGGCAACGGCGCGTGGCATGCGGAATTCATCGGCGAAGAGCCGGATCGCTTCAGCGCCATGGTGCGCAGCCTGTTCAGCAGGCCGGAAGAGGGCGAAGCGGTCTATGACCTCACCAGCCTGGTCGCCATCCGTCGCCAGGCGCAGGTGAACCGGATCACGGACCAGTTCGGCAACCTGATCACGTCGCGCGGAGCTCAGGCCTTCTGCCTCGAATGTCCGTCGCTGCCCGAGCCTGCGCCGCGCAAGGCCGCCTCTCCTGGACGCTCTCCGCTATTGAGACTCGCCGCGCTGATGAGACCCGATTAGGCAAATAGCCGAGGCGGCCGATCAGTCCGGCGGCGGCGGCAGCTCCTCAGGCGTAACGTCCGGCGTGTCGACGTCCGGCGATATGTTCGGCTCACCGATGTCCGGGCCGGAAGGGGGCGTTTCGGCGGGGGAGAAGGGTTGGTTCGGCTCCGTCGGCTGAACCGGCGTTTCGGGCGGATTGTTGGCGGGAACGTCGCCAGGCTGAGTCGCCATGTGAACCTCTCTTATGCAGTTTAGGGTTACGTGGGCACCGGCAGGCCCGGCCGCAAGGGATCGATCGCGCCACCGGGACGAGTCGCGGCGCTTGCCCTTTTCCCCGCGTGCTTATAAGGGCACGTCCCTTGAGTTTCAGGCTTCATCCAAGCGGGCGTGGCGGAACTGGTAGACGCGCTGGATTTAGGTTCCAGTATCGAAAGATGTGGGGGTTCGAGTCCCTTCGCCCGCACCAGTCCGCCGCGTGAGAGGATGAACCGCGAGTATGGTCGCGCCAGCGGCCCCACGGATTGCACAGGAAGGCATCGAAATGCAGATCGTCGAAACCACCAACGAGGGCCTGAAGCGCGCCTACACGGTGACCATTCCCGCCAGGGACATCTCCGACCGCGTCGAGGGTGAGATCAGGAAGATCGCGCCGCAGGTGCGCATGCCCGGCTTCCGTCCCGGCAAGGTGCCTGCGAACCTCGTCAGGAAGATGCACGGCCCCGCCATCCATCAGGAAGCGCTCAACACCACGATCCGCGAGGCGATGGACAAGCTGGTCGCCGACAAGGCTCTGCGCCCGGCGATGAACCCCGACGTCTCGCTCGGCGAAGGCTACGAGGAAGGCAAGGATGCCCAACTGACCGTCAGCCTGGAAGTCCTGCCGCAGATCGAAGCGCCTTCGCTTGACGGCCTGAAGCTTGAGAAGCTGGTCGTGCCGGTGACTGAAGCGCAGGTCGACGAGTCGGTCGAGCGCATTGCGAGCCAGCAGCAGCGCTTCGAGACCAAGGACGGCGCGGCCGAGGATGGCGACCAGGTCATCTGCGATTTCACTGGCAAGCTGGACGGCGTCGAGTTCGAGGGCGGCAAGGCCGAGAAGCAGCCGATCGTGATCGGCTCGGGCCGCCTCATCCCCGGCTTCGAGGAACAGCTCGTCGGCATCAAGGCCGGTGATGAGCGCACCATCACGGTGACTTTCCCCGAAGACTATCCGGCCAAGAACCTCGCCGGCAAGGAAACCGCGTTCGACATCGTCGCGCATGAAGTGAAGGCTCCCGCCGAAGCGAAGATCGACGACGATTTCGCCAAGGAACTGGGCCTCGAGAGCCTTGAACAGCTCCGCAACCTGCTCAAGGGCCAACTCGAGCAGGAGACCGCCGGCCTCACCCGCACCGCGATGAAGCGCTCGCTGCTCGACCAGCTTGCCGCCGGCCATGACTTCGAGGTCCCGCCGACGATGGTCGAGGCCGAGTTCAACCAGATCTGGCAGCAGCTCACTCACGAAGCGGGCCACGAGGAAGACCCCGAGGCGGCGCTGAAGGAGATCGAGGCCGAGAAGGACGACTATCGCAAGATCGCCGAACGCCGCGTACGTCTGGGCCTGCTGCTGTCGGAAATCGGCCAGTCGAACGGTGTCGAGGTCAGCGCGCAGGAGATGTCGATGCTGGTCTCGCAGGCTGCCTCGCAGTACCGGCCGGAAGATCGCCAGCGTTTCATGGACTATGTCCGCAACGATCCTATGATGGCCGCCCAGCTCCGTGCGCCGCTCTATGAAGACAAGGTCGTCGATTTCCTGATCGACAAGGCCGAAGTGACCGAGCGCGAAGTGACGCGCGACGAGCTCCAGGCCGCGATTGAGGCTGACGCCGACGAAGCCGCCGCGAAGCCTGTCAAGAAGGCCAGGAAGGCGCCAGCCAAGAAGGCCGAAGCGGCTGAGGAAGCCGAGGGCGAGAAGGCCGCCGAGAAGAAGGCTCCGGCCAAGAAGACCGCAGCCAAGAAGGCCGACGCGGCCGACGAAGCGGAGGCCGAGAAGCCCGCCGCCAAGGCTCCGGCGAAGAAGGCTCCTGCCAAGAAGGCGGTTGCCGATGAGGGCGAGGCCGAGCCCGCCGTCAAGAAGCCGGCGGCGAAGAAGGCTTCGGCCAAGAAGGCTGCCAAGAGCGAAGAGTGATCCGCACAGGATCGACAGGAAAGGCCCGGGGCGTTCAACGCTTCCGGGCCTTTCCGTTTCCCGGCTTGGCCGCTCGCGGGAATAGCACGAGATTGAGAGGGCGGTCGCTGGCGACCCAGCCGTCGCCCACCCGGTAAAGCGTGATCGAACCGATCGGGAAACCGCTTTGCTGCAGGTGCCTCAGGACCTGTCCCGCGTCGAAGCGGCGCGTACTGTCGTGTTCGGCCCAGAACAGATTGGGGCACTTCGGCGACAGCTTGCGTGACGCGACGGGCTCCAGCCGAACCGCGAGACGGCGGGCCACCAGATCGTAGGCCCAGGGTGCAACGCGCCGATTGTCCGACGGCGGCATGGCCATGACGTCAGCATTCCAGAAGTCATCGGTGTGAACCGTGGCGTCGGGGCAGCTTGCCACGACACGTGCGATCAGCCTTCCGGTGCCCATCCAGCTGGTGCGGCCGGCCGCTTCGCGAACGGTGCCGGCAAGCGCGAAACAGCTCGCCGCCAGAGCGATGACCAGCATCGGAATTTCGACCCATCGGGGCATCCTGACGAGGAAATGCGAGCAACCGATGGCCGTCACGACCGCCACCGCACCCACTGCCGCCGTCAGGTACTTCTCGATGATGATCGGCCGGATCATCTGGATTCCAAGCAGCAGGGCGAACGCAAGAGCGATGCCGGAGCCGGTCAGCAGGATCACTGCCAGCAGGTCGGGAACGCTTCTGGTTCGCACCAGATCGCGGCCGAGCAGGAATACGCCCGCCACGGCGCCGAGCAGGATCGGCAGGTTCGCGAACAGGGTGCGCTGCACCGCGAACTCCATCGCCCAGCGCGCCACATCGAGCCCGGCAGGAAGCCAGAACACTTGCGTGTTCCCATCCCAGTGAGAGAACTGGAAGAACGTTACGAACGTGAACACCAAGCCTGCTGCGATCGGCGCTGGCAGCAGCGCGCGTAGCCGCACGCGGTCTCTGCGCAGCAGTGCCACGCCTGCGAAAGGGACGATCAGCGCTGCGCAGAACAGCGTGGTGACGATGTGCGTGTTGAAGGCCACGAAGGCCGTCACGGCGTAGACCACCTGTCTCGCCCGCCCTCCCTGTAAGGGCGCGATCCAGATGATCGCCAATACAAGCGAAAGCAGCATTCCTGCGCAGAGCGAAATGAAGTAGGATCGTAGCTCGGTAGCGGACATCATCGTCCACGGATTGGCCGCGACCAGCAGAGCGAGCACGACAGCGACAACGCGCAGGCGCCGCTCACGGCGCACCGTGATCCAGCCGCCTGCCACGGTGACTGTCGCGACGGCAAGGTTGAACAACCGATGAGCCTCGATGCCCCCAAACCATGCCGTCGCCCGCATCAGGATGTAGAAAAAAGGCGGATGGTTGTCGGCGAGCCAGCTCGTCGTCAGCGCTTCGGTCCAGCCCAAGCCCGGACGGGTCACATACTGGGTGTAGAACTCGTCGTACCACGGGCCCCTGTGCAATGCCGTCCATGCGATCGCGGACGCCAGCACTGCGAGCATTATCGCGGCGATGGCTGCCTGCGGTTCCCCGCGTAAGTCCTCTTCGTTACCTTGCACGCCAAGCCCTCCCGATTCGTTCGGGATGCTGCCTAGCCGTGAAGGTTTAGCGAACCCTTGCGTACCGGTGCGGCCGTCATTGTCCCGATCCGGACGACGAATGAGCGTTAATCCTCTTGAACATCGGCACCCGGCACGCGACATAGGCGAACCAACCAGATGAGGACTCCCATGCTCGACCTGTTTGGCGCTTCTGGCGCCCAAGGAAAGTTCACCACTGATCCCGTAACCGGCGCCCTGGTGCCGATGGTCGTCGAGCAGACCAGTCGCGGCGAGCGCAGTTTCGACATCTACTCGCGCCTTTTGCGCGAGCGCATCGTCTTCATCACCGGTGAGGTCGAGGATCACATGGCCTCGCTGATCGTCGCGCAGCTGCTGTTCCTGGAATCGGAGAACCCATCCAAGGACATCTCGATGTACATCAACTCGCCGGGGGGCGTCGTCACGGCGGGCATGGCGATCCACGACACGATGCAGTACATCCGCCCGCGCGTGTCCACCGTGTGCATCGGGCAGGCAGCTTCGATGGGCAGCTTTCTGCTTGCGGCAGGCGAGCCGGGGATGCGCATCGCGCTGCCCAACGCCCGCATCATGGTCCACCAGCCTTCGGGCGGCGCCCGCGGCATGGCTTCGGACATCGAAATCCAGGCGCGCGAGATCCTGCGCATGCGCAAGCGCCTGAATGACCTTTACGTGAAGTACACCGGCAAGTCGCTCGACGATATCGAGAAGGCGATGGACCGCGATACTTTCCTCGAAGCGGATGAAGCGCTGGCGTTCGGCATCGTCGACAAGGTCTTCGAATCGCGGCCCGACATCGAAAAGCCGGCGGAAGGCTGACACGCGCCTGACGGTACAGGCTGTTGGCTCGGCCCTTCAGCCAATGTCAATCAATTCGGCCCAGGATTGCTAAACCGGGCCCCGGCAGGGTAGACTGGCCGAGTCGCCTGGGGCCAAAGATGGAAAATGACGAAATTGAGTGGATCTGACGCGAAAAGCACCCTGTACTGCAGCTTCTGCGGCAAGTCGCAGCACGAAGTGCGCAAGCTGATCGCGGGCCCCACGGTCTTCATCTGCGATGAATGCGTCGAGCTGTGCAACGACATCATTCGTGAGGAAACCAAGGCCGGTATCGCCGGGAAGAAGGACGGCGGAGTGCCGTCTCCCCGCGAAATCTGCGAAACGCTGAATGATTATGTGATCGGGCAGGACCGGGCCAAGCGCGTGCTTTCGGTCGCGGTGCACAATCACTACAAGCGCCTCAAGCACAGCGGCAAGCAAGGGGATGTCGAACTTTCGAAGTCGAACATCCTGCTCGTCGGCCCGACCGGCTCGGGCAAGACCTTGCTCGCGCAGACGCTGGCGAAGACTTTCGACGTGCCTTTCACCATGGCCGACGCCACCACGCTGACCGAAGCCGGTTACGTGGGCGAGGACGTGGAGAACATCATACTGAAGCTGCTCCAGGCCTCCGACTACAATGTCGAGAAGGCGCAGCACGGCATCGTGTACATCGACGAGATCGACAAGATCAGCCGCAAGGCGGAGAACCCGTCGATCACCCGCGACGTCTCCGGTGAGGGCGTGCAGCAGGCGCTGCTCAAGCTCATGGAAGGCACGACCGCCTCCGTCCCGCCGCAGGGCGGCCGCAAGCACCCGCAGCAGGAATTCCTGCAGGTGGACACCACCAATATCCTGTTCATTTGCGGCGGCGCTTTCGCCGGCCTGGAAAAGATCATTGCCGACCGCCTGCAGAAGCGCTCGATCGGCTTCGGCGCGCATGTCGCCGATCCGGACAAGCGTCGGGTGGGCGAACTGCTGCAGAAGGCAGAGCCCGAGGACCTGCTCAAGTTCGGCCTGATTCCCGAATTCGTCGGCCGCCTGCCCGTTATCGCCACGCTCGAGGATCTCGACATCGACGCGCTGGTGAAGATCCTGCGTGAGCCCAAGAACGCTTTGGTGAAGCAATACGCCAAGCTCTTCGAGCTCGAGGACGTTGAACTGACGTTCACCGACGAAGCGCTCGAGGCGATCGCGCAGAAGGCGATCGACCGCAAGACCGGCGCACGCGGGCTGCGCTCTATCGTCGAAGGCCTGCTGCTGGACACCATGTTCGACCTGCCGACCGAGAGCAACATCGCCGAAGTCGTCGTCGACAAGGACGTCGTCGAAGGCCGCAAGGAGCCCGTCCGCGTACTCAAGGGCGACAAGGCCGAAGCCGCGGCCTGATTGGGACTGGCTCCGCACAGGACATTCGAAGGTCGTCCGCCTTCAGGCGGACGACCTTTTGCTTATGCGCGAGATGCGCTGCATTTCGACATCGAGCCAGAGGGATGATGGCACTTCCAGTTCCAGGCGTCGCCGATCGATATAGGTCGGAAAGCTCCTAAACCGCCGTCTCGCATTCCAGCGCGCAGGCTTCGGCGTCGGTCTCCACCTGAAAGGTCGGGTGGTGGATGCCGAAGTCGTGATGGAGGCGGGTGGCCAGCTCGTGCAGGAATGCGTCGGGAGGGTGCCCGCCCGGCATGACGAGATGAGCGGTAAGAGCGTTCTCCGTCGTGCTCATCGGCCAGACGTGGAGGTCGTGGACTCGTCGCACGCCGGGTTGCCCTTGCAGGAATTCGCGCACTCTGCCGATGTCGATTCCCTTGGGAACTCCCAGCATCCCCATCCGCAGCGAGTCGCCCAGAAGTTCCCAGCTCGACCATGCGATGACCGCCGTGATCGCCAGTGAAGTGATTGGATCGATCAGAGCATAGCCGGTCACGAGGATACCAAAACCGGCGATGACCACGCCCGCTGACACCGCGGCGTCTGCCATCAGGTGAACGAAGGCGGCGCGCAGGTTGAGGTCGGACTTGCGGCCTTTGGCGAAGAGCAGCGCGGAAGCCGCATTCACCGCTATGCCGGCGCCGGCCACGACCATCATGGTGCCGCCTGCCACCGAGGCGGGTTCCGTGAAACGGCGGATCGTCTCCACAAGGATCGCGCCGATCGCCACCCAGAGCAGCGCGGCATTGGCGATCGAGGCCAGGATCGACGAACTCTTCAGGCCGTAGGTGAACTGCCGCGATGGCGGCCGGGCGGAAAGGACGCTCGCGGCCCATGCCAGCAACAGCGAGAGCACGTCCGAAAGATTGTGCCCGGCATCGGCCAGCAGCGCCATTGAGCCGCTGAGCAGACCGGCGACGACTTCAACCACCACGAAGCCGACATTGAGCGCTACCGCAGTTGCGAACGCCCTGCCGGCATTCGCGGGCGAGGGCGGACCGTGATGGTGCCCGTGGGCTTCGGCATGGTGATGGTGATGCGCAATGCTCATGAAACCTCTCTGGCACGGCCGGCGCACGAGCATCAAGCGATGACGTAACATCACATGCTCTCAGATTTGTTGTGCAAACCTAACGGCTTGCTCGCGCTGCCGCTCGCAGTGGCATTTATGCCGCAGTGCAGAGTCATTCAATCAGAATATCATACGGAAATTACACGAAAATTCCAGAATGACAGTTCTATTACCAGAAGCTATTCAAAAATTACGTAAGCGCGAACAAAAACAAAGATACTCCGTCAGAAAGTTGTCATTGGGGCCTGCTTTTAGCGGCTGCAGCAAGCAGCGTGAAATTTGCATCCACCCAAGTCTGACTAGAGGCTGTTATGAACCTGCGGCGATAGCGGTAGCCTGTTTCATCATGATGCATGCGAAAGCGACGAGGTGCAGACCGGCGAGTGTTTGCGCGTAACGCTCGTAGTCTTTGACGAGGCGCCGGAAGCGGGTTGCCCAGGCGAATGATCGCTCGACCACCCAGCGGCGCGGCAAGAGGACGAAGCCGCGCTTGGCTTCGGGCAGCTTGACGACCTCCAGCTTGATGCCGTGCAGGGCTGCGGCATCGGCGGCACGCGCTCCGGTATAGCCCTGATCGACATAGGCGAGATCGACATGATCGCCGGTGACGGTCTGGATGGTGCGGGCGAGCCGTGCGACCTCACCGCGATCCTCGGCGCTGGCCGGCGTTACGTGTAGCGCGAGCAGGTGGCCCAGCGTATCGACCGCCATGTGGATCTTTGAGCCCTTCTTGCGCTTGCCGCCGTCGTAACCGGCGCGCTCGCCGCTCTCGGGCGTGGAGCGCAGGGTCCGGCTGTCGATGATCGCGGCGGTCGGCTCGGTCGCTCGCCCCGCGGCCAGGCGCAGCACCGCACGCAGATCGTCCACCAGCGCCTCGAAGCAACCCGCCGACAGCCAGCGCTGCGTCTGCTGATACACCGCCGCCCAGGGCGGCAGGTCGTTCGGCATCCAGCGCCACGGCGCACCGGTCTTCACGATGTAGCGCAGACCATTGAATACCTCGCGCAGGCTGTGTTCCCGCTGCCCCGCATCCTCGCGTTGCAGCGTCAGATACGGCGCGATCAGAGACCATTCCTCGTCGGATACGTCAGACGGATAAGGCTTGCGGCAAGGCTCCATCCAAGCCTTTGAATCCATGCGGACTCACAAGTCCATAACAGCCTCTAG